>NZ_JBITGL010000003.1:0-84335 GCF_044456985.1 Nonomuraea sp. NPDC050663
GGCCGCACAGACAGCGGCCGCACAGACAGCGGCCGCACAGACAGCGGCCGCACAGACAGCGGCCGCACAGACAGCGGCCGCACAGACAGCGGCCGCACAGACAGCGGCCGAACAGACAGCTCGGCCGCACCAACCCGGCCCGGCCGCACCGACCGGCCTCGGCCCCACTGACCGGCCCCGGCTCCTCTGCGGGGCCGGGAAGCCCGCACCCCGCCACGGGTGCGGGCTTTCTCGCCGTCAGCCCGACTTCTCGCCCGCCCGCGTCGCGCCCAGGCTGGCCGCGATGATGCACCCGATCGCCGCCCAGTGCAGCAGGTCGAGGATCTCGCCCAGCACCACCAGCCCGATCATGGCCGCCGCCGCGGGCTCCAGGCTCATCAGCACCCCGAACACGTGCTTGGGCATCCGGCGCAGCGCCTTCAGCTCGAGCGAGTAGGGGATCACCGACGACAGCAGCCCCACGCCCAGGCCGATCAGCAGCAGCTCCGGCTGGAGCAGGTCGGCGCCGCCGGTCGTCACGCCCACCGGCGCGATGAACACCGCTGACACCACCATCGCGAACGTCAGCCCGGTCGTGCCGGGAAAGCGGCTGCCCGCCGCGGCCGACAGCAGGATGTAGGCCGCCCAGCACGCCCCCGCGACCAGGGCGAAGCCGATGCCGACCCAGCTGACCGACGCCGACTCCTGCCACGGCGCCATGAGCACGACGCCGATCGCGGCCAGGCTGACCCACAGCAGGTCGAGCCGCTTGCGTGACGCGGCCACCGCCACGCCCAGGGGGCCGAGGAACTCGATGGCCACGGCGATGCCCATCGGCAGGCGCGACAGGGCCTCGTAGAACGACAGGTTCATCAGGGCGAGCGTGCCGCCGAAGGTCAGCCCGATCGCCCAGTCGCGCCACGACAGGCCCTTGATCTTGGGCCGCGCCACCAGCAGCATGACCAGGGCGCCAGCGCCGATGCGCAGGAAGACCACCGCGCTCGGCGGCAGCACGGCGAACAGTTCCTTGGCGAAGGCGGCGCCCACCTGGACCGACAGGATCCCGAGCATCACCAGGCCCGACGGCGGGATGGCGTCGGCGGCGTGCCGGGCCAGCGAGCCCAGCCGCGGCAGGCGGGACTTGCCGTCGTCGAAGGGACGATCGAGGGCGTTGACGGTCACGGGGATCCTCACATGTCGGGCGGAGAGCTCCGAGCCTACTCAGCCGAGCCGACATTTCCGACGTCGGGTGACAGGGGGAGGAAGGTCCGCTCCGTCCCCGCGGCTACTCCCAGCGGAAGGTGCGCGAGGCCAGCCCCAGCGTCACGACGGTCCACGCCGCGAGCACGGCCAGCGGCCCGAGCGCGAGCCCCTGGCCCTCCATCAGCACCGCCCGCAGCCCGCCGGTCAGCGCCGAGATCGGCAGCAGCTCCAGCACCCTCTCCACCCCGCCGGGGAAGACCGACAGCGGGAAGACCACGCCGCCGCAGCCGAGCAGCACCAGGTAGACGAGGTTGGCCGCGGCCAGGGTCGCCTCCGCGCGCAGGACGCCCGCCATGAGCAGGCCCAGGCCGCTGAAGGCCGCGGTGCCCAGCAGGAGGTACGGCACGGCGGCCAGGAGCGAGCCGGCGGGCCGCCATCCCAGGGCCAGGGCGACACCGATGATCACGACGACCTGGAGCAGCTCGACGGCCAGGACGGCGAGGGTCTTGGCCAGCAGCAGCCCGGCGCGCGACAGGGGAGTGGCGCCCAGGCGCTTGAGCACGCCGTAGCGGCGCTCGAAGCCGGTGGCGATGGCCTGGCCGGTGAAGGCGGTGGACATGATGGCCAGCGCGAGCACGCCCGGGGTGAGGAAGTCGACCCGGCGCGACTGGCCGACGTCGACCAGGGGCGCCAGGGAGAAGCCGACCAGCAGCAGCACCGGGATGATCAGCGTGAGCAGCAGTTGCTCGCCGTTGCGCAGGATCGCCCGGATCTCGGCGCCCGCCTGCGCGGCCACCATCCGGCCGAGCGGCGCCGCGCCGGGGGCCGGGGTGAGGTCTAGGGCGGTCACGAGTCGCTCCTGGGATCGGATGCCTTGTCACGCCGGTCGAGTGCCCGGCGGCAGGCATGGAAGGCCGGCACGGCTCCTGTCACGCCGCTCCGCCGTACGGGGGTCATCGCAGCTCCCTGCCCGTCAGCTCCAGGAAGACGTCTTCCAGGGTGCGCCGCTCGATGCTGAGGTCGTCGGCTGTGACACCCTCGGCGGCGCACCAGGCGGTGACGGTCGCCAGCAGCTCGGGGTCGACCTGCCCCTCGATGATGTAGTGACCCGCCGGAGACTCCTTGGCCGCGCTGCCGGTGGGCAGGGCCGTCAGGAGCTCCTCCAGCGCCAGCCCGGGCCGGGCGCGGAAGCGGAGCTGGCGCTCGGCCCCGGTCAGCGACGCCGGGCTGCCCTCGGCGACGACGCGCCCGCGGTCGATGATGACGACGTGGTCGGCCAGCCGCTCGGCCTCGTCCATGTGGTGGGTGGTGAGCACGACGCCGACGCCTGCCGTACGCAGGTCGGCGACCAGGTCCCAGCACGCGTGGCGGGCCTGCGGGTCGAGCCCGGCGGTGGGCTCGTCGAGGAAGACCAGCTCGGGCCGGCCGATGACCGCGGCGGCGAGCGACAGGCGCTGCTGCTGGCCGCCGGACAGGCGGCGGTACGGCGTGCGCGCGTGGTCGGTCAGGCCCAGCCGGGCCATCAGGGCGCCGGGGTCGAGCGGGCGGGCGTAGAAGCGCGACACCAGCCGCAGCCACTCGCCGCAGCGCACCGCGGGCGGCACCCCTCCGGCCTGCAGCATCACGCCGACCCTGGCGCGCAGCGAGCCGTCGGAGGGCGGCAGGCCCAGCACGCGCACGGTGCCCGCGTCGGCCTCGCGGAACCCCTCGCAGATCTCGATCGTGGAGGTCTTGCCCGCGCCGTTGGGTCCGAGGATCGCGGTGACCGCGCCACGGGCCGCCGACAGGGTGAGCCCGTCGACCGCGGTGGCGCCGCCGTACCGTTTGACCAGATCGATGACCTCGACGGCTGGGGAGTCCATGGCCACGAGTTTAGGGACCCCGGGCGCCGGTCAGCGCCCCAGGAGCGCTTTGGCGGCGCAAAGCACGCCAGAAGGCGGATCGCCGGGCCTTCGACTGCGATGCGTGAAAGGCTGACTACGTCGAGAAGGAGGGGAAATGTCAGAGCGGCAATCGTACGAGCAGGGCGTGCCCTGCTGGGTGGATCTGTCGAGCACCGACGTCGAGGCCTCGCAGGCCTTCTACGGCGCGCTGTTCGGGTGGGCGGTGCGCGTCCACCCCGAACCCGAGGCGGGCGGCTACGCGGAGTTCTTCCTCGGCGACAAGGTCGTGGCCGGCATCGGGCCCGTCTTCTCCGAGGGCATGCCGTCGGTCTGGAACACCTACGTCGCCACCGACGACATCGCGGCCACCGCCGACCGGGTCAAGAACGCCGGCGGCCAGGTGGTCATGGAGCGCATGCAGATCTTCGACCAGGGCGCGATGGCGCTGTTCCAGGCGGCCGACGGCGCGTTCTTCTCCGTCTGGGAGGCCCAGGAGCACGTCGGGGCGCGGCTGGTCGACGAGCCGGGCGCCTACTGCTGGAACGAGCTCAACTCCCGTGACGTCGAGGCCGCGGGGCGCTTCTACGGCGACGTGTTCGGCTGGACGACCGACGTGACGACCACCGACGTGCCCGGCGTCGGGCCGTTCAGCTACCACACCTTCCTGCTCGGGCAGGACTCCGTCGCGGGCATGGTCACGATGCCGCCCAGCTACCCCGAAGAGGTGCCGAGCTTCTGGCTGCCGTTCTTCGCCGTGGCCGATCTGGACGACACGATCGCCCGTGCCCAGGAGCTGGGCGCGGCGGTCTACATCCCGCGCATGGACTCGCCGAAGGGGCCGTTCGGGCTCTTCCAGGACCCGCAAGGCGCCCATTCCTACGTCATCCAACTAAATGGGAATAAGGGATGACCGGATAGCTGTTAGCACTCCTCGGCCCTCGTCGGGGCCCTTTCAGGCCTGCGAGGGAAGAGGAGTGCGCGCATGTCCGTGGCAGTGGAGGCCCCCGCCCAACGGAGGGAACGCCGGGGACTGCTCCTGCTCATCCTGGGAGCGTTGTCGGCGATCGGCCCGCTGTCGATCGACATGTACCTCCCGGCGCTGCCGGCGATCACCCACGAGATGGCCACCGGGCCCGCGCAGGTCCAGCTCACCCTGACCGCCTGTCTCATCGGCGTCTCGCTCGGCCAGGTCATGGCCGGGCCGCTGAGCGACAGCCGCGGCCGGCGCCTGCCGCTGCTCGTCGGCGTCGGCGGCTACACGATCGCCTCCCTGCTGTGCGCCTTCGCCCCGAACGTCGGCTCGCTCATCGTCCTGCGCCTGCTGCAGGGCATCCTGGGCGGCGCCGCGCTGGTGATCGTGCGGGCCATCGTGCGCGACATGTACGACGGCGCCGCCATCGCGCGCATCTTCGCCAACCTGATGCTGGTCAGCGGCCTGGCCCCGATCCTGGCCCCGATCGCGGGCGCGCAGCTGCTGGAGTTCACCTCCTGGCGCGGCGTGTTCGTCGCCCTGAGCCTGGCCGGGCTGGTGCTGCTGGCCATGACCATCCCGGGCGTGCGCGAGACGCTGCCCGCCGAGGACCGCGCCGCGGGCGGCCTGCGCCCGACGGCGGTCACCTTCTGGAAGCTGCTGCGCGACCGCAGGTTCATGGCGCCGGCGCTCGCCTCCGGCCTGGGCTTCGCCGCCATGTTCGGCTACATCTCCGGCTCGCCGTTCGTGCTGCAGGAGATCTACGGCGTCTCGGCCGGCCAGTACGCCCTCATCTTCGGCGTCAACGCCCTGGCCCTGACCGTCATGGCCCAGGTCGGCGGACGCCTGGCCGGACGGGTCGATCCCGGCAAGCTCGTCATGGCCGGCCTGTTCGTCTGCCTCGGCGGCGGCGTCCTGGTGCTGGTGTCCGCGCTGGCGGGCCTGGGCCTGTGGGGCGTGCTGGCGGGACTGTTCCTGCTGCAGTCGGGCGCCGGACTGGTCATGCCCGGCGCGGGAGCCCTGGCCCTGGCCAGCCAGCCCGCGCAGATCGCCGGAAGCGCGAGCGCCCTGCTGGGCGTGCTGCAGTTCGCCCTCGGAGCGCTGGCCGCCCCGATGGTGGGTCTGGCGGGCGGTACGGCTGCCGCGATGGGGGTCGTGATCCTCGTCCTGATGGGTTGTGCTTTCGCCGCATTCACGCTGCTCAGAAGAGTTAGGTAAGCCTATCCTGCGTGAGAAATTCCATTCCCGGTTCGTTTGGTGACCGGGAAGGAATTACGGCACACTGATGTTGTGAAAAACATGCAGGGGATGGACTCGGGTACGCGTGCGCGCGTCGCCAGGCTCATTCTCGAGCATGGCCCCATCACGGCCGCGGCTCTCGGGGAGCGGCTCGGACTGACCCCAGCGGCGGTCCGTCGCCACCTCGACGCGCTGGAGGCCGAGGGGATGATCGAGCCTCGCACCATGCGACCGCGCGGGCAGCGCGGGCGCGGGCGACCGGCGAAACTGTTCGCCATCACCGATGCGGGGCGCAGCGCCTTCGAGCACGCCTACGACGACCTGGCCGGCAGCGCCCTGCGCTTCCTGGCCGAGCGTCTGGGCGAGGAGGCGGTGTCCGACTTCGCCCGTTCCCAGGTCAAGGGCCTGGTGGAGCGGCTGGAGCCGGTGATGAGCGCAGTGCCCGCAGACCGGCGCGTGCAGATGCTGGCCGAGGCGCTGTCGGCGGAGGGGTATGCGGCCAGCGCCACCAAGGCGAAGTCGGGCGGCGACCAGCTCTGCCAGCACCACTGCCCGGTCGCGCACGCAGCCGCGGAGTTCCCGCAGCTGTGCGAGGCCGAGACCGAAGCATTCGGGCAGCTGCTCGGCACTCCGGTGCAGCGGCTGGCCACCATCGCACACGGCGACGGGGTGTGCACCACGCACGTCAGCCCCGTACGGATAAAAGAGAGCAAGGAGACCGGAAGGTGACTGTCACCGACCGCCCGGAGCTTGAGGGCCTCGGGAATTACAAGTTCGGCTGGGCCGACTCCGACGAAGCCGGGGCCGCGGCCAAGCGTGGCCTGTCGGAGGAGGTCGTCCGCAACATCTCCGCGCTCAAGAACGAGCCGGAGTGGATGCTCGACCTCCGACTCAAGGGCCTGCGCCTGTTCGGCAAGAAGCCGCTGCCCACGTGGGGCTCCGACCTCACCGGCATCGACTTCGACAACATCAAGTACTTCGTGCGCTCCACCGAGAAGCAGGCCGCTTCCTGGGACGAGCTGCCCGAGGACATCAAGAACACCTACGACAAGCTCGGCATCCCCGAGGCGGAGAAGCAGCGCCTCATCGCCGGCGTCGCGGCTCAGTACGAGTCCGAGGTCGTCTACCACCAGATCCGCGAGGACCTGGAGGAGAAGGGTGTCATCTTCGTCGACACCGACACCGGCCTGCGCGAGCACGAGGAGCTCTTCAAGGAGTACTTCGGCTCGGTGATCCCGGTCGGCGACAACAAGTTCGCCGCGCTCAACACCGCGACCTGGTCCGGCGGCTCCTTCATCTACGTGCCGCCGAACACCCACATCGACATCCCGCTTCAGGCCTACTTCCGGATCAACACCGAGAACATGGGCCAGTTCGAGCGGACCCTGATCATCGTGGACGAGAACTCCTACGTCCACTACGTCGAGGGGTGCACCGCGCCGATCTACAGCTCCGACTCGCTGCACTCCGCGGTCGTCGAGATCGTCGTGAAGAAGGGCGCGCGCTGCCGCTACACGACCATCCAGAACTGGTCGAACAACGTCTACAACCTGGTCACCAAGCGCGCCGTCGCCTACGAGGGCGCCACCATGGAGTGGATCGACGGCAACATCGGCTCCAAGGTGACCATGAAGTACCCGGCCGTCTACCTCATGGGCGAGCACGCCAAGGGCGAGACCCTGTCGGTCGCCTTCGCCGGTGAGGGCCAGCACCAGGACGCCGGATCCAAGATGGTCCACCTGGCGCCCAACACCAGCTCCACCGTCATCTCCAAGTCCGTCGCCCGTGGTGGCGGCCGCACGTCCTACCGCGGTCTGGTCCAGATCGAGGAGGGCGCCCACGGCTCCGCCTCCACCGTCAAGTGCGACGCGCTCCTGGTCGACCAGATCAGCCGCTCCGACACCTACCCCTACGTCGACGTCCGCGAGGACGACGTCTCCATGGGTCACGAGGCCACGGTCTCCAAGGTCAGCGACGACCAGCTGTTCTACCTCATGAGCCGCGGCCTGGGCGAGGACGAGGCGATGGCGATGATCGTGCGCGGCTTCGTCGAGCCGATCGCCCGCGAACTGCCCATGGAATACGCGCTCGAGCTGAACCGCCTGATCGAGCTGCAGATGGAAGGAGCCGTCGGCTGATGGGCCTGAACGAGAAGCCCCTGTCGACCCTGCACGAGAAGTCTTCGTTCAACCTGGAAGACTTCGACGTCCCGAACGGCCGCGAGGAGAGCTGGCGCTTCACGCCGCTCTCCCGGCTGAAGGGCCTGCACAAGGGCACCGCCGCCGCCGGGCACATCACCGTGACGGTCGACGCCGCCCCCGAGGTGACCGTCGAGACCGTCGGCCGCGACGACGCCCGCCTGGGCCGGTCGTTCGAGCCCTCCGACCGGGTCAGCGCGCAGGCGTGGAACAGCTTCGAGAAGGCGACCGTCATCACGGTCCCGCGCGAGGCCGTCGCCTCCAAGCCGACCGTGGTCACCCTCACCGGCTCCGGTGAGGGCGCCGCCTTCGGCCACCTGCTGGTCAAGGTGGAGCCGATGGCCGAGGCCGTCCTCGTCCTGGAGCACGTCGGCTCGGCGGTCTACGCCGACAACGTCGAGTTCGTCGTCGGCGACGGCGCCACCCTGAAGGTCATCAGCCTCCAGGACTGGAACGACGACGCCGTCCACGTCTCTCAGCACCACGCCCAGCTCGCCAAGGACGCCACCTTCAAGAGCTTCGTGGTGACCCTGGGCGGCGACCTCGTACGGCTCTCGCCGAGCGTCACCTACACCGCCCCCGGCGGCGACGCCGACCTGTCGGGCGTCTACTTCGTCGACGCCGGCCAGCACCTGGAGCACCGCCTCCTGGTCGACCACTCGCAGCCCACCTGCAAGTCGAACGTCGACTACCGCGGCGCGCTGCAGGGCCAGGACGCCCACGCCGTCTGGATCGGCGACGTGATCATCCGGGTCGAGGCCGAGGGCACCGACACCTACGAGCTCAACCGCAACCTCATCCTGACCGACGGCGCCCGCGCCGACTCGGTACCCAACCTGGAGATCCTCACCGGCGAGGTCGCCGGCGCCGGCCACGCCAGCGCCTCCGGCCGCCTCGACGACGAGCACCTGTTCTACCTCCAGGCCCGCGGCATCCCCCACGACGAGGCCAAGCGCCTGGTCATCCGGGGCTTCCTCGGCCAGCTCATCGAGAAGATCGAGCTGGATGAGCTGCGCGAGCGCGTGTTCGCGAAGGTCGAGGCGGAGCTGGCGCGATGACGTTCGAGAAGGTCTGCCAGATCAGCGACATCGACGACGGCGGCGTCCTCGGGCTGGAAGTCGGAGAGACGCCCGTGGCGCTGGTCCGCAAGGGCGAGCAGGTCTTCGCCCTGCACGACGTCTGCTCCCACGCGGAGGTCAAGCTCAGCGAGGGCGAGGTCTACGACGGCACGCTCGAATGCTGGCTGCACGGCTCGTGCTTCGACATCGCCACCGGCAAGCCCACCGGCCCGCCCGCCACCAAGCCCGTTCCCGTCTACCAAGTCAAGATCGAGGGCGATGACGTTCTCGTCTCGCTTTCGAAGGAGTCATAGTGTCCACGCTTGAGATTCGTGACCTGCACGTCGCCGTCGAGGACAAGCAGATCCTGCGCGGTGTCGACCTGACCGTGCGCGCCGGTGAGACCCACGCCATCATGGGCCCCAACGGCTCCGGCAAGTCGACCCTGGCCTACGCCATCGCCGGCCACCCGAAGTACACCATCACCGGCGGCAGCGTCCTGCTCGACGGCGAGGACCTCCTCGAGATGTCGGTCGACGAGCGCGCCCGCGCCGGCCTGTTCCTGGCCATGCAGTACCCCGTCGAGGTCCCCGGCGTCAGCGTCTCCAACTTCCTGCGCTCGGCGGTCACCTCCGTGCGCGGCGAGGCGCCGAAGCTGCGCGAGTTCGCCAAGGACCTGAAGGCCGGCATGGACTCCCTGTCCATCGACCCCGCCTTCGCCCAGCGCAACCTCAACGAGGGCTTCTCCGGCGGCGAGAAGAAGCGCCACGAGATCCTCCAGCTCGAGCTGCTCAAGCCGAAGATCGCGGTGCTCGACGAGACCGACTCCGGCCTCGACGTCGACGCCCTGCGCGTCGTCTCCGAGGGCATCAACCGCTTCCGCGGAACGGGCGAGACCGGCGTGCTGCTGATCACCCACTACACCCGCATCCTGCGCTACGTGAAGCCGGACTTCGTCCACGTCTTCGCCGGTGGGCGCATCGTCGAGGAGGGTGGCCCCGAGCTCGCCGAGAAGCTGGAGGCCGAGGGCTACGCGGCCTACACCAAGGACGCCGCATGAGTTTCGACGTCGAGAGGATCAGGAAGGACTTCCCGGTCCTCTCACGTGAGCTGCCGGGCGGGCGCACGCTCGTCTACCTCGACTCGGGCAACTCCTCGCAGAAGCCCACCCCGGTCATCGAGACCATGCGCGAGCACCTGGCGATGCACTACAGCAACGTCGGGCGCGCGATGCACGTCCTGGGCAGCGAGTCGACCGAGGCCTACGAGGCGGCCCGCGACAAGATCGCCGCGTTCGTCGGCGCTCCGTCGCGCGACGAGGTGGTCTTCACCAAGAACGCCTCCGAGGCGCTCAACCTGCTGGCCTACAGCTTCGGCAACCGGTCCAACACCGATCCGCGCTTCACGCTCGGAGAGGGCGACGAGATCGTCATCTCCGAGATGGAGCACCACTCCAACATCGTGCCGTGGCAGATGCTCGCCCAGCGCACCGGCGCGACGCTGAAGTGGTTCGGGGTGACCGACGAGGGCCGCCTCGACCTGTCGGGCGACGTCATCACCGACCGCACGAAGATCGTCTCGGTCACGCATCAGTCGAACGTGCTCGGCACCGTCAACCCGGTGGCCGAGATCGTACGGCTGGCGCGGCAGGCCGGCGCGCTGGTGGCGCTCGACGCCTCGCAGTCCGTGCCGCACCACCCGGTCGACGTCGCCGCGCTCGGGGCCGACTTCGTGGCCTTCACCGGCCACAAGATGGTCGGGCCCTCCGGCATCGGCGTGTTGTGGGGCCGCCAGGAGCTGCTCGAGGCGATGCCCCCGTTCCTGGGCGGCGGCGAGATGATCGAGGCGGTCTGGATGGACCGCTCGACCTACGCGCCCGTCCCGCACAAGTTCGAGGCGGGCACGCCGCCGATCGTCGAGGCCATCGGCCTGGGCGCGGCGGTCGACTACCTGACCGGCGTCGGCATGCGGGCCATCGAGGCGCACGAGCGTGACCTGACGGCCTACGCCATGCAGGCCCTCCAGGAGATCTCCGGCCTCAGGGTCATCGGGCCGACCGATCTCGACGACCGTGGCGGAACCATCTCTTTCACCTTGGAAGGGATTCACCCCCACGACGTCGGGCAGATCCTGGACGACCAGTTCGGCATCGCCGTACGGGTCGGACACCACTGCGCCCGCCCGCTGCACCTGCGCTTCGGAATACCGGCGACCACGCGGGCGTCGTTCTACCTGTACAACACCACGGGCGAGATCGACGCCCTGGTGCGCGGCCTCCACCAAGTCCAGAAGGTGTTCGCCTGACATGATCACCGACTCCATGTACCAGGAACTGATCCTGGAGCACTACAAGCGCCCGCAGGGACGCGGGCTGCGCGAGCCGTACGAAGCCGAGGTTCACCACGTGAACCCGACCTGCGGCGATGAGATCACGCTCCGGGTGCACCTGGAGGGTGACAAGGTGGCCGACGTGTCGTACGAGGGGCAGGGCTGTTCGATCAGCCAGGCCGCCGCCTCGGTGCTGCACGAGCTGGCCAAGGGGTCCACGGTCACGGAGTCGCTGTCGGTCGTCGACGAGTTCACCCGCCTGATGCAGGGCAGGGGACAGATCGAGCCGGACGAGGACGTGCTGGGCGACGCGGTGGCCTTCGCCGGGGTGGCGAAGTTCCCCGCCCGCGTCAAGTGCGCCCTGTTGTCGTGGATGGCCTACAAGGATGCTGTTGTGAGGAGTTCTGCCGTATGAGCAAGCCTGTTGAGACCCCCACCGGCTACGACGGCGAGGCGACGCACGACGAGGTCATGGAGGCCCTGAAGGACGTCGTCGACCCCGAGCTCGGCATCAACGTGGTCGACCTCGGACTGATCTACGGCCTCAACCTCGACAAGGTCGAGGGCGCCGAGCGTCCGGTCGCCACCATCGACATGACGCTGACGAGCGCGGCCTGCCCGCTGACCGACGTCATCGAGGACCAGGCCCACTCCGCCCTGGAGGGCATGGTCTCCGATGTGAAGATCAACTGGGTGTGGCTGCCGCCGTGGGGCCCCGACAAGATTACCGACGAAGGACGCGACCAGTTGCGTATGCTAGGCTTCAACGTCTGATTCTTTCTGGTACGGCTGGCATTCGTCCCATGAATGCCGGCCGTTTCGGCGCGCACTCGGAATAATCCACCACCACGTGCGCGTTGACACCCACGTGTACCTGACGCACCAGTGATGTGCGTAATGCCGCCTGCGCCGGCTTCTCGGGTGCGCGTATGACGGGCCGCACGACAAGGCCCAGTCCCCACCCGACAGGGGCGTGCAGACACGCCCGCATGTAACCAGGCTCGTCCTTTCGCAGAAGTGACGTGCCGCTTATGAAAGGCACGATTACGTGACCATGCTCGACGCTGCCATGCCCGAAATCTCCGAAGACAACACCGTCTCGGAGTTCGAGCTGCTTGGCCTGCCCAAGCCGCTCGTCGCCGGCCTGGCCAGGCAGGGCATTGAGGCTCCCTTCCCGATCCAGAGCGCCACCATCCCCGACGTCCTCGCCGGCAACGACGTGCTCGGCCGAGGCCAGACCGGCTCCGGCAAGACGCTCGCCTTCGGGCTGCCCACGATGGCCCGCATCGCCGGCCGCCGTCCCAACCCCGGCGCGCCCCGCGCCATGATCCTGGTCCCCACCCGCGAGCTGGCCCTGCAGGTCCACGACGCCATCGAGCCCCTGGGCCGCGGCCTGGGCCTGCGCATGAAGGTCATCGTCGGCGGCATGTCCATGGGCAAGCAGATCGAGGCGCTGCGCCGCGGCGTCGACATCGTCGTGGCCACCCCCGGCCGCCTGGGCGACCTCATCCGCCAGGGGGAGTGCTCGCTCGACGAGATCGAGGTCAGCGTCCTGGACGAGGCCGACCACATGTGTGACCTCGGCTTCTTCCCGGTCGTCACCGAGCTGCTCGCGCAGACCCCGGCCGACGGCCAGCGCCTGCTGTTCTCCGCCACGCTCGACGGCGACGTCGACAAGCTGGTGCAGCGCTTCCTGAAGAACCCGATCACCCACTCCGTCGCCCCGGCCACCTCCCCGGTGGACACGATGGAGCACCACCTCATGCAGGTCTCGCGCGACGACAAGTTCGACATCGCCGCCGAGATCGCCAACCGTGAGGGCAAGACGATCATCTTCGTCCGCACCCAGCACGGCGTCGACCGGCTGTGCAAGCAGTTCGCCCGCGTCGGCGTGAAGGCCGGCGGCCTGCACGGCGGCAAGCGCCAGAACCAGCGCACCCGCATCCTGGCCGAGTTCCGCGAGGGCGTCATCGACGTGCTCGTCTGCACCGACGTCGCCGCCCGCGGCATCCACGTCGACAACATCTCGCTGGTGCTGCACGTCGACCCGCCGCAGGACCACAAGAGCTACCTGCACCGCGGTGGCCGTACGGCACGCGCCGGCGAGAAGGGCACCGTGGTCACCCTCGTGCTGCCCAACGAGCGCCGCTCCACCGACGCCCTCACCCGCAGGGCCGGCATCAAGCCGTTCAAGCTGAGGGCCGAGATCGGGCACCCGCGCGTGGCCGAGGTCACCGGCGCCCGCACCCCGAGCGGCGAGTCCATCCCGGTGTGGGAGCCCGACGTGCGCAAGCCGCTGCGCCCGCGCCGCGAGGGCTCGTTCGGCGACCGCGGACCGCGTCGTGGCCGTCGTGAGTTCGACGGCGAGCGCCGCCCGCGCCGCCACGAGGGCCAGGGCGACGAGCGTCGCCCGCGCCGCTTCGACGGCGAGGACCGGCCGCGTCGTTTCGACAACGACCGTCCGCGCCGTTTCGACGGCGACCGTCCCCGCTCGTTCGAGGGCGACCGCCCGCGTTCGTCCGAGGGTGAGCGTCCCCGTTCGTTCGACAACGACCGTCCCCGTTCGTTCGACAACGACCGTCCGCGTCGTTTCGACGGCGACCGCCCCCGTTCCTTCGAGGGTGAGCGTCCCCGTTCGTTCGACAACGACCGTCCGCGTCGCTTCGACAACGACCGTCCCCGCACCACCGACGGCGGCCGTCCGCGTCGTTTCGACGGTGACCGCCCCCGCTCGTTCGAGGGCGACCGCCCGCGTTCGTCCGAGGGTGAGCGTCCCCGTTCGTTCGACGGCGACCGTCCGCGTCGCTTCGAGGGCGACCGCCCGCGTCGCTTCGACGGCGAGCGTCCGCGCACGTTCGGCGAGGACCGCCGCGCCGGTGGCTTCCGCCCCGGCGGCGACCGTGGCCGCCCGTTCTCGGCCGAGGGCGGCTCCCGCTCCGGCGGCGGCCACCGTTCGGGCGGCTTCCGCTCCGAGGGCGACCGCGGCCGTCCCTTCTCGGCCGACGGCCGCCGCTTCGAGCGCCGCGACGGCGACCGCCCGTTCCGCGGCAACGACCGCGGCGACCGTTACGGCCGCTGACCCAGGGAACGAGTAGGACCCGCGAGGCGGGACAGGCGATGCGCCTGTCCCGCCTCGCGGCGTTTCAGGCGGTCAGGCAATCGCCGGGCAGGTACACGTACCAGTCGCCGGTCACCTCGAAGAAGGTGAGCGTGACCTTCACCCACACCTGATAGTGGTCGAAGGAGACGACCAACCCGCCCGCCTGGAGCACGGAGGCGAGGTCGGGCGGAGCCATGTGCTCCTGCGAGCTCAGATCCGGCGACACGTAGACCGAAGCCACCCCGGACGGCAACGCGCCCCGCAGCTTCACCTTCCCCCCGACGGTGAACTTCTTGGACGGGTCCACCGCGTCGAAGCCGTACTCGAAGTAGTCGGCCGCCGTGAACGGGGTGGACAGTTCGCCGGCGTGCACCACCGCCTCGCTGGGCGGTCCCGGCCCACCCATGGCGTAGAGGACGAGGAGCTCGAGCTGCTGGTCGCGGCGCCTCCGCATGATCCAGGTCTTGGCCTGCGGGGAGTGCGCAGCGGGCCGGAACTCCGGGGTGTGGTCGCGCTTCTTCGACTGGCCGCACAGTTGCGTGTAGACATCCTTCAGATGCCGCCCCCAGCTCTCCAGCCAGTCAGGGTGCTTCGGAATCGTGCAGCGCGCGTCTGCCGCGATGAGGCGGTCGACGAGCGCCGCGACTGCGTCCTCCGGGGTGGCCTCCGCGATCGCCTGTGCCGTCCCGGCCACCAGGGCGATGCTCTGCTGCCAGGCGTGGTCGAAGTCGCGGACGTGCTCACCCTCGAATGCCCGCAGTTGTCCGGCGATGCGTGGGGTGATGGCCAGCTTGATCTCGTACGAACGGTAGTCGTGGGTCCAGTCGTTCAGCTCTCCGCCCACCTCCGCGACGGGGACGATGGTTTTGACCCCGGCGACCGTCATCTCCCACTTGTCGACCACGCGCCTGCCGGTGCCGATCTTCTCCCGGCCTTCGCGCAGCCCGTACGAGACGTGCAGCGCGTCGGAGTAGGGCGGGCTCACCTCCAGCCGGAACCCATGAGAGCCCGACGGGGTGGAGACGGGGAGGAGCGAGACCGTGAAGCCGCTCCACTCGTTGCTGTTGCCGAGCACCCTGGGGAATGCGCCGGCCAGCTTCCTCCGCAGGGTCTCGGCGTCCACGGCTTGGTAGGACGGCGGATAGGACGCGGGCGCGCCCGCGAGCGCGCTCTCCTGGAGGGCGGCGTCCGTCAGGGGAGTGCTCGGCGTCGCCTCGTCGGTCTCGGCCTCCCCGGCCAGCGCCGCCTCCGCGAGGGCCTCGGGCAGGGTCTCGCTCATTCGCTCACCGGCAGGCCTTGCCGCCCGTCCAGGATCGAACCCGCCTGGCCGATCTGGTTGACCACCGGCACGCGCGGGAACATGTGCTCGAACAGCTCGCCCCGCTTCACGTCCCCGTCCCTGATGATCTGCAGCGCCAGGTTGACCCGCTCCGCCTCCAGCTCCCGCAGCGCGTTCTCCACCTTCCGGTTGCGCACCGCCTCCTGCTGCAGCCCCTTGGAGTAGTCGTCGAGCCCGTCGCCCCGCCCGATGAAGGTGTCGACGAGGACGCCGTCGGTGCGCATGACGTGCGAGTCGGCCGAGACGATCACGCCGGGCACCTGGAGGACGAGCCCCGAGCCCGCGACGTCGTAGGACGACTGCCTGGCCGGGTTGATGCGCAGGTAGCCGGCTCCGGCCGTCTTGCTGGGCGGGGCGACCTGCTGGAGGAGGTCCGTCACCGGATCCTCCCGGTAGTCCATGATCGTCGAGAGCTGCCGCACGAGCCCGGACCGCACCTCGTCGTGGCGTTCCGGCTTGACGAAGGTGGTCAGCAGGCGCTGCAGGTCGGACAGCGGCACCTCGAAGCGGGACTCGGCGTAGCCGTTGAAGAAGGCGACGCGCACGTCGACCAGGTGCAGCAGGGTGATGTACTCCTGGTTCATCTGACGGAAGACGAAGTTGAGCGTGCGGCTGACGTTGATGTTGGTCAGGTCGCGCTCGATGGCCTGCTCCTCGCCCGCCTCCAGTTTGACGTCGAGGCTGGTGTCGACCTGGACGTCGCGCTTGGTGGAGGCGCGGGCGGCGTTGTGCGAGACCGCGTTGGACACGCCCTTGGCGAACTCCTCGCGGGCGATGGAGGACGACCCGCTCACCCCGCCCGAGGCCGACGCGCTGGCCTTGCCCCAGCCCCAGGTGGCGCTGGCCTCGGCCTCGGCTTCCGCGTGGTACTCGAAGGTCTCGGTCGAGTCGTACTTGCTGGAGCGTTCCGCGATGACCGAGCGCTCGAACTCGCTCTCGGTCTCATCGCTGGTCGAGTCGATGATCGAGGTGGCCTGCAGCAGGCTCTGGGCGCTGCGCTTGTAGGTGCTCACGCGGATGCGGGTGCGCTCTCCTGGCAGCAGCGAGAAGGTCTTGATCGTACGGCCGGCGCCGTACCGTGCCGGGAAGGACGACAGCCGGTAGTACTCCACCAGCAGGATCCTGGGCACCGGGTCCTTGGGGGCCGGGATGAAGCGATAGGTGTAGCGTCCGCCGGCCGAGCGGTAGATCGTCAGCCGGTAGCCGTTCTGCAGCTGCTCGACGACAGTCTCGAGCTGCAGGTCGGCGATGGCGTTACGGGCGTTGACCCGGCTGAACTCGTCGAGACCCACCCCGACGTTGGGGAAGACGCGCTGGTCGAAGTAGCCGGTCGTCCGGGCGGTCTGGAAGGCCGCGGTGATGCGCTCGGTGGTCATGTCGGCCTGGTCGGCGCGGTCGGGCGTCTGGGAGCCGATCAGCGGCGCCTCCTCCCCGATGACGGGCGGGCCGTTCGACGGTTCCGTGGGCGGGGCCGAGCGGGCGTGCTGCCCGCCGGGCTCGACGAAGTAGGCGAGCGGGAAGTCCAGCTCGACGATGTGCCGGCCGCGGTAGGAGGTCGGCTCCGGCACGTTGTAGCTGAGGATCACCGGCGAGCCCGACGGGTCGAGCTGGACCAGCGGCCCGCCCTGCCCGCCGAACGGGGTGCTGTTGGCCGCCCAGGTGAAGTGCACGAACTGCTGCGACAGCTCCCGCAGCCCGGTGGGGAAGGTCAGCGGGATGACGACGTCGTCGACGCCGCTGCCCTCGTAGTTGAGCCGGAAGGTCATCGTGTCGCCGGTGAAGCCGCCCAGCGAGAGGACGTCGGAGTCGGTGGTGCCGTTGCGGGTGGTCATGTGCCAGACGATCCGCTCGCCGTCGAACACCGTGCAGGTGAACAGGCGTGCGTCGTGCGGGAGTGTGGTGACTCTGTACTGGAACGAGTTCGGCGGGATCCCGCCGTTCTGACTGACGAAGTACGTGACGAACAGCCCGTGCCCCTCTTGCGCCATTTCTGGAACGCTCCAATTTCTCGGGCGGGCCCCCTTGCGGCCAGACTGTAGGGGGTGGCCGGGGCCCGGGTCGAGCCGCTGTCACAGATTGGACAGCGGCCCTACCCGGAGGGCTTCAGGAGCAATGACCCCCGTTCAGCGTGAACACCTCGGGCGCCGGGTTCGGCCCGTCGGCCTGGGTGCCCAGGAAGCCGAGCGTCACCGACTGGCCGGGAGCGATGCGGGCGTTCCAGGGCAGGCTCTTGGCCGTGACCACGGAGCCCTCCTGCCGCACCGCGGCGTTCCAGGCGCGCCGCACCTCCTGGCCGCCGAGGAACCACCACTGCAGGGTCCAGCCGTTGATGGCCTTGGACCCGGTGTTCTTGACGGTGACCTGCGCGTTGAAGCCGTCGGGCCAGCTGCCGTGCACGGTGTAGGAGATCGCGCACGACGAGCTCGGCCGGCGGTCGGCCAGGAACGAGGAGATCCAGGCCAGTGGCGAGTTCCAGTTGATGGTCAGCTCGTTGGTCGACCAGGACTCGATGTCGTCGATGTAGCAGAACTGCGGCTTGCAGCCGCGCAGCAGCCGCTGTGCGACCGGGTCCTGGATGGCGGAGTTGGGCCCGCCTGACAGGGTGCCGCGCGGCGGGTTGGGCAGCGACGGGTCGAGCTGGCGGGCGTACCAGCGGCTGTGCTGGTTTTTGGAGGCCACCTCGCCGTACCCGGTCACGTACGACTGGTTGAGCGCGTTGCGACCGAGGATGTAGTCCATGCCCTCGCGCACCCCGGCGCGATACTTCTCCTGGCCGCTGAGGTCGTGGGCGACCGCCATGACGACCATGTTGTTGAGGACGAGGTTGTTGGAGCCCCAGTCGTAGTCGGGCGGGCCGTACGGCAGGCCGTACGCCTGGCCGCGCATGACGGCGAGGTACTTGTCGGCGCCGGCGAGCACGGACTGGCGCACCCTGGCCCGGTCGGGCAGGGCGTTGGGCACGGCGGCGAGCTGGAGCCGGCCGAGCTGGGCGGTGTTGCCCCAGTCGAAGCCGCGCTCGCGCCAGATGTCGGCGGTGTGGTGAGGTGAGGCCTGCACGGCCTCGCGGTAGGCACGCTTGCCGGTGGTGATGAACAGTTCGGCGGCGGCCCAGTAGAACTCGTCGCTGACGTCGGCGTCGGCGTAGCTGCCGCCGCCCACGCCGTCGTCGGGGGAGGCGTACACGGCGGGATTGCGGCGGGCGGCCTGCCAGGCGCGTTCGGCCGCCCCGAGGGCGCGCTTGGCGAAGGCCGCGTCGTAGGGGGCGTAGAGCCGGGCGGCCTGCGCGGCGGTGGCGGCCAGGTTCAGGGTCGCGGCGGTGGAGACGGGGTGCAGCTCGCGGCGCTGCGGGTCGAGGTGGGGGAGCAGGGGCAGTCCCGTCCAGGCCGCGTCGTGGATCTTGTGATGCACCATGCCGTCGTCACGCTGCATCTTCAGCAGGAAGTCCATCTCCCAGCGGGCCTCGTCGAGGACGTCGGGAACGGAGTTGCCGCTCTCGGGGATGGCCAGCTGGCCGTCGGGGAAGGCGGTCTTGTCGCGTTCGTAGGCCGCCATCAGCTGGTGCACCGAGATGCCGCCGTTGACGACGTACTTGCCGTGGTCGCCCGCGTCGTACCAGCCGCCGCTGACGTCGAGGCTGTAGTCGCACACGCCCTCCTGGCACGGCACCTGCCTGTCGCCCTGGTTGGGGGCGACCTGCGTGTGCCCGGCGGGCCTGCCGTACCCGGGGCGCAGCGAGTCGAGGATCTCGATGCCGCTGCGCTGGGTGTAGTAGAACTTCAGCGCGTCCACGCGCATCTGGTCGTAGAGGTCGGCGGCGATGTCGAAGGGGCGGCTGGTCTGGCCGTCGGCGACGAGCGTGAAGCCCTCGCCGCGCCCGCGGTAGGAGCCGAAGTCGATGGTGTGGACGTTCTGCCCGGAGCTGGCGTCGACACCGCGCGGCGTGCTGGTGCCGGTGGCCGCCTCGGCGCCGGCGGAGTCGAGCAGCCGCCAGCTCACCGCCTCGGTCGCCTCGGTGACCAGGGTGGCGTTCTTGGGGCCTTCCGGCAGGTAGCCGACCATGTTGACGCGCACGCGCGGTCCGGTGTCGGGCTCGTAGACGTCCGGCGGCGCGCCGCCCTTCAGCGAGACGTTGTCCAAGCAGAACCTCCAGGGTTCGGCGCTGCCGCCCAGCTGGAAGGCCACCTGGGCGTTGGGGAGCGAGGTCGGGGCGGTGAAGGTGAAGGAGTAGTCGTTGCCGGAGACGCTGAGCTCGGGCGAGGCCGACAGGTACTGCGTCCACGGGTCGACGGGCAGCTGGATCAGCGCGCGGGCGACCTTGGGCGTGCTGGAGGAGGCGAAGAAGCGGTAGGCGTAGCTCTCGCCCCCGACCAGGGCCAGGTCGTTCTGGCCGATGATGACGTCCCAGGGGTTGGCCGTGCCGCCGGGGATGTCGGCGCACAGCCGGCCGTCGACGATCTGGGCGGTGACGTTGCCGGTGTGCCACCACGGCGGGAGGCCGGCGTCGAAGGAGCCGTTCACGATCTGTTCCGGAGGCTCGTCCGCGGCCGCGGCGGGGGCGGGGACGAGCGTGGCTAACAGCAGGGCGGCGACCGTGAGCAGGGTACGTGTCATGGTGACCTCTCGGGGTGGTTGGGAGCGCTCCCATCTTCGGTCCCTCACCAGGGGCCGTCAATGGCGGTGAAAAGTTCAGACGTCGTCGTCGCTGGGCTCCGGATCGTGGACCTCGATCACGAGACTCCTCTCATCGAGAGCAACTCCTCCTCGATCTCAGCCAGGAACTCCCGGGCCTGCGCCCCGTCCAGGTACCGCTCGTCCACGCTGAGCTTGCACACCAGACGGGGCGCGAGCTCGTAGACCGTGAGCGTGAGCGGGGTGTCCTCGGGGCCGGTCGAGGTCTCCAGGCGGGGGCCGGGGCCGGGGCCCGCTCCGGGGTAGCCGCTGATGTTGTTGATCACCACGTCGCGGTGCCGGACGATGCCCAGCTCCGCGATCGTGCGTTTGAGCCTTTCGTGGTCGTACCTGCCTCGCCGGTAGGCACGAAGGGCCGAGCCGTGCAGGATCCTGGAGGTCTGGGTGAGGCAGGCGCCCGGCGGGAGGCGATAGCCGACCAGCGTTTCCTGGGAGATCGTCCCGATGTAGTGGGCGGTCTCCGGCTGCTGGCGGTTGGCGCACAACACGTGCATGACACCCTCCGCGCTGCCGTACCTGCGGTCGATGGCACGCGCGAGCGCGGCGAGCAGGACCGACGACGGAGCGCACGGTGCACGGCGGGCCAGGACGTCGCCCGCCCCCGGCGAGCGCAGGATCACGTGGTGATGCCCCCGATAGGGGGAGTCGTCGCGCGGCGGCAGGGCCCTGGCCGGGTGGCGGCCGAGCACGGTGACCCAGTGGTCGATCGCCGCGTCGAGCTGCCGGCGCGCCCGCGGTGACTGCTCGGCGACGGCCAGGTCCACTGGCTGGACGGCGGGCGGTGGCGCCGCCCGCTCACCGGCCAGCGCGCCCGCCAGCTCGCGCCGCAGCAGCACGGCCGCCGCCCAGTCGGCGGCGATGTGCGACAGGTGCAGGACGAGCAGGTACGGCCGGTTGCGGCGGGTCAGGATCGTGACGCGCACGGGGTACTCGTCCGCCAGGCCGAACGGCCGGTCCTGCGCCGTGGCCAGAGCGAGCTCCTCCTGCGTCACGGCCTCGACGAGAGCTGCCCGCAGCTCGCCGCGGCCGGCGACCTGCTGTGTCCCCTGCTCGGGCAGATGGGTGGAGCGCAGCGATTCGTGCCTGGTCAGCGTGGCCGACAATGCGTGGCTCAGGGCGGGCAGCCCAGCCCTGGTCCAGATCCGCAGGGTGAGGACGTCCGCGGCTCCGAGTGAGTCCTTGCCGACCCAGTCCAGCACGTTGCGCTGACCGACGGTCTGGGGCCAGGCCCCCGCGCGGGGGCCGCTGAAGGGGATCGCGAGCGTCACCGCGGATCCTCGGCGATCCCCGCCGGGTGGCGGATGGGGAGGAGCTCGGGGTCCTCCGATGCGGGCAGGGCGGGTGGAGTGTTCCTGGTCATGGGCACCCTTGGGAGGACGGCATATTGGGAGCGCTCCCACACAACGTAGGAAGGGCGTCGGCGACTGTCAACAGAGAAGTAACACGTAACGGCACGTTTGCTGGCGAAGTGTCACCCCTGTTTACCTGCGGGTCGATAGTTTCCGACAATTATCCACGTTGAGTAACGGCCGCAATTCCATCCGTGAAACACGTCTTGACGCCGGCCGAAGGCCAAACCTAGCCTGTGCCGTGGGAACGCTCCCACCCGATCAATCGCTGCCCTCCAAGCCCAGCGACCTGCTTCAGCGAGATCCCTCTTCCCGGACACAGTGCTGACGATCCACGTCGCCTGCGGAAACCTCCTGAGGATGTGAGTGATGAGCCCGCGAACCGTCCAGGACCTGCTGCGATTACGGGCGGACGAGGAACCCGGCAAGGAATCGATCATCGTGGACGGCCCTGGGCCGCCCGCGCCCTCCGCCCGGCGCAGCCGCGCGTACGCCCCGGCGTCCTGGCTCATCAGGCGAGGGATGTGCCCGCGCGCCGGGACGGCGCTCGGAGGTGCCGCGCGATGATCGTCCATCCCCTGGACCCGGCGCTCAGCCTGCTCGAGGTCTCCGACATCGACGTGGCCGGCACCATCGTCGACTGGGCCAGGCAGTACCTGTGCCGGCCCCACCCCGAACTCGGCCGCAATGGGCCGACCTGCCCATACACCCAGCCCTCGCTCGACAAAGGCCGCTTCTACATATCGATCTTCGCGGGCCCGCCGGCTTCGGTCGACGAGATCATCCGCTGTGTCGAGGTCTATCGCGACTGGTTCGCCGAACTCGCCCCACGCGAGCAGCACGCCGCCCAGTTCACCACGATCCTCGTCGCCTTCCCCGAGCTCGGCGGGCGCACCGAGCTGATCGACGAGGCGCAGCGGCGGCTCAAGACAGGATACGTCGAGCTCGGGCTGATGATCGGTGAGTTCCATGACGGCCCGCCGGACAAGGCAGGCCTGTGGAACGCCGACTTCCGCCCCCTCGCCAGCCCGGTCCCGCTGCTGGCCATCAGGCACATGGTCCCCACCGACCTGCCGTTCCTGCGCGACGATCAGCGTCAGCTGCGCGCCTACCTGCGCTACTTCGGCCACCGGGTGCCCTCCCACCTGCGGGAGACACCAGCGGCGGTGACGGCGGTGACGTCCGAGTGAACGCGCCTTTGCGGCCCGCCCAGCGCCGCCTGTGGTTCCTGGACCGGGCCGGGCACGGTACGGCCTACCTGATCTGGCACGCCTACCGGCTGACCGGCCCCCTGGATGAGGCGGTGCTCGAAGCCGCGCTCCTGGCCGTGGTGAAGCGGCACGACGCCCTGCGGAGCGTGGTGGCCGAGCACGACGGCGAGCCGGTGTGGGTGATCGGCCAGCACACCTGCGCCCCGCTGATCGTCCACGAGGCCGGATGCGCCGACGAGGCCGCGCGGATCGCCGGCCGGATCGCCCAGGAGCCGCTCGACCTGGAGCACGGACCCCTGTTCCGCGTCGGCCTGGTCAGGACCGGCCCCGAGGAACACCTGCTCGTCCTGACCTTCCACCACATCGTCTGCGACGGCCCCTCGATCGGCGTCGTCCTGCGCGACCTGTGGACCTGCTACCGGGCCCTCCTGACCGGCCGGGAGCCCGGGCTGCCCGCGCTCCCGGCCCCCGTCGCGGCGGACCAGGAGCCCGCCGCGACGCAGAGCGCCCGTGCCTACTGGAAGGCGTCGCTCACGGGCGCGCCGCCCCTGCTCGAGCTGCCCGCCGACCGTCCGCGCAGGTTCACCGCGGGCCGGGGAGCACGTCACCCCGTACGGCTCGAGCGGCAGACCGCGGCGGCGGTGCTCGACCTGGCCAGGCGTGAGCGCTGCACGCCCTTCATGGTCCTGCTGGCCGCGGCCGCCGTCATGATGGCCAGGCACAGCGGTCAGGACGACATCGTCATCGGCGCCCCCGCCACCGGGGCCGACCGACCGGGGCCGGACGCCGTGGGCATGTTCGTCAACACCCTGGCCCTGCGCGTCGACCTGTCGGGCGATCCCACGGCGCGCGAGCTCCTGCGCCAGGCCCGCCGTAGCACCCTGGGCGGCCTGCAGCACCAGGGCTTCCCGTTCGACGAGCTGGTGGCCGAGCTGGATCCGGGACGCGGCTCCGGCCACAACCCGCTCTTCCAGGCGATGCTCGTCGTGGAGCACCCGCCGGGCGCGGAGGAGCCCGCCCCTGGACTGTCGGCGGTGTGGCAGGACCTGACCCCCGAGACCACCCGGTTCGACCTCACCCTCCTGGGCCTCGTCGGAACGGAACGCGACCTGGAGCTGGTGCTCGACTACTCCGCCGACCTGTTCGACCCGGGTACGGCCGCCGGATTCGCCGCCAGCCTGGTCAGGATCCTGAAGGCGATGGCAGCCGACCCGGCCTGCCGGGTCTGGGACATCCCGCTGGCCGAGCCCTCCCTGACAGCGGTCCGCGAGGAGTGGACGCGGCCGGTCCACGAGCAGTTCGCCGCCCGCGCCGCCACCACCCCCGAGGCTCCGGCCCTGGCAGGCGAGAGCGTGCTGGCCTACGGGGCGCTGGAGCGGCGGGCCAACCAGCTGGCCCATCGGCTGCACGATCTCGGCGTCGGCCCCGGCTCGCCGGTGGCGGTGGTCCTGCCCGCGGGAGCACAGGCGCTGGTCGCCGTCCTCGGCGTGCTCAAGGCCGGGGGCGCCTACGTGCCGCTCGATCCCGCCCAGCCCGCGGAACGACTCGGCCTGCTCATCGCCGAGTCCGGCGCCCGTACCGTGATCGGCCACGGCGGCCTGACGCTAGGCGAGGGCGAGGCGGACGAGCCGCCGGCGCGTCCTGTCGGGCCCGGCGACCTCGCCTACATCGTCTTCACCTCGGGCTCCACCGGCCGGCCGAAGGGCGTCATGGTCACCCACGGCACCCTGGCCGAGCTCACCCGCTCCTTCCGCGAGGTCCACGAGTGCTTCGAGCCGGGACAGCGGGTGCTGATGTTGCCCCCGCTGACCTTCGACGCCTCCGTCGGCGACCTCTTCCCCGCCCTGACCGGGGGAGCGGCGCTGGTCCTGCACCCGGACCCGGCCGCGCTCGACGGTCCCGAACTGGTCCGCTGGTGTGTACGCCACGGCGTCACGGCGGTCGACGCGCCGTCCTCGTTGTGGCAGCAATGGGTGCATGATCTTCGCGACCTGAACGGCACCACGGTCGAGTGGCCGGTCACGACGATGATGGTCGGCGGTGACCGGGTGCCGGTGGAGTCGGTGCGCGCCTTCTCCCGGCTGACCGGCGGGACGGTGGCACTCTTCAACCACTACGGCCCGACCGAGGCCACCGTCTGCGCCACCGTGCTGCGCACCGTCGACGCCGCCGAGTTCGGCGAGCTCAGCCACCTGCCCATCGGCCGGCCCCTGCCGCACGTCCGCGCCCACGTCCTGGACGGCAGGGGCGGACCGGTCCCCTCGGGCACGCCGGGTGAGCTCCATCTGGGCGGCGCCTGCCTGGCCCGCGGTTACCTCGGCGAGCGGGAGGCGACCGACGAACGTTTCGTGCCGGACCCGTTCGCGGGCGGGCGTATGTACAGGACGGGGGACCTGGCCCGCGAACGAGCTGACGGCACGCTGGAGTTCCTCGGACGTGCCGACCGGCAGGTGAAGATCAACGGCTACCGCGTGGAGCCCGCCGAGGTGGAGGCGGCCGCGCTGGCCTGCCCCGGCGTGCGGGACGCCGTCGTGGTCGCGGCGCAAGGGCGGCTCGTCGCCTACACCGCGGGCGGCGCCCATCCCGGCGACGTGCGGCGTTTCCTGCTGGGGCGGCTGCCGAGGCAGTTCGTCCCCGCGGTGGTGGTGTCGCTCGGGGAGATTCCGCGTACGGCGCACGGCAAGCCGGATCTCGCCCTGCTGCCCGCCGCTCATGAGGCCGCGCCCGTTCACGAGGCCCCCCGCGGATCGCTGGAGCACGCGCTGGCCGAGGCGTGGCGGCGGGCGACGGGAGCCGCGCGGGTGGGCAGGGGCGACAGCTTCTTCGCCCTGGGCGGCTCGTCGCTGGTCGCCGTGCGCATGTTGCGCGAGGTCGAGCGGTCGTCGGGGGTGCGGCTGACGCTCGCGGCGCTGTTCGAGACGGCGGATCTGGCCGAGTTCGCCGCGTCGGCGGGCCGGGCAGGCCAGGAGCCGGACGCCGCCGGCCTGCGTGCCCGCGCCGTTCTGCCGCGCGACCTCCGCACGGCCCTGCGGTCCCGGACCCTCGAAGCTCCCCGCACGGGCGACCGAGCGGCCGCGCCGCGTGCGGTGCTGCTGACCGGCGCCACCGGCTTCCTGGGCTCCTTCCTCCTCGCCGAGCTGCTGCGCCAGGGCGCCGGTCACGTCTACTGCCTGGTCAGACCCACGGGCACGCAGGACCCCGCGGCCAGGCTGCGCCAGGCGATGACCGGGCGCGGCCTGCGGGACCCCGCCACGAGTGAGCGCATCACGGTCCTGCCCGGCGACCTGACCCAGCCCTCGCTCGGCCTGGTCGCGGAACGGTACGAGGCCCTGGCCGGTGAGACCGACCTGATCGTCCACTACGGCAGGCACGCCAGCTTCGCCCAGCCGTACCGCTCACTCGAACCCGTCAACGTCGGCGGCACCCTGGAGGTCCTGCGCCTGGCGGCGCACCGCCGCCTGATCCCGGTGCACGCCGTCACCACGCTCGGCCTCTACGCGGCCGGGCAGGCGACGGTGACGGAAGGGCGGCCGCCGGACGAGCCCGAGGGCCTCGACTCGCCGTACTACCAGAGCCGCTGGGTCGCCGACGCCCTCGTCCGCGCCGCCCGCGAGCACGGCCTGCCCGCGGCGATCCACCGGCCGGCCCGCGTCGGCGGCGCCAGCGGGTCCGGGATCTGCGACCCCGGCGACTATTTCAGCAGGCTCCTGCGCACCTGCAGGCAGCTCGGCCTGGTGCCCGACCTGGCGGGCGGCCAGGACGCCGCGCCGGTGGACCACGTCGCGGCGGGTATCGTCCGCCTGGCGCTCGACCCGGGCTCGACCGGTCGCGACTATCACTACGCCAACCCCAAGACGATCTCCTCGCCCGAGCTGGCCGCAGCGCTCGGCGCCGAACTGGTGCCGTGGCGGCGCTGGCAGGAGGAGGTCGACGCCCGCGACGACGCCGCGATGGCCGCGTTCGCGGGCGACGAGCAGCCATGGGGTTCGACCGTGGACAGGTTCGACTGCGCCGCGACCGTCAGCGCGGCCGGGCTGCGGTTCCCGCCGCTCGACAGCCGGCTGATCGGGCTGTACCTGGAGACGATGTGATGACCAGGTTCGCCTCCCTCTGGCTCGCCGAGCTCGTCTCGGTCGTCGGCTCGGCGCTGACGGCGTTCGTCCTGAGCGTCTGGGTCTACCAGGAGACGGGCTCCGAGCTGCACTTCGCCGCCACGCTGCTGTGCGCGGTCGTTCCCGGCCTCATCGTCTCTCCCGTCGCCGGAGTGATCGCCGACCGGTTCGACCGCAAGCTGATGCTGATCCTCGGCGATGCCGGGGCCGCGTCGTGGACGCTGGTCCTCGCCTGGCTGATCTCCACCGGCCAGCTCGCCGTGTGGCACGTCTACGTGGGCACGGCCCTGGGCGCGGCGGCGGCCGCCTTCCACCTGACCGTCTACCAGGCGATGACACCGCTGCTGGTGCCCAGCCGCCACCTGGGCAGGGCCAACGGCCTCATGCAGGCCTCCTGGGCGATGCAGATCGCCGCGCCGGTGGCGGCGGGAACGTTGCTGGAGTCGGTCGGGCTGCGCGGGGTGGTCCTGATCGACCTGGCCTCGTTCGCCGTGGCGGTCGGCGTGGTGCTGACCACCAGGCTGCCCGCCCACGTGGTCAGGCCGGAACCGGCGCGACCGCCCAGGTGGCGCGCCGACCTGCTGTACGGCCTGACGTACCTGCGCGAGCACGGCCTGCTCCCGCTGGTGGCCGTCTCCGCCGGGTTCAACCTGATCTTCGCCGCGGCCGGGGTGCTCATCAGGCCGCTGATCCTCTCCTTCGCCTCGCCGGCCACGCTCGGGCTCCTGGTCTTCCTGGGCGGCGCGGGCATGTTCGCGGGCAGCCTGGTCATGGGCGCCTGGGGCGGCCCGCGGGCGAAGGTGGCGGGCGCCGGGGCGTTCATGCTGCTGGCGGCGGGGACGCTGGCCGCGCACGGGCTGCGGCCGTCGGTGGTGCTGATCGCGGTGGCCGCGCCCCTGTTCCTGTTCACCCTCCCCGCGGTCACGAGCTGCCTGGCCACGGTGATCCAGACGAAGACCGCCACCGCGGCCCTGGGGCGGGTGCAGGCCACCGGGCGCACCCTGGGACAGCTCGCCATGCCCCCGGCCTACCTGGGCGCGGCGTTGCTGGCCGAGTGGTTCACCGAGCCGCTGATGCGTGACAACGGGGCGCTGGCCGGGAGCGTGGGCGAGCTGATCGGCGCCGGGCCCGGCCGCGGGATCGCCCTGCTCTATTTGGTGTTCGGGCTGCTCATGGCCGCGCTGGCGGCCACCGTGCTCCTGCTGCCGCGCCTGCGGGGCATCGAGGATCGGGTGCCCGACGCGACCCGCGACGCAGAACCGTCCGTCCCCTAGGAGGACCCATGCCGCTCTCGCTCCCGCCGCAGGAGGCCGCCCGCTACCTGGTCGCCGGGCAGGCTCCCGCGCCGCTCGTCGACCTGGTCCACACGATGGCCTTCCACGCGGCCGCGGCCGGGCTGCGGCTGGGCGTCTTCGACGCCCTCGCCGGTGGGGCGCGCGGGCCGCAGGACCTGGCGGAGGAGCTCGGCGCCGAGCCGTACAGCCTGCGGGTCCTGCTCGACGCGCTGGCCGCCACGGGCTATCTGGAACGGGACGGCGACCGCTACGCCAACGGGGTGGCGGCCACCTGGCTGGTCTCCTCGACGCCCGGCTCGTACGGCACGGCGCTCGGCTTCTGGCATGCCCTCATCTCCGAGTTGTGGAGCGGCCTGGACGGCTCGGTGCGCACGGGCACTCCGGGAGCCGACTTCTACGCCTGGCTGGCCACCAGGAGCGAGGTGTTCCGCGGCTTCCACGCCCTCCAGCGCAAACTCGCCGACTGGCTGTTCGAGGAGGTTGCCGAGGCCGTGCCGCTGCCGGAGGGCGCCACCCGGCTGCTGGACCTGGGCGGCGGCCACGCCCGTTTCAGCATCGGCTACTGCCTGCTGCACGACGGGCTGTCGGCGACCGTCGTGGACCTGCCGGAGGCGTTGGAGACCGGCCGCGCGAACGCCGCGGCCGCGGGGCTGGCCGGCCGGGTGGGGTTCGCCACCGAGCCCGGCACCGGCCACGACGTGGTGCTGCTGTTCAACGTGCTCCACGGTTTCGCGCCGGAACCGGCCCGCCGCCTGGTGGAGGAGGCCGTGGCGGCGCTGCGGCCCGGCGGTCTGGCGCTGGTGCTGGAGACGGCGCCGTCACCCGTGGACGCGGGGGTCGTCGACACGGCCTTCGCCCGGTGTTTCGAGCTGAACCTCCTGCACACCCAGGGCGGCCGGCTGTATCCCGCGCACGTCCTCGACGAGTGGCTGAGGCTGGCGGGTTGCGGCCCGGCCACCGTGCACCCGCTGCGCCGCATGGCCACCCGAGTCCTGCTGGCCGCTGTCAAGCGTGGTCCATCTTTATGAAACGGTTCAGTAGCTATTGAAACTTAACGGGTTAAGTGGTGACATATTCGGCACTTGCCCATGTGGTTGGACGGAGTGTTCCATGAGTTCCCTGCGCGCATTGCATCACGGTTGGACCCTGCATCGGGTGGAGGGCGACCTGACCGCCCCCGCGACGATACCCGGTTGCGTGCACACCGACCTGCTCGCCGCCGGGCTGATCCCGGACCCCTACCTCGACGACCACGAGCTCGGCCTGACGTGGATCGGCCGCTCCGCCTGGCGTTACGAGACCTCCATCACCTGGGAACCGTCCGGCCACGAGCGGGCCGACCTGCTCTTCGAGGGTCTCGACACGGTGGCGGAGGTCGAACTGAACGGCGTGCCCGTGGGGAACACCGCGAACATGCACCGCTCGTACCGCTTCGATGTGCTCGGAGCGCTCCGGCCCGGGCAGAACGCGCTCACGGTGACCTTCGCCTCGCCGTACGGCTATGCCGAGCACCTGGAGGCCGAGCTGGGGCAGCGGCCGGGCGCCTACGCCGAGCCGTACAACATGATCAGGAAGATGGCCTGCAACTTCGGCTGGGACTGGGGCCCCACCCTGGTCACGGCGGGCATCTGGCGCCCGGTCGGCCTGCACGAGTGGAGCGGGGCACGCCTGGCCCGGGTGCGCCCGGTGGTCCGCGTGCAGGACGGCGTGGCCCGCGTCAGCGTGCACGTGGAGCTGGAACGCACCCACGACGACCCGGTCGAGGTCGCGGCGGAGCTGTGCGGCCTGCGCGTCGTGGGCGCGATCTCCCGCGAAGGGGTGCTGGAGCTGGAGGTGCCCGACCCCGCGTTGTGGTGGCCACGGGGCCACGGCCGGCAGCCGCTGCACGAGCTGACCGTCACGGCGGGCCAGGACGTCTGGCGGCGCCGGATCGGCTTCAGGACGGCCGAACTCGACACGGCCGGTGGAGCGTTCACCCTGAAGGTCAACGGCCGTCCGGTGTTCGCCAAGGGCGTCAACTGGATCCCCGACGACTGCTTCCCCTCCCGCATCGGCCGCGACCGCTACGCCGAGCGGCTGGAGCAGGCGTGCCAGGCCGGGGTCAACCTGATCCGGGTCTGGGGCGGCGGCATCTACGAGAGCGACGACTTCTACGAGCTCTGCGACGAGCTGGGCCTGATGGTGTGGCAGGACTTCCCGTTCGCGTGCGCGGCCTACCCCGAGGAGGAGCCGCTGTGGAGCGAGGTCGCGGCGGAGGCCGAGGAGAACGTGGTGCGGCTGATGCCGCACCCCAGCCTCGTGTTGTGGTGCGGCAACAACGAGAACATCTGGGGTTACGCGGACTGGCAGTGGAAGCCCGCCCTGAACGGCAGGTCCTGGGGTGAGAGGTACTACCTCGGCCTGCTCCCCGAGATCGTGGAGAGCGTGGATCCTTCGCGATCCTACTGGCCGGGCAGTCCCTACTCCGGCTCGATGGAGCTGCACCCCAACCTCCCAGAGGTCAACAACATGCACATCTGGGATGTGTGGAACGAGCGCGACTACGTCCACTACCGCGACTACCGGCCACGGTTCGTGGCCGAGTTCGGCTGGCAGGCCCCCGCCACCCACGCGACCATCGCCCGCGCCATCCACGACGAGCCGCTCACCCCGGACTCGCCCGGCCTGCTCCACCACCAGAAGGCCGACGACGGCAACGGCAAGCTGGCCAGGGGCCTGGCCCACCACTTCGACGAGCCGGACGGCTACGACGACTGGCTCTACCTGACGCAGCTCAACCAGGCCCGCGCCATCCAGCTCGGCGTCGAGCACTTCCGCTCGCTGTGGCCGTACTGCGCGGGCAGCGTGGTCTGGCAGCTCAACGACTGCTGGCCGGTCACCTCGTGGTCGGCCATCGACGGCGACGGGCGCCGCAAGCCCCTCTTCCACGCGCTCAGGCGCGCCCATGCCGACCGCCTGCTGACCGTCCAGCCCCGCGCGGAGGGTCTGGCTCTGGTCGCGGTCAACGACGACGACGAGCCCTGGCGGGCCGAGGCGCTGGCCGTCCGGCTCTCCGTCTCCGGCAGGGAACTGGCGCGCGAGCACCTGGAGCTGGAGGTGCCGCCGCGCGGCGCCCTCACCCTGCCGCTGGACCGCAAGGTGGCCGAGAGCGGCGACCCGGCGCGCGAGCTGATCGCGGTGAACGCCGGCTCCACCCGGGCCTTGTGGTTCTACCTGCCCGACAAGGACCTCGACCTGCCCAAGGCCGCCTACACCGCCCGCCTGGAGGGCCGCACGCTGCACGTGACCGCGCACACCCTGCTCAGGGACCTGGCGGTCTTCCCCGACCGCCTCGACCCGGCGGCCGAGGCGGACGACCAGCTCGTCACGCTCCTACCGGGCGAGAGCGCCAGTTTCGACCTGGGCGTCTCCGGCCTGGATCCGCTGCAGGTCACCGGCAAGCCGGTGTTGAGGTGCGTGAACGACTGAGGACGCGCAGTTCACCAAGGCGCCCGCGCACAAGGTCCCAGCCCTCCACCCCCGAGGAGCCCCCTGTTGTTCGTTGACATGCCGCTGGCTCAGCTACGCGACTACCTCCCAGCTCGCGAGGAACCCGGCGACTTCGACGCCTTCTGGCAGCGCACCCTGGAACAAGCGCGCTCCCATGAGCTGGACGCCCGCTTCGAGCGCATCGAGACGGAGATCGTCACCGCCCACGTCCACGACGTCACCTTCAACGGCTTCGGCGGTCACCCGATCAAGGCCTGGCTGCTCACCCCCGTCTCGGGGCCCGCGCCCTGCGTCATCGAGTACCAGGGGTACGGCGGCGGCCGCGGCCTGCCGGTCGACTGGCTGGCCTGGCCTTCCTTCGGCTACGCCGTCCTGGCCGTCGACTCGCGCGGCCAGGGCGCGGGCGGCTGGCGGCGCGGCGACACCCCCGACCCGCATCCCGGCTCGGGACCGACCACGCCCGGCGTGATGACCTCGGGCATCCTCGACCCCGGACAGCACTACTACCGCCGTCTCTACACCGACGCCGCCCGCGCGGTCGAGGCGGCCCGCGCGCACCCGGCCATCACCAGGATCGCCGTGAGTGGCGGCAGCCAGGGCGGCGGCATCGCCCTGGCCGCCGCGGCCCTGACGGGCGATGTCGACCTGGCCCTGATCGACGTGCCCTTCATGCAGCACATCAGGCACGCCGTAGACATCACGGCCGAGTACCCGTACCAGGAGCTCGCCGTCTACTGCAAAGCCTTCAAGGACCAGGTCGAGCAGGTCTTCCAGACGATCTCCTACTTCGACGGCCTGAACTTCGCCGCCCGTGCCACCGCGCCCGCTCTCTACTCGGTGGCGCTGCGCGACGGCATCACCCCGCCCTCGACCGTCTTCGCCTCGTTCAACCACTACGCGGGCGCCGACAAGGAGATCGAGGTCTACCCGTACAACGGCCACGAGGGCGGCGAGTCGACGCACCTGCTGGCCAAGGTCCGCAAGGCCCGGAAGGTCCTGGAATGAGACTCGGCGCTTCCTCCGTCAACACGAGCTAGACGGGCCGGGCGGTGCTCCCGCGCGGTGTCAGGCGCGCCGCCTCGTCCTCGAAGCTGCCCGGCTGCTCGCCGTCGATCACGGCGAGCAGCCGCCGGGCGGCGTGCGCCCCGAACGCCGGGACGTCGCGGCTGACCGCCGTCAGCGGCGGCCGCACCACCTGGCACAGCGGCGAGTCGTCCCAGGCGACCAGGGACAGCTCGCCCGGCACCGACAGTCCCATCTCCTGGGCCACCGACAGTCCCGCCACGGTCATGATGTCGTTGTCGTAGAGGATCGCGGTGGGCCGGGCGGCCGAGCCGAGCAGGCGCCGGGTGGCCCTGGCGCCATGCTCGCCGGTGTAGTCGGTGTGCACCGTGCGGTGCTCCAGGTCCGCGCACGCGCCGGCGAAGGCGCGGTCGCGGATCTCGGTGTGCATGAGCGTGGGCAGCCCGGCGACCCGGGCGATGCGCCGGTGGCCGAGCGCGGTGAGGTAGCCGACCGTCTCCCGCATGGCCGTCACCTCGTCGGACCAGACCGACGTCAGCGAGCCGGCCACCGACGGGTGGCCCATCACCACGGCGGGCAGGCCCAGCTCCTGCAGCGCCGGCACCCGGATGTCGTCGGCGTGCAGGTCGACCAGGATCACGCCGTCGACGCGGCCCTCGCCCCACCAGCGCCGGTAGATCTCCAGCTCGGCGCGGTGGTCGGGGACGGTCTGCAACATCAGCGCGCACGAGCCGAGCTCGCTCTCGATGCCGCTGATCAGCTCCATGAAGAACGGTTCCACCCCGAGGAAGCGCGCCGGCCGGCACACCACCAGGCCGATGGCCTGGGCCCGCGCCCCGCTCAGCGACCGTGCCGCCAGGCTCGGCTGCCAGCCGATCTCGGCGGCGATGGCCCGCACCCTGGCGCGCGTCGCCTCCGACACGCCGGGCTGGCCGTTGAGCGCGTAGGAGACCGCGCCCTTGGAGACCCCCGCCCGCCGCGCGATGTCGGCGATGGTCGGCCGCTTGATGTGTGGCACGGAACTGAACCGTATCAGTCCACCGGATGTCACAGTGGGAGGATGAGAACCTCCTACGTGGTGCGCATCGAGGTGCCGCTCGAGGAGTTCCGGCGCACGCTCGCCGGGCTCGACGGGGCGGTGCTCCATCGTGAGCTGAGTCCCGGGCGGGTAGTCGTGCTCGGCGACCGCCCGCTCGGGACCCTGCTGCCCGGGCTGGCCGGGGTGGTCGGCGTCACGCCCGACCTGCCCCGGCCCATGGACTAGCTACTGCACGGTTATCTTGTCCACCTCCACGGTGATGCCCTTGACCTGCGGGGTCGAGGTGGCCGTGGTGACCGAGTCGGTCCCCGCGAGCACGCCGCGCACCCGCATCGTGTAGGTCAGCGAGCCTCCCGGCGCGCCGGGGGTGCTGCTGACCCGCAGGTCGGTGGTGGGCGGACCGGTGATCTGGCCGCCGGCCGTACCCTCGTCGTTCTCCACGCCGACCGTCAGGCCGTAGCCCGCGGGCGGCGAGCCGGGGGCGCTCGGGTAGGCGTAGGTGATGTCCTCGCTGCCGTTGACCCCGATCCACTGCTGGAAGATCTTGAGGTCGCTGGTTCCGAAGACGTTGACCCGCCACTCCACGACGACCCAGGTGGACACGCCGTCGGTGAGCGTGGCCGCGTAGATGCCGGGAGCGCCCGTGCCGTCCAGGTCGGTCCAGTAACTGGCCAGGACGTTGTTGGGCCGGGCCGGGTCGGGCAGGCTCTGCGGCTGGAAGGCGATGTCCTCCGCGCCGGTGGTGCCGCCGATCACGGAGTAGCCGTTCGAGGTGATGCCGAGCCGGGTGTAGGTGCGTCCGGCGAAGACGAACGCCGGGGTGGTCAGGTTGAGCGCCTGCTCGTCGCCGATCGGCACCGGCGTGACGCCGAAACCGTCGAGCGGGAGGTAGCCGAACAGGCTGCCCTCGGCGATCCCCGGCCGGTCGGGCTGGCGGGCCGCGAGCGTCTGCTTGGTCGTGGCGATCTGCGAGCCCACCTGGGTGGCCCCGGTCACGCCGTTGAGCCGCAGCCGCGCGCCGAGCGTGCTGAGCGCGGTGACCTCGGCGTCGGCCAGGGTGCTGTTCTGAACGGTGACGGTGCAGACCGACTCGCCGCTGTTACGCGGGATCGTCGACGGCGCGCACGTCTGGTCGACCGGCACCGCGCCCTCCTTGCGGACGAACGCGACCGGCAGGTGCAGGTCGCGGCTGCCGCCGACCTGCTTGAAGTTCACCTGGCCGAAGTACTGGCCGCCCTCGGCCAGGTCCGGCGCCGTGATCACGATCGAGACCGTGACGCTCTTGCCCGGCCGTACGGTGAACGCGGGCGGGAGCACGACGATGCTCGCGCCCGCGACCGTCTTGCCGGTCGCGACGTAGGCCAGCGTCTTGTTCGTCACGTTGGTGAGGGTGCGCTTGGCGGTGATGACGCCCGGCATGACCGGCGCGTTCACCGACGGCAGGTTGAGGTCGATCCGGTTGAGCGAGTCGGTCTCGGCCGCCACGAAGTTGGCCGCCGTCTCGTCGATGGTCAGGCCCGGGTCGCCCGCCTTGGTCAGGTCGACGCGCCCGCCGCCGAAGTCGAACGGGTCGGCGGGGGTGGTGCCGTCCTGCTTGACCACGCTGGTCTTGGCGGTGGTCTCCAGTGCCGACTTGACCTGGCCGGGTGTCCAGGTGGGGTTGAGGGCGAAGAGCAGCGCCGCCGAGCCCGCCACGTGCGGTGACGACATCGAGGTGCCCGCGATCGCCTGGAAGTACTGTCCGGACGGGCCGCCGGTCGGGTCCTCGAGCGTCGGCGTGGTTCCGGCCAGGATGTGCAGGCCGGGCGCGGTCACGTCGGGCTTGAGGAAGTCGCCTCCCGGGCCGCGCGAGGAGAACGTGGTCATCACGTCGCCCTGCCACGTGGTCTTGGTGCCCTGCGTGAACGACGCCTTCGCGGTGCCTGGGTTGGCCGCCACGAACGCCAGCAGCGTGTCGGTCTCCGGCTTGTTCAGGTGGACGGTCGGCAGCCAGTGGTTGTCGGTCATCACGTCGAGCGGCGTGGTGTTGACCAGCAGCATGCCGACCGCGCCGCCCTGCAGGACGTTGAAGCCGCGGATCACGCGTCCCGGTCCGCGCTCGCAGACCACGATCTTGCCGGTGAACAGGCCGGGCGGCGCCGGGGTGAGGCAGCCCGCGTTGTTGTACGGCGGAGCCGACGCGAGCACCACGTTCGCCGGGGTCGCGACCCCGGCGGTGATCGTGGCGCCCTTGACCGTGGCAGAGGAAGAGGCCCCGGTCAGCGTCACGGTCGACTGGAAGGTGCGGCTCTGCGTGGAGGCGGCCACCGTGGTCACCCACGGGCTGAGGTGGTTGACGGTGCCCGCGCCGGGACCGTCGTTGCCCGCCGAGGCCGACACCAGCACCCCGGCCGCGTACGCGTCGAGGAAGGCCAGCTCCACCGGGTCGCTGTAGGGGTCGGTGCCCCCGGAGATCGAGAAGTTGATCACCCGGACGCCGTCGAGGATCGCCCGGCCGACGGCCTGCGCCGAGTCGGAGGGGAAGCAGCCTTCGACGCCGCAGACCTTGTAGACCGAGACCTGCGCAGCCGGGGCGATGCCATGGATCGGTCCACGGCTGATGCCAAGCGGGTTGGCGTCGGCGACGGGCCCGCCGGCGGAGGTGGTGGCGGTGTGGGTGCCGTGGCCGTTGGAGTCGCGCGCCGAGTCCGGGTAGACCTCGCCGCCGAAGACGGCGTTGTAGGTGTCGAGGAAGGGCGCCCCGCCGATCAGCTTGTTGTTGCAGGTGAAGACGTCGACGGCCGGGGTGAGCGGGTTGTCGCCGAAGTCGCACAGGCGCGGCGTGCCGTCCCTGGTCGGTCCGGGGGCCGGCAGCCCGCCGGGGTCGGCGAACGACGGGTGCTCCGGCCAGGCGCCGGAGTCGAGGATGCCGACGTTGACGCCCTTGCCCGACTGGGAGCTGCCGCCGAGCTTGCCGTAGATCGTCGGCGCGCCCATGAAGGCGGGGCTGGAGTCGGTCAGCATCTGCTCGGGCTTGTCGGACTGGACGGCCGCGACATTGGGCAGGGCCAGCAGCCGGCCGCTGGCGTTGGCGGGCAGGCGCAGCGCGATGCCGCCGTAGACCACGCGCAGCCGCTGCCCGACCTGGGCGCCGGGCAGCTGGGCCGCGAGGGCGTCGAGGAAGGACTGCTCCACCTTCTCGATGTGCTTGGTGTACTTCTGGGCCGCGTCGCTCTTGACGTCCAGCGCCTTGCCGGTGGCCGCGGGACTGGTGGCGGGCAGGTCCTTCAGGCCGCCCCGGTAGGCGGCGAGGGAGTCGTAGTCCAGCTTGACCACGACGCTGACCGGAGCGGGAGAGGTCGACCTGAGCAGGGCCTGGTCGCTCTCGGCCAGCTTGCCGGTGGCCGACTTGTCGCCGTCGACCAGCTCGGCGCCGGTCAGTGGGGTGGCCTTCCAGCTCTTGGACGGCGACGGGGTGGGATCGGCCGATGCCGGCGGGCTCATCGACACGACGAGGGCCAGCCCGGCCACGAGGGCGCCTAGGCGCCGGGGTAACAGGGGAGTGCTCGACATTGAGAAACCTCCACGACGGGGTCTGCGCACCCACGGGAGACTCGCCGCTTCCACCATGGAGGGAACTCGGCGAACCCTCCCCGGTGGGCGACACTCAGACGATCAACTCCTGGACGTTAACCCTGCGGCAGGCGGTGGCATAGAGCTCCAAGTGGACAGGTTTCTGTCACGAAATGCACCCGGAGTGTTCGCTGGACGCGGACGCCCGGCGATGCTCGGGACCACGCTAGGCTCTGCGGCATGATCGACCGGCTCAGCAACCAGATCAAGGACTACGCGTGGGGTTCGAGGAGTGCGATCGCCACGCTGATGGGACGTCCGGTCCCGTCCCCTGGACCTGAGGCCGAGATGTGGCTGGGAGCCCACCCGTCGGGGCCCTCGATGCTCAAGCGTCAGGGCGCGAGCCTGTCGCTGGAGCAGGTCGTCGCCGCCGACCCCGCACGAGAGCTGGGGGCCGCGACGGCGGAGCGGTTCGGGCCGCGCCTGCCGTACCTCATGAAGCTGATCGCGGTCGGCGCGCCGCTGTCGTTGCAGGTGCACCCGTCGGCCGAGCGGGCGCGCAGTGGCCACGAGCAGGGCACCTACGTCGACCCCTACGCCAAGCCCGAGCTGGTGTGCGCGCTGACGCCGTTCACGGCGCTGGCCGGATTCCGCCACCCGCGCGAGGCGGCCGAGCTCGTCGGGGCGCTCGGCGTCGCCGCGCTGGAGCCGGTGGTGGCCAGGCTCAGGGCGGGCGAGACCCTGCAGGCGCTCAGGCTGCTGCTGGAATGGCCGCAGGAGGAGCGCGCCGGGCTGGTCGAGGCCATCGCGGCGCGCGGCGACGCCATGGTCGGGCTCCTGGCGCGTCTCTACCCCCGGGACCCGGCCGTGCTGGCGCCGCTGCTGATGCGCCGCCACGAGCTGCGCCCCGGCGAGGCGCTGTTCCTCGGCGCGGGCGTGCTCCACGCCTACATCGAGGGCTTCGGCGTGGAGATCATGTCCGCCTCCGACAACGTGCTGCGCGCCGGCCTGACGCCCAAGCCGATCGACGTCGAGGAGCTGCTGGCGGTGACCGAGCCGACGACCCAGCCTCTCGGGGTCGAGCCCTCCCGCCACCTCTACCGGGTGCCGACGCCGGAGTTCTCGCTCGGCAGGGCGGTCAACCCGCGGCTGCGCCTCGACGGCGGCCTGCCGCGCATCCTGCTGTGCACCGAGGGCGAGGTGCTCGCGGGCCGCCAGCGGCTGGCGGCGGGGGAGTCGGCGTTCGTCAGCGCCTCGGCCGGTGACGTCGAGGTGCACGGCAGGGGAACGATCTTCTGGGCGCAGCCGAATCTCGGCTGACGGACACGCGCGACCCGCCCCCTCCGGGGAGACTAGGCTGGTCCCCGCCGTATCCGACTCTGGAAGAGAGCCCATGAAGACCTTCGATGAACTGTTCGCCGAGCTGTCCGAGAAGGCACGCACCCGGCCCGCGGGCTCGGGCACCGTGGCCGCGCTCGACGCCGGCGTCCATGCCATCGGCAAAAAGGTCGTGGAGGAGGCGGCCGAATCCTGGATGGCCGCCGAGCACGAGTCCGCCGAGCGGGCCGCGGAGGAGATCTCCCAGCTCCTCTACCACGTGCAGGTGCTCATGCTCGCCAAGGGCCTCAAGCTCTCCGACGTCTACCGGTGGTTGTGATGCTGCGCCTGGCCGTGCCCAACAAGGGCGCGCTGAACGAAGCCGCCCAGCTCATGCTCAAGGAGGCCGGCTACCGCGGCCGCCGCGACAGCAAGGAACTGGTCGTGGTCGACCAGGACAACGCCATCGAGCTGTTCTTCCTGCGCCCCCGCGACATCGCCGTCTACGTCGGCGAGGGCACCCTCGACGCCGGCATCACCGGCCGTGACCTGCTGATCGACTCCGGCTCGCCCGCCGAGGAGATCATGCCGCTCGGCTTCGGCGGCTCCACCTTCCGCCTGGCATCCAAGTCCGGCGCGCTGTCGGGCGTGCAGGACCTGGCCGGGCTGCGGGTGGCCACCGCCTTCCCCGGCCTGCTGGAGCGCTACCTGGCCGACAGCGGCGTCGACGCCCGCGTCATCAAGCTCGACGGCGCGGTCGAGACCGCCATCCGGCTGGGCGTCGCCGACGCCATCGCCGACGTCGTCGAGACCGGCACCACCCTGCGCAACGTCGGCCTTGAGGTGTTCGGCGAGCCGATCATGCGATCGGAGGCCGTGCTGGTCAAGCAGCACGGCTCGCCCGAGACGCCCGGCCTCGCCCAGCTCATCCGCCGCCTGCAGGGCGTCATCCACGCCCGCGACTTCGTCATGATGGACTACGACATCCGCGCCGAGCGGATCGAGGAGGCCATCGCGCTCACCCCTGGGATGGAGGGGCCGACCGTCTCGCCGCTCCATCGCGAGGGCTGGGTGGCGGTGCGCGCCATGGTCAGGCGCAAGGGACACCAGCAGGTCATGGACCAGCTGTGGGAGATCGGCGCCAGGGCGATCCTGGTCACCGACATTTACGCCTGCCGCATCTAGACGCGATCGGCCGCAAGCCTCACAGTCATCACTGTGAGTAACTTTGCGATCGCTCGACGTGGTCTGCTCGTGGCCGCCGGGGCGGCGTTCGCCGGCATGGGATTCGCCGGGGGCGTCGCCCTGGGCCGCTCGGCGCCCCCCGTGGTCACCGAACCCGTGCCGCACGGGGCGGGTGAGGCCTGGGCCGCGCTGATGCGCGGCAACGCCCGCTGGTCCGGCGGGCGCGCGGGCCACCCCCACCAGGACATCGCCCGCCTGCACGAGGTCGCCGGCCACCAGGCCCCCTACGCCGTCGTCGTCTCCTGCATTGACTCGCGGGTGCCGCCCGAGGTCGTCTTCGACGCGGGCGTGGGCGACCTCATGGTGGTCCGTACGGCGGCGCACACGCTCGACCCGCTGGTCAAGGCGGCCGTGGAGTACGGCCCGCAGCACCTGGGCGTGCCGCTGGTCGTCGTCCTGGGCCACCAGCGCTGCGGCGCGGTCACCGCCGCCTCCGAGGCCATCCGCGGCGGTGCGCGGCTGCACGGCGACCTGCAGCGTGTCGTCGAGGAACTGCGGCCCTCCTACCGCGGCGACCTCACCGGCATGATCCAGGCGCACACCCGGGCGTGCGTGCGCAGGCTCGGCGGCGTGGGCGTCACGGTGGTCGGCGCCTACTACTCGCTCGACACCGGCGTCGTACGGCGGATCTGACCACGGCCCCGGCTCTGATCGTTTTGCCGTTCCGGCAACGTCGCTTGCCCCGTCCGCTGCTCGTGCTGCACAGTCGGAGTCATGTTCGACCAGGCCTTCTGGGAGGAGCGTTACAGCTCGGCTCCCGCCATCTGGAGCAAGAATCCCAACCCCCAGCTCGTCACCGAGGTGTCCGAGCTCACCCCCGGCACCGCGCTCGACGTCGGGTGCGGCGAGGGCGCCGACGCCCGCTGGCTCGCCTCGCGCGGGTGGCGCGTGACCGGCGTGGACATCTCACCCACCGCGCTCAAGCGCGCCGCCGAGATCGAGCCCGCGGTGGAGTGGGTGCACGCCGACCTGCTCGGGGCCTGGCCCTTCGGCGGGCGCGCCTTCGACCTCGTCTCCGCCCAGTTCATGCACCCGCCGGCCGAGGACCGCGCCGTCCTGTTCGGCAGGCTGGCCACGGCCGTGGCGCCAGGCGGGACGCTGCTCATCGTCGGGCACCACCCGCTCGACCTGGAGATGGGCGTGCCCAGGCCGCCGATGCCCGAGCTGTTCTACACGGCGGAGGACCTCGCCGCGGCGCTCGCGCCGGGGGAGTGGAGCCAGATGGTCACCGACACCCGTCCCCGGCAGGCGACCTACGACGGCCAGGAGTACACCATCCACGACGCCGTCCTCGTCGCCCGCCGCGCTCAGGCCAGGTAGATCGCGACGATCACCACGGCCACCCCGGCCCTGACGCTCCAGTGCGCCCGCCCGGCCGTCCCCACGACGGCCAGCGGGTAGGCGATCACGCCGCCGAGCACGATCAGGTTCATGCCGGGGGAGTCCATGGTCCACAACCCGTGCAAGCAGATCGACGCCAGCGCCGCAGCCGCCCACGCGGGCCGGATCCGCAGCGCGCGCAGCAGCGGCCACGCGATCAGCACCGCCACCCATGGACCGTACCCCCACACGGTGTCCAGGAGGCCAAGCCATCCGTAGGACCCGCTCGCGACGCCGGGGAAGACGGCGGCGGCCACGAGGACCGAGGCGACCAGGACGATGGGGAACCCGACGCCGACGAGACCGGCGAAGACCACGCGCTCTGCCATGGAGCGCTCGGGGGGCGTCATGGACGGTTCGACGGCGGAAGATCGGCTTTTGTTCGCCCGTCACCGCAGAGCCGCCACCGCCTTGACGGCCTGGTCGACCTGCTCCGGGGTGTTCATGATGGTCGTCCCGAACCGCAGCAGCGGCTCGGCGTACGGCGTCACGCTGGTCTCGATCCGGTGCTGGAGCCGCAGCCGCTCGACCGCCTCGGCGGGCTGCATGCCCGTCACCGACAGGCACACCAGCCCCGCGGAGACCGACGGCGACAGCGGCGTCGCCAGCCGGACGTTGGGCAGCGCCCGCAGACCGTCCTTGAGGCGCGTGGCCAGCGACTGGATGCGCTCCTGCACGCGCTCCTTGCCGATGCGCCGGTGGAAGGCGAACGCCTCGGGCATGGCCCACCGGTGCTCGAAGGCCTTGTAACCGCCGGGCGTGAAGTAGTCGCCCGACGCCTGGCCGGGCGCGGCGCCGCTCTGCCACGACCGGAAGGCGGTGCCGCTGAAGCTGGGGATCAGCGCGGAGAGCGGCTCCCACGTACGCGCCCACAGGATGCCGGTGCCGCGCGGCCCGGCCAGCCATTTGTGGGTGCCGCTGGCCAGGAAGTCGCAGCCGAGGTCGTCGACGCCGTCGGCCATGGCGCCGAAGCCGTGCACGCCGTCGACGCACAGCAGCGCCTGTTCGCCGTGGTTGCGCGAGCGGTTGGCCTCGGCGACCATGTCGGCGATCGCGCGGACGGGCAGGCGCACGCCGGTGCTGGAGTGCACCCAGGTGATCGCGACGACGCGGGTGCGCGGGGTGATGCCCGCCTTCAGGGCGGCGACGATCGCGTCGGCGGAGGCGGTGGCCGGGTCGTCGTAGAGGCGCACGCGCCGCACGGTGGCGCCTGTGCGCTCGGCCAGCAGGCGCAGGCCCTCGTGGGTGGCCAGGAAGTCGTGCTCGGTGGTGAGCACCTCCTGGCCCTCGCGCAGGCGCAGCCCCGAGTAGAGCAGGCCCAGGCCCATGGTGGTGCTGTCGGTGATGGCGATCTGCCCGGGCTGGGCGCCCAGGTACTCCGCGGCCGCCTGGGTCACGGCCAGGTCGGGGGCCCCGCCTCCGGCGGGGGTGTAGTGGGGGTCGGCGTCCAGGGCGTCGCGATGCCCTTGGATCGCCCGCCGTACGGGCTCGGGATGCGGAGCCAGGACGAAGGCGGCGAAGTTGGCCACGTCGGGCTTGAGACTGAACTGGGCTCGAACGGCCTCCCACTCGTCGAGCGCGGGTCGTGCGGCAGGCGGGTCCGAGGAGGTGCAACCGGCCAGCGGGGCGAGGATCCCGGCGCCCAGGAGCGCCCGTCGATTCAGCGTCACAACCCCCTAGTCTGGAGCCATGACGAACGCGGTGGAACGCTTCTACGCGGCGATGTTGAACGGTGATGTCCGCGAGCTGCTGGCCGTCCTGCATCCGGAGTTCGTGCTCGACGTCAGCCGGGGCATGCCTCTCGGCGTGGGTGGTGTGCATCACGGGCCCAAGGCGGCGCTCAAGGAGTGCTGGGGAGTGATCTTCGGCGCCTACGAGACCGCGCCCGTTCCCGACGACTACGTCTGGTCGGGTGAGGAACGCTGCGTCGCGATGGGCGCCTACCGCGGCCGCCTGCGCGCGACCGGTGAAGACTACGAGGCCGCCTTCTCCCACGACCTGCGCCTGCGCGACGGGCTGATCGTGCGCCTGGCCCAGGTCACCGACACCGCTAGCTGGCCCGCGCCGCGCTGACCCGGCGCATCAGGTCCGACACCCGCACGATGCCCATGCACCTGTTCAGCTCGTCGGTCACCACCAGGTCGTCGTAGGCGCGCGTGCTGTCGCGCCCGGCGACCTGCATGGCCGCGATGGCCGGCGTGGTCTTCGGTACGGCACGCGGCGGGTCGGCCAGCCGCAGCGCCGGCTTCCTGCCGTGCAGCGCGTGACCGAAGCGCGAGGAGAACGACAGCAGGAAGCGGCTGCGGTCCAGGCTGCCCTTGGGCCGCTGGTAGTCGTCGACCAGGATGACGCTGGTGATCGACGGCTCGGTGCCGAACGCCTCGATCACCTCTTCCGCGGTGGCCTGCTCGGGCAGCGTCACCGCGGGCAGCAGGAACTCCTGCACACGCGGGCCCAGCAGGGCGGCGTCGGGCTCCTGCGGGGGCGTCGGCAGCGGCACGTGCACCCGCCCGTCGCGCCCCGGCGCCAGCAGCGGCCCCTCCGCCAGCCGTACACCCCAGGCGCGCACCTGGTCGAGCTGCGGCTCGTCCTCGACACCCTGCGCCAGGACGTGCGCGCCGATGCCGCGCGCCATCGTGACGACAGACCGGGCCACCGCGGCCCGCCGCGGGTCGCGCGGCGCGCGGCCGACCACGTCGGCGGCCAGGACCAGCAGGTACGGCGAGGCGTCGGCGATCAGGTCGGGCGGCATGCTCTCGGAGCCCAGCCCGCCGAAGGCCAGCAGGTATCCGATGGCGCGCAGCCCGTCGAGGCCGACGGTGAGCAGCCGCCGTTCCGCCTCCCCGCAGCCGCCGCGCAGCACGAGGATGACCTCGCGCGGGCGCCGGCCGGAGCGCCTGAGCGCCTCGTGGAGGGGCGCCAGCGCGCCGGAACCGTTCAGGACCACCCGGACGGGCAGGTCGAGCAGGAGGGGGAGCATGCCCTCCTGGCGCGCGGCGTCGATGGCGTCGGGCGGGGTGTGCAACGCCACGACACCCCCGGTGTCGAGGTCGACGACGGGGGTGATGGAAGTCAGCTGGGCCAGCACGTACGTGATGATCCTCCGTGTTGCTCCCGTTACAGAAGGGGGCGGATGCGAAGTTCACCGACATTTCCCCACGAGTTCCCGACGCCTCCGGTGGGTTAACCTGCTGGGCATGACTGCCCGGCCCGCCAGCGGCGGCGGGCGCTGGGTGGACGTGCCGCCCGAGCGCCTCAACAAGTGGATCGACGGCTTCGCCGGCCGCCACGGACCGATCACCGCCGAGGCCGGGACCGATTCCCTCGTGCTCACCGCCGCCGACGGGTCGACCGCCGAGTTCGTCGTGCCCTTCCCGCCGTTCGAGTTCGCTCCGCCGTACATCTCGCGTTTCATCGCCCACGCCTCCCGTGACCGGACCGTCGGGGTGATCCTGCTGCGGCTGGGCGGCCACGCCACCGGCCTGTTCCGCGGCTCCGAACTGGTGGTGTCGAAGGTGGGTTCCACCTATGTCCAGGGCCGCACCGCCGCGGGCGGCTGGTCGCAGCAGCGCTTCGCCAGGAGGCGCGGCAACCAGGCGAGCAAGGCCGTGGAGGCGGCGGGCGACACGGTGGCGCGCGTGCTGCTGCCGTACGAGAAGGAGCTCGACGCGGTGATCCTGGGCGGCGACCGCCGGTCCGTCGAGGTGCTGGGCGACGACAGGAGGCTCGCGCCGCTGCTGGCCAAGGTGGTGGAGCCGTTCCTGACGGTGCCCGATCCGAAGCTCGCGGTGCTCAAGGAGACCCCCGCGCGCTTCCGCGCGGTGCGGGTGCGCGTCGTCAACGCCGGGGAGTCCGCGGCCCGTTGACGCGGCCCGTTAACCAGGCGAGGCTCCGGCCCCCTGACCGTAGACTGATTCCCATGCGTGCTCCCGATTGACCCCGGCTCCAGCCGCCCTCCTTTCCCACGACCTATCGGGAGCCCCTTCCTCATGATCATCGCGAACGACATCGAACTGCGCGCCGGATCGCGCCTGCTCATCGAGCACGCCTCCTTCCGTGTCAACCCCGGCGACAAGATCGGCCTGGTGGGCCGCAACGGCGCCGGCAAGACCACGCTGACCAAGGTGCTGGCCGGCGAGGGCCTGCCCGCCGCGGGCACGGTGACCACGAGCGGGGCCATCGGCTACCTTCCCCAGGACCCGCGCACCGGCGACCTCGAGGTGATGGCGCGCGACCGCATCCTGTCGGCGCGCGGGCTCGACGAGGTCATGCGCAAGCTGCGCCTGGCCGAGCAGGGCATGTCGAGCGCCGACGAGAAGACGCGTGAGAAGAACGTGCGCCGCTACGGCCGGCTCGAAGACCAGATGCACGTTCTCGGCGGTTATGCGGCCGAGGCGGAGGCCGCCTCCATCGCCTCCAGCCTGGGCCTGCCCGACCGGGTGCTCAAGCAGCCCCTGGAAACCCTGTCCGGCGGTCAGCGCAGGCGCGTCGAACTGGCCAGGATCCTGTTCAGCGGAGCCGAGACTCTCCTTCTTGACGAGCCGACAAACCACCTCGATGCGGACTCAATCGGGTGGCTTCGTGATTTTTTGCGATCACATCAGGGCGGCTTGGTGATCATTAGCCACGATGTTGATCTTTTGGACGCGACGGTCAACAAAGTGTTGCATCTCGACGCGAACCGCTCCGTCATCGACACCTACAACGTCGGCTGGAAGGCCTATCTGGCCCAGCGCGAGACCGACGAGAAGCGCAGAAAGCGCGAGCGCGCCAATGCAGAAAAGCAGGCGAGCGCGCTGCTTCAGCAGGCCGACAAGATGCGCGCCAAGGCCACCAAGGCCAAGGCCGCGCAGGACATGGAACGCCGCGCCAAGCGCCTGCTGGCCGGCACCGAGGCCGAGCGCGCCTCCGACAAGGTCGCCAAGCTGCGCTTCCCGCAGCCCGCGCCGTGCGGCAAGACCCCGCTGACCGCCGCCGAGCTGTCGAAGTCGTACGGCTCGCTGGAGGTCTTCACCGACGTCGACGTGGCCATCGACCGCGGCAGCAGGGTCGTCGTGCTGGGGCTCAACGGCGCCGGCAAGACCACGCTGCTGCGCATCCTGGGCGGCCTGGAGCAGCCCGACACCGGCGAGGTCAGGCCCGGCCACGGCCTCAAGATCGGCTACTACGCGCAGGAGCACGAGACCCTCGACGCCGGCCGCACCGTCCTCGAGAACATGCGCTCGGCCGGCCCCGACGTGACCGACGCCGAGCTTCGCAAGGTGCTCGGTTCGTTCCTGTTCTCCGGCGACGACGTCGACAAGCCCGCCGGGGTGCTCTCCGGTGGCGAGAAGACGCGTCTGGCCCTTGCCACACTGGTGCTTTCGAGCGCCAACGTCCTGATGCTCGACGAGCCCACGAACAACCTCGACCCGGTCAGCCGCGAGCAAGTGCTGAACGCTCTTCACTCTTATTCCGGGGCAATCATCCTGGTTACGCACGACGAGGGAGCGGTTGACGCTCTTGCACCAGATAGGGTGATCTTGCTACCGGACGGAACTGAAGACGCCTGGAGCGAAGAATTTTCCGATCTTGTGGCACTTGCCTGATCTTAATTTGAGTGGGTACGGATCTTTTCCCGTGGAGTAGGTAGCCGATCCCGCTGAAATGACTGATCATGGCGGAGTAACGCTGCGGAAGTCTGGCACTACAGGAGGTACTCGTGGCCGAGACTCTCAAAAAAGGCACCCGGGTCACCGGGGCCGACCGGGAAAAGCTGGCCGGTGATCTCAAGAAGCGCTACGCCGCGGGCGAGAGCATTCGCGCCCTGGCCGCTTCCACCGGCCGGTCGTACGGGTTCATCCACCGCATCCTGTCGGAGTCCGGCGTGACTCTGCGGGGCCGCGGCGGTGCGACCCGGGGCAAGTCCAAGAGGTAGATGGACTGCCGACCGGCGAAGCAGGGAACGCGCGTCCGCAGCCGCTCGTCCCTACCCGCGGAGCTTGTCACGCCCGAGCAAAGTTCTAGTAGGCTCGGGCGTGACGAGCCGGGGATCTAGGGAGGGCTGTGCGCGTGCATGGGGGGAATCCGGAGAACAACGCCAACACTGGCGGCCTCCGCTTCGAGGTGGACGGTGAGATCGCGACGATCACGCTGGACCGGCCCGAGAAGCGCAACGCCCAGACGTTCGCCCTCTGGTCGGAGCTGACCCGCATCGGCGAGAACCTGCCGGAGCAGGTGCGCGTCGTCGTCGTGCGAGGTGAGGGACCGTCCTTCTCGGCAGGCATCGACCTTGCCATGTTCGGCACACTAACGGCTGGAACCAACCTCGACGACCAGATCGCGGAGTTCCAGCGAGGATTCCTCTGGCTACGCCGTCCCGAGATCGTGTCTGTCGCCGCGGTCCAGGGACACGCCATCGGCGCCGGGTTCCAACTGGCGCTCTCCTGCGATCTGCGCATCGTGACCGACGACGTGAAGTTCTGTATGAAAGAGCCCGCCCTCGGGCTGGTGCCCGACCTGACCGGGACCAAGCCGCTGGTGGAGCTCGTAGGCCTGGCCAAGGCGATCGACATCTGCCTCACCGCCCGCGTGGTGCAGGCCGAGGAGGCGCTGCGGATCGGGCTCGCCGAACGCGTCGTGAGCCGGGAGGACCTGGCTCAGGCGGTCAAGGAGAAGGCGGCCGAGCTGCTGGCGGTCAACCGCGACGCGGCGATCGCCACGAAGCGGCTACTCCAGGGCGCGAGGGGGCGCTCCCTGGAGGAGCAGAGCGCCGCGGAACGCGCCGAACAGGTGCTCCGCATCCGCGCGATGTCCAGCGGCTCCTGAACGGCGCCGACACGTTCGCCTCCAGCAGACCCGGGAATCACCTGAGGTGAGGGAGGCGCTGTAACAGGCATGTCGATGGGTTTCGGGCCGGGGGCCATGCGCTCGCTGAGGCGTGACGAATCAGTCATGGAGCAGCGGCTCAAGCCCGGCACCGTCAAACGCATCGCCCGCTACGCCAGGCCCTTCAGCCGCCAGATCATCGCCTTCCTCGTCCTCGTCGTGCTCGGCGCCACCATCGTCGTGGCCAACCCGCTGCTGATGAAGGCGATCATCGACAACGGCATCCTGGCCAAGGACACCGCGCTGGTGATCGGCCTGGCCGTCGCCATCGCCGTGCTCGCCATCGTCGACGCCGGGCTGAGCCTGGCCCAGCGCTGGTTCTCCGCCCGCATCGGCGAGGGCCTCATCTACAACCTGCGCACCGAGGTCTTCGACCACGTGCAGCGCATGCCGGTGGCCTTCTTCATGCGCGCCCAGACCGGCGCCCTGGTCTCCCGGCTCAACACCGACGTCATCGGCGCCCAGCGCGCCCTGACCAGCACCCTGTCGAGCGTGGTATCCAACGTCGTCAGCCTGGTCCTGGTGCTCGGCGCGATGCTGGTGCTGTCGTGGCAGGTCACCCTGGTCGCCCTGGTCCTGCTGCCGATCTTCATCGTGCCCGCCAAGTACGTCGGCCGCCGCATGTCCGCCTTCACCCGCGAGCAGATGAAGCTCGACGCCGAGATGAGCTCGGTCATGACCGAGCGCTTCAACGTCGCCGGAGCGATGGTCGCCAAGCTGTACGGCAGGCCGGAGGAGGAGGCCGAGATGTTCGGCGGCCGGGCCGCCCGGGTGCGCGACATCGGCGTCACGGTCGGCATGTACGGCGCGGTCTTCCGCGTCGCCCTCGGCCTGGTCGCCGCGCTGGCCACCGCCCTGGTGTACGGCATCGGCGGCGTCCTGTCGGTCAACGACATCTTCGAGCTCGGCACCCTGGTCGCCCTCGCGGCCCTGCTCATGCGCCTGTACGGCCCGCTCACGTCCCTGTCGAACGTGCACGTCGACGTGATGACCGCGCTCGTCAGCTTCGACCGCGTCTTCGAGGTGCTCGACCTCAGGCCGATGGTCGCCGAGAAGCCCGGCGCCACCGCCGTGCCGGACGGCCCGGTGACGATCGAGTTCGACGACGTGCACTTCCGCTACCCGAGCGCCGAGGAGGTCTCCCTGGCCTCGCTGGAGTCGGTCGCCCGCCAGGACACCGGCCCCTCGCACCCCGTGCTCAAGGGCGTGAGCTTCACCGCCGAGCCCGGCCAGCTGGTCGCCCTCGTCGGCCCATCCGGCGCGGGCAAGACCACGATCACCTCGCTGGTCTCCCGCCTCTACGACGTCGACTCGGGCGCCGTCAGGCTCAACGGGCTCGACGTGCGCGAGGCGACGCTGGCCTCGCTGCGCGACACCGTCGGCGTCGTCATGCAGGACGCCCACCTCTTCCACGACACCATCGGCGCCAACCTGCGCTACGCCCGCCCCGAGGCGAGCGACGAGGAGGTCTGGGAAGCGCTGAGCGCCGCCCAGATCGCCGACCTCGTGGCCGCGCTGCCCGACCAGCTCGACACCGTCGTGGGCGACCGCGGCTACCGGCTGTCCGGCGGCGAGAAGCAGCGGCTGGCGCTGGCGCGGCTGCTGCTCAAGGCCCCGCGCGTGGTCGTCCTCGACGAGGCCACCGCCCACCTCGACTCCGAGTCCGAGGCGGCGGTGCAGCAGGCGCTGAAGACCGCCCTGCGGGGCCGCACGTCGCTGGTCATCGCGCACCGGCTGTCGACGATCCGCGAGGCCGACGAGATCCTCGTCATCGCCGACGGCCAGGTGGCCGAGCGCGGGCGGCACGAGGAGCTGCTGGAGCGGCAGGGGCTGTACGCCGAGCTGTATCGCACGCAGTTCAGCGCCGCGGGCAGCCCGGTGCGCCTGTCCGACTAGGAGGTCAGGTAGCCGAGCCGGCTGAGCTCCTCCTTGGCCACCTTCTCGACCAGCTCGCGGTCGGCCGGGCGCAGCCTGCCGGCGCTGGGCTGCAGCCGCCTGCCGTACAGGGCCACCTTGGAGACCTGGGTCTCCAGGAACGCCGAGAGGGCGGCGAGCGACTGCGCGGGCGAGCGCACCAGGTCCTCGTAGCGCACGGTCAGCAGCTGGTCGGCGGGCAGGTCCTGGCGCAGGCCCGCGCTCAGCCTGATCGCGCTGCGCCAGCGCAGCGCCGCCTTGCCCGCCACCGGCATGCTCTTCCAGTTGTCGCGGTGCTCGCCCTTGCTCAGGCCCAGGAACGGGTTGGGGAACTCGGTCTCGTCCGACAACATGACGGGCTTGAACCACGCCAGGCACGCCGGGTCGGCCAGCATGTCGGCGGCCACGTCGCGGCCGTCGCGGATGAGCTGCACGAAGCGGGCGTCGGGGAAGGCGTTCAGCAGCGCCGTCGCGCTGTAGAGCAGGTCGGGGCTGGCGTCGCAGAACCGGTTCAGCGACGCGGCCGACACGCACGGGCCCGTCCCGGTCACGCCGCCCGCCTCCCGGCACGCCTCCGGGCACTGCGCGCACGCGCCCGGCACCACCTGCCACGCCTCGGCCAGCGCGTCGCGGATCACGCGGGCGGCGCCGGAGCTGCGGCTGATCGAAGGGCGGCGGGCGAAGGCGTAGACGACGTGGGCGACGCAGGTGCGGCCCATCGTGACGTGGAAGCCCGGCGAACGTTTCAGGGCACGCCCCAGGAGGTCCGCGCCGGAGTGCGGGGCTCCCATGAGGAAGACCGGCCTGCGGACCTTGATCCCGTTGACCACGAGGATGTGTCGCATACCTGGGTCAAGTGTGACACCGTTTTCGTCGTGAACGTGACTGTACTCACCGGTGCCGGCATCAGCACCGAGTCCGGCATTCCGGATTACCGCGGACCCGAGGGCCTGTGGACCCGCGACCCGGACCACGAGAAGCTCGTCACCATCGACTACTACCTGGCCGATCCCTCCATCAGGGAGCGGTCCTGGCGTATGCGCCGCTCCAGTCCCGCCCTGACCGCCGAGCCCAATCCCGGCCACCACGCGCTCGTGGACCTGGAACGTGCCGGGCTGCTGCGGCTGCTGGTCACCCAGAACATCGACGGGCTGCACCAGAAGGCCGGCTCCACCGATGTCGTCGAGCTGCACGGCAACATGAACGGCGTCGTCTGCGTGGGCTGCGACGCGCGCACGACCCTGCAGGAGGCCTTCGACCGCATCGATGAGGGGGAGCCGGATCCGGCGTGCGTCGAGTGCGGGGGCATCCTGAAGACGACGACGGTGATGTTCGGGGAGTGGCTGGAGGCGGAGGTGCTCGGCAGGGCGATCAGCGCGGCCAAGCGCAGCGACGTGTTCGTGGCCGTGGGCACCTCGCTGCAGGTGCAGCCGGCCGCGACGCTCGCGGGGCTGGCCGTGGAGTACGGGGCCCGGCTGGTGATCATCAACGCCTCGCCCACGCCGTACGACGAGTACGCCTCACAGGTCGTCAGGGAACCCATCGGCAAGGCGCTGCCCGCGCTGGTCAAGGAGTTGATCGATGAAGCCAGGTGACACCGTCGCCATCGTCTGCCCCTCCGGACCCCCGGATCCGCTGCGGCTGCGCCGCGGGATCGGGCGGCTGGAGAAGCTCGGGCTGAAGGTCGTCGTGGGCGAGCACGTGCTGGACCGGGGCGCCGGACTCGGCGCGGGCCGGACCGGCGGGCCGCTCGGCTACCTCGCGGGGCAGGACGCCGCGCGCGCCGCCGACCTGCAGGCCGCCTGGTGCGACCCGGCCGTCTCCGCCGTCGCCTGCGCCAGGGGAGGGTACGGCGCGGCCCGCCTGCTCGGCCTGCTCGACTGGGACGCCATGCGGGCCGCGGGGCCCAAGGTGCTGCTCGGCTCCAGCGACATCACCGCCCTGCACCACGTCTTCGGCATCGAACTGGGCGTGCCGACCCTGCACGGTCCCATGCCCGCCTGCGCGCCGATCTCCGACGAGCCGGGGCCCGAGCCGCGCACCTGGGAGCACCTGCAGGCCGCCCTCTTCGTCCGGGCGCTGCCGGTCTCCGGCACCCACGCCCTGGTGGAGGGCCGGGCCGAGGCGGTCGTGGTGGGCGGGAACCTGTCGTTGCTGGCGTCGATGTGCGGAACGCGCTATCACCCCGATTTCGCCGGAAAAATCGTGTTCTTGGAGGATATTGGGGAGGAGCCCTATCGCATCGACCGCATGCTCACCCAGCTCCTGCAGGCGGGCGCCTTCGACGGGGCCGCCGGATTCGTGCTCGGCTCGTGGGAGGGCTGTGGCGACCCCTACCCGGTCCTCGCCGACCGCCTCGTCCCGCTCGGGGTGCCGATCCTGGCCGGCGTGCCGGTCGGGCACGGCTCGCCGCAGCTCAGTGTGTGGCTTGGGGCTCTTGGGGTTATCGATACCGAATCGTGCTCCCTGGCTGGCCGGTTCAGCAATGAGGACACGGCAAGGTAGGAGCAGCGCAGAGGGACAAACCAGACAGAAAGGGCATGGGGCGTGAACTCTTTCCGGCCGGCACGGCCGCGATCGGTCGAGGAAGTCGACCTCGACTCGCTGCTCGCCCTCGTCGCCGACTCCCTCGGCCACAGCTGCGCCTTCGCCGCCGACGGCGCCTGCCTCACCCTCGGCCCCCAGCCCTCGCCCAACGGCCACCAGGCCAACGGCAAACACCTCATCGTCCGCCTCACCGGCCTGCGCCGCGAGGCCGGACGCCGCCCCCGCGAAGACTGGCCCATGCTCGTCTCCGAGCACCTCAAACGAGCCCTCGCCGACGCGTCCCTGCCCGACCCGTGCGACCTCGACCAGGTCCGCCCCCTCCTGCGCACCCGCGTCGAGGCCGTGGAGGAGGTGCCCGACCTGACCCGCGTCGTCGGCCGCCACCTCGGGCCCGACCTCGTCGAGCTCCTCACCGTGCACGACCGCCCGGTGCGCCCCGAGGAGGCCGGCTGCTGGCCCATCCCGTCGGCGCAGGCCCTGGAGGTGGCGCTGGCCAACGTACGGCAGGCCGACCGGCCCGCCCTCACCCCGTCCGACCTCGGCGGCACGCCCGTCTGGCACCTCCACGGCTCGGTCGCCGCCGCCTCCCACCTGCACTGGCTCGACGACCACCTGCCCGTGCCCGCCGACGGCGTGCTCGTCATCATGCCGGGCGCCGACTCCCTCGTCGTCCACCCCGTCGACGGCATCGGCGTCGTACGCGCCATCGAACGCATGCGCGTCCACGCGCTGCGCGCGGGCGGGCCCAGCGAGCAGGTGTACTGGTGGCATGCGGGGCGGCTGACGCTCATCAGGGCCGACATCGTCATGCAGGAGGGCCAGACCCGCCTCGTGGTCGCCCCGCCCCCGGAGTTCGCCCGCGTCCTGGCCCGTCTGGCTCAGGAGCACTAGTCTCCACGATCATGAAGAAGGTCCTCGCCGGCCTCGTGATCGTCGCCGGAGTCCTCGCCTTCCCGATCGTCGTCTACGTGGGCGAGGCCGAGCTCGCCTGCTGGCTCCAGCAGGACGTCCTGGACGTCGCCCTGGCGGACGTCGACTGGACCGAGCCGCAGTTTCCCGGAGCGGTCCCGCTCGCGGAGCCCGACTACGGCTGCGAGCCCGACGACCTGTGGGTCACCGTCGACAGGAGCTTCCGCCTCCCGCACGACACGACCGCCGAGGACCTCGTCGCCCACCACCAGCGGCTCGCCCAGCGCCACGGCTGGCGCCCCGCCGAGCCCGCGCCGTGCCTGGTGATGGACGCGGACGGGCACGAGTTCCAGCTGGAGGTCATCCCTGGCGGCACGCGTGACTACACCGTGAGCGTCTCCACCTACCCCTGCTGACCTACGACAGGGCCCTCGCCGCGTGGACCAGGGGCACGTGGCTGAACGCCTGCGGGAAGTTGCCCACCAGCCGCGCGTACCGGGGGTCGTACTCCTCCGCCAGCAACCCCACGTCGTTCCTCAGCGACAGCAGCCGGTCGAACAGCCGCGTCGCCTCCTCCCTGCGCCCCATCATCGACAGCACCTCCACCAGCCAGAAGCTGCACGCCAGGAACGCGCCCTCGCCGCCGGGCAGGCCGTCGACCGAGTTGTCCTCGGCCACCGGGTAGCGCAGGACGAACCCGTCGGCCATCAGCTCGCGCTGGATCGCCTCCACGGTGCCGATCACGCGCGGGTCGTCGGGCGGCAGGAAGCCGGTGAGCGGGATGAGCAGCAGCGCCGCGTCGAGTTCCGTGGAGCCGTACGACTGGGTGAAGGTGTTGCGCACCGGGTCGTAGGCCTGGCGCAGGATCTCGGCGTGGATCTCGTCGCGTACGGCACGCCATCGCTCCACGGGCCCGGTGCGGTCGAAGTTCTCCACCTGGCGGATGGCCCGGTCCATGGCGACCCAGCACATGACCTTGGAGTGGGTGAAGTGGCGGCGCGGCCCGCGCACCTCCCACAGGCCCTCGTCGGGCTCGTCCCAGTGTTCCTCGACGTACGACAGCAGTTGCTGCTGGATCGCCCAGGCGCGGTCGCTGGCGGGCAGGCCCGAGGTGCGCGCCAGGTAGAGGCAGTTCATCACCTCGCCGTAGACGTCGAGCTGGAGCTGGTCGACGGCGGCGTTGCCGATGCGGACGGGACGCGACCCCTCGTAGCCCGCCAGCCAGTCGAGTGTCGCCTCGGGCAGGCGGCGCTCGCCCGCCACGCCGTACATGATCTGCAGGTCCTGGGGGCGGCCGGCGATGGCGCGCAGCAGCCAGTCGCGCCAGCTCTCGGCCTCGCCGGAGTAGCCGGAGTCGATCAGCGCCTCGAGGGTCATGGTAGCGTCGCGCAGCCAGCAGTAGCGGTAGTCCCAGTTGCGCACGCCGCCCAGGTCCTCGGGCAGCGAGGTGGTGGGCGCGGCGACGATGCCGCCGGTGGGCTCGTAGGTCAGCGCCTTGAGCGTGATGAGCGAGCGCACCACCGCGTCGCGCCAGGGTCCCTTGTAGGTGCACTGGCCGACCCATTCGGCCCACATCGCCTCGGTCTCGGCGAGGTGGGTCTCCGGTTCGATGAGCGTGGGCATCGGCTCGTGCGAGGGGTGCCAGGTGAACACGAACGGCACCCGCTCGCCCGCCGAGACGGTGAAGGTGGCCTGGTGGGCGTAGTCGCCGCCGATGAGCGGCAGCGCCGAGTGCAGCCAGACCGAGTCGGGGCCGCCGATGGCCTGCAGGTGGCCCTCGGAGCGGCGCACCCACGGCACGATGCGGCCGTAGTCGAAGCGCACCCGCAGCTCGGTGCTGACCTCGACGGTGCCGGAGACGCCCTCGACGATGCGGACCACGTCGGGGTTGCGGTCACGTGGCGGCATGAAGTCGATCACCCGGACGGTGCCGGTGGGGGTGTCCCACTCGCTCTCCAGGATGAGCGTGTCGGGCCGGTAGCGGCGGCGGGCGGCCATCGGCCGGCCCGTGGGCCCCACCCACCAGTGGCCGTTGTGCTCGCCGCCCAGCAGCGCCCCGAAGCACGAGGGGGAGTCGAAACGGGGCAGGCAGAGCCAGTCGATGGAGCCGTCGCGGCCCACGAGCGCGGCCGACTGCATGTCTCCGATGAGTGCGTAGTCCTCGATCCGCATGCCACCGACGCTACAAGGTCGCCGGACGATCTACGGGGATCTGGTTCACGACAGGGGGAATTTGCGAGAGAACTGCTGCACCAGCGGTCCGATCGCCAGTGCGAACAGCAGGGTGCCGATGCCGGCCGTGCCACCCAGCAGCCAGCCGATCGACAACACCGTGATCTCGATCAGGAAGCGGGCCAGCCGCACCGACAGGCCCAGCCGGACCAGGCCGGTCATGATGCCGTCGCGCGGTCCTGGGCCGAGCTTGGCGCCGATGTAGAGCACGCTGGCGAAGGCGAGCAGCAGGATGCCGGAGACCAGGTAGAGCCACTGCAGCGGCCACACGTCCGGCGAGGGCAGCAGCCACAGTCCCGCGTCGCAGGCCAGGCCGACCAGGAACACGTTGCTGATCGTGCCCAGGCCCGGCTTCTGCTTCAACGGGATCCAGACCACCATGACCGCGGCGCCCACGATGATCACCCAGGTGCCGACCGACAGGCCGAAGTGCACCGCAAGGCCCTGGTGGAACACGTCCCAGGGGGAGCCGCCCAGCGTGGACCTGATCTGCAGGGAGATGGCCAGGCCGTACAGGGTCAGGCCGGTGTAGAGGCGCACCAGCCGGTGGGACAAACGCGGAGACAAGTCGATAGCGGTCATAGAACCCGAGAATGGCATGATAAAAGTGGAGAATACAGGTCCAATTCGGGAAAGTGGTCTGATGAGATACCTCAGCGCCGCCCAGGTGGCCAGGCTTGTCTCCGCGGGTCCCCGGCCCAGGCCGTACTATCGCGCCCTGGCCGACGAACTGCGCCGGCTCATCATGGACGGCCGCATCCCCGTGAACGTGCGCCTTCCCGCCGAGCGGCACCTGGCCGAAACCCTCGGCGTCAGCCGTACCACCGTGACCTCCGCCTACGACCTGCTGCGCGAGCGCGGCTACGTCGACAGCCGCCAGGGTAGCGGCAGCCGCACGGCGCTGCCCGACCCGGCCACCACCGCCGACAACCCCTGGCTGACGATCGACGGCGACGGCATGCTGCAGCTGCACGCCGCCGCCCCCGCCGCGCCCTCCCAGCTGCCCGCCGCGATCGAGGAGGCCGTCGCGCAGCTGCCCAGATACGCCATGGGCACCGGCTACGAGCCCATGGGCCTGGCCGTCCTGCGCGAGCGCATCGCCGCCCGCTACACCGCGCGCGGCCTGGCCACCCGGCCCGAGCAGATCCTCGTCACCGGCGGCGCCCAGGCCGCCCAGCACCTGGTGACGAGCCTGCTGGTGAACCAGGGCGACCCGGTCCTGCTGGAGTCGCCGACCTACCCGCACATCATCGACGCCGTGCGGGCCCGCGGCGCCCGCGTCGTGCCCGTCGGCATCGACGCCGACGGCTGGCAGGCAGACCTGGTCACATGCGCGATGCGCCAGTCGGCCGCGCGCCTGGCCTACCTCATCCCCGACTTCCAGAACCCGACCGGCGCGCTCATGCCCGACGCCGTCCGGGCCGAGATCGTCGGGCAGGCCCGCCGCTCCGGCACCACGATCATGGTCGACGAGACCTGGGTGGAACTGGCCCTCGACGAGGTGCCCCCGGCGAGCGCCATGGCCGCCTTCGACACCGACAACCGCGTCATCAGCATCGGCTCGGCCTCCAAGCTGTGGTGGGGCGGCCTGCGTATCGGCTGGATCCGCGCGGGAGCCGCGCTGATCCGCCGCCTGGCCACCCACCGCTCCGCTGTCGACCTCGCCGCTCCCGTCCTGGAGCAGCTGATCGTGGCCGCGCTGTTCGACCGGATCGAGGAGACCCGCGCCGAGCGCCGCCGCACCCTGCGCGCCTCCCGCGACGTGCTGGCCGCCGAGCTGCGCGCCCGTCTGCCCGAGTGGCGCTTCACCGTGCCCGCGGGCGGCGGGTCGTTGTGGATGTGGCTGGCAGGCGAGAGCGGGGTCGAGCTGGCCGAGGCGGCCTTCGCCCGCGGGGTACGGCTCGCGCCAGGACCGTGGTTCGGGGTCGACGGCACGCTCGACGGTTACCTGCGCCTGCCGTACACCCAGCCTCCGCAGGTCCTCGTGGAGGCGGTGCGGCACATCGCCGAGGCCCGCTCGTCGGCGCCGGCGGGAACCCGCGAGCTGGAGCGGGTCAGCCCGATGGTGTGACGCAGGATTCGGTGCTCACGCCTCAGTCCTGCGGCCTGACGCCCTTGGCCAGCGGGGCCCGCCAGCCGCGCCGCATCGCCGCGATGCGCAGCAGGAAGGCCACCGTGGCCGCCGCCAGCGTGGTCACCCAGCCCTGCAGGTGCACCTCGAACAGCACCGCCCGCAGGGCCGCGCCCACCATCGCGGGCACCGCGTACAGCTGCCGGTCGTACAGCAGCGTCGGGATCTCGCCCGCCAGGATGTCGCGCAGGATGCCGCCCCCGACCGCCGTCATCACCCCGAGCACGCACGCGTGCAGGGGGCTGAGCCCGTACGTGAGCGCCTTCTCGGTGCCGACCGCGCAGAACAGCCCGAGCCCCGCCGCGTCGAGCACCATGATCGCCGGGAGCACCTTGGTGACGTGCGGGTGCCAGAAGAACACGATCACGGTCGCCAGCACCGGGGTCAGGATGTAGCCCAGGCTCTGGAAGGCGGTGGGCGGCACGTTGAGGACCAGGTCGCGAAGCACACCGCCGCCGAGGGCGGTGATCTCCGCCAGGACCAGCATGCCCACCACGTCGAGGCGTTTGCGCACGCCCATCAGGGCGCCGGTCAGGGCGAAGACGAAGATCCCGACGAGATCCAGCAGTTCGGACACGGGGACCTAGTCTCCCATAAGGGCCTTCACCCTCTTGACGAACACGAACAGCAGCAGTCCCGCCACCACGGCCGACATCGCCAGGCTGAAGTAGTACACGGGCATCGAGACGACGGTGGTGAGCTTGTACATCTGGCCGCCGATCGAGTCGCCCAGCGCGGTGGCCAGGAACCACACGCCCATCATCTGGCTCAGGAACGCCCTGGGCGCCAGCTTGTTGGTCACCGACAGGCCCACCGGGCTGAGGAACAGCTCGCCGACGGTCTGGACGAGGTAGGTCGTGGTCAGCCACAGGATGCTGACCTTGGTGCCGTCGGAGGCCTGGATCGAGGCGACCGACATGACCACGAAACTCGCGCCGACCAGCACCAGCGCGACCGCGAAACGGGCCGGGATGCTGATGCGGTCGCCGTACCTGTCCCAGATCTTGGAGAACACCGGCGACAGCGCGATGATCGCGATGGAGTTGACGTTCGAGACCTGGCCGGGATCGATCGACACGCCGAAGACGTTGAGGTCGGTGTTGTCGGCGGCGAAGAAGGTCAGCGCGCTGCCCGCCTGGTCGTAGATCATCCAGAAGATCGCGGCGGCCAGGAAGAGCCACACGTAGGCCCGCAGCTTGACCCGCTCGGCGGCGGTCACCTCGGGCGAGCGGAACAGGAACGCGAAGTAGGCGATCGGCACCACCGCGCACACGATCGTGAAGGCCAGCGTGAAACGCGACAGCGTGAACGTGCCGCTCCACCACCACAGCAGCAGCACGGCCACCACGGCCAGCACCGACAGCAGCAGGACGCGCAGGAAGCGGGCACGCTCGGCGGAGGTCAGGCGGTGCGTCGGCTCGGCGCCCGCGCCCTTGAGCGACTTGCGGCCCAGGACGTACTGCACCAGGCCCAGGGCCATGCCGATCGCGGCCAGGCTGAAGCCGCGATGCCAGGTGTCGCCGTCGGCGGGGGCGATCATCGGCACGATCAGGATGCCCAGGAACGCGCCCAGGTTCACACCCAGGTAGAACAGGGCGAACCCGGCGTCGCGCCGGCGGTCGGGGCTGTCGCGGTACAGCTCGCCGACCATCGTGGAGATGTTGCCCTTGAGCAGGCCGCTGCCGAACGCGATCAGGCACAGGCCCAGCCAGACGGTCACCCCGTTCGACGGCACCGCCAGGCTGATGTGGCCGCACATGATGACGAAACCGCCGTACAGCACCGTGCGCCGCGCGCCGAACAGCCGGTCGGCGACCCAGCCGCCCGCCAGCGCGGTCAGGTAGACGGCGCCGACGTAGATGCCGTACAGCCCGGCGGCCGTGGCGTCGTCGAGCCCCATGCCGTTGCGCGCCGCGGGGGCGGTCAGGAACAGCACGAGGATGGCACGCATGCCGTAGTAGCTGAACCGCTCCCACATCTCGGTGCCGAACAGCGTGGCCAGGCCCCACGGGTGACCGAAGAACGTGCGCTCGGATGTCACCATGCCCCCTTTGTAGCTGATCCACTACTCTACGTGATCAGTGTGGCGAGCTTTGCCAACCGGGGCGCGTGTCATGTGCTGGGGCATTACCGGACGCTTCCTAGCGTCTCGAACATGACCAATCGAGTACTGCTCGCCTCGCTGGCTGTGGGGACGCTCGCCGCGCCCCTGCCGGGCCCGGCTGCCGCGCTCGCCGAGCCGGCCATCAAGGAGATCATCATCCGGCCGGTCGAGCCGGTTGTCGGTCCCAGTGGCTCGGTGCGGCTGGTGATCGACGTCATCGCCAGGGGCGCCGAGGGGGAGGACGGGGTCACCATCGACGTGGCGCCCGGCAGGCCGCCCAAGGGGGCCTCCCCGCTGCCGGAACCGGTGATCTCGCCAGAACCCGACCCGACGCCGCCGCCCCAGGAGCCTGTCACGTGGACGGGCGGGGTGGAGCCTTCAGAACCACCGTCGCAACCGCCCTCGGAGCCACCGTCGGAACCACCGTCGGACCCGCCGCCCGTTTCGCCCTCCATGTCACCGGGTCGCTCATCAGGGAAGTCGGGCGACTCGCCTCATTCCTCACCCGCTCAGCCCGTGCCCGACGAGTCGCCGCGTCCGGCCCACCACCCGTCACCTGCCGCGTCCGCCACCCCGTCGCCCACCGGGCCCTCGCCGTCGCCGTCGCCCTCGCCCGACGCCACCCGCCCCGACCCTGCCGCCAGTCACCCCACCGAGGACCCCGCCGCCGCCACTGCCGCCCGGGTCGCCGCAGCGGGTCCCGCGCCGCACGCCGAGCCCATGGCCGCCACCGTCATGCGCCACGCCATGGCCCCCGGCGACTGGGAAACCTGGCGTTTCCTCCCCGCCCGCGGGCTCAACCGCTTCTACCCGACCGGCGTCTGGACGATCACCGCCACCGCCCGCACCGAGACCGGCGTCAGAGCCGTCGCCTACTCGACCTTCACCCTGCGCCGCGAGACCCGGCTGACCTCCGTCCGGGCCGCCAGGGTCCGCGGCGTCAAGGCCGTACGGCTCAGCGGCGCGCTCAACCGCGTCGACCCGAAGGGCTACACCGACTACGCGCCCTTCGCCGGGACCCGCCTGGAGATCCTGCACCGCAGGCCGCGCAGCCAGGAGTGGACGGCCGCGGGCACCGCCACCACGCGCCGCGACGGCGGCTTCTCCCGCACGGTCTCCGGCCGCGCCAGGGGCTGGTGGCAGATCCGCTACACAGGAAGCGCCCACTATGCCGAAAAATCCAGCACAGTGCTGAAAATCGGTCGATAACCGTATAAAACTCCCAGTTTTGACGGCTGTTGCCGGATTGTGATCTGCAATCCGGCAACAATTCTTTACCGTTGAGCGTCGTTGGCCGTAGGCCCACACGGGCCTGTAAGACGACGGGGAGAGGAATTCCTTCATGATGAGACGTCTCGCCGCCGGGGCCGCCGCAGCGGCGCTGGGCGCCGCCGTGCTCGCGGGCGCGGCAGCACCGGCGTCGGCAGCCACCCACGGCTATGACGGCAACACCAGTCTCAGCTTCGACGCCGGACCCGAGCCGATCCGCAGGGGCGCCGACCTGTCGCTCCAGGGCAAGCTCTCGGTGGAGTGCGACGAGGACTACATCGACGGCATCGTCGCGGTCTTCAACTCCGACAAGTGCGACGACGACGAGCGCTGGCACCGGCTGGGGTGGAAGAAGGTCGTGATCCTCTTCCAGCCTGCCGGCTCGCACAAGTGGCACTACGTCGACACGGTCCGTACCGACCGTAACGGCTACTTCTACACCGAGGAGACCGCCTACGTCTCCGGCACCTGGCGCGCGGTCTTCGAGGGTTCCAGGTACCTCGAGGGCAGCGAGGGCCGTGACTGGGTCAAGGTCTACGGTCACCGCCACTGAGGTCAGGCGCGATTCACGCCTGCGAAAAAACCCGGCTCGACGCCGGGTTTTTTCGTCTTTCCGGACAGAAATAGAGTTGCGACCCCCCGTACGGGTCTGGCGTCATTGATCACGTTCAACGACGGACGTTCCGGGAAGGAGGCGACAGAGATGGCGTACACGGAGGTTGAGGGGACCAGGCATCCCCTCCGCATGTGGGCGGATCCGCACACGGTCGAGCAGCAGGCGATGCAGCAGCTTCGCAACGTGGCGAACCTGCCGTGGGTCCACGGCGTCGCCGTGATGCCCGACGTCCACCACGGCAAGGGCGCGACGGTCGGCTCCGTCATCGCGATGCGCGAGGCCGTCTCGCCGGCCGCCGTCGGCGTCGACATCGGGTGCGGGATGAGCGCGGTCAAGACCACGTACAAGATCTCGCAACTGCCCGACAACCTCGCCTACCTGCGCTCCAAGCTGGAGCAGGCGGTTCCGGTCGGCTTCGGCCACCACAAGCGTCCCGTCGACCCCACCAAGATCCACGGGATGAAGGGCTCGGGCTGGGCGGAGTTCTGGAAGGGCTTCGACGACCTGGCGCCTGCCGTACACGCCCGCCGCGACCGCGCCGAGGTGCAACTGGGCACCCTGGGCGGCGGCAACCACTTCCTCGAGGTCTGCGCCGACGGCGACGACTTCGTCTGGATCGTGCTGCACTCCGGCTCGCGCAACATCGGCAAGGAACTGGCCGAGCACCACATCGGCATCGCCCGCAAGCTCAGCCACAACCAGGGCCTGGTCGACCGCGACCTGGCGGTCTTCCTGGGCGGCACGCCCGAGATGGACGCCTACCGGCGCGACCTGTACTGGGCGCAGGACTACGCCCGCCGCAACCGCGCCCTCATGATGGGCCTGATCTGCGACGTGCTCCGGCGCCACCTGCCGAACATCGCCTTCGAGCAGACCATCTCCTGCCACCACAACTACGTGGCCGAGGAGCGCTACGACGGCGTCGACGTGCTCGTCACCCGCAAGGGAGCGATCCGCGCCGGCGGCGGCGAGCTCGGCATCATCCCCGGCTCGATGGCCACCGGCACCTACATCGTCAAGGGCCTGGGCAACGGCGCGGCGTTCAACTCCGCATCGCACGGCGCGGGACGCAAGATGAGCAGGACCAAGGCGAAGAAGACCTTCACCGTCAAGGACCTCGAGGAGCAGACGTTCGGCGTCGAGTGCCGCAAGGACGCGGGCGTCATCGACGAGATCCCCGGCGCGTACAAGAACATCGAGGACGTGATGGCGGCGCAGACCGATCTCGTCGAGGTCGTCGCGCATCTGCGCCAGCTGATCTCCATCAAGGGGTGAATTGTCGGATCCGCCAAGGAATCCCGCGCAGCCGGCGCGGGTTCTTGGTGGGTGAGACACCGTTTTTGGGAGCTGTCGGTGGCGCGTCGTAGGGTGGCCTCCACAGCTCTACGTGAACAGGAGGTGAGGCCGCATGTTGCGAGACTCGTTCGGACGGGTGGCGACTGACCTGCGGGTGTCCCTCACCGACAAGTGCAACCTGCGCTGCACCTACTGCATGCCTCCCGAGGGGCTCGACTGGCTGCCCAACGCGCAGCTGCTCACCGCCGACGAGATCGTCAGGCTCGTCACCATCGGCGTCGAGCGCCTCGGCATCACCGAGGTCCGCTACACCGGCGGCGAGCCGCTGGTGCGCCGCGAGGTGGTCGACATCGTCCGGCGCACCGCGCTGCTGCGGCCCCGGCCGCAGATCTCGATCACCTCCAACGGCATCGGCCTGGCCCGCATGGCGCCCGCGCTGGCCGAGGCGGGGCTCGACCGGGTCAACGTCTCGCTCGACACCCTCGACCGCGACCACTTCAAGCGCCTCACCCACCGCGACCGCTTCGACGACGTCATCGCCGGGCTGCGCGCCGCGCACGAGGCCGGGCTGCGGCCGGTCAAGGTCAACGCCGTGCTCATGCGCGGCATCAACGAGCCCGAGGCCGTGCCGCTGCTGCGCTTCTGCCTGGAGCAGGGGTACGAACTGCGCTTCATCGAGCAGATGCCGCTCGACGCCCAGCACGGGTGGGACCGCGCCTCCATGGTCACCGCCGACGAGATCCTCGAACTGCTGTCTGCCTCGTTCGACCTGACGCCCGACGACCGCGAGGACCGGGGGAGCGCCCCGGCCGAGCGCTTCCTCGTCGACGGCGGGCCCGCGCGCGTCGGCGTCATCGGGTCGGTGACGCGGCCCTTCTGCGGAGCCTGCGACCGCGTCCGCCTGACCGCCGACGGGCAGGTGCGCAACTGCCTGTTCGCCACTGAGGAGTCCGACCTGCGCGGCGCGATGCGGGCGGGGGCGTCGGACGCCGAACTGGCCGAACGCTGGCTCGCCGCCGTCCGCGGCAAGCGCGCCGGCCACGGCATCGACGACCCGTCCTTCCTCCAGCCATCCCGCCCGATGTCCGCCATCGGCGGCTGACCCGGGCGACTTCGGCTGCTTGATGGCCGCGATCGGCGGCTGACTCGGGTGACTTCGGCCGCGTGAGGGCCGCGATCGGCCGCCGACTCGGGCGACTTCGGCTGCTCGTGGCCGTCCCGCGTGATGGCCGCGATCGGCGGCTCACCCGGTGATGTCGGCTGTGCGTGGCCGGCCCGGGTGATGGCCGCGATCGGCGGCGGACCGCCCGATGCCGGCCTTGGGCGGTTGGGCCGCCCTACGCGCCGCTCGCTGATCGACGCGTGCCGCCAAGCTCGCTGCCCGTAGCTCGCCGTCCGGGGTCTTCCTGACCGCGCCCTCGCCGCGCCTGGCGAGCCCGCCGTACTCAGGTGAGCCCGCCGTACTCAGGCGTGCCCGCCGAGCCCCGCCGTCCCCTCCCGCATGCCGTACGGCAAGCGTGGGTCACCCCCGCCCGCCGCACGGGGCTGGGCCCTGTCCAGGGAGACGGTCGGCCGGCGGGCGGGGCGGGCCGCCGTGACGCGGCACACCAGCTCGTGGATCTCCAAGGCCGCGCTCCTCAAGGGTCGATCGGCGGACGTTGTCGGCCAGCCGTACCTGCGCGTGGCGAAGGAGCGCGGGGGAAACGCGGGCCGGGGGCGGGCCCGGGTGGGTGGGGCGAAGTAGCCTGTGGCGTGTGATCCCCTATGACGCGATCATCCTCGCCGGCGGCCGGGCCAGGCGGATGGCGGGCGCCGACAAGCCGGGTGAGCTGGTCGGCTCCAGGAGCCTGGTGCGGCGGGTGGCCGATGCGGTGGCCGATGCCGGCAAGGTGATCGTCGTGGGTCCGGAGCGGGAGCTCGGCGGGGTGGTCTTCGCCCGGGAGGACCCTCCGGGGGCGGGCCCGGTGGCGGCGTTGAGGGCGGCGTTGCCGTTGGCGACGGCGCCCGCGGTGGCGTTGCTGGCGGCCGATCTGCCGTTCCTGCGCGCCGAGCATGTGCGGGCCCTGCGTGCGCAGGCCGCTCCGCACGCGCTTCTGGTGGACGAGGAGGGCCGCGATCAGTGGCTCGCGGGTGTCTGGGACACCCGGGCGCTCTCAGGGGCTCTCAGGGCGTATCAGGGCCAAAGCCTCAAAGGGCTCATGGCTCCGCTCAACCCGCGGAGGCTGGCCCTGGAGGGCCGCCCGTGGTTCGACTGCGACACCGTCGACGATCTTCAGGAGGCACGTATGAACGTCCTAGCCGAGTGGACCGCGCTGGCCTGCAAGGAACTGGGCGTGGACCCGGCGACCGTGGACCGGGACCTGATCCTGAACCTGACCAAGGATGTCGCTCACGGCGTGGCCCGTCCGGCCGCGCCGCTCACCGCCTACCTGCTCGGCCTGGCGCAGGGTGCGGGGACGGCCCCGGAGGACGCGGTGGCGAGGCTGACGACGCTGGCCCGCAACTGGGAGCGGACGACCATGGAGACCCTGACTGACGGCTGAGACCTCACGAAACTCCAGCCGTCAAGCGGAACCTGAAGATTGGCTGTGAGTTTTCTGTGCGTGAGGCTGTAAACGATTTCGGGAAAGTGTCCCTACCAGGGGTTCTTGGACACTTCGTCTAACGAAATATTCCGTAAAAAGGGGCGACGCCGGGTGGTTACGGGGGCAAACCACCCGGCGTCGCGTCATCGGCGTTCCGACGGGGGCCCGGAACGCCGGCACCAGTGCTCCGACGGGGGACCGGAGCACTTGGCTAAAGCGTACACCTACAACCCGTGGGATGCGTCAAGACTTAGTCACGACCCGATCTCGCGTCGATGGCGTGGTATCTCGCTTTGGTTAGCTTCTGGTGTGTGAAACGTCGGGGGAGGGACATCATTGCCCCTCTCGTTCGCTCCGATAACGGCTATGTAGGGCAAAAAGATCGCACCCGCGATGAACAGCAAGCGGTACGGCCACGGCAACGGCACCACGACCGCGAGGATCAGGCAGAGAGTCCGGATGCCCATCTGGATGAGGTACCGCTTCTCCCGGCGGCCGATGTCGTCGGACAGCGACGACTGAGCGTCCGTCACCTGATGGACGATCGGTTTCCTGCTCCAGCCCCTCACGTCTTTCACCCTACGCCTCACCCGCGACCGTGCCGATACGACGGTTCGAACGTATCGGGCGGCCCCGGTGGTCCCCGTCGCGGGCTTCCTGGTACGGCCGCGGGATGACACACTCGTGAACGTGAGGCTTCGCCGTACTGCCGCAGCGTTCGCGTCAGCCGTCCTGGCCCTGACGGCCTGCGCGCCACCCGCGCAACAGCCACCCGCGCAACAGCCACCCGCACCCGCGCAGCAGGCGGCCCAGGCCGCCGGGCTGCTGAAGCAGACACCCGAGCAGATGACCCGCACCTGGAAGAGCCTGCGCCAGCTCGACGACATGCCCATGTACGAGATGACCTACCACGGCGGCTACGACGCCGAGGCGCCCCTGCTGCCGGAGGAGCTGGCCCGCGACCAGGACGGCTGGGCGTGCTCGCTGTTCGTCAGGAAGACGGCCGGGGGCCTGGAGTACGGCCGCAACTTCGACTGGAACCCCAACCCGGCCATGGTCGTGCGCGCCGACCCGCCCGACGGCTACGCCTCCCTGTCGGTGGTCGACGTCTTCTACGTCCTCGGCGACCGCGACCCCGCCGACCTCACGCTCCCGTCCGACCGCCGCCGCCTGGCCCACGCGGTCCTGGCGCCCTTCGACGGCATGAACGAGAAGGGCCTGGCCATCGGCCTGGCCTCCACCCCGACCGTCGAGCTCCCGCCCGCCGCGGGCAAGCCGACCGTGTCGGACCTGCGCATCATCCGGCTGGTGCTCGACCGCGCCGCCACCGTCGACGAGGCCGTCGAGCTCATGCGCCGCTACACCCTCGACTTCGGCGGAGGCCCCCAGGTGCACTACCTGATCGCCGACCGCTCCGGCCGCTCGGTGGTGGTGGAGTACGCCAAGGACGGGCTGCACGTGGTCGAGGACAAGATCCTGACCAACATCACCATGATCGGCACCCAGCAGGCCGACCGCCTGGCCGACCGCCGCTACCGCACCCTGGCCGAGGGCCTGCCGACGGGCGCGAGTGGGCTGGAGCTCCTCAAGAGCGTCGCCCAGGCCCACACCCGCTGGAGCATCGTCTACGACCTCGAACGGCTGACGGCCGACCTGGTCACGATCATGCGCTGGGAGCGCGTGCACAAGCTCACCCTCGCGGGCACCCCCTGAGAGCACGCGGCGGACCGCTCCGCCGCGTGCCCCCGATCGCCCGGGGTCAGCTCGCCTGGCTCACCGTCGACATGTTGAAGTCGGGCACGCGCAACGTCGGCATGACCGTGCGGGTGAAGTAGTCGTTCCACTCGCGCGGCAGCGTCGGCTCGCTCCTGCCCACCTCGGTGACGCGCCCCAGCAGGTCGACGGGGCTCTCGTTGAAGCGGTAGTTGTTGACCTCGCCCACCACGGTGCCGTTCTCCACCAGGTACACGCCGTCGCGCGTGAGCCCGGTCAGCAGCAGCGTCTGCGGGTCGACCGTGCGGATGTACCACAAGCAGGTCAGCAGCAGCCCTCGCTCGGTGGAGGCGATCATCTCCTCCAGCGACCGGCCGCCCTCCGCGCCGGACATCAGCAGGTTGTCGATGCCCGGCGTCACCGGCAGGCCGCTCAGCCCGGCCGAGTGACGCGTCTGGCGCAGCGCCCGCAGCTCGCCGTCGGCGATCCAGTCGGTCGCCGTCATCGGCAGGCCGTTGTCGAACACCGACGAGTCGCGGCCCGAGGCGTGCACGACGTTGAACGGCGCGCACTCCAGCCCGGCCGCGGCCGGGTCGCTGAACAGGCGCACCGGCAGCGGCGACAACCGCTCGCCGACGCGGGTGCCGCCGCCTGACCTGCTGAAGACGCTCTGCCCGTCGAGGGCGTCGCGCGCCCCCGCCGACCAGTACATGTAGATCATCAGGTCGGCCACCGCGCTCGGCGGCAGCAACGTCTCGTAGCGCCCGGCGGGCAGCTCGACACGGGTGCGCGCCCACTCCAGCCGCGTGGCCAGCGCCTCGTCGAGGGCGAACACGTCGACGTCGGTGAAGTCGCGGGTGTGCACGCCCGTCCACGCCGAGCGCTTGAGGTCGGCCGACTTGCCGTTGAGCTCCAGCCGCCCGGTCGGCTGGTCGTGGCGCAGCCGCAGCCCGCTGGAGGTGCCGACGAAGGTCGAGGTGACGATGTGCTCGGCGAAGCCGTACAGCCTCCTGCCGCCCGACTCGGCCGCCGCGAAGGCGCGCCCGAGCGCCGGGGCGAAGCTCTCGAACACCTCGATGCCGGTCGGCTCGACCGGCCGCGCCCACCCGGGGGACTGCTCGCCGCCGGTCACCAGCGGCCCCGCGTCGTCGGCCGGCTGGGCCTCCCGCGCGGCCTGGTCGGCCGCCGCGACCAGCTCCTCGAGCTGGTCCTCCCGTACGGCGGAGCGCGACACCACGGCGGCCGAGCGCCCCACCACCGAGATCACGGTGACGCGGGTCGACTCGGAGGTGCCGTTGGTGGTCAGCGTGTTGCCCGCGAAGCGCAGGTTGGCGGTGGAGGTGTGCTCGGCGATGACCACGCAGTCATCGGCGCGCGACAGCTCCAGCGCCTTCTCGACCATCCCCTGGGAGCTCATCGGCCCTCCTTCGTCGGGCCAAGAGCTAGGCTGCTGTGCTTACTGGTGAACTCGACAAGCTCGTTCACTTGCCGCCCTCCTGCACCGTGTTGAGAATCCGGACGTCCCTGAACAGCGCCGACGGGCAGCCGTGGCTGACCGGGGCGACCTGGCCGGGCTGGCCCTTGCCGCAGTTGAACGCGCCGCCCAGGACGTAGGTCTGCGGACCGCCGACGGCCTCCATGGAGCCCCAGAAGTCGGTGGTGGTCGCCTGGTAGGCAAAGTCGCGCACCTGACCGGCCAGGCGGCCGTCCTGGATGCGGAAGGCCCGCTGGCCGGTGAACTGGAAGTTGTAGCGCTGCATGTCGATCGACCAGCTCTTGTCGCCGACGATGTAGAGCCCGTTGCCCACCCGCGAGATGAGCTCCTCGGTGGAGGGCCCGTCGGGGGCGGCCTGCAGCGACACGTTGGCCATGCGCTGCATCGGCATGTGGCCGGGGGAGTCGGCGAAGGCGCAGCCGTTGGAGCGGCCGAGGCCCTGCATCAGCGCCATGCGTCTGTCGAGCTGGTAGCCGACCAGGATGCCGTCCTTGACCAGGTCGAAGCTCTGCGTCCGCACGCCCTCGTCGTCGTAGCCGATGGAGCCCAGGCCGTGCTCGACGGTGCGGTCGCCGGTGACGTTCATGATCGGCGAGCCGTACACCAGCGAGCCGAGCTGGTCGAAGGTGGCGAACGAGGTGCCCGCGTAGGCGGCCTCGTAGCCCAGCGCCCTGTCGAGCTCGGTGGCGTGGCCGATCGACTCGTGGATGGTCAGCCACAGGTTCGACGGGTGGATGACCAGGTCGTAGGAGCCCGCCTCGACGCTCGGCGCGGCCAGCTTCTCGGCCAGCAGCGTCGGCAGCTCGGCCAGCTCGGCCTGCCAGTCCCAGTGGGTGCCCGTCAGGTATTCGTAGCCGCGCCCGACCGGCGGCGCGATGGTCGACATGTCGTCGAAGCCGTTCGGCCCGATCTTGACCGCGTTCAGCTCCGGGTGCAGGCGCACCCGCTGCTGCAGCGTGCTGGTGCCCTCGGAGGAGGCGTAGAACTTCTGCTCCTTGACCTGCAGCAGCCGGGCGCTGACGTGGTCGACGCCTTTCAGCAGCCCCGCCGACCAGTCGGCCAGCAGCGCGACCTTCTCGCTCTGCGGCACCTCGAACGGGTCGACCTCGTAGCCGGAGACCCAGACGGCCTCGCCGTACGACGGCTCGGGGGCCAGCTCGATCGGCTCGCGGTTGATCGGCTTGCTCACCTCGGCCACCCGCACCGCGCGCTCGGCCACGCGCACGGCCGCCTCGGGGGTCAGCTCCACGCCGGAGGCGAAGCCCCACGTGCCGTCCTTGACGACGCGGACCGCCAGGCCCAGGTCGTCGGCGTCCATGGCGCCCTCGAGGCGGGCGTCGTACAGGCTCAGGGTCTCGGCCCTGATGCGTTCGAGGCGGAAGTCGGCGTGCTCGGCACCCAGCTCGCGTGCGCGTTGCAGCGCGGCGTCGGCCAGCTGCCGCAACGGGAGCGAGCGGAAATCGTCATCGATCTGGCGCATGCCCACGATCCTAACGGTGGGATCTTGTCCCACCCGGACAACTGGTTACCGGTGGGTAGCAGATAGCGTCTGGACCTATGGCACGCTCCGTACTCGTCACCGGCGGCAATCGCGGCATCGGGCTCGCGATCGCCCGCGAACTGGCCGCGAACGGCGACTCCGTCGCCGTCACCTACCGCTCGGGCGAACCCCCCGAGGGCCTGTTCGGCGTCCGTTGCGACGTGACCAGCAGTGAAGACGTCGACGCCGCCTTCGCCAAGGTCGAGGCCGAGCAGGGCCCCGTCGAGGTGCTGGTCTCCAACGCCGGCATCACCAAGGACACCCTGCTGGCGATGATGAAGGAGGAGACCTTCACCGAGGTCGTCGACGCCAACCTGACCGGCGCCTACCGGGTCGCCAAGCGGGCGATCCGTCCGATGATGAAGCTCAAGCGGGGGCGCATCATCCTCATCTCCTCGGTCGTGGGCCTGTCGGGCCAGGCCGGGCAGGCCAACTACGCCGCCTCCAAGGCCGGCCTGGTGGGCTTCGGCAGGTCTCTGGCGCGCGAGTACGGCTCGCGCGGCATCACCGTCAACGTGGTCGCGCCCGGTTTCGTCAAGACCGACATGACCGCCGAGCTCGACGGCGAGGCCATCGTCAAGAACATCCCGCTCGGCCGCCAGGCCGAGGCGGCGGAGATCGCGCGCGTCGTGCGCTTCCTGGCCAGTGACGACGCCTCCTACATCACCGGCGCGGTCATCCCCGTCGACGGCGGACTCGGAATGGGACACTAAATGGGCATCCTCGACGGCAAGCGCATCCTCGTGACCGGCGTCCTCACCGACGCCTCCATCGCCTTCAGCGTGGCCAAGATCGCCCAGGAGGAGGGCGCCCAGGTCGTGCTGACCGGCTTCGGCCGCCTCAGCCTGGTCGAGCGCATCGCCAAGCGGCTGCCCCAGCCGGCGCCGGTGCTGGAGCTCGACGTGCAGAACACCGACCACCTCGACAGCCTGGCCGCCCGCGTGGGCGAGCACGTCGACGGACTCGACGGCGTCGTGCACTCCATCGGTTTCGCCCCGCAGAGCGCTCTGGGCGGCAACTTCCTCAACACCTCCTGGGAGGACGTCGCCACGGCCCTGCACGTGTCGACCTACTCCTTCAAGTCGCTCGCCGTGGCCTGCCTGCCCCTCATGAAGGAGGGCGGCTCGGTCGTCGGCCTCGACTTCGACGCCACCAAGGCCTGGCCGGTCTACGACTGGATGGGCGTGGCCAAGGCGGGCCTGGAGTCGGCCAACCGCTACCTCGCCCGCGACCTGGGCAAGCAGGGCATCCGCGTCAACCTGGTCTCGGCCGGTCCGCTGCGCACCATGGCCGCCAAGTCCATCCCGGGCTTCAAGGAGTTCGAGGACAGCTGGCCCGAGAAGGCCCCGCTCGGCTGGGACCTGGCCGACACCGTCCCGGCCGCCAAGGCGGTCGTGGCGCTGATGTCCGACTGGTTCCCCGCCACCACCGGCGAGATCGTCCACGTCGACGGCGGCGTGCACGCCATCGGCGCCTGACCCCGGCTCATCCGCCCACAGCCCGCCGCCGCCACACCGAGCGCGGCGGGCCGCGGCTTGGCGCCACGGTCAGCCCGTAGTCGTGACAGGCGCCCGCATGCCCGCCCCGGCCTCGGCGGGCGGCCGCATGCCGTCGTCGCGGACCCCGCCCCTCCTCGGAGCGCGACGCAGGCATGCGGCCTGGGGCGGCCGGCCCGGTCGGCGTGGGCCTGTGGGACCCCCGGACCGGCCACTTCCGACCCTAGGCGGGCCCGCCGCGCGTGCCATGCGCCGTGCTGACCATCCGGCCATGCAGTGCGCGGTATGTACGGCTCAGCGCCGGCCGGCGATCCACGACGTGATCTGTGTACGCGTGGTGAAGCCGAGCTTGCCTCGGAGTCCGGGCTCCGTGGTCACCGCGATGGGACTGCTGATCACGCTTCCCCGGCGAGCCGGTGGCGGCCTCCGACGCGGATCGGCTCGAACGGGATGGAGGCCGGCTCCTCCTCGCGCCTGCGGCGTTTCTGCGCGATGTGGGTGGCCAGCGCGGCCGAGCCGAGGAGGGCGGCGGTCAGCGCTGTGCCCACGATGTCGGAGCTCCTCTCGCTCGGCCGCACGACCTGGCGGTCGTTGAGTGGCCTGCCCAGGTGTTCGATGAGCGGGAAGGGCAGCAGCAGCTCCACGCCGCTCTGCTCCGGGTCGGCGGGCGGCGGCTCGATCGTGTGCTCGGTGGTGTTCATGAGGTACGGCTCGCTCGCCGGCGGGGTCTGCGGCGCCGACGGCATGAGCTTGGCCGCGCCGGATTCGGTGGCGCTGGGAGAGGGCTCGGCGGTCGGACGGAGCTTGTCGCTCGGCGGCGGGGTGGGGCGGCCGGTGAGACTCGGCAGCACGCCCTGGTCCTTGCAGGCCAGCACGGGCAGGCACACGTCTTCGAGCACGGTGGGCAGCAGGCCGTCGGGCTCGGGGGAGCCGCTGGGGCTCGGCTGCTCCGTCTCGGGCGTCGCCGACGGCTGCGGCGTGCCCGTGGGCGCGGCCTCGCCGAGCGTGTCGTTGACGGTCTCGCCGGTCTCGTCGACGGCGTCGGTGACCGGGTCGAGGGTGTCGCCGGTGAGGTCGTCGACCGTGTCGGTGACGCCGTCGACCAGCTCGCACAGGCCTCCGGTGACCGAGCCGAGCAGGCCGCCGCCCTGCTCGCAGTCGGGCGAGGACGCCACCGCCGGCGCGGCTCCCAGCGTGATCGCCGCAAGGGCGAGCGCCAGAACCCCGGCCGTGCGTCGCATCCGCTCTCCCCTCAATGCCGTCGTCGGAGAAATCTTCGTGGACAAGCCAGTCGCTACCCGCGGAAAGTTGCGATTCGGTATCGACTAGTGATACGCGAGTGGGACTCTCGTTCTAGAAAGAGGAGACGTCGTCGAGGGCCTCGCGGATCTCCCTGGGCAACTCCAGATCCTCGGCCTGCAGGATGGCGGCGAGCTGGGCGTGGGTGCGGGCGCCCACGATCGCCGAGGAGACGCCCGGCTGGTCGCGCACCCACGACAACGCCACCGCCAGCGGCGAGCGGCCCAGCCCGTCGGCGGCCGTCATGACCGACTCCACCACCCGCCGGGAGCGCTCGTCGAGGTAGGGCCGGACGAAATCGACGAAATGCGGCGTCGCCGCCCGCGAGTCGGCCGGGATGCCGGTGCGGTACTTGCCGGTCAGCACGCCGCGGCCCAGCGGCGACCAGGCCAGCACGCCCGCCCCGACGTGGTCGGCGGCCGGCAGCACCTCGCGCTCGACCTCCCGGGCCAGCAGGGAGTACTCCACCTGCGCCGAGGTGATCGGCGTACGGCCCGGCACGGCCCGCTGGGCGGTGGCCGCGGCGGCCAGCTGCCATCCGGCGTAGTCGCACACCCCGGCGTACACTGCCCGCCCCGAGTCGACGATCGCGTCGACCGCGGCGAGCGTCTCCTCCAGCGGCACCTCGGCGTCGTAGGTGTGCAGCTGCCACAGATCGACGTAGTCGAGCCCGAGCCGGGCCAGCGACGCGTCGACTGCGGCCAGCAGGTGCCGCCGGGAGGCGTCGCGCTGGCGCCACCCGCTGGGGGTCACCACGGCCTTGGTCGACACCACGATCTCGCCGCGCGGCACCGCGTCGCGCAGCAGTTGCCCGAGCAGCCGCTCGGCGTCGCCCCCCGTGTAGACGTCGGCGGTGTCGACCAGCGTGCCGCCGGCCTCCACGAACGTGCGCAGCTGCGCTCCGGCCTCGTCCGGATCGGTGTCCCGCCCCCAGGTCATGGTGCCCAGTCCGAGCCGGGACACCGACAGGCCGCTGCGGCCGACATAACGCTGTTCCATGATCCGGCTAGATTACGCCACCGGCCTCCTCGGCTGGCCATACTTTGCCGTGTGACGACATTGCTGCTGGCCCGCCATGGGCTGACCGATCTGACGGGGCCGGTGCTGGCCGGGCGGATGCCCGGAGTGCACCTGAGCGAGGCGGGGCGGGCCCAGGCCGCCGCGCTCGCCGAGCGCATCCGTTCCGTACGGCTGGACGCCATCGTCTCCAGCCCGCTGGAGCGCTGCCAGGAGACCGCCGCCGCGGTCGCCGAGGGGCGCGGCCTGGCCCTGGAGACCGACGAACGGTTCGTGGAGTGCGGCTACGGCGACTGGACCGGGCGGGAGCTGAAGGAACTGGCCAAGGAGCCGCTCTGGGGCGTGGTGCAGGCCCACCCGAGCGCGGTGACCTTCCCCGGCGGGGAGTCGATTCCCGACATGCAGGCGCGCGCGGTGCGCGCCGTGCGGGAGTGGAACGAGCGGTTCGGGGGGAAGGGTGTCTACCTCGTCTGCAGCCATGGCGACGTGATCAAGTCGATCGTGGCCGACGCGCTCGGCCTGCACCTGGATGGATTTCAGCGGATCGCCGCAGATCCGGCGGCCTTGACGGTGATTCGCTACACCCCCATGCGCCCCTTTGTCCTCAAACTTAACGACATGGGGGAATTGCGGCTTCCCGAGGGTTCGGAGGAGAAAGACGGGGGAGAAAACCTCTCCGGGAGCGATGCCGCCGTCGGGGGCGGATCGGGAACCACGTAAGGTCAGGCTATGCCGGTGTTCGACTACGACCAACCCGAGCGGTTCGTGGCCGGTGCCGTGGGGCAGCCGGGCTCGCGAGCGTTCTTCCTGCAGGCCAGAGGAGAGGGCAGACTGACGACGGTAGCGCTGGAGAAGCTGCAGGTGGCGGCATTGGCGGGCAGGCTCGACGAGATGCTCGACGAGGTGCTGCGCCTGTCGGGCGGCACCGCGCCGGTGCCCGCGATGGCCCCCGCCGACCTGCTCGACAACGGCCCGCTCGATCAGCCGATAGAGGAGGACTTCCGGGTCGGCACGATGTCGCTGGCCTGGGACGAGAACTCCGCCCAGGTGATCATCGAGGCGCGCGAGCTGGTCCCCGGCGAGGACGACCTCGGAGACGATCCCGACGTCTTCTCCGACCGCGAGGTGCTCCGGGTGCGCATCAGCCCCGGCGCGGCCCGCGCGTTCACCCGCCGGGCGCTCGACCTCGTCGCCGCCGGACGCCCGCCGTGCCCGCTGTGCGCGCAACCGCTCGACGCCGAAGGACACATCTGCGTGAGGCTGAACGGCTACCGCGGAGGTGAGCTGGCCTCATGAGCGGGGTGTTCTCTGGAGAGGAGGCCACGGACATCTCGAAGGCAGTGCCGATGTCGTGGTTTGCTGGGATCACGACGGTTCACGGAAAGGGGGGTGGCCGGTGAGCAGCGCGCCGGAGAGCGAGCCCGCACTCAGCCCGCCGCCGACCCTGTCCGGGCTGCCCGACTCCGAGACGCTCGAGCTCCTGACGCACGGGCGCATGGAAGTCGTCGGCCGCCTGGTCGAAGCCACCAACATGACGCTCTACTGCTCGATCACGCTGGGCGCCACCACGGCCGCCTGCGTCTACAAGCCGGTGCGCGGCGAACGGCCGCTGTGGGACTTCCCCGACGGCACCCTGGCCGCCCGCGAGGTCGCCGCCTTCGAGGTCTCCCGTGCCATCGGATGGCGCATCGTGCCGCCCACCGTCCACCGCGAGGGCCCCTTCGGCCCCGGCATGTGCCAGCTGTGGATCGACACCGAAGAGGAGACCGACCTGATGGCGCTGGTGCGCAGCCGCCATCCGGCGCTGCGCCGCATGGCGGTCTTCGACGCCGTCGTCAACAACGCCGACCGCAAGGGCGGCCACCTGCTGCCCCAGCCCGACGGGCACGTCTACGGCGTCGACCACGGCGTCTGCTTCGCCGCCGAGGACAAACTGCGCACCGTGTTGTGGCAGTGGCGCGGCAAGGCCCTGACCAGGGAGGCGCTGGAGACCCTGGCGGTGCTCGAGCGCGACCTGGAGTCCGGGGCCCTCGGACGCCGCCTGCGCGAGCTGCTCACCCTGGCCGAGGTCGAGGCCACCTGGCTGCGGGTCAGGCGGCTGCTCGACACCGGCCTGCACCCCTATCCCTCCAAGGACTGGCCGGCCGTTCCCTGGCCGCCCATCTGAGCCTCCCTCTCCACCCCGTTCCACCTGGGCATCGCCTGGCCGAGCTCAAGGACCGCACATGTGCACTGTGATCATCAAGCCGGGTCTCCTCATGGGGATCCGCGACGAACTCGCCGACCGGCCCTGGGAGGGGCCGGGCAAGCACTGGCCCGAGGAGTACCCCGGCGTGCTCGGCGGCCGCGACCTCAAGGCGGGCGGCACCTGGCTGGCCGTCCTTCCGCTCGGCGACTCCTGGCGGGTCGCCGCGCTGCTCAACAACCACGGCGTGCCCGCCCCCGACACCGTGCGCGTCTCCCGCGGCGATCTGCCCCTGCGCGCCGTCGTCGCCGGTGAGCTGCCCGACGTCGACCTGGCCCGCTACGACCCGTTCCATCTGATCGTCACCGACCTGACGACCTCCCGCCTGTGGTCGTGGGACGGCAGCGGCCTGGCCGTCACCACCCTGCCCGGCGACACCGCCATGATCGTCAACTCCGGCCTCGATCCCGACAGCCCCCGGGTCCGCACCCATCTGCCCCGTTTCCTGGCCGCGGGCGACGACTGGTGGCCCGTCGCCGACCTGGAGCCCTCCAGCGCGGCCGACGCCCTCATCCTGCGCCATCCGCTTCCCGACGGCCGCGTCTTCGCCTCCCTCTCGGTCACCCTCATCACCCCCAGGGCCTACGAGTTCAGCGATCTGTCAGGGCAGATAGGCTCAAAGCATGAGATCGTGGTCCGCTCCGCACATCCCTAGCCTGCCCGGCGCCGCCGTGCCGCTCCGTCTCTTCGACACCGCGACCCACCAGGTCCGGAAGACCGACCCCGGTCCCACGGCGCGGATGTACGTCTGCGGCATCACCCCCTACGACGCCACCCACCTGGGCCACGCCAACACCTACCTCGCCTTCGACCTGGTCGGCCGTGTCTGGCGCGACAACGGCCACGAGGTGCACTACACGCAGAACGCCACCGACGTCGACGACCCGCTGCTGGAACGTGCCGAGCAGACCGGCCAGGACTGGCGCGAGCTGGCCGAGCGGGAGATCGAGCTGTTCCGCTCCGACATGGTCGCCCTGCGCATGCTCCCGCCGCGCGACTACGTGGGCGTCACCGAGGTCATCGACCAGGTCGTCGAGCTGGTCGAGCGGCTGGGCCCGGTCACCTACACCCTCGACGGCGACGTCTACTTCAGCCGCGCCGACGCTCCCAAGTTCGGCGAGGTGTCCGGCTACTCCGAGGCCGAGATGCTGGCGCTGTCGGCCGAGCGCGGCGGCGACCCCGGCCGGCCCGGCAAGCGCGACCGGCTCGACTGGCTGCTGTGGCGGGCCGAGCGCCCGGGCGAGCCCGCCTGGGACAGCCCTCTGGGCCGCGGCCGCCCCGGCTGGCACATCGAGTGCACCGCCATCGCCCTGAACACCGTCGGGGGCGGCTTCGACGTCGCGGGCGGCGGCTCCGACCTGATCTTCCCGCACCACGAGTGCGGCGCCTCGGAAGGCCACGCCGCCACCGGCGACTGGCCCTTCGCCCGCTTCTACACCCACGCCGGCATGGTCGCCCTCGACGGCGAGAAGATGTCGAAGTCGAAGGGCAACCTGGTCTTCGTCTCGCGCCTGCGCGCCGAGCACGACCCGATGGCGGTGCGCCTGGTCCTGCTGGCCCACCACTACCGCGCCGACTGGGAGTACACCCCCGACCAGCTCGCGGCGGCCGAGCAGCGCCTGGCCGTCTGGCGCGCCGCCGTCGCGGGGGAGCGGGGCCCCGACGCGACGGAGCTGCTGGCCACGGTCCGCGAACGGCTGGCCGACGACCTCGACGCGCCGGGCGCGCTCGCGGCGGTCGACGAGTGGGCCGAGCGCGCCCTGTCGGGCGGCGGCGAGCACTCCACCGACCTGGTCCGCCACACGCTCGACGCCCTGCTCGGGGTCGCCCTGTAGGGTCCTGGCGCCTGTTACGTCGTCGCCCCGCCGAGGGCGACGACGAGGCTCGTCACCGCGAGCAGGAGGGCGACGGATGTCCCGACGTACCGCTCCGGTCTGCTCCGGGACAGCGCGTTGGGGATGACGCTGAGTGCGGCGAATCCGAACACCACCCAGGTGCCGACCCTCGCGACGGGCTCGGCCACCACGTCGATCCATCCGGCACGGTCCAGGACCACGGCCGCGAACGCGACATAGAGCACCGGCGCGACACCGCTGCCGACCCGCAGCCGTCCCGGCAGGACCCGGTGCTGCCCGCCCCATGCCAGGCTGCCCCACGGCGCCCCGAACGCCAGCGCCAGCTGCATGACCGACAGCACGGCCAGGGCGGCGACGAAGACGACGACCAGGACAGGCATCAGTTCGTTCATGGGATCGTCCTCCAGCAGCCGGGGCGCATCGCTGGAGACACGATATGTCGCGTTCTGTTCCTAGGTCAAGATATATCGCAAGCGTGCGCGATCAGGGCCCGTAGGCCATCAGCGGGGTGAGCCGCCCGTGCACCACCTGCTCGTACACCTGCTCCATACGCTCCGCCACCGACGCCCAGCCGAACCGCTCGGCCGCCCGCTGCGCGCCCGCGTGCCCCAGCGCGGCGGCCAGATCCGCGTCGTCGAGCACCCGGCGCAGCGCCCTGGCCAGGGCCTTGGGCCGCCGGGGCGGGACCAGCAACCCGCAGCCGGCCACCGTGTCCAGGTGGCCGCCCACCGCCGAGGCCACCACAGGCACCCCGCACGCCATCGCCTCGACGGACACGATGCCGAACGGCTCGTACCAGGGCACCGACACGACCGCCTGCGCCGAGCGCATCAGCGTGGGCACCAGGTGCCGCGGCACACTGCCCATCACCTCGACCCGGTCGTCCAGGCCGTACCCCCTGGCCAGCTCGCGCAGCCGTACGGCCTCGGGGTCGTCGGTGGTGCCGCCCGCGACGAGCAGCGTCGCGCCGGGCACGTCGCGCAGGGCGCGCACGATGGTGTCGACGCCCTTGCGCGGCACCAGCCGCCCGATGCTGAGGATGCGGCCGGGCACCGGCCGCTCCCGCTCCGACGGGCGGAACAGGTCGAGGTCGACCCCGCACGGCACGATCGACAGGCGCCTGCCAGGCACGCCCATCGCCCGCAGTTCCGCCACCTCGTCGGTGCAGGTCGCCACCACGGCGTCGGCGGTGCGGCCGACCTCGCGTTCCGTGGCCTGGCGGTGCTCGGGGCTGGTGTCGGCCGAGCCCTGCCAGCGCCGCTTGACGGTGCCCAGGGCGTGGAAGGTCTGCACGACGGGCACGCCGCGCGCGGCGTGCAGCGCCGCCTGGCCGCTCATCCAGAAGTGGGCGTGCACCACGTCGGGCCGTAGCCGCCGCCACCGGCGTTCCAGCTCGCGGGCGAACTGCGGCATGTAGGGCGGGAGGTCGTCCTTGGACAGGGGGAGGGCCGGTCCCGCGGTGACGTACTCGACCTGGACACCGGGCGCCATGGCCACCCGCTGGGGCTGGCCGGGGGAGGTGCGGCGGGTGTGGACCACGACCTCGTGACCCCGCCCGGCCAGCGCGCAGGCGAGCGCGCCGACATAGACGTTCTGCCCGCCGGCGTCCACCCCGCCGATGACGGCGAGGGGGTCGGCGTGCTCGGAGACGAGCGCGATTCTCATGCCCCTGATCTCCCCCGGTCAGACCACGGTTTACCGGCCGTGCCCTCGGGTAGTCGCCACGCACTTCCTGGAGGTGTGAGATGTCAATGAGCCGCCGTCCTGCCGCCGTGCTCTTCGAGCGCGACGGGGCGTTGATCCGCGAGGTGCCGCGCATCGCCGATCCCGAACAGGTGAACCCGGTGCCGGGCGCCGCCGACGCGTTGAGCCGGTTGCGGCGCGCGGGAGTGATGATCGCCGTGCTGGCCAGCGAGCCGGGGGTGTCGACCGGCGAGGTGTCGGCAGACGAGTTGCACCAGGTCAACGCCCGCGTGGAGGAATTGCTCGGCCCCTTCGACGCCTGGGCCATCTGTGTGCACGACGTGACCGACTCCTGTTCCTGCCGCAAGCCGCGGCCGGGGCTCATCATCAGGGCGGCGGCGATCATGGACATCAGCCCGCTCGACTGCGTCATCGTGGGCGACGAAGGCGGCGACTCGCAGGCCGCCAAGGCGGCGGGCGCCCGCAGCATCCTCATCTCGCAGGCCAGGAGGTCCGCAACCGTGCGCAACGTTCTCGTGCCCGACCCGCGCAGCGGACGCCCGCCCGCGGCCCCCGACCAGACGGCCACCGACCTCACCCAGGCCGTGGACCAGATCATGGAGATGGAGCCGGTCGAGCGGCTCAACCAGCTGGTTTCCGGGGGCGCGCTGCACCCCGCCCAGGTGGCCGCCTGGAGCAGGTGGTGAACGACGTGGTGTGAAGGCGCGCGCCGCGGGTAGGCGCGCGCCGACCGCATCTTCGTCTACGGAAGCGTCATGGCCGTCATCATCGACTGGGTCCGCCGGGCCGCGTGCCTGGACCACGACCCCGACCTGTTCTTTCCGATCTCGTTCGTCGGCCTCAGCCGCGCGCAGGTCGACCGCGCCAAAGCCGTCTGCGGCTCCTGTCCCGTACGGCAGGCGTGCCTGACCTACGCGCTCGACACCGGGCAGCAGCACGGTGTCTGGGGCGGTCTGGAACCCGACGAACGCCGCACCGCCCACAAACACCACACGATCCGCCACGCCGCCTGACCGAAAGGGCTTTCAGCCGAGCCCGCTCAGGTCAGCCCGAACCACGGCTCCGCCGCCAGGCGCCGCTCCAGCACCTCGCGGTCGCCCGCCCCGGCTAGGGCCGCGGTGAGCGAGCGCGCCCGCGCCAGGTGCCCGGCCGCCTCCCGCGTCAGGCCCGCCGCCGCGCACGCCCTGGCCAGCCCTTCCGCGGCGAAGGCGTGGTCCCAGTCGGCCATCGCCTCCGGATGCTCCTCCACCAGCTGAGCGCAGCGCCGGGCGTGGCGCAGCGCCACGTCGGGCAGCCCGACGGCGACCGCGGTGGCGCTGATGAGGTGCTCGGCCCGCGCGTGGTTGGCCTCGTCGCCCACCTCCAGCCAGTGCAGCGCCGCCGCGTAGGCGCCGTAGAGCGCCCGCTCCCGCTCGGCGGGCGTGCTGGCGGGCGACAGGTCCTGCTCGACCTGGTCCCAGGTGTCGTTGTTGAGCTCCACGGCGAACCACCGGTGCAGGTCGCGCTCGGCGATCATCTTGTCGCCCGCCGCGGAGACCAGCTCGTGCCAGCCCGCGTAGCCGTACTCCCTGGCCAGGACCAGCTGCGCCTCGCGCAGCGTGAAGCCCTCGGCCGCGGCGCCCGCGCGGGCCAGCGCCGCAGGGTTGCCCTTGGCCACGGCCCGCCGCAACTGCTTGGCCTGGGCCTTGAGGCTGTCGAGTGAGGGCAGGGTGCGAGTCATCGTCGACCTCCGGTCAGCCTCGCGTCCGCTGATGCCGAGGCATGACACGAAGAACGGTGGAGAATCCAGGTGCACTCGGTGCTTGCCGCGGACGAGGGGCGCCCTGGTGCGCGCTGCTCACATCATAGCGGGATGACCACCCCGTCGAGGTGGTCCACCTCGTGCTGCAGGATGCGGGCGAGCATGCCGATCGCCTTGACCGTGACGGGCTTGCCGTTCATGTCACGGCCGCGGGCGGTCACCGCGAAGGCACGTTCCAACGCGCGCCACTGGCCGGGCGCCGACAGGCACGCCTCGTCGGCGACGATCGTGCGCTCCGACAACTCCAGCCGCGGGTTGACCAGGTGGCCCGCGCGGCCGTCGTAGTTGTAGACGAGCACCCGCAGCGGCACCCCGAGCTGGGGCGCGGCCAGCCCGGCGCCGCCGACGGCCGAGCGCATGGTGAGGGTGAGGGATTTGACCAGCTGTCTCAGCTGCTTGTCGTACACGGTCACGGGTTCTGCCATCGTGCGGAGGGCAGGATCGTCAATGGCACAGATAGGCACACGCAACTCCCCGATGCGTCGCGACGTCTCCGACCAGGATGCCCGCAGCCGGCGAAGATCAACCGCACAAACCTGTTAACGGCGTGTTGCGCGGATGAGCGTGAAGTTACTGCCGCACAGTGAGTCGGCGCGGAAGTGCGTAACGGGCGATACCTACCTTCTGCCCCATGACGCGATGGATCACCGACTGGCGCCCCGACGAGGCGGCCTTCTGGGAGAGCACGGGCAAGCGGGTGGCCAGGCGCAACCTGGTCTTCTCCATCCTGGCCGAACACCTCGGCTTCACGGTCTGGACGGTGTGGAGCGTCGTGGCGACCCGGCTGGGCGGCTACGAGTTCACCACCGACCAGCTGTTCTGGCTGACCGCGCTGCCGAACCTCATCGGCTCGGCGCTGCGCATCCCCTACACCTTCGGCCCCGCGCGGTTCGGCGGCCGCAACTTCACCGTCTTCAGCGCGCTCATGCTGATCATCCCGGCCATCGGGCTCGGCATCGCGGTCAACAACCCGGCCACGCCGTTCTGGCTCTTCCTGGTGATCGCCGCGACCGCGGGCGTCGGCGGCGGCAACTTCGCCTCCAGCATGGCCAACATCACCTACTTCTACCCGCAGTCCAAGCAGGGCTCGGCCCTGGGCCTGAACGCGGCGGGCGGCAACATCGGCGTCAGCACGGTGCAGATCATCATGCCGCTGGTGATCGGCGGCCTGGGCCTGGCGGCCGCGGGCTGGTTCTGGATCCCGCTGGCGATCGTCGCGGCGGCCTGCGCCTGGTTCTTCATGGACAACCTGACCACCGCCAAGGCCTCGCCGCGCGAGCTGCTGCAGTCGACCAGGAGCGGCCAGACCTGGATCATGTCGTTCCTCTACATCGGCACCTTCGGCTCGTTCATCGGCTACTCCACGGCCTTCCCGCTGCTGGCCAAGAGCCTGTTCCCGGGCTTCCCGACCTGGGTGGCCTTCGCCGGGCCGCTGCTCGGCTCGCTGATCCGCCCGGTCGGCGGCTGGCTGGCCGACCGCCTCGGCGGCGCCCGCGTGACCTTGTGGAACTTCGCCGCCATGGGCGTCGGCGTCGTCCTGGTCTGGGCGACGGCTGGCTCGGGCGACTTCTGGCTGTTCTTCCTCGCCTTCCAGCTGCTCTTCCTGACCGCCGGCATCGGCAACGGCTCCACCTACCGGATGATCCCCGCCATCTTCCAGACGCTCGCCCTGGCCGCGGGCAAGAGCGTGGAGTACGGCAAGCGTCAGGCCTCCGCGGCCATCGGCATCATCTCCGCGGTCGGAGCCTTCGGCGGATTCCTCATCAACCGCGCCTTCGGCATGAGCTTCGCCGCCACCGGCAGCCCTGCCTCGGCCTTCCTCGCCTTCGGCCTGTTCTACGTCGCCTGCTTCGCCACCACCTGGTGGTGCTACACCCGCACGGTCGGCGTCGCCCGTGTCCCGAGCCTGGCCCACGCCCGGGTGTGAATTCTCACCACCGGACGTGAAGGCCTGTTAGCACGCCGGTAACAGAAGGGACCCAGGTGTGAAATCGCACCAAAGCACGATCGACGTCGTGAGAACGCACTGCCCGTATTGCGCCCTGCAATGCGGAATGACCATTACGGCCGGCACGCCGGTCGTGATCGAACCGCGGACCGACATACCGGCCAACGCGGGCGGTGCGCTGTGCCAGAAGGGCTGGACGTCCGGCGAGCTGCTCTCCCACCCCGACCGGCTGACCACCCCGCTGCTGTACGGCGAGCCCGCCAGCTGGGACGAAGCGCTCGACCACATCGCCTCCCGCCTGGCCGAGCTGCGGCGCGACCACGGACCCGACTCCGTCGGCGTCTTCGGCGGCGGCGGCCTGACCAACGAGAAGGCCTACACGCTGGGCAAGTTCGCCCGCGTCGCCCTGGGCACCAGCCAGATCGACTACAACGGCCGCTTCTGCATGTCGTCGGCGGCCGCCGCCTCCATCCGCGCCTTCGGCATGGACCGCGGCATGCCCTTCCCGATCACCGACCTGGCCTCCGCCGACGTCGTCATGCTGGCGGGGGCGAACGTGGCCGAGACCATGCCGCCGTTCGTCCGCCACCTGCCGCGCCTGATCGTCATCGACCCCCGCCGCACCGCCACCGCGAAACTCGCCGTGCAGTCGGGGGGGGGGGGGGGGGGGGCCCGGCCCCCCGCCCCCCCCCCCCCCCCCCCCCCCCCCCACCCCCACCCCCCCCCCCCCCCCGCCCCCCCACCCCCCCCCCG
>NZ_JBITGL010000003.1:84344-911529 GCF_044456985.1 Nonomuraea sp. NPDC050663
TAACCCAGGCCGCGTTTCGACCCCCCCCGGCCGCCCATAATCTAAACCCCCCCCCCCCCCCCCCCCCCCCACAACCCCCCGGGGCGGGGGGGGGGCCCCCCCCGCCCCCCCCCCCCCGGCACCGACCTGGCCCTCGCCCTCGGCCTGCTCCACCTGGCCATCGCCGAAGGCCTCGTCGACTCCTCCTACGTCGAGTCGCGCACCACCGGCTTCGAGGCCGTCAAGACCTCCGTGGCCGCCTGGTGGCCCGAGCGCGTGGAACGTATCACCGGCGTGCCCGTCGCCCGCATGCGCCAGGCCGCCTTCGCCCTGGCCAGGGCCGACAAGGCGATCATCCTGACCGGCCGCGGCGCCGAGCAGCACGCCAAGGGCACCGACACCGTCACCTCCTTCATCAACCTGGCGCTGGCCCTGGGCCTGCCCGGCCGCGAGGGCTCCGGCTACGGCTGCATCACCGGCCAGGGCAACGGCCAGGGCGGACGCGAGCACGGACAGAAGGCCGACCAGCTGCCCGGCTACCGCAAGATCGACGACCCCGCCGCCCGCGCCCACGTCGCCGGCGTCTGGGGCGTCGACCCCGGCACCCTGCCAGGACCCGGCCGCAGCGCCTACGAGCTCCTGACCGCCCTCGGCACCGCCGAAGGCCCGCGCTCGCTGCTGCTGTTCGGCTCCAACCCCGTCGTCTCCGCGCCCGCCTCCCTGGCGGTCACGGAACGGCTCCGATCACTGGACTTCCTGGTCGTGGCGGACTTCGTGCGGTCGGAGACCGCCGAGCTGGCCGACGTCGTGCTCCCCACAACGCAGTGGGCCGAGGAGAGCGGCACCATGACCAACCTCGAAGGGCGCGTCCTCCTGCGCCGCCAAGCCGTCGAACCGCCCAACGGCGTGCGGTCCGACCTCTACGTCCTGGCCGAACTCGCGGCCAGGCTGGGCGACCACAAGTTCGCCACCGAACCCCGCGAGGTCTTCGACGAGCTGCGCCGCGCCAGCGCCGGCGGAACCGCCGACTACTCCGGCATCACCTACGAGCGCATCGCCGACGAGACCGGCGTCTTCTGGCCCTGCCCCTCCGAGGACCACCCCGGCACTCCCAGGCCCTTCCTCGACCGCTTCGCCCACCCCGACGGCCGCGCCCGCTTCGTCGCCGTCGAACACCGGCCGCCGGTCGAGGAGGCCGACGACGACTACCCCGTCTACCTCACCACCGGCCGCGTGCTGGCGCACTACCAGAGCGGCGCCCAGACCCGCAGGATCGCCCAGCTGGTCGAGGCGGCCCCCGAGACCTTCGTCGAGATCCACCCCGCTCTGGCCGAGCACCTGGAGATCAACCCCGGCGACCAGGTCCGCGTGACCAGCCGCCGCGGCAGCACCGAAGGAGTGGCGCGCATCAGCGACACGATCCGTCCCGACACCGTGTTCATGCCCTTCCACTGGGAGGGCGCCAACCGGCTGACCAATCCGGCCCTGGATCCCACCTCGCGCATGCCCGAGTTCAAGGTGTGCGCCGTCCGCCTGGAGCGCGTCGCATGAGAGTTGTAGTCGTCGGGAACGGGATGGCCGGGTCCCGCTTCGTCACCGAGCTGACCGACCGGACCAAGGACTTCCGCGTCACCGTCATGGGCGAGGAGGCCTGGCAGCCCTACAACCGGGTGCTGCTGTCGAACGTCCTGGCCGGAGGCTACGGCCCCGACCAGGTCCGCCTGCTCGACCCCTCCTGGTACGGCGAGCACGGCGTCCAGGCCCTGCTCGGCACCCAGGTGCATCACATCGACAGGGAGACCAGGGCGGTGATCGCCGCCTCCGGCGAACGCGTGCCGTACGACATCCTCGTGCTGGCCACCGGCAGCGAGGCCATCGTCCCGCCGATCCCGGGCGTCGAGCGCGCGATCAGCTTCCGCACCCTCGACGACTGCCAGCGGATCCTCGCCCGAGCGGACGGCGCGAGCCGCGCCGTGGTCGTCGGCGGCGGCCTGCTCGGCATCGAGGCCGCCCGCGGCCTGGCCGGGCGCGGCCTGCCCGTCACCCTCCTGCACCTGGCCGGCCACCTCATGGAACGCCAGCTCGACGCCGAGGCCGGGCTGGTGCTCGGCGAGACCCTGGCCGCCCTCGGCGTCGAGGTCCGCACCGGCGTCAACGTCGCCGAGGTCCTCGACGACGGCGTACGGCTCGCCGACGGCGAGTTCGTCCCCGGCGACCTGGCGGTCCTGGCCTGCGGCGTGCGGCCCCTGACCCGCCTGGCCCAGGACGCCGGCCTGGAGGTACGGCGAGGCGTCGTCGTCGACGACGAGATGCGCACCGACGACCCGTCCATCTTCGCCATCGGCGAGTGCGCCGAACACGAGGGCACCGTCTACGGCCTGGTCGCCCCCGCCTGGGAGCAGGCCGAGGTCGCCGCCACCGTCATCGCCGGAGGCAAGGCCCTCTACCGCGGCTCGCGCCTGGTCACCCGGCTCAAGGCCCGCAGCGTCGAACTGGCCGCCATGGGCGAGACGCACCTGACCGAGGAGCACGCCGAGGTCGTGCGCTTCAGCCACCGCGCCAAGGGCACCTACCGCAAGCTCGTGATCAAGGAAGGCCGCTTGGTCGGCGCGATCGTCCTGGGGGAGAGCGACGCCGTCGGCACGCTCACCCACCTGTTCGACCGCGGCGGCCCTCTCCCCGGCGACCGGGCCGGGCTGTTGTTCCCCGGCCTCTCGGGGGCCGCCGCGGCCGACAGCCCGGTCCGGATGCCGGACTCGGCCAAGGTCTGCCAGTGCAACAACGTCACCAAGGGCCAGATCCGGGCCTGCTGGGAGGCCGGAGCGCGCGACGTGGCCGGCGTGGCCGCCGCCACCCGCGCCACCACCGGATGCGGGTCGTGCAAGAGCGCGGTCGAAGGAATCGTCGGCTGGCTGTGTGAGCAGGAAGGGGTTTCGGCATGAGCAAGGTCGTCGTCGTTGGGTACGGCCCCACCGCTCACCGGTTCATCGAAACGATGCGGTCGAAGGGCTTCGCCGGGTCGATCACCGTCGTCGGCGAGGAGCCCCGGCCCGCCTACGACCGGGTGGCGCTGACCACCTACCTCACCGAGGACGCCTCGCTGGAGTACGCGGTGCCCTCCGGGATCACCACGCGGCTGTCGACGCGCGTGACCGAGATCGACCGCCAGGCCCAGGAGGTGGTCACTCTCGACGGCGAACGCGTGCCGTACGACACGCTGGTCCTGGCCACCGGCTCGGCGCCGTTCGTGCCGCCGGTGCCGGGACGCGGGCGGGCCTTCGTCTACCGCACTATCGACGACCTGGAGGCCATCCGCGAAGCCTCGCTCGGCTCCACGCACGGCGTGGTCGTCGGCGGCGGCCTGCTCGGCCTGGAGGCCGCCGACGCGCTGCGCGGCCTCGGGCTCAAGACCGGCATCGTGGAGATCGCCCCGTGGCTGATGCCGCGCCAGGTCGACGAGGGCGGCGGCAGCGTCCTGAAGGGCCACATCGAGTCGCTCGGCCTGGAGGTCCACGCCGGCGTCATGCTGCAGAGCATCGAGGCCGACACCGTCCTGCTGGCCGACGGGCGCGCCATCCCCGCCGAGGTCGTCGTCTTCTCCGCCGGCATCCGCCCCCGCGACGAACTGGCCCGCGCCGCCGATCTCGAGGTGGGCGAGCGCGGCGGCATCGCCGTCGACGCCGGCATGCGCACCTCCGACCCCTCCATCTACGCCATCGGCGAGTGCGCCCTGGCCGGCGGCATGGTCTACGGCCTGGTCGGTCCGTGCAACACGATGGCCGAGGTGGCCGCCGACCGCATCCTCGGCGGCTCCTCCACCTTCGGCGGCTCCGACCTGTCGACCAAGCTGAAGCTCCTCGGCGTCGAGGTCGCCCAGTTCGGCGCGATGGAGGGCGCGCTCGACGTCACCTACATGGACCCGGTGGCCGGCGTCTACAAGCGGCTGTTCGTCTCCGACGACGCCTCCACGCTGCTGGGCGGCATCTGCGTCGGCGACGCCTCGCCGTACACCTCGCTCAAGGGCTTCGTCGGCAAGGCGCTGCCCGCCTCGCCGTCCGACCTGCTGTTCACCGGCGGCGGGCTCTCGCTCGACCTGCCCGACGACGCCCAGGTCTGCTCCTGCAACAACATCTGCGCCGGCATCGTCCGCGAGGCCATCGTCGAGCAGGGCCTCACCGACGTGCCGTCGGTCAAGAAGTGCACCCGCGCCGGCACCACCTGCGGCTCCTGCGTCCCGATGCTCAAGCAGCTGCTGGAGAAGTCGGGCGTCGAGGTCAGCAAGGCCCTGTGCGAGCACTTCGACTACAGCCGCGCCGAGCTCTTCGACGTCGTCAGGGTGCGCGGCATCGCGACCTTCTCCGAGCTGGTCTCCACCGTCGGCACCGGGCGCGGCTGCGACATCTGCAAGCCCGCCGTCGCCTCGATCCTGGCCTCGCTCAACGGCGAGCACGTCCTGGCCGGTGAGCTGGCCGCGCTCCAGGACACCAACGACCACTTCCTGGCCAACATCCAGAAGAACGGCACCTACTCGGTGGTGCCGCGCATCCCCGGCGGCGAGATCACACCCGACAAGCTCATCGTCATCGGCGAGGTCGCCCGCGACTTCGGCCTCTACACGAAGATCACCGGCGGGCAGCGCATCGACCTGTTCGGCGCCCGCGTCGAGCAGCTGCCGCAGATCTGGGCCCGCCTGGTCGAGGCCGGATTCGAGTCCGGCCACGCGTACGGCAAGGCGCTGCGCACGGTCAAGTCGTGCGTCGGCTCCACGTGGTGCCGCTACGGCGTGCAGGACTCCGTGGGCCTGGCCATCGCCCTGGAGCAGCGTTACCGCGGCCTGCGCTCGCCGCACAAGCTCAAGTCGGCCGTCTCCGGCTGCGCCCGCGAATGCGCCGAGGCCCGCTCCAAGGACTTCGGCATCATCGCCACCGAGCACGGCTGGAACCTGTACGTCGCCGGCAACGGCGGCTTCAAGCCCCGCCACGCCGACCTGCTCGTCTCCGACGTTCCCACCGACGAGCTCATCCGCATCATCGACCGCTTCCTGATGTTCTACATCCGCACCGCCGACCGGCTGCAGCGCACCTCGACGTGGCTGGAGTCGCTCGACGGCGGCCTCGACTACCTGCGCCAGGTCGTCGTCGAGGACTCGCTGGGCCTGGCGTCGGAGCTGGAAGCGCAGATGGAACGCCACGTCGCCGGATATTTCGACGAATGGCGCGCGGTTCTCGACGACCCCGACAAGCTTCGCCGCTTCACCAGTTTCGTCAACGCGCCCGGCCTCCCCGACCCGTCCATCGCCTTCGAGACCGAGCGCGAGCAGATCAAGCCCGTCCTGATCCCCCTGGAGGTGGTTCGCTCATGAGCACCCTGACCTGGACTGCCGTGTGCGCCTTCGACGACCTGCTGCCCGAACGGGGCGCCTGCGCCCTCGTCGACGGCAAGCAGATCGCCGTCTTCCGCGACTTCGGCGGCGCCGTGTACGCCATCGGCAACCTCGACCCCTTCAGCGGCGCCAACGTGCTCTCACGCGGCATCGTCGGCACCCGCATGGGCGAGCCCACCGTGGCCTCACCCATGCACAAGGAGGTCTTCTCCCTGGTCACCGGGGTCTGCTTCGACGATCCGGAAGTGGTCGTCCCGACCTATCCGGTGCAGGTCCGCGACGGCCGGGTCGAGATCGCCGCCTAGTGACCACCCAGAAAGGTAGTTCCATGAGTGCTCTGATGGCGGAGACCCCGCTGGAGACCGCACCGGACGCGCTGTCCGGCTTCACCGTCGGCGTGACCGCGACCCGGCGCCGCGAAGAGTTCGGCGCGTTGCTGGAACGGCGCGGCGCCCGCGTGGTCAGCGCGCCCGCCATCCGCCTGGTCCCCCTGCCGGAAGACGCCGAGCTGCTGGCCGCCACCCGCGAATGCCTCCAGGCTCCCGTCGACGACGTCGTGGTCACCACCGGCGTCGGGCTGCGCGGCTGGGTCGCCGCCGCCGAAGGCTGGGGCCTGTCGACCGAGCTCATCGAACACCTGGGCGACGCGCGCATCCTCTCGCGCGGACCCAAGGCCCGCGGCGCCGTGCGCGCCGCCGGGCTGGGCGACCACTGGACCGCCCCCTCCGAGTCGTGCGCCGAGGTCCACGACTACCTCGTCCAGCAGGACCTGCGCGGCCGCCGCATCGCCGTCCAGCTCCACGGCGAACCGCTCACCGAGTTCGTGACCGCCCTGCGGACGGCCGGCGCGCACGTCATCGAGGTGCCCGTCTACCGGTGGCTGCCCTACCGCGACCCCTCGCCGCTGCGGCGCCTGATCAGCCAGGCGATCTCCGGCGGCGTCGACGCGGTGGCCTTCACCAGCGCCCCCGCCGTGCTCGCCATGCTCAACGCCGCCCGCGCGGAAGGGCTGGAGGACCAGCTGCTGGCCGCCTTCAGCGGCGGCGTCGTGGCCGCCTGCGTCGGACCCGTCACCGCGGCCCCCCTGGTCGCGCGCGGCGTGCCCGTCGTCCAGCCCGAGCGTTCCCGCCTCGGCGCGCTGGCCCGCACCCTGGCGCGCCACCTGCCCGAGCACAGCGTCACGCGGCTCGTCGCCGGCGGGCACTCGCTGGAGATCAGGGGCCACGCCGTCGTGGTCGACGGGGAACTGCGGCCGCTGCCGCCCGCGCCGATGGCGGTGCTCAAGCGGCTTGCCGACAAGCCCGGATATGTCATCAACCGCGGGGAACTGCGCACCGTGCTGCCCGGAAGCCACACGCGGGACTCGGCCGAGCACGCGGTCGAGATGGCCATCACCCGCCTGCGCCGCGCCCTCGGCGCCCCCGGGATCGTCGAAACGGTCGTCAAGCGGGGGTACCGGCTGGCGTGCGACAGGGACGCCCTGTGAACGGCACCACGCTCCGCCGTACGGCACGCGGGACCGGCGGGGGCCCTGGCGTCCAGGGCACCGCTTGCGAGAGCACGACCGGCGACGGCGCCTCGGCCCTGGCCGGCCCTGCCCCTCGTAACGCCGATGGCGAGGGCACCCTGGTCCTCGCCGCCCACGGCACCCGGAGCGCCGCCGGTGAGGCCACGCTCGCGCGCCTGGCCGACGAGGTGCGAGCCCAGCGCCCCGGCCACCGGGTCGAGCTTGCCTACCTCGAAATCAGCCGCCCCCTCCTCGCCGACGTCCTCGACGCGGCCCACGGCCCGGTCACCGTGGTGCCGCTGCTCCTGGCAGGCGGCTACCACGTGCACATCGACCTGCCCGCCGTCGTCGAGCGGGTGCGCCCCGACGCCGTGCTCGCCCGCCACCTCGGCCCCCACCCCGTCCTCGCCGAGGCCCTCGCCCGGCGCCTGACCGAGGCGGGACTGCGGGCGCACCACGACATCGTCCTGGGCGCCGCCGGCTCATCGGACCCGGCCGCCCTGGCCGACGTGCGCGGCACCGCCCAGCACCTGGCCGTGCTCCTCGGCCGACCGGTGACCGCCGCCTTCGCCTCGGGCGGCGCCCCCTCGCTCGCCCAGGCCGTCAAGCCGGGCACGGCCATCGCGTCCTACCTGCTGGCGCCGGGGTTCTTCCACGACCGCCTGCTGGACGCGGGCGCCGACCTCGTCACCGCCCCGCTGGGCACCGAGGTCGCCGAACTCGCCTGGCTCCGCCACGACGAGGCCCGCTGCGCGGTGACCCACCGCTGACCGGGTCCAGCTCAGCGGCGTCCGACGGCGGGCCTATAGGCGTGCGACGGCGGCCCGTTGGTGCCGGGCGGCGAGATCCCGCAGGCAGACGGGCGTCCGGAACTCCGCGGGCAGACGGCGACCGGAACCCCCGCAGCCAGGCGGGCGGCCGGAACCCCCGCGGGCACTACGGCGCGCTCCGCAGGCCGGAGGCATGCAGTGCGGCGCCCGGCCCGAGGGGGTTCCCAAAGCCACCACCACCGGCGGCCCGGGTCAGGACGTAGGCTCGCCCCGCCCGGAGCCCCGCCCGGAGCCCCGCCCGGCCTCCTGTTCGGCCTTCTGCTTGCCCTCGCCGTGGCCGCCGTCGCTCGGTTCCAGTCGCAGCTCGCGGACGATCTCGACCGCCGCGTTGTCCCGCGTGGGCCCCGCGTCGGCGCCCACGAACATCTCGTAGTAAGCGTGCTGGAAGCACCCCGCCAGCAGCAGCCGCGCCGTCGCCTGCGGGTCGGCCGAGGCCACGATGCGCCCCAGCCGCTGCTCGGCCTCCAGGTACGCGGCGAGCGGCAGGATCTCGGCCATCGGCCCCAGCCCGCTGTCGCGCACGGCCTTGCGGAATCTGACGGTGACCGAGGGTTCAGTGAAGGCGGGAAGGGCCGCCGATTGCACCTCCACATAATGGTCGATGCCGGCGCGGGCGACGAATATGAGGTTGTCCGTGACCCGGCCCCGGCCGGGCGTCAGGTTGTGAAGGATACGCAGCCAGAGCGGCAGACGGTCCTGAAGCAGGGCCAGAAAATGATCCACCGGCCCGCCCTTGCGGTCTTCGCGCAGGGACAGAGCCATCCCCAGAACGCGTCGCCTGGTGTCCTGACTTCTTTGGTGCGGATCTACATGGGAAGTCGCCATGGTTGGCCTAACGTGCGCAGTCACATGGGTAGGTTCGACGTGGCACCGCTGGAATTCGCCGTTGTTACAGAGCCGTGTTTCTCCTGGTTATGGAATTGTTGTCAGCTGGAGTTCCACCTCGGTGCATTCTGGTGAAACTCAGGCTCGGGCCTGATTATTACGCGAAACGGGAGCGAAATGGCTGAAAATCAGCTGTCAGTGTTGCCGTTGCGACGACGGAGGTAACGCTCGAACTCCGCCGCGATCGCGTCGCCGCTGGCCTCGGGCAGGTCGGCGGCGTCCTTGCGCTCCTCGAGCTCCTTGACGTATTCGGCCACCTCGCTGTCCTGCGAGGCCAGCTCGTCGACGCCGTGCTCCCAGGCGCGCGCCTCCTCCTCCAGCTCGCCGACGGGCATCGGGATGTCGAGCAGGTCTTCCACCCGGCGCAGCAGCGCGAGGGTGGCCTTGGGGTTGGGCGGCTGGGCCACGTAGTGGGGCACCGACGCCCACAACGACACCGACTTCAGGCCCGCCTGGCCCAGGGCGTGCTGGAGGACGCCCACGATGCCGGTCGGGCCTTCGTAGCGGCTCAGCTCCAGGTTGATCTCTCGGGCCAGCCCCTCGTCGGAGGCGGCGCCGATGATCGGCACGGGACGCGTGTGCGGGGAGTCGTTGAGCAGCGCGCCGAGCATCACCGACAGCTCGATGCCCAGCTCGTGGGCCAGGCCGACGATCTCGTCGCAGAACGAGCGCCAGCGCATGTTGGGTTCGATGCCGCGCAGCAGCACCACGTCGCGCTCGGAGCCCGGCGGGCGGGCGTAGGACAGGCGGGTGGTCGGCCAGATGATGGATCGGGTCAGGCCGTCGCCCAGCTCCACGATCGGGCGGGTGACCTGGAAGTCGTAGTAGTCCTCAGGGTCGAGCGCGGCCAGCGGCTGCGCCTCCCACGCGTTCTCGAGGTGGGCGATCACGCCGCTCGACGCCTCGCCCGCGTCGTTCCACCCCTCGAACGCGGCGATCAGCACCGGGTCGACGAGCTCGGGGAGCCCTTCGAGCTCGATCACGCGCCCCGCCTCCTCTCGCTCTGGTGTGGCTAAGCCTATGCGGTGGGACGGGGATCACGTCACGTGTTGAGATCCCTTCCGCTTCTAGCGCACTTCGCGCCGGTTCCGTGCCCTGATGTGCCCGTACGGCACGCGTTCGGCCGGTTTGGCACCCGCCCCGGCAGTCCCCGCGGGCGCGCCCGCGAGGCCGCGAGCGCGCCCGCGGGCAGCCCGTCCACACCGCCGCGCCCGCCGGGGAGCGCGACGCGGCCAGGGAGCTCGACGCCCGCCTCCACCCCCTGCTCACGCCGTCACCTTACGAGCGCCCGCCCGGCGTCGTGTGCACGATCAGCACGTCGCACCCCGCCCGGTGCGTGACCGTCGACGGCACCGAGCCCAGCAGGCGGCCCGCCAGGCTGTTGAGCCCCCTGTTGCCCACCACGATCAGGTCGGCCCGGTGCCGCTCCGCGAGCCTGACCAGCACGTCGACCGCCTCGCCCTCCTCGGCCTCCAGCACCGTGCGCGCGGCGCCGGCCGCCACGGCCCGCTCGCGGGCGGCTCGCAGCGCGTCGTCGGCGGGCGTCGACCCGCCCACCTTGTAGGCCAGCTCGCCCAGCCGGTCGGCGGCGGCCGCGCGCTCGCTCTCGCGCATCGGCAGGTAGGCGCAGGCCAGCACGAGCGTGGCGCCGGTCGCGGCGGCCAGTCCCGCGGCCGTGGTGACCGCGCGGAAAGAGGAGGAGGACCCGTCGGTGCCCACGACGATGGTCCGGTAGGCCGGCGAGCTACCGTCTGTTTTCCCTGCGGACGCTAATGATTCGCTCATGTCGGAGCCTCTCATTGGACGCGATGTTCAATTGCCGGGAGCACTAAGCTTAGGCGCATGAGCAACACGCCCTCCTTCCGTGAAGTCCTGTCCGAGCGCGTCATCGTCGCCGACGGGGCGATGGGCACGATGCTCCAGGCGCAGGACCCGACGCTCGACGACTTCGAAGGCCACGAAGGCTGCAACGAGGTGCTCAACGTCACCCGCCCCGACATCGTGCTCGGCGTCCACGACGCCTACTTCGAGGCCGGCGTCGACTGCGTCGAGACCAACACCTTCGGCGCCAACCTCGCCGCGCTCGGCGAGTACGACATCTCCGACCGCGTCTACGAATACTCCGAGGCCGGCGCCCGCATCGCCCGCGAGGCCGCCGACCGCTGGTCCACCCCCGAGCAGCCGCGCTTCGTCCTGGGCTCCATGGGGCCCGGCACCAAGCTGCCCACCCTCGGCCACCTGCCGTACTCCACCCTGCGCGACGCCTACCGCGACAACGCCGCGGGCCTGGTCGCGGGCGGCGCCGACGCGCTCATCATCGAGACCTGCCAGGACCTGCTCCAGGTCAAGGCCGCCGTCGTCGGCGCCAAGCGGGCCATCGCCGACGCCGGCCGCGACGTGCCGATCATCGCCCAGGTGACCATCGAGACCAACGGCGCCATGCTCCTCGGCTCCGAGATCGGCGCGGCCCTGACCGCGATCGAGCCGCTCGGCGTCGACCTGGTCGGCCTCAACTGCGCCACCGGCCCCGCCGAGATGAGCGAGCACCTGCGCCACCTGGCCCGCCACTCGCGGCTGAAGCTATCGTGCATGCCCAACGCCGGCCTGCCCGTGCTGACCTCCGACGGCGCCTACTACCCGCTCTCGCCGGGCGAGCTCGCCGACGCCCACGAGACGTTCGTGCGCGAGTACGGCCTGGGCCTGGTCGGCGGCTGCTGCGGCACCACCCCCGAGCACCTGCGCCAGGTCGTCGAGCGGGTGCGCGGCAAGCAGCCCACGGCCCGCAAGCCGCACCCCGAGCCCGGCGCCTCCTCGCTCTACCAGAGCGTGCCGTTCCGCCAGGACACCTCCTACCTGGCCATCGGCGAGCGCTGCAACACCAACGGCTCCAAGGCCTTCCGCGAGGCGATGCTCGAAGGCCGGTGGGACGACTGCGTCGAGACCGCCCGCGACCAGGCCCGCGACGGCGCCCACATGCTCGACCTGTGCGTCGACTACGTGGGCCGCGACGGCGTGGCCGACATGAAGGAACTGGCCTTCCGCTTCGCCACCGCCTCCACCCTGCCGATCATGCTCGACTCCACCGAGCCCGCCGTCCTGCAGGCCGGCCTCGAGATGCTCGGCGGGCGCGCCGCGGTCAACTCCGTCAACTACGAAGACGGCGCCGGCCCCGACTCCCGCTTCCAGAAGATCATGCGGCTGGTGAGCGAGCACGGCGCCGCCGTCGTGGCGCTGACCATCGACGAGGAGGGCCAGGCCCGCACCGCCGACTGGAAGGTCCGCGTCGCCGTACGCCTCATCGAGGACCTGGTCGACAACTGGGGCATGCGCGTCGAGGACATCATCGTCGACTGCCTGACCTTCCCGATCGCCACCGGCCAGGAGGAGACCCGCCGCGACGGCCTGGAGACCATCGAGGCCATCCGCGAGCTCAAGCGCCGCTACCCGGCCGTCCAGACCACGCTCGGCCTGTCCAACATCTCCTTCGGCCTCAACCCGGCCGCCCGCATCGTGCTGAACTCCGTGTTCCTCAACGAATGCGTCAACGCCGGGCTCGACTCCGCCATCGTGCACGCCTCCAAGATCCTGCCGATGGCGCGCATCCCCGACGAGCAGCGCCAGGTCGCCCTCGACATGGTCTACGACCGCCGTCGCGAGGGCTACGACCCGCTGCAGCGCTTCATGGACCTGTTCGAAGGCGTCGACGCCGCCGCGCTGCGCGGCAACAAGGCCGCCGAGCTGGCCGGGCTGCCGCTGTGGGAGCGGCTCAAGCGCCGCATCATCGACGGCGAGAAGAAGGGCCTGGAGGCCGACCTCGACGACGCCCTCACCCAGCGCCCCGCCCTCGAGATCATCAACGACGTGCTGCTCGACGGCATGAAGACCGTCGGCGAGCTGTTCGGCTCCGGCCAGATGCAGCTGCCGTTCGTGCTCCAGTCGGCCGAGGTCATGAAGACCGCCGTCGCCCACCTCGAACCGCACATGGAGAGGGTCGAGGGCGAGAGCAAGGGCCGCATCGTGCTGGCCACCGTCAAGGGCGACGTGCACGACATCGGCAAGAACCTCGTCGACATCATCCTGTCCAACAACGGCTACGAGGTCGTCAACCTCGGCATCAAGCAGCCGGTGTCGGCCATCCTGGAGGCGGCCGAAGACAAGCGCGTCGACGTGATCGGCATGTCGGGGCTGCTGGTGAAGTCGACCGTCATCATGAAGGAGAACCTCGAGGAGATGAACTCCCGGGGCATCTCCACCCGCTACCCCGTCCTCCTCGGCGGCGCCGCCCTGACCCGCTCCTACGTCGAGCAGGACCTGGCCGCCATGTTCGAGGGCGACGTGCGCTACGCCCGTGACGCCTTCGAGGGCCTGCGCCTCATGGACGCCTTCATGGCCCACAAGCGCACCGGTGCCCCCCTGCCCGAGCTGCGCGAGCGCCGCGTCAAGACCGGCGCCGTGCTGCGCCGCACCGCCGTCGAGGAGCTGCCCGCCCGCTCCGACGTGGCCGCCGACAACCCCCTGCCCGTCGCGCCCTTCCTCGGCGACCGCATCGTCAAGGGCATCTCGCTCAACGACTACGCCGCCTTCCTCGACGAGCGCGCCCTCTTCCTCGGCCAGTGGGGCCTCAAGCCCACCCGCGGCAACGACGGGCCCTCCTACGAGGAGCTCGTCGAGACCGAGGGACGGCCGCGCCTGCGCATGTGGCTGGAGCGCATCCAGACCGAGGGCCTGCTGGAGGCCGCCGTCGTCTACGGCTACTTCCCGGCCGTCAGCGAGGGCGACAGCCTCGTCATCCTCGGCGACGACGGCGCCGAGCGCACCCGCTTCACCTTCCCGCGCCAGCGCCGCGACCGGCACCTGTGCCTGTCCGACTTCTTCCGCTCGCGCGAGTCGGGCCAGACCGACGTCGTCGCCTTCCAGGTGGCCACCATGGGGTCACGCATCTCCGACGCCACCGCCGAGCTGTTCGCCAAGGACGCCTACCGCGACTACCTGGAACTGCACGGTTTGTCGGTGCAGCTGACGGAGGCGCTGGCGGAGTACTGGCACGCCCGGGTGCGCGCCGAGCTGGGCATCGGCGGGGACGAGTCGCTCGACGACATGCTGAAAGTGAACATTCAGGGGTGCCGTTATTCGTTCGGCTATCCGGCCTGCCCGAATCTGGAGGATCAGCAGCAGTTGTTCGAGCTGCTGGACCCCGAGCGGATCGGGGTGACGTTGTCGGAGGAGTTCCAGCTGCACCCGGAGCAGGCGACGTCGGCTCTCGTGGCGCACCATCCGGAGGCCAAGTACTTCAACGTGTGACGGGGGTTGAGGCGACGGCTCAGGGTCCGGGTCCCGCGCCGCCGTGCCGCGTCGCCTCACGCCTGTGCCGTGCCGCTTCACGCCTGTGCCGCGTCGCCCCTCGTCGTGCTACGTCGCCTCACGCCTGTGCCGCGTGCCCTCGCGCTTGAGTCGTGTGGCTTCGCGCTGAGTCGTGCGGCCCGCGTGTCCATGTCGTGCGGCCCGTATGCCCGTGTCGTGTCGCCCGTGCGGCCCGTATGCCCGTGTCGTGTCGCCCGTGTGCCCGTGTGCCCGTGTGCCCGTGTGCCCGTGTCGTGTGGCCCGTTTGCCGTGTCGCGTGGCGTTCACGGTCGTGCCGCGTGGCCTTCTGGGGCGCGTGCCGCGGCTGGGCGCCGCATTTCGCGCCGGGCTTCGCCGTACACACTCGGCCGACGCCGACGCCGACGCCGACGCCGACGCCGACGCCGACGCCGACGCCGACGCCGACGCCGACGCCGACGCCGGCGTGGCGTTGGGCGTGTGCTGCGTGTCGGCTTCGAAGCGGGCGTTGGGGTGGCGCGTGTGGGGAGCGGGCGTTGCCGTGACAGGCGGTGGGGGTGCGGCCTCCCGCCGGATGGGAGCCCGCCCGTGGGAACCCCGTGCGGCGGGGCAGGGGCCGGTGGTGGCGAGGCCGGGCGTTGGTCTTCCGGTCCCGTCGGGAATGATCGAGGCGGGCGGATCGTTGCATCCTGCCCAACAGTCAACCAGGGGGGATGAATGGAAGCAGCGTTCTTCGACATGGACGGCCTGCTCGTCGACACCGAGAAGGTGTGGCTCGACATCGAGACCGAGGTGATGGCCAGGCTCGGCGGCGAGTGGTCCCACGAGCACCAGACGCACCTGGTGGGCGGCTCGATGGAGCGTACCGTCGACTACATGCTCGGCGTCTCCGGCGCCCACGTGGCCCCGGCGCGGTTGCGGCAGTGGCTGATCGACGGCATGGTCGAGCGCCTCAGGTCGGGCGTGGTGGCGATGCCGGGCGCCCTGGAGCTGCTCGACGCGCTACGGCTGGAGCGGGTGCCCGTGGCGCTGGTGACCTCGTCGCTGAAGGAGATCGCCGAGGCGGTCCTGCACTACGTGGGCCGTGACCGGTTCGATGTGATCGTGACCGCCGACGACGTGACCAGGACCAAGCCCGACCCGGAGCCGTATCTGACCGCGGCGCGCCTGCTGGGTGTGGAGCCGACGCGGTGCGTGGTGCTGGAGGATTCGCCCAACGGCGTGGCGGCGGGAACGGCCGCGGGGTGCGCGGTGGTGGCGGTGCCGAGCCTGTTGCCGATCGAACAGGCGCCTCGACGGGTAGTCGTGGCGTCACTGACTGATATGAGTGTGTCTCAACTTCGTGACCTTTCGCAGCTTGGGTCATAGACCAATCACGATTGCGACACAGGTCGTGACAAGGGCTTTTCTCACACTCCGAGACATGGCGACCATACACCGAAGACCCATGACCGGGTCCGTCCAATGGTGGGCGGAATCAACTGAGGTGGAATATGGAAGCACGCAAGCGACTGTCCGCGGTCGCCGTGGGGGGAGCGATGCTCCTGGCCGTCGCGGCCTGTGGCGGCGGCGGCACCGGCACCAGCAGCACGCCGGGCGCGACTCAGCCCCCCGCGGCGGCGGGCAGCGACAAGGCGTTCGTCTGGGCGCTGTCGGCTGAGCCCAAGGCGCTCGACGGCGCGTATGTCAGCGATGGCGAGTCGCTCCGTGTGATCAGGCAGATGTTCGAGGGCCTCGTCGGCACCAAGCCGGGCAGCACCGAGGTCGTTCCGGCCCTGGCCACGAAGTGGGAGTCCACGGACGGCACGAACTGGACCTTCACCCTCAAGCAGGGCGTCAAGTTCCACGACGGCACCGACTTCAACGCCGAGGCCGCCTGCTGGAACTTCGAGCGCTGGTACAACTTCAAGGGCGCCCAGCAGAACCCCGCAGTGAGCTACTACTGGTACACCGTCTTCGGCGGCTACGCCAAGAACGAGGACGCCACGCTGGCGCCCAGCAGCTACAAGGGCTGCAAGGCCGAGGGCGCCGACAAGATCACCATCAGCCTGGCCGCCCCGTCCGCCAGCTTCATCGCGGCGCTGAGCCTGCCGTCGTTCTCCATGGTGAGCCCCGCGGCGATCCAGAAGAGCGGCGACGCCGTCGAGATGAAGGGCGACGCGCCGGAGTTCACCGGCAAGTTCGCCACCGAGGCCCCCGTCGGCACCGGCCCCTACAAGTTCGTCTCCTGGCAGCGCGGTGACCGCGTCACCCTGCAGGCCTTCGACGGCTACCACGGCGAGAAGGCCAAGATCAAGGACTTGATCTTCCGCGCCATCTCCGACGCCCCGGCCCGCCGCCAGGCCCTCGAGTCCGGCGAGATCGACGGCTTCGACCAGGTCGAGCCGGCCGACGTCGACACCCTCAAGGGCGCCGGCTTCCAGGTCCAGGAGCGCTCGGCCCTCAACGTCGGCTACATCGGCTTCAACCAGAAGATGGCGCCGCTCGACAACCCCAAGATCCGTCAGGCCATCGCCTACGCGATCAACCGTGAGGCGCTGGTCCAGGCCAAGTACCCCGCGGGCTCGCGGGTGGCCACCCAGTTCATGCCTCCGGAGCTGACCGGCTACAACGAGGGCGTCACCACCTACGGCTACGACGTCAACAAGGCCAAGCAGCTCATCGCCGAGTCCGGCGTCGCCAACCCGACGATCGAGCTGTGGTACCCGACCGGCGTGACGCGTCCGTACATGCCGGACCCCAAGGCCAACTTCGAGGCCTTCAAGGCCGACCTCGAGGCCGCCGGCTTCAAGGTCACCGTCAAGTCCGCCCGCTGGACTCCGGAGTACCTCGACGCGGTCGACAACGGCAAGGCCATGGTCTACATGATCGGCTGGAACGCCGACTTCGCCGACGCCGACAACTTCGTCGGAACCTTCTTCCAGCAGTTCAACAAGCGCTTCGGCTTCGAGAACAAGGAGATCTTCGACAAGCTGAACGCCGCTGAGCAGGAGACCGACCCGGCCAAGCGGACCACGCTGTACCAGGAGGCCAACAAGCTCATCATGGACTTCCTGCCCGGCCTGCCGTACGTGCACAACAAGTCCTTCGTTGGTCTCGGAAAGGACGTTCAGGGCTTCCTGACCGACCCGCTGAGCAACGAGAACTTCTCCCTGGTGTCCCGCGGCTAAATGCTTCGGTTCATCGTCCGGCGGCTCCTGGTCCTCGTACCCGTTCTCCTGGGGCTGTCGATAGCACTCTTCGCGTGGGTGCGCGCGCTCCCCGGATCGCCTGCACAGGCGCTCCTGGGCGAGCGCGCCACCCAGGCGCAGATCGAAATGATCAATCGCCAGATGGGGCTGGACCAGCCGCTGTACGAGCAGTACCTGCGCTTCCTCGGCAAGGTCGTGCGGCTCGACTTCGGCACCTCGGTCCAGACCAGCCAGCCGGTGATCGACGAGATGATCCGGCGCTTCCCCGCCACCTTCGAACTCGGCGTCACGGCGCTGCTGATCGCGGTGGTCGTGGGCGTGCCCCTGGGTTATTTCGCCGCGCGCCGCAACGGCACCTGGCTCGACTCCGCCACGATCACCGGTTCGCTGATCGGCATCACGATCCCGGTGTTCTTCCTGGCCTACATGCTCAAGTACGTCTTCGCCGTGAAGCTCGGCTGGTTCCCCAACACCGGCCGGCAGGAGGCCCGGATGCTCGACGTCGAGCACCCGACGGGCTTCTACGTGCTCGACGGACTGGTGACCGGCAACATGGCGGCCTTCTGGGACGCCATCCTGCACCTGGTGCTGCCCGCGATCGCGCTGGCCACGATCCCGCTGGCGATCATCGCGCGCATCACCCGGGCCGCCGTGCTCGACGTGCTCAACGAGGACTACGTGCGCACCGCCGAGTCCAAGGGCCTCACCTCGGGCGTGGTGACGCGCAGGCACGTGCTGCGCAACGCGCTGCTGCCGGTGACCACCGTGATCGGCCTGCAGTTCGGGCTGCTCATGTCGGGCGCCATCCTGACAGAGACCGTCTTCGCCTTCCCCGGCGTGGGCAAGTTCGTCGCCGACGCCATCCCCACCCGTGACTATCCCAGTCTGCAGGGCTTCATCCTGGTGATCGCCACGCTGTTCGTGCTGATCAACCTGGTGGTGGACGTGGCCTACGGCCTGATCGACCCGAGGGTGAGGGTGAGATGAGTCTCGGAGCCGCAGAAGCGGCGATCACCGTCGCCGAGGAACACGGCGGGGGAGTGTGGCGTGAGGCGGTCAAACGCCTGGCGCGCAACCCCGCGGCCATCATCGGCGCCGTCCTCATCGCGCTCTTCCTGTTCGTGGCGATCTTCGCCGACTGGCTCGCGCCGTACACGGCCCTGACCCCCGACCTGAAGCAGATCAAGGGTCCTGGCCACATCCCGGGTCCGACCGCCGAGCACTGGCTCGGCCTCGACGACCAGGGCCGCGACCTGCTGTCGCGCATCATCCTGGGTGCGCGTCAGTCGCTGCTGGTCGGCGTCGTCTCGCTGCTGTTCGGCATGATCGGCGGCATCATCCTGGGCCTGCTGGCCGGGGGCCTCGGCGGCTGGTTCGACACCGGCGTCATGCGCCTGGTCGACATGATGCTGGCCGTACCCGGTCTGCTGTTCGCCATCGGCATCGCCGCGATGCTCGGCGAGGGCCTGCTCGCGGTGATGATCGCCATCGGGGTGGTCAACGTCCCGGTCTTCGCCCGGCTGCTGCGCGGCCAGATGCTCGCCCAGCGCGAGGCCGACTACGCGCTGGCGGCCAAGTCGCTCGGCGTCAAACGCCGGCGGATCGTCCTGGGTCACGTCTTCCCCAACTCGCTCACCCCGGTGATCGTGCAGGGCACGCTGACCCTGGCCACCGCCATCATCGAGGCGGCGGGACTGGCCTTCCTCGGCCTGTCAGGCGCGGACCCGTCCATCCCCGAATGGGGCAGGATGCTGGCCGAGTCCCAGCGGCACCTGGCCATCGCACCCCAGCTCGTCATCGCCCCAGGCCTGGCCATCGTGCTGGCCGCCCTCGGCTTCACGCTGCTGGGCGAGTCGCTGCGCGAGGCCCTCGACCCGAAGTACCGGCGGTGACACCGTGAACAATCTGCTCGACGTCAACGATCTCGAGATCGTCTTCAGCCGCCGCGGCCGCAAGGACGTGCGCGCGGTCGACAAGGTCAGCTTCTCGGTGGCGCCCGGCGAGACCGTCGGCCTGGTCGGCGAGTCCGGCTGCGGCAAGTCGGTCACCTCGCTGGCCATCATGGGCCTGCTCCCCAAGCGGGGCGTACGGCTCGGCGGCAGCATCGCCTTCGAGGGCACCGAACTGATCGGCCTGCCGCAGGACAAGCTGCGCCGCATGCGTGGCCGCGACCTGGCCATGGTCTTCCAGGACCCGATGACCTCGCTCAACCCGGTGATCCCCATCGGCGTGCAGGTGACCGAGGTCCTCGTACGGCACCGCGACATGGGCGCCGACGCGGCCCGCAAGGAGGCCGCGGAGCTGCTGGCCCGCGTCGGCATCCCCGACCCGGGCCGCCGGCTCAAGGAGTACCCCCACCAGCTGTCGGGCGGCATGCGCCAGCGCGCGCTGATCGCGATGGCGCTGGCGGCCAAGCCCCGGCTGCTCATCGCCGACGAGCCGACCACGGCGCTCGACGTGACCATCCAGGCGCAGATCCTGGAGCTGCTCAAGGAACTGGTCCGCGAGTCCGGCACCGCGCTCATCATGATCACGCACGACCTGGGCGTGGTCGCGGGCATGTGCGACACCGTGCACGTCATGTACTCCGGGCGCATCGTGGAGCGGGCGCAGCGGCACGAGCTGTTCGCCCACCCACGCCACCCGTACACCGGCGGCCTGCTGGCCTCCATCCCGCGCCTCGACCAGCCCAGGGGAGAGCGGCTGGAACCCATCCAGGGCTCGCCGCGCGACATGCTGGCGTGGACGCAGGGCTGCGCCTTCTCGCCACGCTGCCGCAACCGCGTCGACGAGTGCGTGGGCGAGGCCCCCGTGCTGGCGCCCGCCCGGCCGGACCACGAGGTGCGCTGCTACAACCCGCTCGGGGGATCAGATGACCGATGATGTTCTGATGTCCGTGCGCGGGCTCAAGGTTCACTTCCCGATCAGGAAGGGCGTGCTGGTCGACCGCGTGGTCGGTCACGTGCGCGCGGTCGACGGCGTCGACCTCGACATCCGCCGCGGCCAGACCTACGGCCTGGTCGGCGAGTCCGGCTGCGGCAAGTCGACGCTGGGCCGCGCCATGCTGCGCCTGGTCGAGCCGACCGACGGCACCATCACCTTCGACGGCGCCGACGTGCGCGCGCTGAAGCCGGAGCCGATGCGGCTGCTGCGCAAGCGGCTGCAGATGGTCTTCCAGGACCCGCTGGCCAGCCTCGACCCGCGCCAGAGCGTGGAATCGGTGCTGACCGAGCCGCTGCGCACGCACGGCTTCGCCGGCAAGCCGGCCGACCGGGTGCGGGAGCTGCTCGACGTGGTGGGCCTGCCCGCCAACGCGGCCGGCCGCTACCCGCACGAGTTCTCCGGTGGCCAGCGCCAGCGCATCGGCATCGCCCGCGCGATCGCGCTCAACCCCGACCTGATCATCGCCGACGAGCCCGTCTCGGCGCTGGACGTGTCGATCCAGGCGCAGATCGTCAACCTGCTGGAGGACCTGCAGGAGCAGCTCGGCCTCACCTACGTCGTGGTCGCCCACGACCTGGCGGTGGTGCGGCACGTCAGCGACACGATCGGGGTCATGTACCTCGGCTCGATCGTGGAGGAGTCGCCCTCCGACGACCTGTACGCCGAGCCGCTGCACCCGTACACGATCGCGCTGATGTCGGCGATCCCGATCCCCGACCCGGTGGTCGAGGAGCGGCGCGAGCGCATCCTGCTCACCGGCGACCTGCCCTCGCCGGCCAACATCCCGCCCGGCTGCCGCTTCCACACCCGCTGCCCCTTCCGGCAGACCACGCGGTGCGCGGACGAGGTGCCGGCGCTGCGCGAGATCAGGCCGGGGCGCAAGGTGGCCTGTCACTGGTCGGAGGAGATCGTGGCCGGCCGCATCCAGGCCGCCGCCAGCTCCCATGACCCGACCGCCACCGAGGTGGGCGTGCCGGTCTGACGAGCCCGTCCGGTACGGCGGAGCATGCCCCCCGGGTGCTCCGCCGTACCGGATGCGTCTCCTGGTTCCCCCTAGGGGCAGGACCCTTCTTTCGGAGGAGCGCCGATCCCCGGAGAAGGTGCCAGGATGGGAGGCAAAGCCGAGACGAAGGGCGGCCCCCATGCCTGTCGATCAGATTGCCTGGTTCCCGATCCTCGCCGGGGCGAGCGTGGTGGGCCTGGTGTTCACCTTCCTCACCTGGCGACGCCGGGGTGCCCTGGCGGCGGCCCGGGTGCTGGCCTGGTCGCTGCTGCCGATGGCCGCCTACCTGACGGGGGCGTTCAAGGCGTTGTGGACCGTGGGCTCGACGCTGGTGAGTTTTGTGGCTGGGCTGGTGCTCAACCCGCTGGTGTGGGCGGGTGTGGTCCTGGCCGGCATCTCGGTGGTGCTGTTCGTGGTCACCGGCGTGCTCAGGGGCAGGAAGCTGGCCAAGGCCGACCGCGTCGACGCGGGAGCGGAGCCGGCGGTCTCCGGCCGGGCGCGCAAGGCCGCCGTCCAGGCCGCGCCCAAGGCGGCCCAGCAGGCCAGGCAGAGCCAGCAGGCCCAGCCCGCGCAGAAGCCCGTCCCGCAGCCGGCGGCCGCGCAGGCCAAGAAGAAGCCCGCCGCAGACGACGACTTCTCCGACATCGAGGACATCCTCAAGCGCCGCGGAATCAATTGATGTCACGATTTCCGGACACAATCGGAACGGTCCCTCGATAAACCAGCCAAGATCAACACGAATGCGTTTCACGCTGATCACGGTTGAGCCACATAGCGCCTCAGGGGACTAGTCACCGCAATTGGCGCATTACATCCTCCTTCGTGGGACCGGCACCGCGGTCTCTCGCACGACCAGACGGCCTCGCATCAGAGGGACGTCTGGCAGGACACGCCGTCTGAGACCCAGGGGCTGCACAACCTCGTGAAGGCTGCGCAGTGCCCTTGGTCATGCGAGGGAGGATGCATGGCCGAACAAGGCTGCTTGAGGGCAGTCTTATGACGGCGCCGCTCGACGTCTCGGGGACGGCGGCGGAAGCCCAGCCCGAGGCCGTGCTCCAGGGCGTGGGCGCCAAGGCCATCCAGGGACGATCGCTGGGACAGATCGCCTGGACCCGCCTCAAGCGCGACAAGGTCGCCATCGCGGGAGCCGTGATCGTCGTCTTGCTCGTCCTGGTGGCCGCCCTGGCCGAACGGCCCTTCGGCGGCCTCATCGCCCTGTTCGGCGATGACCCCAACGTCCCCAACCAGGACGCGATCGACCCCCTCACCAGCGCCCCACTGGCGCCGTGGGGCGGGATGAGCTTCGAGCACCCGCTCGGCCTGGAGCCGGTCAACGGCCGCGACATCTTCGCGAGGATCCTGTCCGGCGCCCAGATCTCCCTGCTGGTGGCCTTCCTGGCCACCCTCCTGTCAGTGATCATCGGCACCCTCATGGGCGTGCTGGCCGGCTACTTCGGCGGCTGGACCGACACGATCATCAGCAGGCTCATGGATATGTTCCTGGCCTTCCCCCTGCTGCTGTTCGCGATCGCCATCGTCGGGGCCATGCCCGACCGGGCCTTCGGGCTCTCGGGCAACGGGCTGCGCATCGGTGTGATCGTCTTCATCATCGGCTTCTTCAGCTGGCCGTACATCGCCCGCATCGTGCGCGGCCAGACGCTGTCGCTGAAGGAGAGGGAGTTCGTCGACGCCGCCCGGTCGCTCGGCGCCACCAACGGACACATCATCTTCAAGGAGGTGCTGCCCAACCTGGTCGCGCCGATCCTCGTCTACTCCACCCTGCTCATCCCCACGAACATCCTGTTCGAGGCGGCGCTGTCGTTCCTCGGCGTCGGCGTGGCGGAACCCCAGGCGTCCTGGGGCGGCATGCTCACCCGCGCGGTCGACTACTACCAGAGCGCGCCCCACTTCATGATCATCCCAGGTCTGGCGATCTTCATCACCGTCATGGCCTTCAACCTGCTGGGCGACGGGCTGCGTGACGCCCTCGACCCAAGGAACCGATAGAAGGGATGTAGTTTTCAATGAGGAAGACCCGTTCCCTGGCGCTCACCGCGCTGGGCGCATCCTTAGCCCTGGCCTTGGCCGCCTGCGGCGGCACGGCGGGCGGCGGTCCCCAGCAGCAGCCGGCCGCGACAGGTAGCGGCCAGCAGCCGGCGGCCGCGGCCAAGCACAACGACGGCTACACCAAGGTCGTCAACGCCTCCGACAAGGCCGGCGGCACCCTGAAGTTCGCCCTCTCCGACGAGCCGGACTCGATGGACCCGGGCAACACCTACTACGCCTTCAACTGGAACTTCACCCGCCTGTACGCCAGGGCCCTGCTGACCTACGAGCCCGCGCCCGGCGACGCCGGCCTCAAGCTCGTCCCCGACCTGGCCGAAGGCCTGGGCGAGGCCAGCGCCGACGGCAAGACCTGGACCTACAAGCTCAAGAAGGGCATCAAGTACGAGGACGGCACCGAGGTCAAGGCCATCGACGTCAAGAACGCGATCGCCCGCAGCAACTTCACCGAGGAACTGACCGACGGACCCAAGTACTTCGCGGAGTACCTGGACGCCGGTGAGTACGCGGGCCCGTACAAGGACAAGGACCTGGCCAACTTCAAGGGCGTCGAGACGCCGGACGACTACACCATCGTCTTCAAGCTCAAGGCGCCCTTCTCCGAGTTCGACTTCCTCGTGGCCAACCCGCAGTCGGCCCCGGTGCCGCAGGCCAAGGACACCGGCCTCGACTACGAGAAGACCGTCCTGTCGACCGGCCCCTACAAGATCGAGACGCACGAGGTCGGCAAGCAGTTCAACCTCGTCAAGAACGACCAGTGGGACGCCTCCACCGACCCGACGCGCAAGCAGCTGCCCGACCGCATCGAGGTCCAGTTCAAGCAGGACGCCAACGACATCGACAACCGCCTGCTGGCCGGCCAGCTGCAGGTCGACCTCGGCGGCACCGGCGTGCAGCCCGCCGCCCGCGGCAAGATCGTCGCCGACGAGAAGCTGAAGGACTCCACGGACAACCCGTACACGCCCTTCAACCGGTACATGATGATCTCGACGCAGGTGAAGCCGTTCGACAACATCGAGTGCCGCAAGGCCATCCAGTACGCCGTCGACAAGGTCGCCACCCAGGCGCCGTGGGGCGGCCCGCTCGGCGGCGACATCGGCAGCACGCTGATGACCCCGACGACCGTCGGCTACCAGGCCTACAACCTCTTCGAGACGCCCGAGAACAAGGGCGACCAGGCCAAGGCCAAGGAGCACCTGACCGCCTGCGGCCAGGCCAACGGCTTCGAGACCAACATCGCCGTCCGCGGTGACCGCACCAAGGAAGTCCAGGTCGCCGAGGCCGTGCAGGCCGCGCTGGCCAAGGTCGGCATCAAGGCCACGATCAAGAAGTACCCGTCGGGCGACTGGAGCGCGCAGTACGCCGGCAAGCCCGAGTTCGTGCACGCCAACAACCTGGGCCTGATGATCGCCGGATGGGGCGCCGACTGGCCGTCCGGATTCGGCTTCCTCTCCCAGATCGTCGACGGCCGCTTCATCAAGGCCTCCGGCAACTACAACATGATGGAGCTCAACGACCAGGCGGTGAACGACCTGCTCGACAAGGGCATCCAGACCACCGACCCGGCCGAGCGCAACAAGATCTGGGCCGAGGTCGACAAGAAGGTCATGGAGTCCGCCGCGTTCGTGCCCTTCGTCTACGAGAAGACCCTCATCTACCGTCCGGCCAACCTGACCAACGTGTACGTGCACCCGGCCTACGGGATGTACGACTACACCTGGCTGGGACTGTCCCAGTAACCACTGAAGGCAGGTGAAGGCGCAGGCACCCGGGGCGCAGCCCGCCCCGGGTGCCGGGCCGAACGATCGTGCTCGGATTCCTCGTACGCCGCGGGGTCGCGGCCGTCCTGATGCTGGCCGTCGTCAGCTTCGTCACGTTCTCGATCTTCTTCCTGATCCCGCGCGCCATGGGCCAGACGCCCGAGGGCATGGCCACGCGCTACGTCGGCCGGGACGCCACCCCGGCGGCGATCCAGGCCGCGGTCAAGCGGCTGCACCTGGACGACCCGATCCTCGTGCAATACGGCCGGTTCGCCGCCGGCATCGTCGTCGGCGTCGACTACTCCCTCGGCCCCAGGAAGGCCGAGTGCCCCGCGCCGTGCTTCGGCTTCTCCTTCAACAACAACCAGCCCGTGTGGCCCACCCTGATGGACCGGCTGCCCGCCACGATCTCGCTGGCCGCCGGGGCCGCCGTCATCTGGCTGGTCGCCGGGGTCTCCATCGGCGTGATCTCGGCACTCAGACGCGGCTCGGCCGTCGACCGCGGGGCGATGACCGTCGCGCTGGCCGGGGTGTCGCTGCCGATCTACTTCACCGGCCTCGTCGCGCTGGCGGTCTTCGCCTACGCGCTGGGCATCTTCCCCGGCGGCGGCAGCTACTACCCGATCACGCAGGACCCGCGCCAGTGGTTCCAGGCGCTCGTGCTGCCCTGGATCTCCCTCGCCTTCCTCTACGCCGCCCTGTATGCGCGGCTGACGCGCGCGGGCATGCTGGAGACCATGGGCGAGGACTACATCCGTACGGCACGCGCCAAGGGCCTGCCCGAGCGCACCGTCGTCACCAAGCACGCCCTGCGCGCCACCCTGACGCCCATCCTCACCATCTTCGGCCTGGACCTCGGCCTGCTGCTCGGCGGCGCCGTCCTGACCGAGAGCACCTTCTCCATCCCCGGCATCGGCAAGCTGGTCATCGACGCCATCCGCGGCAACGACCTGCCCGTCGTGCTCGGCGTGACGCTGTTCGCGGCCCTGTTCATCGTGCTGGCCAACCTCATCGTGGACGTGCTGTACGCCGTGGTGGACCCGAGAGTGAGAGTGACGTGAGCCCCTTCCTCGAGGTGAAGGACCTGCGCATCCACTTCAAGACCGACGACGGCCTGGTCAGGGCCGTCGACGGCCTGTCGTTCGAGCTGGAGCGCGGCAAGACCCTGGGCATCGTCGGCGAGTCGGGCTCCGGCAAGAGCGTCACCAGCCTGGGCATCCTCGGCCTGCACAACCGGGCGCAGATCTCCGGCGAGATCTGGCTGCACGGCGAGGAACTCGTCGGCGCCGGCCCCGACCACGTGCGCGGATTACGCGGCAAACGCATGGCGATGATCTTCCAGGACCCGCTGTCGTCGATGCACCCGTACTACACGGTCGGCGCGCAGATCATCGAGGCCTACCGCATCCACAACAAGGTCACCAAGGCCGTCGCCCGCAAACACGCCGTCGACATGCTCGGCCGCGTCGGCATCCCGCAGCCCGACCGGCGCGTCGACAGCTACCCGCACGAGTTCTCCGGCGGCATGCGCCAGCGCGCCATGATCGCCATGGCGCTGTCGTGCGACCCCGAACTGCTCATCGCCGACGAGCCCACCACCGCGCTCGACGTCACCGTCCAGGCGCAGATCCTCGACCTCATGCGCGACCTGCAGCGCGAGTTCGACTCCGCGCTCATCGTCATCACCCACGACCTGGGCGTGGTGGCCGAGCTGTCCGACGACATCCTCGTCATGTACGCGGGCAAGTGCGTGGAGTACGGCACGGCCGACGACATCTTCTACCGCCCTGAACACCCCTACACCTGGGGGCTGCTCGGCTCCATGCCCCGGCTGGACCGCGAGCCGAGCGAGCGGCTGCTGCCCATCAAGGGCACCCCGCCCTCGCTCATCAACGTCCCGCCCGGCTGCGCCTTCCACCCACGCTGCCCGCACGCCGAGCTGACCGCGGGAAAGGCCCGCGCCGAGGTGCCCGACCTGCTGGCCAGCCAGCCCGGCCACCTCGTGCGCTGCCACCTGGCGCCCACCGAGCGGCGCCGCCTGTGGGACGCCGAGATCAAGCCCCACCTGGAGACCCAGTGACAGAGCCGTTGTTGTCGGTGCGGGACCTGACCAAGCACTTCCCCGTCACCAAGGGCCTGCTCAGACGGCAGGTCGGCGCCGTCAAGGCCGTCGACGGCGTCTCCTTCGACGTGCGCAAGGGCGAGACGCTCGGCCTGGTCGGCGAATCGGGATGCGGCAAGACCACGACAGGACGCCTGATCACCCGCCTGCTGGAGCCCACCGCCGGCCGGATCGTCTTCGAGGACGTCGACATCACCCACGTGAAGCAGAGCCGCATGCGCCCCCTCCGGCGCGACATGCAGATGATCTTCCAGGACCCGTACTCCTCGCTCAACCCGCGCCACACCGTGGGCACCATCGTCGGCGCGCCCTTCCGCATCCAGAACGTCAAGACCGAGGCCGGCATCAAGAAGGCCGTCCAGGACCTGCTCGAACTGGTCGGGCTCAACCCCGAGCACTACAACCGCTACCCGCACGAGTTCTCCGGCGGCCAGCGCCAGCGCATCGGCATCGCCAGGACGCTCGCACTGAAGCCCAAGCTGATCATCGCCGACGAGCCCGTGTCGGCGCTCGACGTCTCCATCCAGGCCCAGGTCGTCAACCTCCTGGAGGACCTGCAGGGCGAGCTCGACCTGACCTACGTGGTCATCGCACACGACCTGTCGGTGGTGCGGCACATCAGCGACCGGGTCGCCGTCATGTACCTCGGCAAGATCGTCGAACTGGCCGAACGCAAGGCGCTCTACGACTCGCCCATGCACCCGTACACCAACGCGCTGCTCTCGGCGGTGCCCGTGCCCGACCCGCGCAGGCGCACCGAGCGCGACCGCATCCGGCTGACCGGCGACGTGCCCTCGCCGATCAACCCGCCGCCCGCGTGCCGCTTCCACACCCGCTGCTGGAAGGCGCAGGACATCTGCAAGACCCAGGAACCGCCCCTGGAGGCGCTGGCGAGCGGCCACCTGGTGGCCTGCCACTTCCCCGAGAACGCCCCGGAAAGGACCACAGGGCAGGCCGCGGACGAGGCGACGCGCTCCACCGGGGAGCCGGCCACGACCTAGCCCCTACGGCAGCGCCCCCGGCGTGATCAGCCCGGTCTCGTAGGCCAGCACCACCGCCTGCACCCGGTCGCGCAGCCCCAGCTTCGTCAGCACGTTGCCGACGTGCGTCTTGACCGTCGTCTCGCTGACCACCAGCTTGGCGGCGATCTCGGCGTTGGACATGCCGCGCGCGATGAGCTTGAGCACCTCGAGCTCACGCTCGGTCAGCCGGTCGAGCCGCGCGGGCGTGGCCTGCTCGTAGGCGGGCGGCAGCTTGGCCGCGAACCGGTCGAGCAGCCGCCGCGTCACGCTCGGCGCCACGATCGCGTCGCCGTCGGCCACCACGCGGATCGCGGTGACCAGCTCGTCGGGCGGCACGTCCTTCAGCAGGAACCCCGAGGCGCCCGCCCGCAACGCCTCCACGATGTACTCGTCGAGGTCGAACGTCGTCAGCACCAGCACCTTCGGCACATGCGCGCCCGCAGCCCCGTCGCGCACGATGCGGCGGGTGGCCTCGATGCCGTCGATGCCCGGCATGCGGATGTCCATCAGCACCACGTCGGGCAGCAACGCCCGCGTCTGCTCCAGCGCGTCCTTGCCGTCACCGGCCTGGCCGACCACCGTGATGTCGGGCTCGGCCTCCAGGATCAGGCGGAATCCCGTGCGCAGCAGCGGCTGGTCGTCCACCAGCAGCACCCTGATCGTCACTGACCCTCCACCGTCACAACGGGAACCTGGCCTGGATCTCGAAACCGCCGCCCTGCCGCGGTCCGGCCCTCAGGATTCCACCATAGAGCGCCACCCGTTCGCGAATCCCGACCAGGCCGTGCCCGCCACGCCCCTCGCCGTCCGGCTCCGGCCCCCGGCCGTCGTCGCAGACCTCCACGTCGAGCTCGCCCGGCCGGTGCCGTACGGTCACCACGGCCTGCGCCGCCGAGCCCGCGTGCCGCAGGCTGTTCGTCAGCCCCTCCTGGACCAGCCGGTAGGCGGCCAGATCGACACCGGCCGGCAGCGCGGCCGGCTCGCCCTCCACCACCAGGCTCGTCGGCAGCCCCGCCTCGCGCATCTGCTCCACCAGCTGCGGCAGCAGCCCCATCCCCGGCTGCGGGCCGCGCTCGGCCGGGCCGCGCAGCACCTCGACCAGGTGGCGCATCTCACGCATCGCCACCCTGCCGGTGCTCTCGATCGCCGACAACGCCTCGCGCGCCTGCTCGGGATCCTCCGTCAGCACCCGCCGCGCGGCGGCCGCCTGCACCGTCATCACGCTCACGTGGTGGGCCACCACGTCGTGCAGCTCGCGGGCGATGCGCGAACGCTCCTCGGCCCTGGCGGCGCGTGTGTCGGCCTCGCGGGCCCGCTCCAGCCTGGCCGCCCGGTCCTTCAGCTCCTCGAGATAGGCGCGGCGCAGCCGCAGCGTGCGGCCCAGCCCCCACGCGCCGCCCAGCAGGACCAGGCCCACCAGATAGTCGGCCCAGCCCATCACCGGGGTGAACATCGCCGCGATCGCCGACACGTTCGACGCCAGCGCCAGCAGCAGCCCGAGCAGCGCCACCGCCAGCCCCCGGTAGGCGGCCACGGAGTACAGCAGCACGAGCGGGGCCAGCCCCGACAGCCCGTAGCCCAGGCCCGCCGCCAGCAGCTCGGGCACCAGCCCCAGGCACAACGCCGTCAGCGGCCAGCGCCGCCGTACGGCCACCGGAGCACACGACAGGACCACCAGCGCGGCGCCCACCACGTCGGGCGGGCGGAAGGCCACGACCGGCCCGGCCGCGGACACATCGGCCATCATCTCGGCCGGGCGGGTCAGATACAGCGCCAGCGAGGCCACCGCGAGGCAGGCGGCCAGCACCGAGTCGAAGAGCGGAGCCCGGCGGTTGTGCACGCTTCCACTGTAGGCCCGGCCCTCGGCCGCACTCCTCCTACCTGGGGAGGAGCTCTCCAGGGGGAGCGGGACCCTACAACTCGTCGGTGGCCGACCGCCGGGTGCTGCGCCACCGGTCGCCCGGCTTGCGGTCGGGCACCGGCGGGGGAGTGCCGCCGAACTCCGGGCACAACGCTTGGTGGTCGCACCAGTCGCACAACCGCGACGGCCGCGCCCGCCACTCGCCCGACTCCAGCGCCCGCTCGATCGCCACCCACAACGCCTGCACCTTGCGCTCGGTCGCGCGCAGATCGGCCTCGTCGGGGGAGTAGCGCAACACCTCGCCCCTGCCGCCCAGATAGACCAGTTGCAGCAGCCTCGGCACCTCGCCGCGCAGCCGCCACAGCACCAGCGCGTAGAACTTCATCTGGAACAACGCCTTGGCCTCGAAATCGGGCCCGGGGGCGCTGCCGGTCTTGTAGTCGACCACCCGCACCTCGCCGGTGGGCGCCACGTCGAGCCGGTCGACGTAGCCGCGCAACATCAGGCCGCTGTCGAGCACCGCCTCCACGTACAGCTCACGCTCGGCCGGCTCCAGCCGCGTCGGATCCTCCAGCGTGAAATATCGCTCCAGCATGCCGCGCGCCTGCTGCAGCCACGTCGCCTGCTCCTCCGGAGAGGCGAACATCTCGCCGAAGGCCGGCTCCTCGGCCAGCAACCTGGTCCACTGCGGCTCCAGCAACTCCAGCGCCGCCCGCACCGAACGCGCGGGAGCGGGCAGGTCGTAGAGCCGCTCGAGCACCGCGTGGACCAGCGTGCCCCGCACGGCCGCCTGCGACGGCTTCTCCGGCAGCTGGTCGATGACGCGGAACCGGTAGAGCAGGGGGCAGGTCATGAAGTCACCCGCCCGCGAGGGGGAGAGCGCTCCGATGATCACGGGCTCCGTCAACGTCATGCCCCGAACTGTAGGTGAAACGGCCGACAGAATGGCGCATCACCGAGCCCGTGACAAGAGGATCAGCCTCCGGGAACGCGTAGCATCAAGGGCGACAGGCACGGCACGACCTTCGAGGAGTGGTGACAGCCGGTGAGCGAGCAGGACCCGCCGCAGGAGTTCTCCGGCATCCGCATGGGCAGGCCCTTCGGCATCCCCGTGTACGTCTCGTGGACGTGGTTCATCGTGGCGGCGGTCATCACGTGGATGTACGCCGAGGCGGTCCGCACCCAACTGCCCGGCATCGACACCGTCGTCTCGTACGTGGTCGCCTTCGTCTTCGCCGTCCTGCTCTACGTCTCGGTCCTGCTGCACGAGCTGGCCCACAGCGTGGCGGCCAAGATGTACGGCCTGCGCGTGCGCCGCATCACCCTCTACCTCCTCGGCGGCGTGTCCGAGATCGAGAGCGAGCCCAAGTCGCCCGGCCGCGAGTTCGTCATCGCCGCCGTCGGCCCGCTGCTGTCGCTCGGCTTGGCCGGCCTCGGCCTGGGCCTCGACTGGCTGCTGTTCAACGAGGGCGGCATCGCCGAGGTCCTGGTGCGCATGCTGTGGTTCGCCAACCTCATCGTCGGCGTGTTCAACCTGCTGCCGGGCCTGCCGCTCGACGGCGGCCGCATGCTGCGCGCCGGCGTCTGGAAGGCCAGCGGCGACGCCGGCACCGCCACCGTCGTGGCCGCCTGGGTCGGCCGCGGCCTGGCCGTCCTGCTGGTCCTGGGGCCCTTCCTGCTGTCGGTGATGAGCGGCCAGCCGCTCGACGAGCGCAACATGATCTGGTCCTTCATCCTGGGCGCCTTCATCTGGATGGGCGCCAGCCAGTCGCTGCGCGTGGCCAAGGTCCGCGCCCGCATCCCGCAGGTCGACGCCCGCGCGCTGGCCAGGCGGGCGGTGCCCGTCACCCCCGACGTGCCGCTGTCCGAGGCGCTGCGCAAGGCCGCCGAGCAGGGAGCCGGCGCCGTCGTCGTCACCGACTACGAGGGACGCCCCACCGCGATCGTGCACGAGGCCTCCGTCCAGGCCACCCCCGAGCACCGGCGCCCCTGGCTCACGGCCGGCTCCGTGGCGCGCACGCTGGAGCCCGAAATGGTGCTCCCCGCCGACCTGACGGGCGAGGCGCTCATCGACGCCATGCGCCGCACGCCCGCCGCCGAGTATCTGCTGGTCGAACGGGGCGGAGAGATCTACGGCGTGCTGGCCACCAGCGACGTCAACCGGGTCTTCAGTGGCGTGTGATGCGGGGGTTGATCGCCCACTTTCGGGCGATTGACCGTTGCGGATAGGGTTATCGGCGTCCAGCGGATTCACCGAATCGAGACCGACGGTGCGTGACAGGGCGAGTCACGTCTGGGTATGCGTTAGGCCATGAGTCCGCTACGGCAGGGGCTGCTGCGGGGAGGAGAGGTTCAGTGACCGACCAGGGCTTCGGGGTGGTGCGACCGCTTCCGGGCAACGGACTGGTCGCCCACATGGGCGGACTGCTGCTGGTGTGCGACGCCGGAGAGGCCGGCACCGACCTGCTGCAGGCGTTGCGCGAGACCGCGGCAGGGGGCGGCGACGGCCGGGCCCTGGCGCGCCGGGTGGCCCAGATCCTCGACCGTTCGGTCGCCGGCAACCCCGCCACGTGCGCGGTGGCCTGGCCCGCCGGTGGCGGCGTGGCCGTGATGGTGAGCGGCGAGGCCGTCGCCGTCGTGCGCGCCGGCGACGGCGAACACCGCCTGGCCGGCCGCGACGCCCTGCTCACGTGGACCGACCGGCTGTTCAAGGGACCGATCCAGTCGGTCGAGCTGAGCCTGCCCGGCGCCGGCCAGCCGCACCCGGCGATGCGGCTCGACGACGGCGTGGTGTTCGGCGGCGGGCTGGTCGTCGAGGTGGGCGAACAGGCCTCCCGGCCCGCCCCGTCCTCGGGTGAGCGTCCCTCGGGCGCGCAGCCCGCCTCCTCCTACCCGCTGACCATGGACCTGCCGCCCACGGGCGTGTTCGAGGACCCCGACCTGCTGCCCAAGAAGGACCGCCAGCAGCCCGCGGCGCCCTACCCGTGGCCCTCCGACGGGCCCGAGCGCCAGCCGGTCTCCGGGCCGATCGGCGTGCCCGACCAGCACGGTCCCGGCTCCGGCCCGCAGCTGCCCGGCTCCGGCCCTCAGGGTCCTCAGGGTCCTCAGGGGCCTGGTCCCGGCCTTCCCGGCTCCGGCCCGCAGCCGCCCTCGGGCCCGCAGGGCCCCGGCCCCCACAGCCCCTACGGCCCCGGCCCTCATGGCCCCGGCTCGCACGGTCCCGGCTCGCAGGGCCCTGGTTCGCAAGGCCCTGGTTCGCAGGGTCCCGGTGGGCACGGACCACAGGGCCCCGGTGGTCCCGGCGGCCCGGGTGGTCCTGGCGGTCCCGGTCACGGTGGTCCCGGTTCCGGCGGCCCCGGCGCTCCCGATGGGCCCGGTGGGCCCGGTCAGCAGGGTCCCGGTGGGCCCGGCCCGCTCGGGCCGCTCGGACCCGCCTCCGGTCCCATGCCGCCCCTCGGCCCGCCGTCGGGCCCGATGCCGCCGGTGGGTCCCCCCTCCGGTCAGGGAGGCCCCGAATACGGCTCCGACTTCGGCCCCATGGGCGGGCAGCCCGGCGGCCCCATGAGCGGGCCCATGCCGATGGGTCCTGGTCCGCAGCCGCCGTCAGGTCCGCAAGGCCCGGGACCGCTCGGCGGCCCCGAGGGTCCCGGCGGACGCCACCTGCAGTCCGTTCCGCCGCAGGGCAACGGCACCGCGCCCGACGCCCTGCCGTACGACCAGGGCGAGGAGTCGGCCGACGGCAAGCCTCTCGTCTACGGCGTCGACTGCAAGAACGACCACTTCAACGACCCGCGCCTGCCGTACTGCGCCTCCTGCGGGGTGGCGCTGGTGCAGCGCACGCTGGTGCCGTACAAGGGGCCGCGTCCGGCGCTCGGCGTGCTCATCCTCGACGACGGCACGGCGCTGCCGCTGGAGAGCGACTACCTGCTGGGCCGCGACCCCGACCGCGCGCCGGAGGTGGCCGGCGGCACCGCCAGGCCCGCCAAGGTGACCAGCCCGGACGGGTCGGTCTCGCGGCGGCACCTGAGGGTGGCGCTCGACGGGTGGGACGTCAACCTGGTCGACCTCGGCTCGGTCAACGGCACGCAGATCCAGCCGCCGGGCGACCCGAACTTCTACGACATCCCGCCGAACGAGCCGGTCACGATCACGCCGGGGACGACGGTCCGCATCGGCGTCTCTCGCACGATGAGGTTCGAGTCCCGCCGGCCCTGACCGTCTCTTTTCGTACGGCACGCATGGGTCACCGCCACCCGCCGACCGTGGCCGGCGGCCTTCCAGGGTGACGCTCACCGGCCGCCCCACCCGGCCGCCGTCACGGAGCCGGTTCTAGGGTCGATGGCTCACCCGCTTCCCCGCGCCACGACAGCCGAGCGCGGCGGCAGCGGAGGGCTGGCGCGGGGTCAGCGGAACGCCTGACGCGTGGTCGGCAGCGGGCTGCGTGGCGCCCACAGGAGGCCGGGCGTGTCAGCGGAGGGCCTGGCGCGGGGCCAGCGGAGGTCTGGCGCGACCAACGGAAGGCAGGCACGCGGGTCAGCGGAAGCCTGGCCGGGGTCAGCCGAAGCCTGGCGCGGGGTCAGCGGAAGGCTTGGACGGCGCGGAGCATGCGCGCTGCGGCCTCCAGGCTCCTGGCGCCCTCCAGGGCGCGGCCGGCGGCGGTGGCGAAGCGGCCTAGCAGGTGCTCGTCGATGTCGTCGAAGGCCCGCCCCGCCACCCACAGGTAGGCCTGGGCGTGCGTGGCCAGCGGCATCGGCACCGCCAGGAAGCCCGGCTCGCCGAACTCCGGGTCGGCGGCCAGCCGTACCGCGCCGCAGGCGGTGGCGAGCGTCTTGAGCGCGCCCGACTCGGCCAGCCAGCGCCGCACCCGCTGCGGGTCGCCCGGTGGCACGTGCACCCGCACCGGCCACGCGCAGTCCTGCAGCGGGTCCACTTCCACGAACCCGGCGCACCCGGCCCCGGTGACCGCGGCCGCCGCACGCGCCATACGGTCGAGCAACTGCTCGGCGTTCACACGCGACAGCTCGGCGACCAGGCCGCTGACGCCGGAGGCGGCACAGGCGCCCGGCAGCGACGTCGCCGGCAGCGTCGTGCCCGGCAGCGTCGTGCCCGGCAGCGTCGTGCCCGGCAGTGACGTGCCGCTTCTCGCGGTGGGCGTGGCCGGGGGCGGGGCCGATGCGGGCATGGCGGAAGGCACGGACAAGGGCATGGTCATGGGCGATCCTCTCGGCGGCACGCCGGTTGATCACTGGAACCTCATGGGCGGTGACTCAGAGTCTTCTATGCCGATCCGCCCTTGCCTAGCCCCGAACCGGAAATTCGGATTTTTCACATGTTGTCGTCATTCTTCGGTCGAAGCCGCAACCACGACAGATCGTCCGACCGTTTCCCGTCCTTGCGCGGGAACAGCTCCCGCTCCACGAACTCCCGCGTGAACCCCGCCCGCTCCAGCACCCGGTGCGAGGCCGTGTTCGCCGTGTCGGTGCCCGCGATGACGCGATGCAGCGGCGTCGCCTCGAAGGCCCACTCCACCAGCATCCGCACCGCCCGCGTCATGAACCCGCGCCCCCGGAAGGCGGGCATCAGGCTGTAGCCGACCATCGCCTGGTCGAGCGGCTGGGCCACGTTGGCGAGCTGGATGTGCCCGGCGAACTCGCCGCCGGCGGCGTCGCGCACGGCGAGCTCCACCCGCTGGCCGGTCGCCCACCAGAACCCGGTGCTCCGCAGCCGCCGCAGCAGCCCCTCCATGGGCGGCACGGGGAAGACGGAGAAGCGCGCGGTCTGCTCGTCCTCCAGCAGCGCCTTGAACAGCTCCGCGTCGTCCGGCCCGATCGGCTCCAGCCGGACCGTGCCGTCGTCGAGCGCCTCGAAGAACGGCAGGTAGGGCTTCGTGTCGGGCACCGGCTCCCCGGCCAGCCTGGCGAAGCCCGCCCAGTCGGCCCAGCGCCCGTCACGCAGCCGCTTGGCCTCGCGCTGCACCCCCTCCAGGGTGAACCCCGCCGCCAGGGCCGTCCGGACCGAGGCCACGTTCTCGATCTCGGCCTTCAATCCCACCCGGTGCAGGCCCTGATCGAACAGCCAGTCCGTCACCGCCCTGGACGCCCGCGCCGCCACACCCCTCCCGCGGGCCCAGGGCGCCACCAGGTAGCCGATCTCCACCGCACCCCACCGGTCGGGCGCGGGCACGCCGACGGCCCCCAGATAGCCGCCAGAGGCGTCGGAGATCACGAAGTCGGCCCCGCCCTCGTCCCGGCGGTCCCGCGTCTTCTTGATCCACTCACGCGCGTCCTGGGCCGTGTACGGCTGGGGCAGCAGGGGCAGGAAACGGGCGGTCACCGGGTCGTTGGAGGTGCGCACGACCGCCTCGACGTCGTCGTCGGAGGGAGCGCGCAGGATCAGGTCTCCGGTGGAGATCACGTCACGGGGCAGCATGGGAGTATTGCTACCAGGCGGGCGGCCCGGCCACACAACCGGTTACCGCACGGGACACCCCCGATTTGGCCCTAGCCTTTACGCCATGGGTTTCCGCAGGCACGGGCCGTTCCAGCCCGGGGATCAGGTGCAGCTCACCGATCCCAAGAACAAGCGCCACACGATCACGCTCAAGGAAGACGGGATCTTCCACACCCACAAGGGGGCGATCCCGCACGCCGACCTGATCGGGCAGCCTGAAGGCTCCGTGGTGCGCTCGTCGGGCGGCACGCAGTATCTGGCCTTCCGTCACCTGCTGCAGGACTACACCCTGGCGATGCCGCGCGGAGCGGCCGTGATCTACCCGAAGGACGCGGCGCAGATCGTCGGCATGGCCGACATCTTCCCCGGCGCCCGGGTGATCGAGGCCGGCGTCGGCTCCGGCGCGCTGACCTGCTCGCTGCTGCGCGCGGTCGGCCCCGAGGGTCACGTCACCAGCTACGAGCGCCGCCAGGACTTCGCCGACATCGCGCGCAAGAACGTCACCAACTTCTTCGGGCCCATGGACGACAACTGGCGCCTGGTCGTCGGCGACCTGGTGACCGAGATCGACGAGGTCGACGTCGACCGGGTCATCCTCGACATGCTGGCTCCGTGGGAGTGCGTCGACGCCGTCTCCAAGGCGCTCACGCCCGGCGGGGTGATCTGCGTATACGTGGCCACAACCACCCAGATGTCGAAGACCGTCGAGACGATTCGGGATCATGGAAGTTTCACCGAGCCCCACGCGTGGGAGACCCTGAGTCGCGACTGGCATGTCGAAGGACTCGCGGTCCGGCCCGATCACCGGATGATCGGCCACACGGGATTCCTCGTCATGGCCCGCCGCATGGCGGACGGGGTCACCCCGCCGCCGCGCCGCCGCCGTCCGAAGGGGACCACTGAAGAACTGTGACAATTCGGCCACGAGAGCGTATAGATCCACTACGCGGGAACAGATCACATCCCTCGTACGCTGCAAGGACTAAACGCTCTTATGGGGATTAATTACCGAATACTTAGTGTCATTGTACGAATACTGCCCGGCCAGGTTACGGAGGGGCCCGAGATAGGTAAGTCCCTAGTAGTCTTCCGACTTGGAAGGAGGTGACGGGGCGTGGCAGCTCGCGATGATGAGGCTAGGCACGCGCAGCGCGATCGGGAGGTCGCTGATCTCAACACACAGGTCTCCTTCCTCCAAGAGGAGATCACCGCGCTGAGGCGTAAGCTCGCCGAGTCTCCCCGTCAGGCCAGGGTTCTCGAAGAGCGTCTCCACGAGACACAGGCGAATCTGGCGGCCGTGACCGCCCAGAACGAACGCCTGGTCTCGACGCTCAAAGAGGCCAGAGACCAGATCGTCGCCCTGAAGGAAGAAGTCGACCGGCTGGCCCAGCCGCCATCCGGGTTCGGCGTTTTTCTCGAAGCGCGTGAAGACGGCACGGTGGAGGTGTTCACGGGCGGCCGCAAGCTGCGCGTGAACGTCAGCCCCGCCGTCGATGTCGACAACCTCAAGCGTGGCCAGGAGGTCATGCTCAACGAGGCGCTCAACGTGGTCGAGGCGCTCGGCTACGAGGATCTCGGCGAGATCGTGATGATGAAGGAGCTGCTCGAAGACGGGCAGCGCGCCCTGGTCATCTCCCACGCCGACGAGGAGCGGGTCGTCAGGCTCGCCGAATCGCTGCTCGACCAGCCGATTCGCGCGGGTGACTCGTTGCTGCTGGAGCCCCGCTCCGGCTACGTCTACGAACGTATCCCCAAGTCCGAGGTCGAAGAGCTGGTGCTCGAAGAGGTCCCCGACATCTCCTACGAGGAGATCGGCGGCCTCATGCGGCAGATCGAGCAGATCAGGGACGCCATCGAGCTGCCCTACCTGCACGCCGACCTGTTCCGCGAGCACAAGCTGCGTCCCCCGAAGGGCGTGCTGCTGTACGGCCCGCCCGGTTGCGGAAAGACGCTCATCGCCAAGGCGGTCGCCAACTCCCTGGCCAAGCAGGTCGCGGAGAAGACCGGCCAGTCCGGCAAGAGCTTCTTCCTCAACATCAAGGGGCCGGAGCTGCTCAACAAGTACGTCGGCGAGACCGAGCGGCACATCCGCCTGGTCTTCCAGCGGGCTCGTGAGAAGGCCTCCGAGGGCACCCCGGTGATCGTGTTCTTCGACGAGATGGACTCGATCTTCCGCACCCGTGGCTCGGGCGTCTCCTCCGACGTCGAGAACACCATCGTCCCGCAGCTGCTCAGCGAGATCGACGGTGTCGAGGGCCTGGAGAACGTCATCGTCATCGGCGCCTCCAACCGCGAGGACATGATCGACCCGGCGATCCTGCGGCCCGGCCGCCTGGACGTCAAGATCAAGATCGAGCGGCCGGACGCCGAGGCGGCCAAGGACATCTTCTCCAAGTACCTCATCTCCGACCTGCCGCTGCACCCCGACGACCTGGCCGAGCACTCCGACTCGCGCGAGGGCACCATCCACGGCATGATCCAGAGCGTCGTGGAGCGTATGTACACCGAGAGCGAGGAGAACCGCTTCCTCGAGGTGACCTACGCCAACGGCGACAAGGAAGTCCTGTACTTCAAGGACTTCAACTCCGGCGCGATGATCCAGAACATCGTCGACCGGGCCAAGAAGATGGCGATCAAGCAGTTCCTGGAGAGCGGCACCAAGGGCCTGCGGGTGCAGCACCTGCTGTCGGCCTGCGTCGACGAGTTCTCCGAGAACGAAGACCTGCCCAACACCACCAACCCCGACGACTGGGCCCGCATCTCCGGCAAGAAGGGCGAGCGGATCGTCTACATCCGCACGCTGGTCTCCGGCAAGACGGGCACCGAGGCGGGTCGCTCGATCGACACCGTCGCCAACACCGGTCAGTACCTCTGACCCAGCTTTCACCAGAAGGCCCCGCGCTCATCCATCCGGAGCGCGGGGCCTTCTGGGTGGAAACGCCTTTCCGCGCCCACGGCGGCGTCGTTAGCGTGACTCCATGCGACTGCGGCACCTCGCGCTCCCGGTGCGCGACCGGGAGCGATCACGCGCGTTCTACGAGACGTACTTCGGCTTCGCCGCCGGCCCCGCCACCGAATACCCGGACGGCACCCTCATCATCCGCACCGCCGACGGCTTCGACCTTGCCCTGCACCCCGACCCCGGGCACGGCCCCGCACCCGCCTTCCTCCACTTCGGCTTCACCTGCGCAGGCCGCGACGAGGTGACCCGCATCCAGGCGCGGCTGCGCTCCGGCGGCGTCGAGATCGTCGAGGAGGACGACGAGGACGACCTGGTCAGCTTCAAATGCCTCGACCCCGACGGCTACCGCATCGAGGTGTACTGGGAAACCGTCTGAGCCCGGCCGGACCAACAGCCGCCACATAAGTCACAAAAGCTGTCACACTGGTCTCTCCTGTCACAGCAGTCCCGGGGAGAACGGTGACCGACCAGCCGCGCCTGCGCGAGCTCGACGCCCTGCGCTTCCTCGCCGCCTTCGCGGTGATGGCCTTCCACTACCTGTCGGCGTTCAAGTCGATCTGGGTGACCGAGCCGAACCACATCTTCGCCCCGGTCGCCCCCGTGACCACGCTCGGCATCCTCGGCGTGGAGCTGTTCTTCCTCATCAGCGGCTTCGTCATCCTGATGAGCGCCTGGGGCAGGACCGTCGGCGGCTTCGCCGTCTCCCGCTTCGCCCGGCTCTACCCGGCCTACTGGTTCACCGTCCTGGCCATCTGGGCGCTGTACTCCTTCACCAGTGTGCAAGGCTTCCGGCCCAAGTTCGAGGTCTCCGACTACCTGTGGAACCTCACGATGTTCCAGTCGGCGGCCAAGGTCGGCCACGCCTCCGGCGTCTTCTGGTCGCTCTGGGCCGAACTGCGCTTCTACATCCTCATGGCCGTCTTCGTGATCATCGGGATCACTCTCAAACGCTGCTACGCCTTCATGGGCCTGTGGTCGCTCGGCGCCCTCGCCGCCGAGTTCACCACCAAGACGTGGCTCGTCGACCTCTTCGGGATCACCCCCGAGCGCTGGCTCGTCAAGACCAACGAATGGCTCACCCTCATCTTCATGCCGCGGCAGATGCCGTACTTCATCGCCGGCATGTGCTTCTTCCTGCTGTGGCGCTACGGCCACTCCTTCCTGTCGTGGTTCTTCGTCGCGCTCAGCTTCTACCCGGCCGTATGGGTCGCGCTGGAACGGGTCGGCAGCCGCGTCAAATCCAAGGGCTACGAGGACTTCCCCGCCTCCGAGACCGGCGTCGTCATCGCCATCACGCTCATCTACCTGCTCATCGCCGCCGTCGCGCTCGGCTGGCTGAAATGGATGACGTGGAAGGGCCTGACCATCCTCGGCGCCCTCACCTACCCGCTCTACCTGGTGCACCAGACCCTCGCGGCCGTCGTCATCCCGCCGCTGAAGGACTCGATGAACCCCTGGCTGCTCGCCGCCCTCACCATGGTGATCGCCATCGTCGTCTCCTACCTCGTCTACGCGCTGATCGACAAGCCCGGCCAGCGGCTCCTGCGCAAACTCATGCCCCGCGACAAGACCCGCGGGCGGCGGCGTAAGCCCTCGTCGGAGCCCATTCCCGAGATGTCTCCGCGAACGCATCAGGCATCTGTGCCATAACGGAGTGCTGGCCGGGCATCAAGAAAGGGCTAGGCTCGGGAACGAACGGACTGCCGCTAGACATGGGGTGCGCATGACGGTGCGTCGGGTGATGGGCATCGAGACCGAGTACGGAATCTCCGTACCCGGCCAGCCAGGCGCCAACGCGATGGTGACGTCGTCACAGGTCGTCAACGCCTACCTGGCCGCTTCGGCCGCCAGGGCGCGCAGGGCGCGCTGGGACTTCGAGGAGGAGAATCCGCTGCGCGACGCGCGCGGCTTCGATCTCGCCCGGGAGGTCGCCGACCCCAGCCAGCTGACCGACGAGGACCTGGGGCTGGCCAACGTCATCCTCACCAACGGGGCGCGGCTCTACGTCGACCACGCCCACCCGGAATACTCCACGCCCGAGTGCACCAACCCTCGCGCGGCGGTCATCTGGGACAAGGCCGGCGAGCGCGTCATGTACGACGCCGCCGTACGCGCCTCGGCGATCCCCACCAACGCGCCGATCCAGCTCTACAAGAACAACACCGACGCCAAGGGCGCCTCCTACGGCTGCCACGAGAACTACCTCATGCGCCGGGCCACCCCCTTCGCCGACATCGTGCGGCACCTGACGCCCTTCTTCGTCTCCCGCCAGGTCGTCGTCGGCGCGGGCAAGGTCGGCATCGGGCAGGACTCCCGCACCGAGGGCTTCCAGATCAGCCAGCGCGCCGACTTCTTCGAAGTCGAGGTCGGACTCGAGACCACACTCAAGCGGCCGATCATCAACACCCGCGACGAGCCGCACGCCGACCCCGAGAAATACCGGCGGCTGCACGTCATCATCGGCGACGCCAACATGTCGGAGATCTCCACCTACCTCAAGCTCGGCACGACCGCGCTCGTCCTGGCCATGATCGAGGACAACTTCCTCACCCGCGACCTCACCGTCGACAACCCCGTGCAGGCCCTGCGCGCCGTCTCCCACGACCCGACCTGCCGCTACGAGATCGCCATGCGCGACGGGCGCAAGCTCACCGCCATCCAGCTGCAGATGGAATACCTGGAGCAGGCCCGCAAGTACGTCGAGGAACGCGGCACCGCCCAGGAGGAGATGACCAAGGACATCCTCGACCGGTGGGAGTCGGTGCTCACCCGCCTGGCCGACGACCCCATGCAGCTGTCGCGCGAGCTCGACTGGGTCGCCAAGCTCGAACTCCTCGAGGGCTACCGCACCCGCGACAGCCTGCCCTGGTCCCACCCCCGTCTGCAGCTCGTCGACCTGCAGTACTCCGACATCCGCCCCGACCGCGGCCTGTACAACCGGCTCGTCGCCCGCGGGCGCATGCAGCGCCTCGTCACCGAGGAGCAGGTCCTGCGAGCGGTGGAGAACCCTCCCACCGACACCCGCGCCTACTTCCGCGGCCGCTGCCTGGCGCAGTACTCCGAATCCGTCGCCGCCGCCTCCTGGGACTCGGTCATCTTCGACATCCCCGGACGCGAGTCGCTGCAGCGTGTGCCCACCCTTGAGCCGCTGCGCGGCACCAAGGCCCACGTGGGGGAGCTGTTCGACCGCTGCCGCACCGCCGCCGACCTCGTCGCCGCCCTCACCGGCGGCGAATGACCCGCCCCGCGCTCCGCCGTACCTGTTCCCGGTACGGCGGAGCCGTGTCGGCCCCGGACTCGGCCAGTCAGAATCTACAAAGTAAAGCCGCTCGGTTCGGTGTGCCCCCATCGAACAGGCCACCATGAGCAAACCTGCACGACGTGTGCACCCACGCCCAGGTCGGGGGACCCCACCCTTGCGGGACCGCACCGACGGCCCGTCCTGGCGCCGACTCGCGGCCAACGCCCAATCCCCTGCGGCTGCCCCACCACCGCCAACGACACCGTCAAACGCGGCGCCCTGCCCGCCCAGCTCTTCCCGCTCCCGGCCGAGACGGCCGACCCAGGCGGTATCTGCCTTGATCACATGTCGCACCGGACCATAGGGTCGCCGCCAACCCTGGGGCTCCAGGTTTCCGTGGTCCGCCATTGTCCGGGCCCGCCGGACATCCTTGGGGCCTGGATAGTGAAGGTATCCGGGGAAGTGGCGAAGATCGCCGGGTCGTCTGCGCGAAATGTCGGCCGGTTCGGGGAAGATATAGGTCAGAGGCAGTCCCCCAACCGGAGGTAAGAGATGGCAGCGAAGGACACGGGCGGCCAGAAGCAGGCCGGTCGGCGCGAGGGCGAGGTCGAGGCGGTCGAGGCGACCGCCGAGACCGACGTCCAGGAGCGGCACGAGAAGCTCACGGACGATGTCGACGCGATTCTGGACGAAATCGACGAAGTTCTCGAAGAGAACGCAGAGGAGTTTGTCAGAGGTTACGTGCAGAAGGGCGGAGAGTAGGGCAAAACGGGCGCTGAAATCGGGTTAGACCGGTGGGAAGTGGTCCTGGGGTGAAGCGGTGCCCGGATTGTGGGGTGGTGAAGGCCGTCTCGGAGTTCGGGCTCAACAAGCGCATGTCTGATGGGCGGGCGCGCTACTGCAAGGCCTGTTTCGGGGTTCGCTCGAAGACGAGTTATCGCAAGCGGGCGGCCGAGCAGGGGCGGAGCGTGCGCGAGCGGGCGGAGGCTCCTGAAGGCCACAAGTACTGCCCGCGATGTCAAGAGACCAAGCCGACCGCCGAGTTCGGGAGGAACCGCTCGGAGTCGGATGGGCTCACGTCCTACTGCAAGCCGTGTCACACGCTGGTGGCACGGGAGAACCGCATCAAGAATCACGGCAGCGAGCGCAACTACAAGCTCCAATACCGCTACGGCATCACCGAAGACGACTACGAGCGCATGCTCGCCCAGCAGGGCGGGCTCTGCGCCGTGTGCCGGGAGAACGCCGGCACGCATGTCGACCACTGCCACAGCACCGGCCGGGTGCGTGGCGTTCTCTGTTTCAACTGCAACAACGGCCTCGGGCACTTCCGTGACGATCTCACGGGCCTGGCCCTGGCCGCGGCGTACCTGTGGGACGTGGAGGTCTGGGCCGACCGGCCCGCGGTGCCGGGGCCGCGGCGGGCGCAGGCCGCGCCGACCCGCTCCTACCACCTGTCCCAGCGGTACGGCCTGTGTCATGCCGACGTGGAGCGGATGATCGAGGCGCAGTCGGGGCTGTGCGCGGCCTGCTGGGAGCGGGAGCCGGAGCACGTCGATCACTGTCATGGCACGGGTGAGGTGCGCAAGGCCCTGTGCCTGCCGTGCAACACCGGGATCGGCCAGTTCCGCGATGATGCCCGGTTCGTCTGGCGGGCTCTGGAATATCTGGCGCCGCCGATCGCGTGGGAGGATTACCTGGCTCTGGTCACGCACGACTAGAAGGGGTGCACGCGGTCTTGTTGATTCGTCATCGGGGGCATGAGCCGCAGGTCGACCCGAGTGCTTTCGTGGCGCCCACGGCGACGTTGGTGGGGCGGGTGAGTGTCGGGCCGCGGGCGAGGGTGATGTACGGGGCGGTGCTCGACGCCGAGGACGGGGCGATCGAGGTGGGGGAGTCGTCGATCGTCTGCGAGCACGCCGTGTTGCGTGGTGACGTGTCGTTGGGTGATCACGTGTTCGTGGGGCCGCAGTCGACGTTGCTGGGGTGCCGGGTGGGGCGCTGCTCGTATCTGGCGACCGGGGTGACGGTGCTGCAGGAGGCGGTCGTGGGGGCGGGCGCCGTGGTGGCGATCGGCGCGGCCGTCCATGCGCGGGCGGTGGTGGCTGAGGAGTTCTTCGTGCCGCCGATGACGGTGCTGGTGGGGGAGCGGGTTTTCGCGCCGGGGGATCCTGGGTTGCCGGAGGCGATCAAGGAGGTGGGGTTCGCGAAGGTGGCCTTCGGGGTGGAGGCCGACTGGGAGGATCGCATCGCCCGGTATGAGCGGATCGCCGAGGTGCGGTCGGCGCAGTTCGCCGCCCACGCGGACGACGAGATCGTGGGCTGAGGGGCACGGGGACGAGGCGCCCCACGCGGCGGGCTACGTCCACGCACCGGCCGGGCCTGAGGGGGTCGCGGGGACGAGGCGCAAAACGCGCCGGTTGGCGCCCACGCGGCGGTTGCGCCCACGTGGCGGCCGTGAAGGGGGCGCTTGGCCCGCGCTCACGACGAAGCGCGATGCTCACGACGAAGCGCGACGCCCACGACGAAGCGCGACGCCCACGACACGGGCCTTCCCGCGCTCACAACGAAGCGCTGCGCCTGCGGCGCGGGCCTCCCACCCCGCACGAGGGTGCGTCGCGCCCACGGCGCAGCGCCGCGCTCATGACAAAGCCGCTGCGCTCATGACGAAGCGCTGAGCTCACGACGGAGCATCGCGATCCCGCGTTAGCGGGGCGTTGGGGCGAATTCGACTGCGACCCCGATCAGGCGCACCGGTCGGCGTAGGTCGAAGCGGTCGAGGAGGTCCGTCGCCGTGGCCGCGAGAATGTCGGGGTCGGTGGTGGGCTGGGTGAGCTTGGTCTGGCGGGTGCGGGTGAAGAAGCTGCTGAGGCGGATCTTGACCACGACCCGCACCGCCGTACGCCCCTCGTCGCGGGTTTCGGCGGCCAGGGTGCGGGCGAGGGTGTCGACGTGGGCGTCGATGGCGGCGCGGTCGGTCACGTCTTCGGCGAGGGTGATCTCGTGGCTGCGGCTGCGTGGCACCCAGGGCACGTCGGTGACGCTCTCCTCGCCCTTGCCGAGCGCGAGGTACCGCAGCCAGGGCCCGTTGGTGGGGCCGAAGGTCTTGGCGAGCAGGTCGACGTCGGCGGCGGCGAGCTGGGCGACGGTGTCGATGCCGAGGGCGGCGAGTTTGGCGGCGGTGCGGCTGCCGATGCCCCACAGGGCGGTGACGGGCCGTTCGTTCATGACGTGCGCCCAGTCGGCGGAGGTGAGGCGGTTGACGCCGGAGGGTTTGTCGAAGGCGGCGGCGAGTTTGGCCTGGTGTTTGTTGTCGCCGATGCCGACTGAGCAGGTGAGGCCGGTCTGTTCGGTGAGGGCGTGCTGGATGGCGTGGGCGAGGGTGAAGGGGTCGCCGTCGTAGCCGTGGCCGTCCCAGCCGAGGAAGGCCTCGTCGAGGCCCCAGACCTCGACGATGACGGGGAAGGTGCGCAGGACGTCCATGACCTGGGCGGAGGCGTGTTCGTAGAAGGCGAGGTCGCGGGGGATGAAGACGGCGTCGGGGCAGGCGCGCATGGCGGCGCGGATGGGCATGCCGGAGTGCACGCCGTGGGCGCGGGCTTCGTAGGAGGCGGTGGCGACGACGGTGCGGGCCTGGGTGGGTTCGGCGCCGGTGCCGACGATGACGGGTTGCCCGCGCAGGTCGGGGTTGCGCACGATCTCGACGGCGGCCATGAAGAAGTCGAGGTCGATGTGGATGACCCAGTTCTTCATCCCACCAGTGTGTCATCGGCGTAGAGGAGGGCGCGGCGCCGGCGGGGTACGGCCCAGGCGCGGCTGCCGATGGGGGGTTCGTCGCCTTCGGGGACGAGGACCTGGATGAGGCGGTCGCGGGCTTCGAGGGTGACGAGGGTGGCGGTGCCGAGGTTCTCCAGGACGGCGACGGTGCCGGGGAAGCCGTCTTCGCGTTCGTCGAGGGCCAGGTCGGCGTATTCGGGCCGCACGCCGTACAGGATCTCGCTGCCGTCGGCGAGGGCGCCGGCGGGCAGGACGGCTCCGGCGACGTGCAGGGTGCCTCCGGTGACCTTGCCGGGCAGCAGGTTCATGGGGGTGGAGCCGATGAAGGAGGCGACGAAGGGGGTGGCGGGGCGTTGGAAGATCTCGGCGGGGGTGCCGACCTGGATCATGCGGCCGTGGTCCATGACGGCGATGCGGTCGGCCAGGGCGAGGGCTTCGGCCTGGTCGTGGGTGACGAAGACGGTGGTGACGGCGAGTTCGCGTTGCAGGCGTTTGAGGAAGGTGCGGGCTTCGAGGCGCAGGCGGGCGTCGAGGTTGGACAGGGGTTCGTCGAACAGGAAGGCGGTGGGGTGGCAGGCGATGGCGCGGGCGAGGGCGACGCGTTGCTGCTGGCCGCCGGAGAGCTGGCTGGGGCGGCGTTCGAGCAGGTCGCCGAGGGAGAGCCTGGTGGCGACCTCGCGGGCTTTGGCGAGGCGTTCGGCTTTGGCGATCTTCTTGATGCGCAGGGGGTAGGCGATGTTGTCGGCGACGCTCATGTGGGGGAAGATCGCGTAGTCCTGGAAGACCATGGCCACGTCGCGTTCGCCCGGCTGGCGGGTGGTGACGTCGGTGGTGTTGATGGCGATCGTGCCGGTGGTGGGGGTCTCGAGGCCGGCGATGGTGCGCAGGAGTGTGGTCTTGCCGCAGCCGGAGGGGCCGAGCAGGGCGAAGAACTCGCCGTCGCCGATGGTCAGGTCGATGCCGTCGAGGGCTCGTACGCCGCCGGGGAAGGTCTTGGTGAGGTCGCGCAGAGAGATCATCGTTTGATGCCTCCGTGGAAGCGGAAGCCGTAGCGCTGGCTGACCAGCAGGTACATGGCCACCACCGGCAGCGAGTAGAGCAGGGAGAAGGTGGAGATCAGGTCGAGCTTGGGCGCGCCGCCCTCGGTGTAGAGGGTGTAGAGGATCACCGAGCCCGGCAGTTTCTCGGGGTCGCGCAGGAGGATGAACTGGAACAGGAAGCCGCCCCAGACGGAGGCCATGGCCCAGACGCCGATCGTGGCCAGGCCCGGCCGGACGAGGGGGATGACGATGTGGCGCAGGATCTGCAGGGGTGAGGCGCCGAAGACGCGCGCGGACTCCTCGTAGGAGGTGGGCGTCTCGTCCATGAAGTCCTTGAGGATGAAGATCGCCGCGGGGAGCAGGCCGCCGGAGACGACGAGGATGACGCCCAGGTGGGTGTCGATGAGGCCGAGTCTGGTGGCCAGTTCGAAGATGGGGACCATGGCGGCGGTGCCGGTGACGACGCTCGACATCAGCAGGAGCAGGTAGAGGAGCAGGTCGCGGCCTGGCACGTGGACACGGGAGAGGGCGTAGGCGGCCAGGGCGGCCAGGGCGACGACGAGGACGGCGGCGCCGCCCGCCTGCAGCAGCGAGTTGACGATGGATCCGGCGGCGTAGGGGTTGTCGAGGATGGCCTGGAAGTTGCCGAGGGTGAACTGGGGGATGGAGACGGTGATGGTCGGCGTGTCGTCGAAGGGGGCGGCGGCCAGCCAGAGCATGGGCAGGGTGAAGAAGCCGATGACGACGGCGAGGAAGGCGGTGGCGGCCAGGCGGCCGATGACGTGCCGGGTCATGCCGGTGGTCCTTGCGCGGCGGCGGCTTCCTGGCTGCGGCGCCGGCCGCGCAGCAGGCGCAGGTAGGCCAGGGCCAGGATGAGGTTGATCAGCAGGATGAGGAAGGAGATGGCGGCGCCGACGCCGAGCGAGCCGCCGCGCAGCGCCACGTTGTAGACGTAGACGGGCAGGATCTCCGAGCGTCCTTCGGGACCGCCGGCGGTCAGCAGGAACGGGGTGAAGTCGTTGAACGTCCACAGGCTGATGAGCAGCAGGTTCGTCAGGATGTGGCGGCGCAGCAGGGGGAAGACGACGTCGCGCAGCTGTTGCGGCACGCTCGCCCCGGCCAGGCGGGCGGTCTCCAGGTGGGAGGGCGGCACGTTCTCGAGGGCGGCGGAGTAGAGCATCATCGAGAAGGCGGTGCCGCGCCAGGTGTTGAAGACGATGATGCTGAGCATCGGGTAGTCGAGCAGCCAGGCGAAGCCTGGGGTGTTGAGCAGGGCGTTGAGGGTGCCGCCGCTGCGGTCGAGCAGGGCGATCCACAGGAACGCCACGACGGAGCTGGGCAGGATCCACGACAGCAGGACGACGCCTTCGACGAGGCGGCGGACGGGGCCGCGGCGGCTGCGCAGGATCCAGGCGATGGTGAAGCCGAGGACGGCCTGGCCGAGGATGGCCGAGCCGCCGACGAACAGCACGGTCAGCCAGAGCGAGGTGTGGAAGCGGGTGTCGGCCAGGGCGCCGGTGTAGTTGTCGACGCCCACGAGTTGGGGTTCGGCGGCGGCCAGGCCGGTGAGGCGGTAGTCGGTCAGGCCGAGGTAGATGGTCCAGAGGGCGGGGAAGATCAGGAAGACGGCGATGAGGGCCAGGGCGGGCAGGATGAAGGCGCTCGCCCTGGCCTTGCCGAGCCCCGCGGCGTCGGTGGTCATGCGGGCGCCGCCCCGCGGTGGTACGGCACGCGCCCGGGGGTGGTCCGGGCGCGTGCCGGACCGGCGAAGGATGCGCGTGCCGTACCGGCCGGGCGCGTGCCCGCCTCGCCGGGGGTGTGGTCAGCCCGCGATGTTGGCCGCGCCACCGACGAGTCCCTCCAGTTTGCCCTGGTAGGCCCCGGCGGCCGCGTCGGGTGTCTGGCCGCCGACGATGGCCGCGGTCGCCTCCTGCAGCGCGGTCGACACCTGCGGGTAGACGGCCAGGGGCGGCCGGTAGGCGGTGATCGGCAGGACCTCCTCGGCGACGAACTTCAGCATCGGGTCGGCCGTCAGCACCTCGTCGTTGACGTCGTCGCGCGAGCTGATGCGCACCTGCCCGGCCAGCTGCGACTTGATGGCCTCGGCCGAGTGCATGAAGGCGAGCAGTTCCCAGGCGAGCTTGCCGTTCTTGGAGAAGGGGTTGAGCGCTCGTACGGCTCCGCCGGACATGGAGACGAAGTCCTGGCCGCGGATGCCGGCGCCGGGCTGCTTGGCGGGGATCTTGGCCCAGCCGACGGCGGTGTCGCGGTCGGCCATGGGGGCGACGCCCGCCTTGGGTTCGATGACCGAGCGCCAGAAGTAGTCGCTCTCGGCCAGGATGGCGATCTTGCCTTCGGCGAACTGGGCGAAGGAGGTGTCGCGGCCCTTGGCCTCCTGCTGGAGTTTGGGGTCGCCGAGGCCGCTGCCGCCGTAGATCTGCTGGTAGAAGCCGAGCACGTCCTTCATGGCCTGGGAGGCGCCGGCCCACTTGCGGTCGGCGTAGATCTCGGCTCCCGCTCCGACCAGGAGCGGCAGCGCGCCCTGCATGGTGGTGGCCTCGCCCATGGCGGTGCCGGCGTTGATCTGGATGGGGATCGGCACGCCTGCGGCCTTGAGCTTGGTGCCGGCGTCGATGATCTCCTGCCAGCTGGCGGGCTGCCAGGGTTCGGGCAGGCCGGCCTTCCTGAACAGCGTCTTGTTGTAGAACAGGACGCGGCCGTCGGTGCCCTGCGGCAGGGCGTACTTCTTGCCGTCGAAGATGCCCAGTCCCTGGACGGCCTGCGGGATCTGGCCCCAGCCCTCCCAGGTGTCGACGGCGGGCCCGCCGACGTCGGCCAGCGGCTTGATGTATCCGGCCTGGGCGAACTCGCCGACCCAGATGCCGTCGAGGTCGATGACGTCGGCGCCGGTCTTGGACTTCAGGTCCAGGGCGATCTTGGTCTTGTACTGTTCGTCCTCCACGCCGCTGGACTGGAAGAGGACCTTCACGTTCTGGTGGGTCTTCTCGAACTCGGGGATGACCCACTTCTTGATCCAGGCGGCGCTCTCGGAGTTCTTGCCGCCTTCGATGGAGTTGGCCGCGATCGTGAGCGTCACGCTCTCCGGTCCGGCCGGGGTGCTGGACCCGCACGCGGTCAGGGCGATGGCCAGGGCAGCCACGAAGACACGTCTCACAGCGGCCTCCCGTGTGGATGGACGTGCAGACATACCGACAATCGCACGGGGCCCGTGACGCGTAAAGAAACGATCTGATGAACGCTGTTTGATCACGGCCGGTTCGCCGCGAGCTGATCGGGGGAAGTGCAAGCTGCGACGGAAGATGAGTAGGGTCGAGCCTGTCGGATCTATCGTTTGGAGGGAGCCGGAGTGGCAATGCACAAGGATCTGCCCGCCGGATTGTCGAACCATCTTTTCACCAACACCGGCAACTCCTCGTTCACCGAGTTCCTCGGGTCGTTCGCCCCGCAGCTGCTGCCGGTGCGCGACGACAGGCTGGCGACTCCCGTCGGTGACCAGGTCCCGCACGCCACCACCATCGTGGCGGCCTCCTTCGCCGGTGGCGTGGTGATGGCCGGCGACCGGCGCTCCACCTCGGGCAACATCATCGCCCAGCGTGACATCGAGAAGGTGTTCCGCACCGACGACTACTCCTGCATGGGCATCGCGGGCACGGCGAGCACCGGCATCGAGATGGCCAGGCTGTACAGAGTGGAGCTTGAGCACTACGAGAAGCTGGAGGGGCGCACGCTGTCGGTGGCGGGCAAGGCCAACCGGCTCGCGGCGATGATCCGCGGCAACCTGGCCATGGCCATGCAGGGCCTGGTCGTGGTGCCGCTGTTCGCCGCCTACGACCCCGACCGCGACGCGGGCCGCATCTTCGGCTACGACGTGGCGGGCGGGCCGTACGAGAAGGAGCGTTACGACGCCATCGGCTCGGGTTCGATCTTCGCCAAGGGCGCGCTGAAGAAGCTGTACCGCGAGGGCGCCTCGGCGGACGACACGGTGACGATGCTCATCCAGGCGCTCTACGACGCCGCCGACGACGACTCCGCCACCGGCGGACCCGACGTGACCCGTAAGATCTGGCCGGTCGTCTCGGTCATCGACGCCGACGGCTTCCGCCGGCTGGGCGACGACGAGGTCGCGGGCGTCGTGCAGCGCATGCTCGACGAACGCATGATCTCCCCTGACGGCCCCATCGCACCGCTGCGCTAGAAAGGATCCTCGAAGGTGACCATGCCTTTTGGATACGCCTCTCCCGAGCAGATCATGCGGGACAAGGCCGACTACGCGCGCAAGGGCATCGCCCGCGGGCGTAGCGTCGTGGTGCTGCAGTACCAGGACGGCATCCTGTTCGTCGCGCCCAACCCGTCGCGGGCGCTGCACAAGATCAGCGAGATCTACGACCGGATCGGCTTCGCGGCCGTCGGCCGCTACAACGAGTTCGAGGAGCTGCGGCTCGGCGGCATCCGCTACGCCGACATCAACGGCTACACCTACGACCGCTCCGACGTGACCGGGCGCGGCCTGGCCAACCTGTACGCCTCCAACCTGGGGCGCATCTTCACCGAGTCGATCAAGTCGCTGGAGGTCGAGGTCGTCGTCGCCGAGGTGGGCGACACGGCCGACGGCGACGCGATCTACCGGCTGACCTTCGACGGTTCCGTCTTCGACGAGCACGGTTTCACCGTGATGGGCGGCCAGGCCGAGGCGGTGTCGGGGCGGCTGAAGGAGCGTTACCAGGAGGGTGCTCCGCTGGCCGACGCGCTCGAGGTGGCGCTCGTGGCGCTGACGGAGCCGGGCGGCGAGCGGCCGGCGGTGGGGCAGCTGGAGGTGGCGGTCCTCGACCGCAACCGGGAGCACCGCAAGTTCCTGCGCCTGGTGGGGCCGAGGCTGGAGCGGCTGCTGCAGCGTCCGGCCGGTGAGGCGCTCGCGGCGCCGGCGGTCACCTCCGAGGAGGGTGACGGCGACGGCGCGCCGACGGCGCCGGAGGGTCCGCTCGACGACGGTTCCTGACCTGTGAAAAGGACGGCGGGCGCACGGCCCGCCGTCCTTTCGCATGCCGTACGGCCCGCATGGGTCACCCCCACCCGCCGCACGGGGCCGGTGGCCTTCCAGGGTGACGCTCACCGGCCGCACCGGCGGCCCGCCGCGACGCGACGGCGGTTCTCAGCCCCCCGGCACCCGCGCGAGCGGTTCGCCGGTGAGCCACCGCTCGCCCGGCGACAGGCGCGCCCCCAGGGCCTGGTCGATCCGCTGCTTGGGGCAGTGGTGTGCCATTCCGGGGATGAGGCTCTGGTGGTCGCGTTCGGGCCCGTAGAAGCGGGTGCGCACCAGCTCGGCCGGGTCCAGGGCGGGGGTGAGGCAGACGATCTCGGCGACGCCGGGGTCGAGGGCGCCGGCCAGGCGGGCGAGGAAGGCGCCCTGTCCGGCGCCGACGAGCCGCACCGGCAGCCCGCCGCCGAGTCCGGGCTCGGAGCGCACGAAGTCCACGGCCCGCAGCACGTCGTACACGCGGGCGGCGCCGAGGCTGTCCGACAGGCCGATCAGGTCGGAGACGAGCTTGAACGTCGTGCCGTACATGGCCTCGGGGTCGAACTCGTTGAGGCGGTGCGGCGTGAGCGCGCCGCTCGCCCGCACGTCCACGACGACGACGTGCCGTCCGGACCGGGCGGCGCGGCGGCAGGCGCCCGCGTGGGCGGGCAGGTCGTCGGTGCCGCGGTCGAGCAGTACCAGGTCGACACCCGAGGCGGGCCCGGAGGGGTCGAAGACGACGGCGGCCGTGACGATGTCGTGTTCCGCCCACCAGAACGCCTTGCGCACCCCCGGCTCCTGCGTGTCCCACCAGCGCGGGTAGAACTCCTCGCCGGGTTCGCGCCCGGCCTCGACCCGGGAGCGCAGCCACGGCAGCCCGCCCCCCGCCTCGCGCCGGTCCAGCTCGGCCAGGCGCCGCATGTTGAGGTCGAAGACCTTCGCCGAGCCGGGCAGGTCGGTGGAGATCTGCCCGCTCACGGTGCACTGCAGAGCCTCGTCCGGCTGCGCGGCCGGTTCCCCGGGCGGGGCGTTCCCGGCCCGGCCGAGGTGGCGGCGGAAGAAGGCGGTGGCGGCGGCGGCGAGCTCCGGCGACAGCCCGTGGCCGCCGTCGGCCCGCACGTGCTCCAGCGCCCGCGAGCCCAGCACCTCGTAGAAGCGCCGTCCCCGCGTCACGGTGCGGACGGCTCCTTCGACCGGGAAGAAGTCGTAGTTCGCCGACATGACCAGCGTCGGCCGGGGCGCCATGGCCAGCAGGAAGTCCTCGTGGTCGAGCCCGAGCAGCGTGCCGCCGGGGATGATCTGCTCGGGGTCCTGGGCCTGCCCCGAGCGCTGGTAGTCCTCCCGTGAGGAGACGAAGCAGCTCGGCGCGGCGGCGGCCAGCCGGGGCTCGACGAGCATGAGCCACGTGGTCAGGGTCCCGCCGCCGCTGTTGCCCATCACCCCGACGCGGCGCGGGTCGACCTCGGGCCGGGCGCTCAGGTAGTCGAGCATGCGCCGGGCGTCGGAGACGAAGTAGCGGGCCAGGGAGTCGCCGGTCCACCAGCACTGCACGCCGGCGTGCGAGTGCTCGGGAACGTTCGCCGGGATGATCTCCCGGCCGGACGCGTCGAGGTAGCTCTTGCGCTCGCCCTGGCCGATGGTGTCGAAGCTGAGCGTGATGAGCCCGGCCCTGGCCAGCCGGGCGCACATGGCCTGGTAGCGGGGGGCGGCCTTGCCGGTGGGCGCGTGGCCGCACAGGAACAGCACGGCGCCGGCGGGCTCTGACAGATCGTCGGGCAGGTACAGGTTGGCCGGGATGTGGACGCCGTCGCCGACGTCCACGATGAGCCGGTCGACGCGGTGGCCGTCGCCGCGCACCGACCCGGTGCGGCGCGCCACCGGGACCGGGCGGTCCTGCGGTAGGTCGCCGCCGAGGGCGTCGAGGGCGATGCGGCGCAGTTCCTCCTGGCGCCGCCGTACGTCGTGGGGGGTCAGCAGCAGGTCGTTGGCGGCGCGTCCGGCGGCCAGCGCCTGGGCGGTGCGCCGGTAGACGTTCTGCTGCACCTGGGTGGAGGCGTCCCACAGGCCGTCGAGAAAGGGGGCGAAGCGCGGTGCGGCCTCAGCCATACGTGCCCACAGGGATCACGCCCACCGCGCCGGTGGGGCTGCCCCAGCGCACCGTGGGGCCGGCCACCGTGGTGGGCGTGCCGTCGGGACTGGCGGCGACGACGACGCCGTTGAGGTGGACGTACCAGCGGGAGGTGGTGGTGCCCGTGTTCTCGGTGAAGGCGCACGCCACGAACCGGGCGCCCCACGGGTGGCTCTGGATGCCGCCCTCGGTGACGCCCGCGTGGCGGTGGTCGAAGGTGCAGCGCAGGAAGGTCTTGACCGCGGTGTCGGAGTTGGTCCACACGCTGCGGACCTGGCGGGCGACGAAGCGGCAGTCGGCGAAGCGCACGTTCTGCCCGGACGCGGCCGACGCCTCGTCGGTGATCAGGTAGCCGTCGCGGTAGACCTGGCCGTTGGTCCAGGGGCGGTCCTCGAACAGGCAGTCGGCGTAGGAGGTGGCCAGGGCGGCGTCGGCCGCGCCGTACCCGAGGTTGTTCCTGCCGTAGAAGTTCGACCACTTGAAGACCAGGCCGGGCTTGTCGGTGTAGGCGCTCCAGGTGGTGGTGCCCCAGAAGGTGCAGCCTTCGAAACGGGTGTGGCCGCCGTCGCCATGGGTGGCGATGACGCCGGGGCCTCCGTTGTCGACGAACTCGCACCGGGTGAACAGGCCGTTGCGGCAGACGCTGCTCTCGGCCTCGATGTCGAGGCCGGAGGTGGGCGCGGAGCGTACGGCGCCGCGGCCGGTGTGGTTGAACTGGCTGTCGGTGACGGTCAGGGAGTTGCCGCCGGTCCACGACAGGCCCTGACGGCCGTTGTACTCGCTGCGCACGCCGGTGACGGTGTGCGGTTTGGGCGGGTCGGCGGTGGTCAGGCCGCCGTAGCCGATGGTGAGCCCGTCGAGCCCGTGGTGGTGGGTGTGCACGTCGGAGATCGTGACGTCGGTGTTGCGCAGCAGCCGCATGCCGGTGGCGGTGGCCTGGATGCCGGTGTCGCCCCATCGGGCGCCCAGGACCAGCGTGCCGTTGCGGCCGTCGAGTTCGAGGTTCTCGATGGTGACGTCGCTGCTGTCCTCGACCTGGATCATCGCGCCGACGCGTGCCCGGTACAGCTCGTTGAAGTCCTCGCCCGCCGGGGGTTGCTGCGGGGTGCCGTCGTCGGGGTTGAAGGAGCCGTAGTGCATACCGGCGGCCAGGCGCAGGACGGCGCCGCCGCTTCCGCGGATGTGCAGGAAGGCCAGGTTCTTGAACTCCAGCATCGTCCAGTAGCGGTAGTAGGGCTGTCCGGCCACGCGTCCCTGGTTCTGGCCGCCGATCTTGTACACCCCGGCCGGGATGTCGAGCGTCCCGCCTCCCGCGGCGGTGATCTTCTCCACGGCCCTCTGCAGGGCGCCGGTGTCGTTGCCGACGCCGTCGCCCTTGGCGCCGCAGTCGGTCTTGAGATTGATGACGGGGTAGGCGGCGGCGCGGGCGGGCAGCGGTAACCCGCCTGCGGCGGCGACGGCGGCGGCGCCGAGCAGGACGGCGCGGCGGCGGAGCGGGGGACGGGACACGGGGACTCCTCCGAGTCGGGTGATCACTTGAGGGCGCCGGCGACCATGCCGGTCTGGATCTGCCGCTGGAAGCTGAGGTAGACGACGAGCACGGGCAGGATGGAGATGGTCAGCCCGGCGAACAGGGCGCTCCAGTCGCCCGCGTACCCCTGGCTGACGGCCAGGTTGGCCAGGCCCTGCGTCAGGACGTACTTGTCGGGGCTCGACTGCAGGATCAGCGGGAGCAGGTACTGGTTCCACTGCCCGAGGACGACGAAGATGCCGACGCTGACCAGGCCGGGCCGCGCCACCGGCAGCATGATCCGCAGGAACGTGCCCCAGTGGCCGCAGCCGTCGATGAAGGCGGCCTCGGCCAGGCTCGCCGGCAGGGTCCGGAAATAGGCGGTCAGGAAGAAGACCGCGAACGGCAGGCTGTAGACGGAGTAGATGAGGGCCAGCCCGAGCAGCGAGTCGGCCAGGCCCAGGCCGCGGGCGATGAAGAACAGCGGCACGATCGCCAGGAACGTCGGGAAGGTCATCCCGGCGACGAACAGGTAGTAGACGGCCCGGTTGCCGCGGAAGGTGTAGCGGGCCACGACGTAGGCGACGAGCGCGCCCATGGCGAGGGTCAGCGCGGAGCCGACGGCGACCACGACGATGGTGTTGAAGAAGTAGCGGCCGATCTCCGCGGTGGTCCAGGCGTTGACGAAGTTCTCCCAGCGCGGGCTGGCCGGCAGGCTCCACGGGTCGGCCAGCACCTCGTCGCTGGTCTTGAGCGACGACAGCACCGCCCAGGCCAGCGGCGCGACCACCAGGGCGGCCCAGGTGAGCAGGATGCCGTGGGTGAAGACGTTCAGCACGGCCCCGCCCGCCCGCTCGCGCACCGGCGGCGACGCGGGCGGGGTGGTGACGTCGGCGGGCCGGGGGACTTCCAGCAGTGTGCTCATCGTGGTCCTAGTACTCGATGCGGTCGCGGCGGGTCACCTTCAGCGACACCCAGGCGAACACCAGGGTGAGCAGCAGCAGGGCGACGCCGATGGCGGTGGCGTAGCCGAACCGGCTGTCCTGGAAGGCGGTCAGGTAGAGGTGGTTGCCCAGCACCTGGGTGGCGTTGTCGGGCCCGCCCGAGCCGCCCGCGGCCGACATCACGTTGACGATGGCGAACATGTCGAGGGCGTGGATGCCGAGGTAGACGCCGGCGACCTGGACGGTGTCCCAGATGAGCGGCAGGGTGACGCGGTGGAAGATCTGCCAGCGGGAGGCGCCGTCGAGGCGGGCGGCCTCGTAGATCTCGTTCGGGATCGAGCTCATCGCGCCCATGAAGAGCACGACGTAGAAGCCGACCGACAACCACACGATGACGGCCAGGATCGCCGGGTAGGCGGTCTGCTTGTCGCCGAGCCAGTTCACCGGGTCGATGCCCACCACCCCGAGCAGGCCGTTGGCCAGCCCGCTCGCGGTGGGGTCGTAGACGTTGGAGAACAGCACGCCGATGACGGCGATCGACAGCACGTGCGGGAAGAAGTAGGCGATCCGGTAGAACGCCGCGCCCCGCACGCCCGTGGCCCCGCCGCGGGCGCGGTAGCGCCCGACGCGGATCATGGTGGCGAAGAACAGGCCCAGCGCGAGCGTGGCCGCGGGGATGACGACCACGGCGATCACGTTGTGCCACAGCGAGATCCAGAACACCTCGTCGTCCAGGAGCCGGGCGTAGTTGGCCAGCCCGACGAAGTTCCGCTCGGGCGAGAGCCCGTTCCAGTCGGTCAGGGAGATGTAGAACGACTGGAGGTAGGGGGAGACCACCAGGACGCAGTAGAGGAGCACCGGCACCGCCAGCGCGGTGAGGATGAACCTTCGGCTTCCCGCACGCATCGGCTCACACCTCGTACTTGGGGACGGAGGGGTCCTCGCGCAGCGTGTCGGCGATCTTCTGGCAGCGTTCGCTCCACTGGTCCGGGTTGATCTCGCCGGTCATGAGCGCGCTGGTGGCGGCGGACGCCTCGGTCTGCAGCTTGGGGTACCAGGTGCCGTAGCGCCAGTGGAAGGTGTCGTCGCCGGAGGCCGCCAGCGCGTCGCGCAGCGACTTCAGGCCCGTGCTCTCCCGGTCGGGCGTGTACCCGGCCAGGCTGGTGAGGGTCTGGGTCTGGCCGGTGAAGTTCTTCGACGCCTGCGGCGACAGCAGGATCCGCATGAGCTCCAGGCCGCCGTAGGGGTTCTTGGCCTGGGCGGGCACGATGTAGCCCTCGTTGCCCATGCCGCGGATCGCGGCCTGCGGCAGCGCGTCTGCGCCGGTGAGCGAGGGGGTGGGGGCGATCACCATGTCGAAGCCGTCGGGGGTGACGTCGCCGAGTTCGCTCTCCAGCCAGGAGCCGCACGGGATGAACGCGGCCTTGCCCTTGGCCCAGTAGGTCTGCGCCTGGATGTGGGTCAGGCCGGAGGTGCCCTGCATGATGTAGCCCTTCTCGACCAGCTGGTGCAGGGCTCTGGCGGCGGCGAGCACGGGCTCGCTGCGCCAGCTGCCGGGGGCCAGGGTGTCGAGCGCCTTGCGGGTCTCCAGGCCGCCGGCCTTGATCGCCATCATGATGAGCGGGGTGAGGATGTAGCTGGGCACCTTGCCCTGGTAGGTCCAGGGCGCCATGCCGGTGGCCGACTTGATCTCGGCGCACAGGTCGAGCATCCCGTCCCAGGTCGCCGGGTAGGTCCAGCCGTGCTTGTCGAACAGGGAGCGGCTGTAGTACAGGCCGTGGACGGTGTAGGTGTAGTAGAGGACGTACGGCTTGCCCTTGAAGGAGCCCTGGTCGACGATGCCGGGCAGCAGGGTGTCACGCACGGTCTTGCCGCCGCCGTCGAGGGCGGGGGCCTCCAGCAGCGGGGTGAGGTCCATCAGCTGGCCGTTGTCGACCAGCGGAGGCAGCAGCAGCGCGCCGGCGCCGGAGTTGTCGATCAGGTCGGGCACGTCGCCGGAGACGAAGCGGGGCTGCAGCTGCTTGCCGAGCTCCTGGCCGCCGGTGTGCTTGAACTGGGCCTTCGGGAAACGCTGCTTGAAGATCGTCTGGGCGTCGAGCACGTACTGGTCGCCGTAGCCGCCCTTGAAGATGACGGTCTCCACGGGCTTGTCGGGCAGGACTCCCAGCGGGTTGTCGGGGGTGAGCTTGCCGCGGGTGGGAGCGGCTGCGGGGGCGGTGCCGGTGGAGGTGGTGGCGCAGCCCGACAGCAGGGCGGCGCCGAGGCCGGCGCCCAGGGCGAGCACCGATCGGCGGCTGGGCCGGGTGGTGGGATCGATCATCGTCACTGCCTGCCTCTCACGGTGATGGTCAGCGCGTCGCGCCCGGCCACGGTCGTCCCCGGCAGGGGGCGCAGGGTGAGGGTGAGCTCGCACGCCGCGGCGTCGGGGCGGATCCTGACGGGGATGTCGGCCGTGCGCGCGCCGGGAGGGATGACGGCCACGCCGGGCAGGCCGTCGTAGTCGACGCGGTTGCGGGCTCTGCCGCCGGTGTCGTAGCGCAGCACCAGGGGGGTGGCCGTGTCGGGGCCGAGGCGGCGGACGGTGACCGTGACGGTCTGGCCCGCCTGGGCGACCGGGCGTCCGGTCAGCGCCACCTGGGCGGCGCCATCGTGGGGGCGGATGTCGAGGTCGACGTCCTTGGTGACTCCGGCCGTGTCGATGATCGGCTGCTGCGGGCGCAGAGCCCAGACGGTGCCGGAGACGTTCGACAGCACCGGGTCACCGGCTCCCTCGACTCCGGCGACGAACGGCCCGGCCAGGTCGGCCAGGACGACGCAGTCGTCGAAGCGCGCGTTGCCGTACTCGGGCAGGACCGTGACCATGCCGGACCAGATCTTCACGAACGCGTCGGTGCGCGGCTGCTCGCGCAGCGCGGTGAAGGCGACCCGCTCGAACGTGGTGCGCAGCCCGTCGTAGCCGCGCACGCCGTACAGGTTGACGGTGCCGGGGGAGTCGCCGGCGTCGAAGACGCAGTCGCGGAAGGTCATCGTGCCGGAGGCCGGGCCCCGCACGCCCGGCTGGACGTGCACGACCGCGTCGCCGGTCGGCCCCATGTAGCAGCGCTCGACGAGCACCGAGGCCGGGGTGCTGTCGGCGTTGTAGCGCATGAGGTTCATCTCGAAGCTGTACTTCTTGTTGCCGGCGAAGACGGTGTCACGGATGACGACGTCCTTGATCAGCTGGGGCGCCGAGTCGGGCTCCAGGTCGATGCCGGCCTCGGGGGCGGTGCCCTGGGTGTTGATCAGCGCGCAGCCCTCGATGAGCAGGCCGTCGGCGTAGATCACGCTGATGGCGTTGCGCTTGTTGTCGTCGCAGACCACGTTGCGGATGACGACGTTCTTGGAGCCGCCGCCGAGGATGACGCCGTCGCCGGGGGCGCCGCGCAGCACCAGGCCCTCGACGGTGATCGACTCGCTGGTGCCCATGCGGACGATCGAGCGCCACTCGCCGGTGTACTCCGGCTTGTTCATCACGCACGTCGCGCCGTACCCGATGAGCTTGACGTTCTTGCGGCCGTGGATGCGCCAGATGCCGTCACGCATGTCGGGGAAGCCGCCGGCCAGGCCGCGCAGGGTGACGCCGTCCTCGAGGATGACGGTGAGGTCGTCGCGGTTGATCCAGAGCGGGCGGGTGATCCAGTCCTGGCCGACGTCGTCGATGATGACGACGTCGGCGCCGCTGGCCAGGGCGGCGGTCAGGGCCGGGGTGGCGTCGACGGGGTCGAAGCCGAAGTCGGAGGCGCGCACGGCGGTGGCGTCGGGGGAGGCGTGCGCGGCGGCGACGCTGGCCTGGGTGGCTCCGTAGAGCACGGGGGCGAGCGCGGCCATGCGCAGGAGGGTCCTGCGGGTGAGGGGCATGTGGGGTCTCCGGGGGGTTCTCAGATGATCTTCGTGCGGATGCGCTCCGGCCAGGACAGCTCGAAGCCCAGCCGGGTGCCGAGCAGGTGCTGGAAGTCGGCGAGCAGCGCGGGCGTGCCGCGCACCGCGCGCGGGCTGTGCCCGGTGCGCAGGCAGTGGGCGGCCAGGGCGCCCGCGGCCTCGCCGATGTTCCATTCGACCGGGTGCATGCGGTAGCAGCCGTTGGTGACGTGGGTGGTGGCGATGTTCTTGGCGGCGGGCAGCAGGTTGTTGGCGCGCACCGGGATCAGCGCGCCGAGCGGGATCTGGAAGGGGTGGCAGGCGACGTCCACGTAGGTGCGCGGCTCGCCGGAGCCGGTGCTCGGGTGCAGGTCGATGCGGTAGCAGCCGATCCCGACCGAGTCGGGGAAGATCTCGGAGCCGGCGCCCTGGCGGGCCTCGGCGCCGATGTGGGTCTCCAGGACGGTGAACTCGCCGACGATGCGGCGCGATTCGCGGACGTAGGGGCGCAGGGCCAGCTCGTCGGGGGAGCCGAGCAGGTCGCCGCGCGGGCGCAGCTCCGGGTAGCCGGTGCCGCCGTCGTGGCGCGGGGCCTCGGTCTGCATCCAGTGCAGCAGCGACAGGCTGAGCTGCCGGGACGCCTCCAGGTGGCGGCACCGCTCGGCGTCGGTCACGCCGATCAGCGGGCCGAGCCAGTAGTCGTTCTGCGGCCAGTTGACGAGGGTGACGTCGCCGGCCGCGAAGGCGGGGTCGAAGGTGCGGGTGCTGCGGATGCGGCGGTATGTCCACCGGTCGACGGCGTGGCCGCCGGTGAGCGACTCCTCCTCGCGCAGGAGGGGGTGGGTGCGCGGGGCGAGGGTGTCGGGGCGCACGTCGGTCCACGACAGCAGCGGGCCGGGCCAGAAGGCGGGGGTGTAGGCGCGCCAGGTGTCGTAGTCCTTGGGGCGCTCGACGGTCCAGTCCTCGCCGTGGCGGTAGTCCATGGCGAAGCACCAGGTGAAGGCCTGCTGGTCGAGCGGCTGGGGCGGGCCGGGCACGGCGTGCGGCTCGCCGGTGTCGTCGCGGCTCTCGGCGCCGCACACCCACTCGACGCCGCCCAGGTCGAGCAGGTCGCCGAGCTCGGTGGCGTCGAGGTAGTAGGAGGCCTCGACGTGGACGTCGCCGTGCGTGGCCGAGGCCAGCCGGACGCCGGTGATCCGGTCGCCGTCGGTCGCGACCTCGCGCGGCTCCGTGCCGGTCAGGACGGTCAGCCGCCCTGTCGACACGTACGGCGCGAGCATGCCCTCGATGGCGGCCAGCGCGGCCCTGGGCTCGTGGCACAGCGGGCTGACGCGTCCGCCGCCGGGGTTGAGCGCGGCGGCGGCCCTGGCCGACTCGGTGAGGGGGTAGAAGCGCCGGTAGTGGTCCCGGATCTCCTGGCGCAGCCTGCGGTAGGAACTGGTGGCGCCGGACGTCTCGATCCAGGCGTTCTCGTCGGGCGGGACGGCCTGGCTGGTCAGTTGGCCGCCCAGCCAGGGGGACTCCTCGGTGAGGACCACGTTCTCACCGAGGCGTAAGGCGGCCAGCGCGGCGGCCACGCCGCCCAGACCGCCGCCGGCCACGAGGATTCCGGTGCCGAGATGCATAGTGAAGCTCGTCCCAGTTATGCGCTTAAGCACCCTGCTTAAGCGCTTTAGCGGATGCTAGGCTTGCCCCAACGACGTTGTCAACGGAGGCAAGCGGAATGAGCGAGCGCAAGGCCGCCGGGCGGCGACGGGTGACCCAGCAGGACGTCGCCCGCGCGGCGAACGTCTCCATCGCCGTGGTGTCCACCGTCGTCAACGGCAAATCCGACACCCTGCGCGTCAGCGAACAGACCCGCGCCAGGGTCATGCAGGCCATCCACGACCTGCAATACGTCCCCAACGTGGCCGCGCAGAGCCTGGCCGGCGGGCGCAACCGCATCATCGGCGCCTTCACCTACCAGCGGCTCTTCCCGTGGGAGAGCGGCGACTTCTACTACGACTTCCTGCTCGGCATCGAGGAGGAGGCCGAGAAGACCGGCCACCACTTACTGCTGTTCACCGGCGCTCGCAACGAGGCGGGCGAGAGATCGATCTTCAACCGCAACACCAACGTGCTGGAGGTCGCCGACGGCTCCATCCTCGTCGGCGGCCGCATCGACGGCGAGGAGATCAGGCGCCTGGCCGAGGAGGGGTACCCGTTCGTCATGATCGGGCGCCGCAACGCCGCCGGGGAGAACGTCTCCTGGGTGGCCGCCGACTACGCCGCGGCCACCGAGGACGTCGTCGACCGGCTCCACGGGCTCGGGCACCGGACGATGCTCATGGTCGTCGGCGCCCGCACCCTCGAGACGATCGTCGAGCGTCGCGAGGGGTACGCCGGCGCGTGCGCGCGGCACGGGATCGAGCCGCGCATGGCCGCCTTCGCCGCGCCCAACCCGGACGTGCCAGGGGCCGCGCCGTGCCTGGCCGACGAGCGCGAGGTGCTGCGCTTCGCCGCCGAGCAGGGGGTGACGGCGGTGATCGCCGAGTCGTCGTACGTGGCACACCGGCTCTACGAGGCGGCGCGGGAGCAGGGCGTGGCCGTGCCGGGGGCGCTCAGCGTTGTGGGGCTGGGCGACCACGGGGACCGGCAGAACGTGCTCGCCCCGGACCCGGCGGTCGCCGTGGTGCGCACACCGAGCCGGCAGATCGGGGCGTCGGCGGTGCGGATGCTGCTGCGGCGGCTGGAGTCGCGCGACCGGGGGGTCGAACACGTGCGCCTCGCGTGCGACCTGACCGCCGGCACCACACTGGGACCCGCCCCACGATCCGGCTGACCGGTCGCCTTCGCGCGGTCGTCTCTCGCGGTCGCCTTCCCTCCGGCGCGCCTTCACTCGGTCGCTTTCTGCCGCCCGCCTTCACCCGGCCGCCTCTCCGGTCGTTTTCTCCCCATTCCCGCCTCCGACCCCGTCGACCTGGCCCGCCGTCCTCGGGCTGTCTCTTTACGGCACGCGGGCTCACCTCCGCCCGCCGACCGGGGCCGGGGGCCCTCCAGGGGGACGCTCACCGGCCGCGCCCGCCGGCCGCCGTCACGGACGGCGTGGTTCGTAGGATGGTCGAGCGCGTCCCACCGGAGGGCGCACCCGGGGAGGCGTGGTGGCGGTCGAACGGTCCGGAGCGGTGCACGACTGGCTGGCCGCTCGTGCCGTGCCGCTCGGCGACGAGGCGCGCCTGAGTGCGGCGCTGGCGGGTGCGATGACTGGTGTCCGGGTCGTGGGCCTGGGCGAGGCCACCCACGGGAGCCGCGAGTTCTTCGAGCTCAAGCACCGGCTGCTGAAGATCCTGGCCGGGCAGGGGTTCACGACGCTCGCCATGGAGGCCAGCATGTCGGCGGCCGAGCGGGTCAACGACTACGTGCTGCACGGCAAGGGGGATCCGCTGCGGGCGGTGGCGGAGATGGGGTTCTGGACGTGGCGCACCGCCGAGGTGCTGGCGATGGTCGAGTGGCTGCGCGAGTACAACCGCGACGGGCCGCGGATGACCTTCGCGGGGATCGACCCGCAGTACCCGGGCGACTCGCTGGCGGCTTTGGGCGAGGGGGTGCCGGAGGAACTGCGGGCGCTCGGCGGGTTCCGCCTGGGGGACCCGCCGCTGCCTCCGGCCGTGGCGGAGGCCGCCAGACGCCTGGCCGCCTCCGACGCGCAGGCCGCCAAAGGCTCGGCCGCTGCCGCTGACCCGCACGCCTCCGACACGCAGGCCGTCGGCACGCCGGATGTCGACCGGCATGTGCGGGCCGTGTTGCAGAACGCCGAGCTGGCCGTGGTGCCGTTCCACGAGGTGCCGGCGCTGCGTGACCGCTTCATGGCTGACAACGTCGACCGGCTCCTGGCCGACCCGGCGGCGAGGGTGGCGGTGTGGGCGCACAACGGCCACGTGATGAAGGGCAACGCCAAGGGCGGCCTCGTCGCGGCCATGGGACACCACCTGGCCGAGCGCCACGGCCCGGCCTACTACGCGCTGGGCCTGCTGTTCGGCCAGGGCGAGTTCCTGTCCAGGCGCCGGCGTTTCGGCAAGGCCGTACGCACCAGGCAGCCGGTCCGCAACCGCGTGCCCTTCGCCGCCACGCCGACCACGGTCGAGGCGTGGCTGGCGGCCGCGCACCCCGGCGACCACCTGATCGACCTGCGCGGCGACGGCGCCAGGCCGCCGGAGGCCGAGGCGTGGCTCGGCGAGCGACGGCACCTGCGCTCCTTCGGCGGCGTCGTGGGCCGTTTCACCTACAAGACGTCCTTCTCCTCGACCGTTCCAGGCGACGACTTCGACGGCCTGGCCTACATCGAGCGCACGACCTGCTCCACTGTTCTGCCCGATCCGAGATGACGCCGCACCCGCCTGACCGGCCGAATCGAGCGCCGTTCGGCGCAGGCCGCGGGCCGTACGGCAGAAATCCTTCGCCAAGATCTCTCCCTAGCCCGCTTTCGGGGAACTAGTGTGAGGTGATGGATCGTCGCATCTTCGGGCTGGAGAACGAGTACGGCGTGACGTGCACGTTCCGGGGGCAGCGCAGGCTGTCGCCGGACGAGGTCGCGCGCTACCTGTTCCGGCGAGTGGTGTCCTGGGGCCGATCGAGCAACGTCTTCCTCCGCAACGGCGCACGCCTGTATCTCGACGTGGGCAGCCATCCCGAGTACGCAACCCCCGAGTGTGACAACGTCATCGAACTGGTGACCCATGACAAGGCGGGCGAGCGCATCCTCGAGGGGCTCCTGGTCGACGCGGAGAAGCGGCTGCGCGAAGAAGGCATCGCCGGTGACATCTACCTGTTCAAGAACAACACCGACTCAGCGGGCAACTCCTACGGCTGCCACGAGAACTACCTGGTCGGGCGGCACGGAGAGTTCGGCCGCCTGGCCGACGTGCTGATCCCGTTCCTGGTCACCCGCCAGATCATCTGCGGCGCCGGCAAGGTGCTGCAGACGCCGCGCGGCGCCGTCTACTGCGTCTCCCAGCGCGCCGAGCACATCTGGGAGGGCGTCTCGAGCGCCACCACCAGGTCCAGGCCGATCATCAACACGCGGGACGAGCCGCACGCCGACGCCGAGCGTTTCCGCCGTCTGCACGTCATCGTCGGCGACTCCAACATGAGCGAGACCACCATGCTGCTCAAGGTCGGCGCCACCGACCTGGTGCTGCGCATGATCGAGGCGGGCACGGTGATGCGCGACCTGTCGCTGGAGAACCCGATCAGGGCCATCCGCGAGGTCTCCCACGACATGACGGGACGTCGCCGCGTCCGGCTGGCCAACGGCCGGGAGGCGTCGTCGCTGGAGATCCAGCAGGAATACCTGACCAAGGCCAAGGACTTCGTCGACCGGCGCGGCGGCGACCCCGTCTCCCGCCGGGTGCTCGAGCTGTGGGAGCGCACCCTGCGCGCGGTCGAGACCGGCGACCTCGACCTGGTCAGCCGCGAGATCGACTGGGTGACCAAGTACCAGCTGATCGAGCGCTACCGCAAGAAGTACGACCTGCCGCTGTCGTCGCCGCGCGTGGCGCAGCTCGACCTGGCCTACCACGACGTGCACCGCCGCCGGGGCCTGTTCTACCTGCTGCAGAAGCGCGGCGCGGTCGAGCGGGTGGCCTCCGACCTGAAGATCTTCGAGGCCAAGTCGGTGCCGCCGCAGACGACCAGGGCCAGGCTGCGCGGAGAGTTCATCCGCAAGGCCCAGGAGAAGCGCCGCGACTTCACCGTCGACTGGGTGCATCTCAAGCTCAACGACCAGGCGCAGCGCACCGTGCTGTGCAAGGACCCGTTCCGTAGCGTCGACGAAAGGGTGGACAAGCTCATCGCGGGCATGTAGGTGCGCTTATCCGGGGCCTACGGTGAAGTCCGGTAGTGTGGCGCGGACCGAAGCCGTCTGTCCCCGAGGATGACCCCATGCGCCGCCGACTGGCCGTCCTGGCCGCTGTGCCCTTGCTGTTCGCCGCCGCCTGCGGCTCAGGCTCCGCAGACTCCCTGCAGATCAACGGGAAGCTCGGAGCCGCGCCGGAGGCGGTCTTCCCTGCCGGCGACCCGGTGAAGGTCTCCTCCTACCAGATCATCAACCCGGGCACCGGTGCGGCGTTCGCCAAGGGCCAGACCGTGAACGCCCATTACACGGTCTGGGACTGGGACGGCAAGGAGAACAAGCAGCGCATCTCCTCCTACACCGCCAACGACACCTCGCCGATCAAGATCGACGACCGGCTGCCGAAGGTCATGCTGGAGGGCTTCACCAAGACCAAGGCGGGCGGCCGCTTCCTGGCCGTGGTCGGTCCCGACTCGATGAGCAAGGAGGCCGCCGAGGCGGCCAAGCAGGCCGGTGAAGACCCGAACAAGACCCAGGTGTTCGTGATCGACCCGATCTCCGCGATGCCCAGCGCCGCGAGCGGCACCGAGACCGGCGAGAAGGTCGACGGCGTCACCGTGGTCAACCCCGGCGGCGACAAGGCCCCGACGCTGACCACCAAGACCGACCTCAAGCCGCCGACCGAGCTGATCTCCAAGATCCTCATCACCGGCACCGGCGCCAAGGTCAAGGAGACCGACACGGTCCTGGCCCACTACACGGGCAAGATCTGGGGCACCGACAAGCAGTTCGACTCCAGCTGGGACCGGGGCGAGTCGGCCGAGTTCAGCCTCGACGGCGTCATCCCCGGCTGGAAGCAGGGGCTCAAGGACGTGCCTGCCGGCAGCCGGGTGCTGCTGGTGATCCCGCCGAGCCTCGGCTACGGCGACCAGGAGCAGAACGGCATCCCGGCCAAGAGCACCCTGGTGTTCGTGGTCGACGTGCTCTTCGGCGGCTGACAGACGATCGTGTGAACGGCCCCGGGCTCCGGCCCGGGGCCGTTCTCTTGCCCGGGGCCGGTCGCTCTCTTCGCGGCGTGGACTGACAACGCGTCCAATAGGCCGATACCATCACCAACCATGCGCCCCTGGGCCCCGCTCCTCCCGGTCCTGCTGCTGGCCGGATGCGCCCAGCCCGCGCAGGGCGGCGGGCTCGAGGTCGGCGGCCCGTTCGGCGCCCGCCCCACCGTCGTCTTCCCCGACGGCGAACCCGCCACCGCGCTGCAGGTCGACGAACCCACCACCGGCAAGGGCGCCCGGCTCGGACGCGACAGCGTGGCCGTCGTCCAGTTCACCGCCCACGTGTGGGACGGCGCGGAGAACCGCGTGGTCGACTCCACCTTCGATCGCGGCGCCCCCGCCGCCCTGCGCCTCGGGAGCCTGCCGAAGGGCCTCGACGCCGCCCTGCGCGGGCGCCGCGCGGGCAGCCGCGTCGTGGTCGCCCTGCCGCCGGGCGACGGGTTCGGCCCCAACCCGCCGCAGGGCGTCGGCCCCGGCGACGAACTGCTCTACGTCGTCGACATCCTGGCCGCGTACGGCAGGGGCGCGGCGGCCGGGCACGCCCGCGGCGGCACGCTCGAAGGCGTCACCGTCAGCCCCGGCGCCCCACCGCGCGTCGTGATCCCCGCAGGACCCGCCCCGGCGCGCTTCGCCGCCAAGATCGTGACGAAGGGCGACGGCCCGAAGACCAGGGCCGGGCAGCTTTTGGTCACCCAGCACGTCGGCCTGCTGTGGCGCGGCGGCCGGGTCGTGGAGGGGTCGTGGTCCGACGGCTGGCCCAGGGCGGTGAGGCTCGGCGACGGCAGCGTCGTCAAGGGCTGGGAGCGGGCGCTCACGGGCGTGCCGGTCGGCAGCAGGGTCGCCTTCGTGGTGCCGCCCGCCCTCGGTCACGGCCGCACCGGCGTGCCCGCGCTCGGGATCCGGGGGAGCGACACCCTGGTCTTCGTCGTGGACGTGCTGGGCGCCCACTAGCGCAGCTCGCCCTCCAAGAGCCCCATGAGCACCATGTCGTGCCACACCCCGTCGCGGGGGAAGCAGGCCCGCCTGACGCCCTCGGTAACGAACCCGATCTTCTCGTAGACGCGGACCGCCGCGACGTTGGCCGCCACCACCGTCAGCGCGATGCGGTGCAACCGCAGCTCGTCGAAGCCGTGACGGCAGATCACCCGCATCGCGTCGGTGGCGTAGCCGCGGCCCCAGAAGTCGCGATCGCCGATCCTCAGGTCCAGTTCGGCGCTGCCGTCGGCGGGGGACAGGTCGCGCAGCCGGGTGGAGCCGATCAGGCGCCGCTCGCCCAGCGGCTCGATGCCGAAGAAGGCGGGTTCGGCGGGCAGAGCGGCGAAGCGGCGGGTGATCTGCGCCAGCGACTCGGGGTGACGCCGGAACATCCAGCGGGTCACGTCGGGGTCGTTGTTCCACCGCCACATGGGCTCGGCGTCGGCCGGTTCAAGGGCGCGAAGCCGTACGAGTTCGCCGGTCGGCATGCGGTGATCCCATCGTCGGGCCCGGGTAACGATTCGCGCATCCGACCAGGAAGCGGAGCTCTCGTGACGGGGGCGGCGCACCGGGCGCTCGCGAATCAACAATAATCTTCCTATGTCGTTAGTGTCTGACCTGCGCGCGGATGATCCCCAGCGAATCGGTGCGTACGAACTTCGCGGGCGCCTGGGTCAGGGTGGGCAGGGCGTGGTCTACCTCGGCGCGGACCCCTCAGGGCAGCTCGTCGCGCTCAAATGGCTGCACCCCCACCTCACCGACGACGCCGTCGCCGCCGAGCGGTTCGCCCGCGAGGTGGCCGTCGCGCAGCGGGTGGCGCCGTTCTGCACGGCCAAGGTGATCACGACCGGCGTGCACAACGACCGGCCCTATATCGCCAGCGAATACGTCGAGGGACTTTCCCTGGCCGCCGTCGTGCGCGCGGAGGGCCCGCGGACCGGCGCCAGCCTGTCGCGGCTGGCCATCGGCACCGCGACCGCGCTGGCCGCCATCCACCAGGCGGGCATCGTGCACCGCGACTTCAGCCCCGGCAACGTGCTGCTCGCCTCCGACGGGCCGCGCGTGATCGACTTCGGCATCGCCAGGGCCCTGGAGGGCACCTCCACGATCACCTCGACGCCGATGGGCACGCCCGCCTTCATGGCGCCGGAGCAGATCATGGGCGCGATGGTCTCGCCCGCGGCCGACATGTTCTCGTGGGGGAGCACGATCGCGTTCGCCTCCAGCGGCACGGCGCCGTTCTTCGCCGACTCGGTGCCCGCGGTGATCAACCGGGTGCTCAACGCCCAGCCCGACCTGTCGGCGATCGAGGGCGACCTGCGTGACCTGGTGGCGGCGTGCCTGGCCAAGGACCCGGCCGCCCGGCCGACGGCCCAGCAGGTGATCATGCGGCTGCTGCACAGTCCCGGCGCCGCCCTGCCCGACGCGCCTGTGGGCGCTCCGGCGGGCCCCGCCTCGTGGTCGCCCCCCGGCCCGCCGCACGTCAGCGGCCCCCAGCAACCACCCGCCGGGTACGGCCAGCAGCCCCCGTACGGCCAGCCGCCGTGGGGCGGGGCCCCGCCGCTGTACTCCACCGGCCCGCAGCAGCAGTACGGCAACGCCCCCCAGTACGGCGCGCCCGCGCAGGCACAGAACAGCGGCGCGCAGTTCGGCGGGCAGCAGGGGAGTGGTGCGCAGTTCGGGGGCCAGCAGGGGAGTGGTGCGCAGTTCGGCGGGCAGCAGGGCAACCCCGCCCACTACAGCGGGCCGCAGGGCGGCGGCGCGTTCGCCGGGGGCGGGCCTCAGCAGCCCCCGGGCGGCACCGGTGACATCTTCGGCATGGGCGGCCAGCCGTACGGAACCCCCGCGCAACCGTGGCAGCAACCCGCCACCGCCCCGCAGGAGCAGAAGAAACGCCCCTGGCTCATCGCCGTGATCGCCGCGACGGTCGCCCTCGTCGCCACCGTCGCCGCGGTGATCTTCGTGGTCAACAACACGGGCGAGTCCGGCAAGCAGAACGTCGCCGCCACCTCCCCGGCTCCCAGCGACCCGGCTGCCACGAGCGCGCCCCCGGCGACCCCCGACCCCACCCCGACTCCCACCGAGTCCCCGCAGCCCACCGCCACCGGCGTCCCGAAGACGGACCTGGCCAAGGTGGTGCTCCCCGACGCCAAGGCCAGCGTGTTCTCCCACCCCGACGACCCCATCACCCTGCTCGGCTTCTCCTACAAGAAGACCAAGAACGGCGACTGGGTCGACTACGTCAAGACGTCGGGCTCCTTCCGCGCCTACAACAACTACCTGGCCGCCCGCATGTCGCCGAACGGCAAGTACACGGCCCTGCGCACCACGAAGTACACCAGCGACAACTGGGACACCGTCGAACTGCGCGACAACTCCACCGGCCGGACCACCTCGATCAGGACGGTCAAATCCCCCCAGCAGGCGTACGTGGAGAGCTGGTCGCTCGACAGCACCCGCATCCTCATCAACGTCGGCAAGTACGTCGGCGACGACTTCCACTCCAGCGGCTTCGCCATCATCGACGTCTCCCAGCCGGACGCGCCCGTACGGCCCCGCGTGATCAAGGGCCTGCACAAGGAGACCAACTTCGGCTTCGACCACCGGCAGCAGGGCGTCATCGGCATCACCAACACCGTCTCCAAGCAGATGCTGCGCTTCTACTCGCCCGACGGCAAGCTCGCCAAGACGGTGAAGAACGTCGGCGAGGGCGAGGCCGAGGTGCTCTTCTCGCCGTCGGGCGAGAAGTTCGTCACCGACTGCCCGGGCGGCAACAACAACAGCCACTGCATCTTCTCCACCGCCTCGGGCGCCGAGGTCACCCGCTTCGCCTCGGCGTGCACCTTCCAGAGCGGCTGGTACGACGAGGAGCATCTGACCTGCTGGTCCGACACCGACTTCCGGGTGATCGACTTCGAGGGCAACAAGGTGCGCGAGCTGGCCAGGTTCTCCGAGGCGGTGGGCGACAGGCTCAACCTGTACTACAGCCGCAAGGCCGGTTCCTGATGCTCGACCGGCGATGCGACGCCCTCGCGGACGCGCTCGCCGCCCAGGACCCCGGCGCCGTCCTGGCCGCCATCCAGTCCCTGTTCGAGGCCGCGCAGGGCGGGGACGCCGACGAGACGACCGGGGCTCTGCGGCGGGTGAGCTCGTTCGTCGCCCGGCCCGACGTGCCCCTGGGGCTGCGGGCCGAGCTGGCCCTGCTGTGCGGCGCCCTGGTCGAGAAGGGCGCCGACCCGCGGCCCCTGGTGGAGCCGGTGGCGGAAGGGCTGGCGGAGACGCTGGAGAAGGCGGCGGGATTCGCCGAGGCGTGGCGCGTGGTCAGCGGCAAGGAGCTTCCCGACCCGCCGCAGGACGACCGGAGGACGGCGGCGCTGATCAGGACGCTGAGCGGTGGCCTCCTGCGCCGCCCGAAGCAGCGGATCTCGCGGGACGAGGCGCAGGAACTGGTCGTCGCCTGGTCGGTCGCCGAGAGGTGGAGCATGCCGGCCGCCACGCTCCTGCAGCAGTCGCCCGAGCTCAGGGCCGATCTCGCCGGACGGCCGCGCCTGGCCGCCGCGGTCGCGGCGATAGCCGAGGACCGGCCGGATCTGTGGTGCCTGACCGGGCTGATGGCGGTCCTCGACGGCGAGCGGCTGGTGGTGCTGGAACGGGCGAGCGGCCGCGCTTTCGACGTCGTCATCGGCGGCATCGGGCACAACTACCAGCTGCACACCCTGCTGATGCACACGCTCGTCGGCCCCGGCCTGCTCGACGGGGCCCCGCCCGCGCCCGTCTGGGTGTCGGCGGCGACGGACGGGCCGATGGAGCCGGTCTCGGCCATCCAGGGGCGGTTCAACCTCGTCGGAGCCGACGGCCGGTGGATCTGGAACGAGGGCGTGCCTGCCGACATCCCGGTCCTGGACGGGCGGCGCGTCGTCGTGCTGGACGCCTCGCCGTACCTGCGGACCTGGAACCTCGGGCGGGCCTATCCGATGATGCGCCCGGCGATCACCCTGGAGCGCGAGCTGCCGGGGGACGAGGCGGCGCGATGGCTGGGCCTGGTCAAGCCCGCGACCAGGCACGGCGGCTGAGCAGAGGGCCCGTGGTCAGGGACGGCGGTTGAGCAGAGGGCCCGCCACCAGACGCGAGGCGTGACAGTGGAAGGCCGGGCCCCTGTGTAAGGGACCCGGCCTCGGGGTGGGTGGTGTTCAGCCGTAGACGCCGAGCACCGGGCCGTCGTTCAGTCGAGCACTTCGAGCACCGTGCCCGCGCCGACGGTGAGGCCGCCCTCGCGCAGCGCGAAGCCGAGCCCCGCCTCGACGGCGACGGCCTTGCCCAGCTCCACCCGCACCTCCACGGTCTGTCCCGGCTCGGCGGGACCCGTCAGGTCGAGCCGCCCCGGCACGTCGGTGGTGCGCAGGTAGAACTGCGGCCGGTAGCCCGGCCCGACCGCCGTGCGGCGGCCGCCCTCCTCGGCGGTGAGCAGGTAGATCCGGGCGGTGAAGGCCGTGCGGGCCCGCTGGCTGCCCGGGGCGGCCAGCACCTGGCCGCGCCGTACCTGCTCGCGCTTGACGCCGCGCAGCAGCACGGCGGCGTTGTCGCCGGCCTGGCCGCTCTCCATGGTCTTGCCGAAGGTCTCGACCCCCGTCACGACCGCGGAGTACGGCTCGCGGAAGCCGACGACCTCGACCGTGTCGCCGACGCGGACGGTGCCGCGCTCGATGGCGCCGGTGACGACCGTGCCCCGGCCGGTGACCGTGAGCACGTTCTCGACCGGCATGAGGAACGGCGCGTCCACGTACCGCTCGGGCACGGGGATGTGGTCGTCGACCGCCCGCAGCAGCGCCTCGATGGAGGTCACCCACTGCGGGTCGCCGGCCAGCGCCTGCAGCCCTGAGACCCGGACCATGGGCACCTCGTCGTAGCCGTGCGCGGCCAGCAGCTCGCTGAGCTCCAGCTCGACCAGGTCGGTCAGCTCCGGGTCGGCGCCGTCGGCCTTGTTGACGGCGACGACGAGGTGCTCGACCCCGACCCGCTTGGCGAGCAGCACGTGCTCGCGGGTCTGCGGCATGATGCCGTCCTGCGCCGAGACGACGAGGATGGCGCCGTCGAGCTGCGCCGCCCCCGTGATCATGTTCTTCACGTAGTCGGCGTGGCCGGGCATGTCGACGTGGGCGTAGTGCCTGGTGGCGGTCTCGTACTCGACGTGCGAGATGTTGATCGTGATCCCGCGGGCCGCCTCCTCCGGCGCCCGGTCGATCCGCTCGAACGGCGTGTACGTCGCCCCGCCCCGCTCGCTGAGGACCTTGGTGATGGCCGCGGTCAGCGTGGTCTTGCCGTGGTCGACGTGACCCATGGTGCCGATGTTGAGGTGCGGCTTGTTGCGGACGTAAGCCTGCTTGGTCATGTTCCTTTTCCTTGGAAGCCTGAGGTGTCGTGACCCGTGGGCGGGTCGGTCAACCCTCCCTCGCCGGGTCACATCAGGACTTACGAGGAAGGGTCAGCGCTCCAGGCCGTCGCAGGCACGCTCGAACACACCGGCCGCTGCTGCGGCGGTGGTCGGGAGCGTGTAGCGGAACATGAGCGTCATAGTGCCCGGATCAACTGGTGGGGCGCAACGGATATTCCCGTGAGTGAAACGATTTAACCGTCCTTGACACCTATGCGTCGCCGATTTACGTTCTGCAAATTAAAACGATTTGCCCAGCCAGTCGATGGAGGGCATGTGGTCGTCCTTGAGTTGCGTGACGTGGGCAAGGCCTTCGACGCGGTCCAGGCCCTGCGTGCCGTACGGCTCGGCCTCACGGCGGGCCAGGCGCACGGCCTGGTCGGGGAGAACGGCGCGGGCAAGTCCACCCTGGTGAAGATCCTGGCCGGGGCGCACCCTGCCGACGAGGGCACGCTGCTGATGGACGGCCGCGAGTTGCGGCTGGCGGGACCGGCGGACGCGCGCGCCGCCGGGATCGCGGTGATCTACCAGGAGCCGACGCTCTTCCCCGACCTGTCGGTCGCGGAGAACATCTTCATGAGCCGCCAGCCGTTGCGCGGCCTGCGACGGATCGACGCCAAGGCCATGCGGGCCAGGACCAGGGAGCTGTTCGACCGGCTCGGGGTGCCCATGGACCCCGACCGGCCCGCGCGCGGCCTGTCCATCGCCGACCAGCAGCTCGTCGAGATCGCCAAGGCCCTGGCCTTCGACGCGCGCGTGCTCGTCATGGACGAGCCCACCGCCGCGCTGTCGGGACCCGAGGTGGAACGGCTGTTCGCGGTGGTGCGGGCCTTGTGCGAGACGGGCAGCGCGGTGTTGTTCGTCTCCCACCGCTTCGAGGAGATCTTCGCCCTGTGCGAGCGCGTCAGCGTGATGCGCGACGGCCGCCTGGTCTCCACCGACCTGGCCGCCGAGGTCACGGTGGCGGAGCTGGTGCGGCGGATGGTGGGGCGCGAGGTCGCCGAGATGTACCCCAAGACCGAGGCGAGCAAGGGGCCGCCGCTGCTGGAGGTGCGCGGGCTGACCAGGCACGGCGCCTTCACCGGCGTCAGCCTGACCGTGCACGCCGGGGAGATCGTGGCACTTGCCGGGCTGGTCGGCGCGGGACGCAGCGAGGTGGCGCGGGCGGTGTTCGGCGTCGACCGCCCCGACGAGGGCGAGGTTCTGGTCGACGGCAGGCGGCTGCGCAAGGGCGACACCGCCGCCGCCATCGCCGCCGGACTGGCGCTGGTGCCCGAGGACCGCCGCCAGCAGGGCCTGGTCATGGAGCTGTCGGTGGCGCGCAACGCCACCCTCGCCCGCCGCTGGTCCCTGGCCAGGCTCGGCCTGCTGACCGGCGGCGCCGAGCGGCGGGCGGCCAGGGCCTGGGGCGAGCGGCTGCGCGTCAGGAGCGCGGGCCCCGACGAGGCGGTCTCGGCGTTGTCCGGCGGCAACCAGCAGAAGGTCGTGCTGGCCAAGTGGCTGTCGACCGAGCCGCGCGTGCTGATCGTCGACGAGCCCACCCGCGGCATCGACGTCGGCACCAAGGCCGAGGTGCACCGGCTGCTGTCGGAGCTCGCCGGGCGCGGCGTCGCCGTCCTGATGATCTCCAGCGAGCTGCCCGAGGTCCTCGGCATGGCCGACCGGGTGCTGGTCATGCACGAGGGACGGCTGGTCGCCGACATCCCGCGGGCGCTGGCCGGCGAGGAGACCGTCATGCTCGCCGCCACCGGCCACGGCGGTGCCGGATGACCGCGACCCTGGCCAGGGCCGCGTCGCGCCGGCTGCGGCAGGAGAGCTCGCGCCTGTTCGTGATCAGGGAGCTGGGCATCGTCGCGGCGCTGGCCCTGCTCGTCGTGGTCACCACCGTCGTCAACCCGCGCTTCCTGACCTCGCAGGGCGTCAAGGACCTGCTGCTCGGCTCGACCATCCTGGCGATCCTCGCAGTGGGGCAGACCGTCGTCGTCATCACCAGGAACGTGGACCTGTCGGTCGGATCGGTACTGGGCCTGTCGGCCTTCGCCACCGGCAGCCTGTTCGTGGCGGCGCCGGGGCTGCCCATCCCCGTCGCGGTGGTGGCCGGAGTCCTGCTCGGCGCCGCCTGCGGCGCCGTCAACGGCGGGCTGATCGCCGCCGTCCAGGTGCCGTCGCTGGTGGTCACGCTCGGCACCCTGTACGTCTTCCGCGGCATCGACTACACGTGGGCGTCGGGGCGGCAGATCAACGCCGCCGACATGCCGGGCGCCTTCCTGGCCATGGGCAACACCACGCCCGTGATGACGATGTTCGCGATCGTGGTCCTGGCGGCTGCCGGGTACTACCTGCGCGTCTTCCGCGGCGGGCGCGAGCTGTACGCGATCGGATCCCACCCCGACGCCGCCCGCCTGGCCGGCATCCCGGTCGGGCGCAGGGTGCTGGCGGCCTTCGTCGTCTCCGGCGCGCTCGCCGGGCTGGCCGGGGTGCTGTACGCGGCCAGGTTCGGCACGCTCGACGCCAACGCCGGGACCGGCCTGGAGCTGAACGTGGTGGCCGCCGTGGTCGTCGGGGGCGTGGCCATCTTCGGCGGCAGCGGATCGGTGTACGGCGCGGCGATCGGGGCGCTGCTGCTCACCACCATCGGCAGCGCCCTTCCGGCGCTCGGGGTGAGCCCCTTCTGGCAGCGGGCGAGCGTGGGCGCGCTGATCCTGGCCGCCATCGGGCTCGACAGGGCGCTTGCCGTACGGCTGGCCAGGACGCTGAGGAGCGGCCGATGAGAGGCGTGGTCGTGGTGGACAGGGGCGGCCGATGAGACGCCTGGTCCGAGGGCTCGCGTCGTGGGACGCGGTGGTGGTGGTCGCCCTCGTCGTCGTGGTCGCGGTCGGCGCCCTGGCGATCGAGGGGGTGGCCAGCCCCCGGTTCTGGCGGTTCGTCTCGCTGGAGGTCATCCCGATCGCGCTCATCGCCCTGCCGATGACGCTGGTCGTCATCACCGGCGAGATCGACCTGTCGGTCGCCAGCGTGCTCGGCCTGACCTGCGCGACCATGGGCCAGCTGTGGGTGTGGGGCGTCACCTCGCTGCCGGTGCTGGTCGCCGCCGCCCTGCTGCTGGGGGCGCTGCTCGGCGCGGTCAACGGCCTGTTCGTGACCGGGTTCGGGCTGCCGTCGCTCGCCGTGACCATCGGCACGCTCGCCCTCTACCGCGGCCTGGCCTACGTCATCCTCGGTGACCGCGCGGTGGCCGACTACCCGCCGGAGTGGGCGAGCGCCGCGATCGCCCCCATCCCCGGGCTGACGATCCCGTGGATGATCATCGTGGTGGCGGTGCTGGCCGCCGGATTCGGCGTCGTGCTGCACGCCACGCCGATCGGCCGCGGCCTGTACGCCATGGGCAACAACGCCGAGGCCGCCCGCTTCACCGGCATCTCCGTCAGGCGCACCAAGTTCTGGCTCTTCGTCGCCACCGGCGCCATGTCCGCGCTCGCCGGCGTGTTCTGGACGTTGCGCTACGCCAGCGCCCGCGCCGACAACGGCACCGGGCTCGAACTCGCTGTGATCGCCGCCGTGCTGCTGGGCGGCGTCTCGATCTTCGGCGGCAGGGGGCGCCTGGCCGGCGTCCTGGCCGCGGTGATCCTGCTCGGCACCCTGCGCAACGCCCTGCAACTGGCCGACGTGCCCGCCAACACCCTCACCATCATCACCGGATCCCTGCTGATCGTCTCCGTCGTGGGACCCAACGTCGTCGTCAAGCTCCGAGCCAGAAAGGACACATCATGGCAGCGAGGAGTGCCCTGGCGATTCTCACAGCGCTGAGCCTTGCCCTCGCCGGATGCGCGAGCCAGGAACAGCCCGCGACCCAGCCCTCCCCGGGTGGTTCCGCTCCCGCCGGGACCACGATCAAGGAGGGACTGAAGATCGCTTTCCTGCCCAAGCAGGTCAACAACCCCTACTTCGACACCAGCGACAACAAGGGCGGCAAGCCCGCCGTCGAGGAGTTCAAGGGCGTCTACAGCCAGACCGGCCCCTCGGAGGCCAGCCCGTCGGCCCAGGTCAGCTACATCAACACGCTCTCGCAGCAGGGCACCGATGTGATCGTGGTGTCGGCGAACGACAAGGACGCCATCTGCGGCGCGCTCACCGAGGCCCGCCAGGCGGGCGCCAAGGTCGTCACCTACGACTCCGACACCAACCCGACCTGCCGCGACCTGTTCATCAACCAGGCCAGCGCCGAGGGCATCGCCGCCTCCCAGATCAAGCTGATCTCCGACGCGGTCGGCCCGGACGGCGGGGAGATCGCGATCCTGTCCGCCACCGCGAACGCCACCAACCAGAACGCCTGGATCGAGATGATGAAGACCGAGCTGGGCAAGCCGGAGTACGCCAAGCTCAAGCTCGTCACCACGGTCTACGGCGACGACGACGACCAGAAGTCCTTCCAGGAGGCGCAGGGCCTGCTGGCCTCGCACCCGAACCTGAAGGGCATCATCTCGCCGACCACCGTGGGCGTCGCGGCGGCGGCCCGATACCTGTCGGGCTCGGAGTACAAGGGCAAGGTCCAGCTGACCGGGCTCGGGACGCCGAACCAGATGCGCGCCTACGTCAAGGACGACACCGTCAAGTCCTTCGCCCTGTGGAACCCCGCCGACCTCGGCTACCTGGCCGCCTACGCCGGGGCGGCGCTCGCCTCCGGGCTGATCACCGGGAAGGAGGGCGAGACGTTCACCGCGGGCAAGCTCGGCGACTACACCGTCGGCAAGGACGGCACCGTGCTCCTGGGCGACCCGTTCGTCTTCGACAAGGGCAACATCGACACCTTCGACTTCTGAGCCAGGCGGCTCACCGTGGCCGGACCAGGTCGCGGAGCCGCCCTGCCACGGGATCGTCCGGGCGGCCGGCGAAGGCGATGCCCAGCCATCCGGCGGCGTCGAGCCGCAGGAGGTCGTCGCGCACGGACGGGTCGGCGCCGCGTTCCATGAGCAGCCGGACCACGCGCGGCCGGCCGCTCTGGATCGCCCAGTGCAGGCCGGTGCGCCCGAGGTAGGGAGCCACGTCGGGATGCACGCCGTGGTCGAGGAACCAGCGCACCACCTCGACCCGGCCGTGCTGGCAGGCATGGACGAACGCCTCGCCCACGGTCTCCGCCGGGTCGTCGGAGGGCGGCAGCCGGGAGGGGAAGCCCGCGCCGGTGTCGGCCAGATCGGGGCGCGACGGCGCGGCGCCCGGCAGGAGGGCGCCGTCCGGGCCGAAGCAGGCTCGCACCAGGTCGAGCCGGCCGCAGGCGGCGTAGGTCCACAGCGCCCGCGGGGCGATCACGCGCTCGGCCAGCAGGTCGACCACCGCCGTGTGGTTGTGGTAGATCGCGTTCTCCAGCGCGGTGACGCCCCGCGCGCGGGAGGCCGGATCGGCGCCCGCCCCGAGCAGCAGCCGCACCAGGTCGACCCGGTCGAAGCAGGCCGCCCTGGCCAGGGGGAGATCCAGGTCGGTGGCCTTGGCGACCAGCACGGCGACCGCGGGATGCGGCGCGCCGAGGTGCTTGCCGAACCTGGTGCCGTCCGGAGCTTCGGGGCCCGCGACCATGTGCAGCAGGGTGTCGGCCTGCTGCGGCGTCAGGCCGGTCAGGAGATCGAGGTCGCCGGACAGGACGGCCCCGGCCTCGCGGCGCAGCAGCCGCTGCCGGTCGCGCCGCTCGCCGAGGTCGCGCTGGGACTTCTCGGTGAACGCCACGAGCTCGCGCCAGGTCGGGAAGCCGAGTTCCCGCGCGATGATCAGCCGCGTGTCGGTGAGCCCGGCGGCGGCGCCGGATGTCGCGGCGGCGTGCCGGGGCACGTAGGCGCGCAGCCGCCGCAGCGCGCCCGGGTCGTCGCGGCGCACCTCGGCGAGCAGGAGCGCCGCCATCGAGTCGTACACTCCAGGCCTGACGCCCATGAGGCGGGAGACCGGCCGGTCCTCGATGCCGGCGCGGCCCTCGACGTGGGCGCGGAACTCGGCCCAGGTCCTGAAGCCGTGCTCCTGGGCGAGCACGAACTGGGCGTCGCTGAGCAGGAACCGTCCGGCGGCGCGCCCGCCCAGAACGTCGCGGACCTGGGCCGCGGCCTCGGGGTCTCCGGAGGTGTGGGCGTGGTGCAGGTGCTTGGCCCGCTTGCGGTAGAACTCCAGGTTCGGGTGGGCGGGCAGCTCGAAATGACGGTCGGCCATGGCAACCTCCTTCGTCGCCGGTGTCCGCTCGCCCGGCCGGAAAGAGGTTGGTCCTGTCGAATACGCCGACGTGCCCGTCGAGGTGGGAAAATCCCTGCCCGCGGACTGGCAGCGCCCTCGCACGCTCCCTTCAGAGTAGGCATCGCCCCCGCGCCGGGGCAACCGTCAGGAGGCGGGGCGGGCGATGCCGTTCTCGTAGGCGAAGACCACCGCCTGGGTGCGATCGCGCAGGCCGAGCTTGTCCAGGACACGGCTCAGGTACGCCTTGACCGTGGCCTCGGCCAGGTGCATGGCCGCGGCGATCTCCGCGTTCGACAACCCGCGCGCCACGTGGGCCAGCACCTCGTGCTCGCGCGCGGTCAGCGACGCCAGCCGCCGGTCACGGGCGGCGGGCTCCGGACGCATGTGCGGGGCGAACCGCTCCAGGACGCGGCGGGTGACACGCGGGGACAGCGCCGCCTCGCCCGCGGCGACATGGCGGATCGCGTCCAGCAGGTCCTTTGGGCGGGTGTTCTTCGGCAGGAATCCGGACGCTCCTGCGTTCAGCCCGGCGAAGGCGTACTCGTCCAGGTCGAAGGTGGTCAGGATGAGTACGCGGGAGCGGGGGCTGTCGCGCACGATGCGGCGGGTGGCCTCGATGCCGTCCATCCCGGCCATGCGCACGTCCATGAGGACCACGTCGGGGCGCAGCCGCCAGGCGAGCCGGGCGGCCTGCTCGCCGTCACCGGCCTCGCCCGCCACCTCCATGCCGGGCTCGGCGTCGAGGATCATCCGGAAGGCGGTCCGCAGGAGGGGCTCGTCGTCGGCGACGAGGAGCGTGATCATCGCGGCTCACCCAGCTCCAGGACGGCCAGCACCCGCCACCCACCCGGCACCGGCCCGGCGTGCAGGGAGCCGTCGTAGATGGCCACCCGCTCCCGCATGCCCGCGATCCCCCGCCCGTGGCCCGCGGTGCGGGGGAGGGGAGTCGCGTCGAGGTTCGAGGCCGAGGGATGGGGGTCGTGCGCCTTGGAACCGGCGGGCGCGGCCGGGGAGCGCATGTCGGTGACCTCGATCTCGGCGCGGTCCGGCGACAACGTGAGCCGCACGACGGCGCGGGCTCCGGGCGCGTGCCGCAGCGTGTTCGTCAGCGCCTCCTGAACCACCCGGTAGATCGTCACCTGCGCCGCCGCCGGGACCGCCGCGACGGTGCCCGTCACGTGGACGCTCGTCGCCAGCCCGGCCGCGCGCATCCGCTCGGCCAGGGCGCCGAGCTGGGCGATGCCCGGCGCCGCTTGGCTCGGCGCGGCCTCGGCGCCCAGGGAGCGGCGCATGTCCTGCAGAGCCTGCCGCCCCGTCGTCGCGATCTGCTCCATCGCCCCCTCGGCCAGGCCCGGGGCGGTGGCGCGGACGTGCAGGGCGCTGTCGGCCAGCGCCACCATCACCGACAGGTTGTGGGTGACGATGTCGTGCATGTCGCGGGTGATCCGCGCCCGTTCCTCCGCCACCGCCAGCCGGGCCCGATGTTCGCGGTCGCGTTCCAGGGAGGCCACGTGCGCCTGCCGTACCCGGGTCCATCGGCCGGCCATGAGGGCGGCGGCGGTCATGGCGCCCAGGGCGGCCACGGCGAAGGGCAGCCGGCCGGGTGGCGCCCAGCGGGCGGCGGCGAGCACGGCTCCGGCCCCGACGGCGGCTGTCGCCACGAGGGCGTGACGCCACGGGCGGTGCGCGGCGACCGTGTAGAGGGCCACCAGCAGCGCGGCGTCGGCGGGAAGCTGCACGTCGAGCGCCCACTGGACGGCGGCGGCCAGGCCGATCGTGCCCAGCACGGCCAGGGGAGCCCGCCTCCTCCAGGCCAGCGGGGCCACCAGCGCGACCTGCAGCGCCGGCAGCCACGGCGGGCCCGAGAGCACCTGGCCCGGTCCCAGCGTGACCAGGAACAGGGCGGCGGCCAGGAGCGTGTCGGCCGGCAGGGCGAGGCGGGCCGCCGGGACGTCGGCTGGTCTCATGATCTTCACCCTAGGCGGGTGAGCGGGGCGTTCCCGCTCCTCCTCGGGGAGGAGCGTCATCCGGAAGTCGCAGGCGGGGACGAGACCTGAGCAGCTGGCCCGCCGGCGACGCCGGGTGCCAGCCTCGTCGGACGTCGATTCCGTTCGAGGAGCTCTCATGTCGTTCAAACTCGCCGCACTGGTCGTGGCCGTCCTCCCGGTTGTCGCGGTCCCGGCGGCGGCGCAGGTCAAGGAGCCGGTCAGGGTCAGCCTGCCGGCGCCCGGGGGACCGTACCCGGTCGGGACCGTGGCCGTGCGGCTCGTCGACCGTTCGCGGCCCGACCCCCTGGTGCGCGCCAGGCCGTACCGGGAACTGATGGTCAGCCTGTGGTATCCGGCGAAGCCGGGCGGCGGGCCGCGCGCCCCCCACATGTCCCCGCTGGCCGCCGCCGACTGGGACCGTCACTCGGCCCCGCCCATGGGCATCGGCAAGGGCGCCGTCGACTGGGCGGGCACGCGCACCACGGCCCGCGTGGGCGCGCCGGTCGAGCGGCGGGCGGGCAGGCTGCCGGTGGTGCTGTTCGGTTCGGGCGACGGCGGCCCGCGCACGCTGGGCACGACCCTGGTCGAGGACCTGGCCTCGCGCGGGTACCTGGTCGTCACGGTCGACCACACCTACGAGGCCGACCAGGTGGAGTTCCCCGGCCGCCGGCTGGTGCGCGCCCTGCCGCTGCCCGCGAAGCTGACGCCGGAGGTCATCGAGAAACTGCTGGCCAAGCACGCGCGGGCCCGCCTGGCCGACATGCGCTTCGTCCTGGACCAGGTCGGCGTGCTGGCCCGGGGGCGCGGGATCGGCGCGGTGCCCGTGGGCATGCCCGGCGCGCCCGACATGACGCGGGTCGGGGCGCTGGGGCAGTCGCTCGGCGGCTCGGTCGCCGCGCAGCTGACCCGCGACGACCGGCGGGTGGACGCGGGCGTCAACCTCGACGGCGCCTACGTCGGCGAGGTGGCCGAGCGCGGCGTGGCCAGGCCGTTCATGCAGCTGGCGGCCGAGACGCACACGCGCGAGTCCGAGCCGAGCTGGAAGTCGTTCTGGCGGGCCTCCACCGGGTGGAAGCGGGAGCTGCGGTTCAAGGGCGCCGCCCACGGCTCGTTCACCGACCTGCAGGCGCTGCTGCCGCAGGTGGCGGCGCGGGTGCCGGGGGTGCCGCTCGCGGACTTCGTGGGCATGGCCGACCCGGGACGGTCGGTGGCGGCCCAGCGCGCCTACGTGGCGGCCTTCTTCGACCTGCACCTGCGCGGCAAGGCGACCCGGCTGTTCGAGGGCAGCGACCCTCGCTTCCCCGGCGTCTCCCTCATCCCCTGACCACGGTTAGGGGGACGGCACAACGATGGGCCGCGTCCTTCGTGCGCGGCTCCGAAGAACCATCAGGAACGGGGCCATACGGTTCGACCATGCGCCGCCTCACCCTGGATGACCTCTATCGCCTAGCGACGCCCGCCGACCCGCGTCTGAGCCCCACGGGCGACGCGGTCGCCTACACCCTGACGACGGCCGATCGGGAGGCCGACGCGAACCGTACCGAGATCTGGCTGGCCGCCCCCGGCCGCGCGCCCCGCAAGCTGGCCGACGGCACCGCGCCGCGCTGGTCGCCCGACGGCCGCACGCTGGCCTTCCTGCGCCCGGTCGACGGCGCCGCCCAGCTCCACCTTCTGCCGATGGACGGGGGCGAGGCGACGGTCCTGACCAAGGCGCCGCTGGGCGCCGGGGCGGCCGTGTGGTCGCCGGACGGCACGCGCATCGCGTACAGCGGCCCCAGCGGCTCCCTCGACCCGCATGCCCCGGTGGTGGCCGACCGCCTCGACTACAAGGCCGACGGCACCGGCCTGCTGCGCGGGCTGACGGCGCAACTGTTCGTGGTCGACGTGGCCACGCGCGAGAGCACGCAGGTCACCTCGGGAGACTTCCACGCGGGCGAGCCGTCGTGGGAGCCGGGCGGCGCCAGGCTGACGTTCGTCTCCAGCATGGCGCCCGACCGCGACCTGGTGGTGGGCGGCGCGGTCTACGCGGTGCCGGTACGGCAGGGCGAGGCGAAGGCCGGTGACGCGGAAGAGGAGGGCGGCGAGCCGCCCGCGCCGGAGTGCCTCACCGGGCCCGAGCTGATCGCGATGGCCGCCTGGTGGCTCGGCGAGCGCCTGGTCGTCGCGGGCCTGCGCGGAGGCCCCTCCGGCCACGTGCGCCTGTTCGACGAGCACGGCGAGATCGAGACCGGCCTCGACCGCAACGTGATGGTCGGCGGCCCCGGCTACCCGGGCGCCCCGCCGTCGCTGCGCGGCGAGGAGCTGCTCTTCTGCGCCAGGGACAGGGGCCGCACCCACCTGTACGGCCTGGCCGACGGCAAGGCGGCCAAGCTCCTCGACGGCGACCAGACGATCTCCGGCGTCAGCGTCGCGGGCCAGAGCATCGCCTACGTGGCCTCCACCCCGCTCAGCTCGGGCGACGTCCACCTCGACGGCGAGAAGCTCACCGACTACGCCCTGGACGGCGTCGAGCTGGTCAAGGCGCGCACCCGCACCTTCACCGCGCCCGACGGCACCCGGGTCGAGGGTTTCGTGCTGCGCGACCCCGCGACGGCGGGCCGCTCGCCGCTGCTGCTCGACATCCACGGCGGCCCGCACAACGCGTGGGCGCCCGACTTCGACGGCGTGCACCTCTACCACCAGGTCCTGGCCGCCCAGGGCTGGACGGTGCTGACGCTGAACGTGCGCGCCAGCGACGGGTACGGCGAGGAGTTCTACACCGCCGCCCTCGGCGGGTGGGGCCTGGCCGACCAGGACGACTTCCTGTCGGCGGTGGACGAGCTGGTCGCCGACGGCATCGCCGATCCCGAGCGGCTGGCGGTGACCGGCTACAGCTACGGCGGCTACATGACGTGCTGGCTGACCGGCCGGACGGACAGGTTCAAGGCGGCGATCCCCGGCGGCGTCGTCACCGACCTGACGAGCATGTCGGGCACCTCGGACGCCGGGCTGTACCTGAAACTGCACGAGCTCCAGGGCGACCTGGTCCGCCAGTCACCGTTCACCCACGTGGCGAAGGTGACCACCCCCACCCTGATCCTCCAGGGTGAGAACGACGACCGCTGCCCGGTCGGCCAGGCCGAGCAGTGGTTCGCGGCGCTGCGCGAGCAGGGTGTTCCCGCGCGCCTGGTGCGCTACCCGGGCGGTTCGCACCTGTTCATCCTCAATGGCCGCCCCTCGCACCGTTTCGATTACAACGAAAGGATCGTCCAGTGGCTGGAGCAATGGGTCACCGGCTCGCAGAGCTGATCGCCGAATACGAGGTCCCGGGCTCGAACCTGGCCTACTGGCATCAGGGCGAGCTGCACGAGTACGCCGCCGGCGTGCTCAACACCAGCACCGGGGTGGAGGTCACCACCGACTCGCTCTTCCAGATCGGCTCGGTGACCAAGGTCTGGACCGCCACCCAGCTGATGCTGCTGGCCGAGCAGGGCCTGCTCACGCTCGACACCCCGGTCAAGCAGCTGCTGCCCGAGTTCGAGGTGGCCGACCCCGAGGTGACCGAGCAGGTGACCGTGCGCCACCTGCTCAGCCACACCAGCGGCATCGACGGCGACCTGTTCCTCGACACCGGCCGCGGCGACGACTGCGTCGAGAAGTACGTGGCGGCCTGCGCCGACCTGGAGCAGAACCACCCGCTGGGCGTCACCCAGTCCTACTGCAACTCCGGCTTCATCATCGCCGGGCGCATCGTGGAACGCCTGACCGGCAAGGTCTGGGACCAGGCGCTCAGGGAGCAGATCCTGGAGCCGCTCGGGCTCACCCACACGTGGACGCTCCCCGAGGACGTGCTGCGTTTCCGCGCCGCCACCGGCCACGTCGAGGGCGGCGCGCCCGCCCCGATCTGGGGCCTCATGCGCTCGGCGGGACCGGCCGGGCTGATCTGCGCCCGCCCCGCCGACGTGGTCGCCTTCGGCCGCGCCCACCTGGGCACCGAGCTGCTCAAGCAGCCCGAGGCGATGTGGGAGCCGCAGGTCGCCATCCCCGACCCGCACGCCCTGGGCAGCCACTGGGGCGTCGGCTGGATCCTGGACACCTGGGACGGCAAGCGGGTCATCTCGCACGGCGGCAACACCATCGGCCAGCACACCATGTTCTGGGTGGTGCCCGAGACCGGCACGGTCGTGTGCGTCACCTCCAACGGCGGCCACTCGGGCGCCTTCACCCACGCGGTGGCCACCGAGCTGTTCGCCGAGCTCGACGGCCTGACCGTGCCGCCGAGGCTGACGCCGCCCGCCGAGCCGGTCGAGGTCGACGTCACCCGGTACACCGGCGTGTACGAGCGGGTCGGCGTCACCATGACCATCACCGAGGCCGAGGGAGGCGTCAAGCTCGTCGCCGAGTCGACGGGCGCCCTGGCCGAGCTCTCGCCGGGCTGGGAGATGACCATGGTCCCGGTCGACGAGACCACCTTCGTGGGCCGCCGCGAGGGCGACCCCCAGTGGTTGTCCGGAGTCTTCTACCAGCTGCCCGACGGCGCGCCGTACCTCCACCTCGGCGTGCGGGCCACCCCCAAGAAGGAGACGGCGTGAACCTGCAGAAGCGCCTCAACGACGCGGTCGACAAGCACGGCGTGCCCGGCGCGGCGATAGCCGTGTGGCACGGCGGCGAGCTGCACGAGGCCGCGTCCGGCGTGCTCAACACCCGCACCGGCGTGCTGGCCACGCCCGACAGCGTCTTCCAGGTCGGCTCCACCACCAAGGTGTGGACGGCGGCGCTGGTCATGCAGCTGGCCGAGGAGGGCCTGGTCGACCTCGACGAGACCGTCGTCGCCTACCTGCCCGACTTCCCGGTGCAGGGCCACATCACCGTGCGCCACCTGCTCACCCACACCGGCGGCTTCGACGGCGACCTGTTCGAGGACACCGGGCGCGGCGACGACTGCCTCGACAGGTATCTGGGCTTCCTGAAGGACGCCGGCCACGTGCACGCGCCTGGCGAGCTGTTCTCCTACTGCAACGCCGGATACTGCGTGCTCGGCGCGCTGGTGGCGCGCCTGCGCGGCACCACGTGGGAGCAGGCGCTGCGCGACCACCTGATCACCCCGCTGGGGGTGACGCAGGCGGCGCTGTTCGGCGAGGAGGCGGTGCTCTTCCGCGCCTCGGCCGGGCACATCGGCCCCGACAACCAGGTCTATCCGCAGTGGCAGATGCCGCGCTCCAACGCCCCAGCCGGTTCGACGTTCTGCCTGGCGCCGCGCGAGCTGGTCCGCTTCGGCCGCATGTTCCTGGCCGGAGGCGTCGCCGAGGACGGCACCCGCGTGTTGTCGGAGGCGACGGTCGAGGCGATGCTCACCACGCAGGTCGAGGTCCCGATCCGGCACGGCATGCTGGGCGACCGCTGGGGCCTGGGCTTCGAGCTGTTCGACTGGGGCGGCTACGGCCACGACGGCGGCACCCCCGGGCAGTCGACGTTCTGGCGCGTGGTGCCCGGCAGCGACCTGTCGATCGCGCTGACCGTCAACGGCGGCGGCGCGACGGGCCTGATCGTGGAGCTGGCCGTGCCGCTGATCGAGGAGCTGACCGGGCTCAGGCTGCCCGCGCAGCCCGTGCCTCCGGCGAGCCCCGGCGCGTTCGACGCCTCGGTGTACGCGGGCCGCTACCAGGGCCCGCAGATGGCCTACGAGGTCAGCGCCGCCGGGGCCGAGCTGGAGGTCGCCCTGATCCCCGGCGAGCTGATGAAGAGCATGGGCCAGGAGGGCAAGGTCGCCCGCTACGTGCACCTCGCCGACGACACCTTCGTCGCCGTCGAGGCCGAGGAGGGCCGGCACGAGACGGTCTCCTTCGTCGTGCGCGACGGCCAGGCCGCCTACCTGCACAACAGCAGGGCACTGCCCCGTGTATGAGATCTTCGTCCACGCGCGTGACGTGGACGGGGAGGCGGAGACGGGCGAGCGCGCCGACGACCTGGTCGTGCTCGCCTCCGTCTTCAAGATCCCGATCGCGCTGGAGTACGCCCGCCAGGCGGCCGAGGGGCTCATCGACCGCACCGAGCGCCTGACGGTCACCGAGCGCGACAAGGACGGCGGCATCGGCACCTCGGGCTGCGCCGACGACGTCTCCCTGACGTTGCGCGACCTGGCCCACTTCATGATGACGATGAGCGACAACGCCGCGACCGACGTGCTGCTGAGGCGCGTCGGATGCGACAACGTCAACGCCACCCTGCGGGACCTCGGCCTGAAGCGGACCCACCTGATCGGCGGGTGCGCGGAGTTGTTCGCCCAGATCGACTTCCCGCTCGAGGAGATCACCGACGACCTGATCCGCGACTGCGCGGTGCGCGACCCCGAGCGCACCACCAGCGGGACCCCTCGCGAGATGACCACGCTGCTCGGCCTCATCTGGCGCGACGAGGCGGGCCCCGCCGAGGCGTGCGCCGAGGTGCGCACGATCATGGGCAACCAGGTCTGGCCCCACCGCCTGGCCTCGGGCTTCCCCGACGAGGTGAAGGTCTCGGGCAAGACCGGCACCCTGTGGGGCGTGCGCAACGAGGTGGGCGTGGTGGAGTACCCCGACGGCAAGAGGTACGCCGTCGCGGTGTTCGTGCGTTCCGGCCACTTCGGCTTCCGCGACCCGGAGGCCGACCGGGCGATCGGCAGGGCCGCCCGCGAGGCAGTGGACAGGTTGCGTGTATCTTGACGCGATGAGCACCCGGCCGCGAGCCAGCCTGCGCAGGATCCTGGAGGACCTGGGCAGCACTGTGCTGAACGTGGCCGTGGCCGCCGGTGACCCCGACACCGAGGTCACCGGCGTGCACATCTACGACCCGCTCGACGATCTGGCGCCCCCGGCGGGCTCGCTGCTGCTGGCCGTCGGGGTCGAGAGCGCCTCGCGCATCCACGAGCTGCTCGCGCTCACGCCGTCCGCCGCCGGGCTGGTGGTCAAGCAGCCCGTCGACGTCGACGACGGCGTACGGCAGGCGGCGGCGAGCACCGGCACCACGGTGCTCGGCCTGACCAGGGCCGCCTCCTGGTCGCAGGTCTCGGCCCTGCTGCGCACGCTGCTGGCCGAGGGCGAGCTGGAGGAGGAGCCGCAGGACGACCTGTTCAGCCTGGCCAACGCGGTGTGCGCGCTGCTCGACGCGCCCGTCACCATCGAGGACCGCTCGGCGCGCGTGCTGGCCTTCTCCACCCGCCAGGAGGAGGCCGACGCCGGACGCATCGCCACGGTGCTCGGGCGCCAGGTGCCCGAGGAGTACCAGCGCATGCTCTTCGAGCGCGGCCTGTTCAAGCAGCTGTACCAGAGCCGCGAGCCGATCTACATGGAGCTCGACGGCGACAGCATGAACCGTGTGGCGATAGCCGTACGGTCGGGAGACGAGATCCTCGGCTCCATCTGGGCGGCGGTCCACGAGCCGCTCAGCGAGCAGCGGCAGCGTGCCCTCACCGACGCCGCCAAGATCGTCGCGCTGCGGCTGCTGCGCGAGCGCGCCGGCGCCGACACCCAGCGGCGGCTGCGCGCCGACCTGCTGTCGACCGTGCTCGCCGGAGGCCAGGGCGCGGCCGAGGCGGCCGGCAGGCTGGGCCTGGCCACCGAGCGCCTGTGCGTCCTGGCCGCCCAGCTCACCCAGCCGCAGGAGGCCGACCTGGCCAAGCGCGAGAGCGACCGCCAGCGCTTCTGCGACGCGCTGGCCCTGCACGTCGGCTCCATCCATCCCAAGGCCGCGGCCGCGCTGGTCGGCACGGTCGCCTACGCCATCCTGCCCAGCCACTCCGACGAGCGGGCGGTCAAGGTGGCCGAGAGTTTCCTGTCGAGCGTGGCCCCCCGCTACGAGGCCAACGTCGGCGTCGGGCGCCTGGCCCACCACCTGGCCGAGGTGGCACGCTCCAGGGTCGACGCCGACCGGGCGCTGCGCGTGCTGCAGACCAGGGGCACGTCGGGCCAGGCCGCCGACTACTCGGCCGTGCACGTGGAGTCGCTGCTGCTGCAGGTGGCCGACGCCGCCGCCGCGGAGGAGCAGACCCCGACCGGCCCCTACCAGCGCCTGCTGGCCTACGACGCCGAGCACGGCAGCCAGCTGCTGGCGACCCTGCGCGCCTACCTCGACGCCTTCGGCGACGTCAACGTGGCCTCCGCGCAGGTGATGGTGCACGCCAACACCTTCCGCTACCGGCTCAAGCGGCTGGCCGAGATCGGCGAGTTCGACCTGCACGACCCCGAGGCGCGCTTCGCGCTGCTGCTGCAGATGCGGATCTTCGGGCTCTAGCACGACGGCGGCCGCGCTTTTCGTGACCGGGCACGAAGCAGCGCCATGCCACCAGGGGCGAATGTGGGGCATCACCCCCACGTTCTGGAGTCCGCCCATGAGAAAGACAGCAGCCGTCGCCGCCTTCGCGCTGCTCACCGCCGGATGCGGTAGCTCCCCGTCGGCGGAGCAGCCGGCCACGGGCACCGGCACCTTCACCGTGGCGCTGGCCGCCGACCCCGGAGTGCTCGACCCGGCCATGGGCGTGCTCTCGGCGACCAACACCGCCCTGTCGGTGGCCTACGAGAGCCTTGTCACCGTCGACAAGGACGGCAAGACCGCGCCCGGACTGGCCGAGAAGTGGGAGATCAAGCCCGACTCGGTCACCTTCACCCTGCGCAAGGACATCACCTGCTCCGACGGGTCGAAGCTGACGCCCGCCGACGTGGCCGACAACGTCAACCACATCGTCAACCCTGACACCAAGTCGCCGATCTACGGTGTCCTGATCCCCGCCGGGATGAAGGCCACCTCCGACGCCACCTCCGTGACGCTCTCCACGCCGGAGCCGTTCGGCTTCATCCTGCAGAGCGCCCAGAACCTGCTGGTGGTGTGCGGCAAGGGCGTCAAGGACCGGTCCCTGCTGGCCAAGTCGACCTACGGCACCGGGCCGTTCGCGCTCAGCGAGGCGGTGCCGGGCGACCACTACACCTTCGGCCTGCGCAAGGACTACTCGGGCCCGACCGAGGGGCTGCCGGGCAAGGTCGTCGTCAAGATCGTCCCGAACGAGCAGACCGCCGCGAATCTGCTGATGTCGGGCGCGATCAACAACGCCACCTTCTTCGGCCCCGACCGGGCCCGCGTCGAGGCGATCCCCGGCGTCACCAAGGAGGTCATCGCCCCCACCAACGCCCAGTACTTCTACCACCAGGGCGAAGGCAGGCCGGGAGCCGACCCCGAGGTGCGCAAGGCCCTGACGCAGGCGCTCAACCTCACCGAGCTGGCCGGCATCGTCTCCAGCAACACCGGCAAGCCCGCCACCGGGCTGGTCTCCGAGCCGCGCCCGTGCCCCGGCGACACCGTCACCGGCCACGTGACGCCCACCGACCCGGCCGCCGCCGCCTCCGGGCTCGACGCCGCGGGCTGGAAGGCCGGCGCCGACGGGATCCGCGCCAAGGACGGCAAGAAGCTGAGCCTGCGGGTGCTGTACGCGACCACGCGCGGCCCCGGCTTCCAGGCGGCCGCGGAGTACATGGCCGCCACGTGGAAGAAGGTCGGGGCCGAGGTCACGCTCAACGGCGTCATCGACACCAAGCTGGCCGAGTCGCTCAACGTCACCCAGGACTGGGACGTGGCCTGGCTGCCGATCGGCGTGACGCTGCCCACGCAGCTCGTCGGGTTCCTGTCGGGCCCGGCCGCGCCCAAGGGCGCCAACTTCGCGCACCTGAACAACGAGCGCTACACCGAGCTGGCCGCCCAGGCCGCCGCGACGCCCGGTGACGCCGGCTGCAAGCTGTGGTCCGAGGCGGAGTCGGCGCTGTTCGACAACAACGACCTGGTGCCCGTCACCGGCCTCACGATCCTCATCGCCAGCAAGGGCGGCACCGTCCGCCAGGTCGCCGGCTTCTACCAGCCGACCACCTTCCGTCTCACGCAGGGAGGGTGAGTGGCCGAGCTGAAGAACCCGGCCGGCGCGTCGCTCGACGCGCCGGCCGCGGCCCGGCCCCCGGCCCGCTCCGCCGTGGCCCGCAGGCTCGTACGGCACGCCGTGCGCCTCGTGGTGTCGCTGGCCGTGCTGATGGTCGCCTCCTTCGCCATGATCCACCTGATCCCCGGCGACCCCGTCCGCGCCTCGCTCGGCCCCGCCGCCCCGGTGGAGCTGGTCGAGGCCCGGCGGGTGGCGCTCGGCCTGGACCGCCCGTGGCCGGAGCAGTTGCTCGCCTACACCGGTGACGTGCTGACCGGCGACTTCGGCACCTCCTTCATCACCGGCGAGCCGGTCGGCCAGGTCATCGCCACCCGCCTGCCCAATACCCTCGCCCTGGCGCTGATCGCCACCCTGCTGGCGCTGGCCGTGGCGATCCCGCTGGGCATGTGGGCGGCGGTGCGCACCGAGAACGGCCGCAACCGCGGCACCGAGGCGGGCTTCGGCGCGACCACGGGGGCCGCGGTCGCCGTGCCGGAGTTCCTCTACTCGATCGCCCTGGTGGCCGTCTTCGCGATCTGGCTGAAGTGGCTGCCGCCCGCGAGCAAGGCGGGACCCGAGTCGTACATCCTGCCGATCCTGTCGCTGGCCATCGGCCCCACCGCGATGATCGCCAGGATCGCCCGCGCGCAGACGCTGCGCGAGCTGGGCCAGGACTACGTGCGGCTGGCCCGCGCCAACCGCCTGCCGGTCCTGCGGCTGCACCTGCGGCACGTGCTGCCCAACACGCTGACGGCCACCCTCACCCTCGGCGGCCTCCTGCTGACCTCCCTGATCGCCGGCAGCGTGCTCGTGGAGTACGTCTTCGCCTGGCCGGGCCTGGGCATGCGCATCGTGGAGTCGATCACGATGAAGGACTATCCCGTCGCCCAGGGCGCGATCCTCGTCTACGGCGCCCTCGTGCTGGTCGTCAACTTCCTGGTGGACGTGCTGATCGGCGTGCTGGACCCGACCTCTGCCCTCAAGGAGAACTGATGCGCGCCGGTCTGGCGATCGTCGCCGCCCTGATCGTGCTGGCGATCATCGGCCCGCCCCTGTGGGGCGAACAGGCCGAAGCGATCAACTCGGCCGCCATCCTGCAGGGCGCCTCGGCCGCGCATCCGCTGGGCACCGACAACCTGGGCCGCGACCTGCTGGCCAGGGTGCTGGTGGCCGGGCGGTTCACGCTCGCGCTGGCGCTGCTGGCCACGCTGATCGGAGCCGTCGCGGGCATCGTGCTCGGCGCGCTGCCCGCCGTCCTGCCCAAGCGGGCGGCGCGGTTCGTGACCGGCCTGGTCAACGCGCTGGTCGCCTTCCCCGGCCTGCTGCTGGCGATGTTCGTCGCGGTGATCGCCGGGCTCGGCGCCAAGGGCGCGGTGCTGGGCATCGGCGCGGCGATCGCGCCCGGCTTCGCCCGCCTCACCCAGACGCTGGCCGCCTCGGTCGCCGGGGCCGACTACGTCAGCGCCGCCCGCATGCTCGGCGTGCCGCGCGGGCGCATCCTGGTCCGCCACGTGCTGCCCAACATCGCCGAGCCGCTCATCCTCAACCTCACCCAGGCCATGGGCGGCTCCCTGCTGGGCCTGGCCGGCATGTCGTTCCTGGGGCTGGGGGTGCAGCCTCCGGCGTTCGACTGGGGGCGCCTGCTCTTCGACGGCTTCACCCGCATCTACGTCACGCCAGAGGTCGCGCTCGGCCCGGCCGTGGCCGTCGCCCTGGCGGGCATCGGCTTCAACCTGGTCGGCGACGGACTGGTCGAGAAGTCGCGCAGGGCGCGGCCGGCCAGTGACAAGGCCGTGGCGCCCCAGCCCGAGCCCGTCGAGGCCGACCCGGAAGCGGTCCTGGACGTGCGCGAGCTGACCGTCGCCTTCCCCGGCGGCGTCACCCCGGTGCGCGAGTTGTCGCTGACGATCCGCCCCGGCGAGATCGTCGGGCTGGTGGGGGAGTCGGGCAGCGGCAAGAGCCTGACCGCCGCCGCCGTCGGCGGGCTGGTGCCGTACCCGGGGGTGGTCGGCGCGAGCCTGCTGCACCGCGGCGGCGAGGTCGCGATGGTCTTCCAGGAACCCGCGCTCAACCCCGCGCTGAAGGTCGGCGGCCAGCTCGCCGAGGTGGCGATCGTGCGCGATGGCCTGTCGAAGACCGAGGCCCGCGAGCGGGCGATCGACCGGCTGGGCCGCGTGCACCTGCCCGACCCCGCCCGCAGCGCCAAGTCGCACCCGCACGAGCTGTCGGGCGGCATGCGCCAGCGCGCGGTCATCGCCATGGGCCTCATGGGCAGCCCCAAGCTCATCGTCGCCGACGAGCCGACCACCGCGCTCGACGTGACCGTCCAGGGCCAGATCCTCAAGCTGCTGCGTGAGGTGGTCGACCAGACCGGCTCGGCGGTGCTGTTCATCTCGCACGACATCGCCGTGGTGGGCGAGCTGTGCGACCGCGTCGTGGTGATGTACGCCGGGCGGGTGGTCGAGGAGCTGCCCGTCAAGGAGCTGGCGGCCGGAGCCGCCCACCCGTACACCCGCGCGCTGATCGCCTCGCTGCCCGACATGGAGACCGACCGCTCGCGGCCGCTGGCCAGCATCCCCGGCCGCCAGCCCGCGCCCGCCGACGTGGGCGAGGGCTGCGCCTTCGCGCCCCGCTGCGCGCTGGCCACCGAGCGCTGCGCCGCCGAGCGACCCCCGTTGACCCCGTACGGCCCGGCGCACCGGGTCGCCTGCTGGGAGGCCTGATGCGCATCGAGAACCTGACCGTCCGCTACGGCTCCTTCGTGGCCGTCGACGACGTCAGCCTGGAGATCCCCACCGGCTCCATCGTCGGGCTGGTGGGGGAGTCGGGCTCCGGCAAGTCGACGCTGGCGCGCGCGGTCAGCGGGCTGGTGCCGTACACCGGAGGGCTGGCCGGGGCCGAGCGGGTCCAGATGGTCTTCCAGAACCCCTACGCCTCCCTGGACCCGCGCATGACCGTGGGCCAGTCGGTGGCCGAGGCGCTGCTGCGCCTGCCGTCAGGCAGGCGGGCGGCGGAGGTCGAGCGGCTGCTGGACCTCGTGGCGCTGCCCGGCTCGGTGGCCGGGCGTTACCCGCGCGAGCTGTCGGGGGGCCAGCGCCAGCGGGTGGCCATCGCCCGCGCCCTGGGCGCCGAGCCGAGCCTGCTGGTCGCCGACGAGATCACCAGCGCGCTGGACGTGTCGGTCCAGGGAGCGGTGCTCAACCTGGTCCGGTCGCTGCGCGAGGAGTTGGGCCTGTCGATCCTGTTCATCTCGCACAACCTCGCGGTCGTGCGCTACGTGTGCGACTCCATCGCGGTGATGCACCGCGGCCGCGTGGTGGAGGCGGGCCCGACGGATCAGGTGACCCTCGAGCCCGCCCACGACTACACGCGCTCGCTGCTGTCGGCCGTGCCCCGGCTGACCACGTAGAACTGCTTGGCGTGGAAGCCGGTCACCCGGCCGCCTTCCGCGATCAGGCCGCCGAGCACCTCACGCACGGCCAGGCGCCAGGCCTTGGCCGTGCCGGGCTCGCTCCTTCGCAGGCTCTCGATGTCCTCGGGCACCGCCACCAGCACGGTCGGGGCGTCGGAGCCGAGCGTGACGGGCCTGCCGCCGTCGTCGGCCAGGACGACCGCGGCGTTCTCCAGTGACATCTCCGGCCTGCATCCGCGCAGCTCCCAGACGGCCAGCAGGCGGTCGGAGTCGTCGCCCTGGTTGATCGAGTCGGCCATCTCCCCGTAGAAGCTGGGCAGGTACTCGTGGGGCAGGGCGCCCAGCTTGGCGAGATTGAAGTGCGCGTTGCGCCGCACCAGCGGGTCGTAGGTCCACGTGATGCGCGCCAGGCCGCGCTCCAGCGCCCACTCGCGCTGGTGCAGCTTGAGCTCGTGGCCGATGCCACGGCCCAGGCGGGCGCCGGTGATGTGTGAATGCAGCGCGTTCCCGGTCGCCAGGAAGCCCACCGAGCCGCCCACCAGGCGGCCGGCGTCGAAGGCGCCGGACACGTAGCCGCCCGCGTGGGACAGGGCCCGCATGAGCTCCGGGGTCACCGGCATGCTGTCGGCGTCGAAGTGCCAGATCGCCTTGAAAAGCTCGGTGACCTCGGCGAACTCCTGAATACTGCGCAACTCTCGCACGTTCACAGCGCGACGCTATGACAGTGCGGCGGGGCCCGGATTCGTGCGGCTTCACCAAATGCCGGGCCCCTCTTTGTGGTGCCGCTAGAGGGTGATCCACTCGCTGGAGGTCGTGACCTCGTCGAGGATGGCGGCGATCGGCTCGACGCCGAGGCCGGGGCCGGTCGGCACGGTCAGGTGGCCGTCCTGGAGCTCGAACGGCTCGGTGATGTCGGTGGCGTAGTAGCGCCGCGAGCCCGAGGTGTCGCCGGGCAGCGTGAAGCCGGGAAGCGCCGCCAGCGCGACGTTGGCGGCGCGGCCCAGGCCCGTCTCCAGCATGCCGCCGCACCACACCGCGATGCCGTGCGCGCGGCACAGGTCGTGGATGCGGCGGGCCTCCAGGTAGCCGCCGACCCGGCCGGGCTTGATGTTGACGATCGAGCAGGCGCCCAGCGAGATCGCGGCGGCGGCGTGCTCGGCCGACTCGATCGACTCGTCGAGGCAGATCGGAGTCTTGAGCTGGGTGGCGAGCTGGGCGTGCTGGGCCATGTCGTCGTTGGCCAGGGGCTGCTCGATCAGCAGCAGCCCGAAGTCGTCGAGCTTGGCCAGGTGGCGCGCGTCGGCCAGCGTGTAGGCGGCGTTGGCGTCGACCTGCAGCAGGATGTCGTCGCCGAACCGCTCGCGCACCGCGCGGACCGCCTCGACGTCCCAGCCTGGCTCGATCTTCAGCTTGATCCGCACGTAGCCCTCGGCCAGGTAGCCCTCGACGGCGTCGAGCAGCTGCGGGATGGCGTCCATGATGCCGACCGAGACGCCGCACGGCACCCGGTCGGCGGACGCGCCCAGGAACTGGCCGAACGACTCGTTGCCGGCGCGCAGCTGCGCGTCGAGGATCGCGGTCTCCAGCGCCGCTTTGGCCATGCGGTGGCCCTTGATCGGCTCCAGGTGCCGGGCGACCGCCTGGGCGTCGACGTCGTCGGGCAGCGAGGGCAGGAGGAAGCGCTTGATCACCGCGGCGGCCCCGTCGACGTACTCGGAGGAGTACAGCGGCTCTGACATGGCCACGCACTCGCCCCAGCCCTCCGCGTCGGGGGTGACCACCCTGACCAGCAGGACGTCGCGGGACGTCTCGGTGCCGAAGGAGGTACGGAACGGCGCCACGAGCGGCATCGCGATGCGGCGCAGCTCAACTCCAGTGATCTTCACGCTTTCTCACTTCCCGGGTTGGAGAACCTCATTCCCCGATGACCATAAGGCGACGGTATGTCAGCAGAAATCGTCGAGCACGCCGAATCGCCGACGCTGTCTTGTTTCCGGCTCCAGTTGGAAGTTAGGAAAGGTTCCTAAAAAATGGGCCTCCCTTTCCTGCCGGACCTCGTGACAACCTGTGGGCACCTGGAGCAAGGCACCCCCTCCCACCGAGGAGCATCATGTCCTTACGAAGGTCACTGACCTGCGCTCTGGCCCTGGTCGCCGGCCTGATGGTCCCCGCCCCGGCCCACGCCGCCCCCACCCGGTACGAGGCCGAGAACGCCACGATCGTGCAGGGCGCGGTCGAGTCCAACCACGCGGGATTCACCGGCACCGGCTTCGTCAACGGCGAGAACGTGGCCGGGCCGTACGTGCAGTGGACGGTCAACGCGCCCGCGGCGGGCACCGGCACCCTCACCTTCCGCTACGCCAACGGCACCACCTCGCCCCGCGTCGCCGACCTCGCCGTCAACGGCGCCGTCGTCGCCGACGACCGGAGCTTCGCCCCGACGGGCGCCTGGTCGACCTGGGCCACGGCGACGATCACCGCGCCGCTGAACGCCGGCGCCAACACCGTGCGCGCCACCGCCTCCGCCGCCGGCGGCAGCCCCAACTGGGACCACCTCGACGTCGAGGTCGCCGCGCCGGTCACCTCCTACCAGGCCGAGAGCGCCACGATCTCGCAGGGCGTGGTGGAGTCCAACCACGCCGGATACACGGGCTCGGGCTTCGTCAACTACGACAACGTCGCGGGCGGCTATGTCGAGTTCGCCGTCAGCGCCGCCACCGCGGGCCCGCAGACGCTGACCTTCCGCTTCGCCAACGGCACCACCACCGACCGGCCGATGGCGATCACCGTCAACGGAGGCGCCGCGGTCACCCGCGGCTTCCCCGGCACCGGAGCCTGGTCGACCTGGCAGGAGGTCGCCGTGCAGGCCTCGCTGCAGGCGGGCGCCAACACCGTGCGCGCCGCCGCCACGACCGCCGGCGGCGGGCCCAACCTCGACCGGCTCTCCGTGACCGGACCCGGCGACACCCAGGCGCCCACCCCGCCGGGACAGCCCGCCTGCGACCAGTTCACCTCCAGCGGCATGCGCCTGACCTGGCCCGCCTCGACCGACGACATCGGCGTGGTCGCCTACGACATCTTCCACCTCGGCACCCAGATCGGCACCGCGGCCGCCTCGCCGCACACGCTCACCGGCCTGCAGGCGAATTTCACCTACACGATCTCGGTCTTCGCCCGCGACGCTTCCGGCAACGTCTCGGCCAGCAGCCCCGAGGCGACCTGCCAGACCCAGCCCGCCCCGCCCGACAACCCGCCCACCGCTCCCGGCCAGCCCGCCGTCAGCGGCGTGCAGCCCACCCAGGCCACCGTCACCTGGGGCGCCTCGACCGACGACAACGGTGTCAGCGCCTACCGGGTCGTCGACCAGTCGGGCTTCCAGCTCAAGCAGGTCGCGGGCGACGTCACGAGCACCGGCGTCGCGCTGCAGTGCAACACGGCCTACCAGCTGCGCGTGATCGCCGTCGACACCGCGGGCCAGACCTCCGCGCCGAGCGCGGCGTCGGCCTCCTTCACCACCGGCGGCTGCGGCACCGTGCCGCAGACGCCGGCGACCGTCGCGGGCGGCTGGGACGTGCCGTGGGACGTCTCCTGGGCGCCCGACGGCTCCTTCGCCCTGGTCACCGAACGCGACACCTTCCGCGTCTTCAAGCTCACCCCGTCGGGGACCAAGACCCAGGTCGGCACCGTGCCCAGCACGGTGACCACCGACGGCGAGGGCGGCCTGATGGGCGTGGCGCTCTCCCCGGCCTGGAACGGCGGCTCCGACCAGGAGGTGTACTTCATGCACACCGCCTCCGAGGGCAACCGCGTGGCCAGGATGAGCTTCAACGGCACCACGCTGTCCGGCTACGCCTCGGTGCTGCAAGGCATCGCCAAGAACCGCTACCACAACGGCGGGCGCATCAAGTTCGGCCCCGACGGCTTCCTCTACGTGACCACCGGCGACGCCCAGCAGACCAGCCACGCGCAGAACCTCTCCTCGCTCAACGGCAAGATCCTGCGCATCACCAAGACCGGCGCGGCCGCCCCCGGCAACCCCTTCGGCACCCGCGTCTACAGCTACGGCCACCGCAACCCGCAGGGCATCGCCTGGGACTCGGCCGGACGGCTGTGGTCGTCGGAGTTCGGCAACGCCACCGCCGACGAGCTCAACCTGATCCTGCCAGGGCGCAACTACGGCTGGCCGACCTGCGAAGGCACCTGCAGCGTCTCGGGCATGACCAACCCCAAGCGCACCTGGACCACCGCCGAGGCCTCGCCCTCGGGCATCGCCATCGTCAACAACACCGTGTTCATGGCGGCGCTGCGCGGCCAGCGGCTGTGGCGCATCGTGCTCAACGGCGAGAACGTCTCGACGGTCAACTCCTACTTCAACGGCACCTACGGCAGGCTGCGCCTGGTGGAGAAGGTGCCGGGCGCCAACGCCCTGTGGTTCGGCTCCAGCAACTCCGACAACAACGGCAACGGCAGCGCCGACGTGATCAGGCGCTCGGCCATCCAGTGAGCGAGACCCCTCTCACAGGTTTCTCACGTTCGTCCAGGACACTCGGGGCGTGCATGACACCGTGACGGGGGAGAGCGTCGCGCCCGCGCGGCCGTCGAAGCGGCGGCGCGGGCGCTGGTTCTCGTGGACGATCGTGACACTCCTGGCGTTGTGGGCGCCGGTGCGCCTGCTGGGGTGGGAGACGGGCAGCTTCCTCACGCAGCTGATGACCATGACGCCGTACGCGGCCGCCTTCGCCCTGGTCATGGGCCTGTTCCTGCTGCTCAGGAGGGCCTGGCTCCCGGCGGTGGCGGCCCTGGCCGTGTGCGCGGCACTCGCCGCCGCCGTGGTCCCGCGAGCCGTCAGCGGGAGTGCGGGCGGGGGCAGGGCCGGCGGGGTCGAGCTGCGGGTGCTGGCGCTCAACATGTTCGGTCGCGCCGACGCCCGGGCCGTCGTCGACCTGGTGCGCCGCCACCGGCCCCACGTGCTCAGTGCCCTGGAGCTGACCCCGACCCAGGTCGAGCGGCTCGACGAGGCCGGGCTGAAGGAGCTCATGCCGCACCGGGTGCTCGAACCCGAATACAGCGCCTCCGGCAGCGGCCTGTACTCCACGCTGCCGCTGACCAGGCTCGACGGGCTGTTCACCCCGATCGGCCACCACATGCCCGCCGCCTCGCTGACGCTGCCGGGCGCGGGAACGGTCCAGGTCGTGGCCGTTCACCCCAATCCGCCGCTGGGACGCATGACCGCCGAATGGAACGCCTCGCTCGCCGCCCTGCCGCCGCCGGCAGCCGAGGAGATCCGGGTGCTGGCCGGAGACTTCAACGCCAGCCTCGACCACCGCGCCTTCCGCGACCTGCTCGCCCGCGGCTACGTCGACGCCGCCGACCAGGCGGGCAAGGGACTCGTGCCGACCTGGCCCAACAGCAGGCGCCTGCCGGTGCCGCCGTTCATCACCATCGACCACGTCGTGGCCGACGCGCGGGTCTCGGTGGCGGGCGTGGAGGTCCACGACGTGCCGGGCACCGACCACCGGGCCGTCTTCGCCGATCTGCGGCTGCCGCGCGGCTGATCGCCAGGGCAGGATGTCGGGAGATATCCCCCTGAGGAGAGGCACCCCCATGCAGGAGACCCAGGCTCCCTGGCCGCCCCGCGACAACCTCACGATCACCCGGGTGCGCGCGATCGTGACGGCGCCAGAGGGCATCCCCCTGGTCGTGGTGCGCGTCGACACCTCCGACGACGGCCTGTACGGCCTGGGCTGCGCCACCTTCACCCAGCGTTTCCACGCGGTGGCGGCCACCGTCGACGAGCACATCGCGCCCATGCTGGTCGGACGCCACCCCGCCGACATCGAGGACATCACCCGGCTGATCCACCTGTCGTCCTACTGGCGCACGGGACCGGTGCTGAACAACGCCCTGTCGGGCATCGACATGGCCCTGTGGGACATCGCGGGCAAGCGGGCGGGCATGCCCGTCTACGAGCTGCTCGGCGGGCGGGTGCGCACCGGCGCACCGCTGTACCTGCACGCCGAGGGGGCCACGGTCGAGGCCACGCTGGAGCACGCCGCGCACCTCATGGAGCAGGGTTACACGCACGTGCGGCTGCAGACCGGCCAGCCCGGACTGGGCACCTACGGCGCGCCCGGGAGCGCCGGCGCCTACCCCCACGCGCCGCACCCGGACGGGTGGGACAGGCGGCAGTACCTGCGCACCACGCCCGCTCTGTTCGAGCGGGCCAGGCAGGTCCTGGGGGAGGAGGTCGAGCTGCTGCACGACGTGCACAGCAGGCTGACGCCCAAGGAGGCGGTCGTGCTCGCGCGCTCGCTGGAGCCGTACCGGCTGTTCTTCCTGGAGGACGTGATCGCGCCCGAGAACTACGACCGGCTGCCGGAGGTGCGGGCGGCCTCGCCGGTGCCGCTGGCCGTGGGCGAGCTGCTGGTGTCGGCGCAGGAGGCGGCCAGGATCGTCATGGACAGGGGCGTCGACCTGCTGCGCTGCCACATCTCCGCGATCGGCGGGCTGACCCCGGCGCGCAAGCTGGTGGCGTTGTGCGAGCTGACCGGCACGCGGACGGCCTGGCACTCGCCCGGCGACGTCTCGCCGATCGGGGTCGCCGCCAACCTGGCACTCGACGTGAGCACCAGCGCGTTCGGCATCCAGGAGGCGCACGTCTACCCCGACGAGGTGGGCGAGGTCTTCCCCGGCGCGCTCAACCCGGTGCGCGGCTACCTGTACCCGTCCGACCGGCCGGGCTGGGGCGTCGAGCTGGACGAGAAGCTGGCCGCGCAGTACCCGCCGGAGACCCACCTTCACGAGCGGTGGGCGGCCCGCGTGCGCCGCCCCGACGGCGGGCTCGAGGCTCCGTAGGGAAGAGCGGCGGCCGCCGCGCTGTTGCCGCCAGTGTGACCGTGGAGATCGAAGCCGTCGTGATCGGCGCCGGGCAGGCGGGCCTGTCCAGCGCCTTCCACCTGCGCCGCCTCGGCGTGCCCGCCGTCGTCCTCGACGCGGCCGACGGGCCCGGCGGCGCGTGGCGGCACCGTTCTCCCTCGCTCACCATGGACAAGATCCACGGCATCTTCGACCTGCCCGGCGTCACGTGGGAGGAGTCGGGGCTGCTGGAGCCCGGCGCCGCCGATGCCGTACGGCAGGCAGGTCGGGGGCCGCTGCCCCGCGAGCAGGCCCGCGTGGTCGTGCCGCGCTACTACGCCGACTACGAGCGGCGCACCGGGCTGGAGGTGCTGCGCCCCGTGACGGTCTCGTCCGTCACGCGAACCGGGAGCGGGCTGCTGGTGAGCGCCGACGCCGGGCAGTGGGCGGCGCGCGCCGTGGTCAACGCCACCGGCACGTGGAGCCGCCCGCACTGGCCGTACTATCCGGGCGCGGCCGACTTCCGCGGACGGCAGCTGCACTACGCCGGCTACGACGGGCCGGACGGCTTCGCCGGGCGCAGGGTCGTGGTGGTCGGCGGGGGAGCGTCGGCGATGCACGTGCTCTCCGAGGTCGCCGGGGTGGCCGACACCGTGCTCTGGGTGACCAGGCGCCCGCCGGTGTGGCGCGAGGAGTTCGGCGAGCAGGCCCGCCGCGACGCGGTCGCCAGGGTCGAGGCCAGGGTGCGCGCCGGGCTGCCGCCGACCAGCGTCGTCGGCGTCACCGGCCTGGGCTCCACCGCGGTCGTCCGCGAGGCCCTGGCCAAGGGGGCGCTCGACCGGCGGCCCATGTTCGCCAGGGTCCTGCCGTACGGCGTGGCCTGGGCCGACGGGAGCATCGCCGAGATCGACACCATCGTGTGGGCGACCGGCTTCCGCTCCGCGCTCGACCACCTCGCCCCGCTCAAGCTGCGCGAGCCGGGCGGCGGCATCAAGGTCGACGGCACCGCCGTGGTCAGGGAGCCGCGGCTGCAGCTCGTCGGCTACGGCCCCTCGGCCAGCACCGTCGGCGCCAACCGCGCCGGGAGGGCGGCCGCGCGGCGGGTGCGCGACCTGCTGAGAGCCGAGGCCCTGCCCGCCGCCTGAGCTCAGTGGTAGGCGTGGACCACCGCGTGGCCCCTGCCCTTGCCGATGATCCACTTGTTGATCGGCCAGGTGACGAGGAAGGCCACCAGGAAGGCGAAGGCGAGCGCTCCCCAGAACAGGGCGCTGGCCAGGCCCGCGTCCATGGCGCCCGGCACGACCAGCATGACGCCGTTGTCGACGATCTCCATGATCGCGATCGAGATGGTGTCGGCGGCCAGGGCGACCTTGAGCGCCTGCTTGAAGCCGAGCCCCGCCTTCATCACGCCGCGCATCGTCAGCGCGTAGCCGAAGACGAACGCCAGAGCCACGGCCAGCACGATGGTGGGCAGGTTCGACCAGCCGAGCGCGGTGCCGATGACCATGCCCAGGACCTCGCCGATGGCGCAGCCGGTCAGGCAGTGGAGGGTCGCCGAGGCGGCCATGCCCCAGGTGGTGACACCATGACCGGCGTGCTGGCCGTGGTGCTCGTGATGGTGGTGCTCATGATGCTGTGACATCGGTCTTTCACTCCTGCTGTCGATTCATGGGACACCGTATACCCCTATAGGGTGTGTTGCGCAACCGGCGAGTGCGGGACGGCGGAGCCGGGGTCGGTGCCGGCGAAGGCGAGCCCGATGACGAAACCGGCGACCTCCTCCAGCTGGCGGGCACGATCCAGCGATCCCAGCACGGCCGGGGCTCCGCCGACGTCACGGACCAGCTCCCCGACGATCTGCAACGCGCCGGGATCGTCACCGCACATCGCCACCGTGACCGGATGTCCGCCGCCGGCGCGAGGCCTGGTCCACTGCTCGGAGGGGAACAGGTGGAAGGCCTTCACGACGTGCGCCCCCGGAGACAGCACGGCGATCCGCTGCGCCATCGCCTCACCGGGTCCGGTGAGCACCACACCCACGCCGTGCTCGACGGCGTTCGTCGGATCGATCAACGCCGTTCCCTCCAGGGAGCCGTCGGCCGCGCCCGCACTGCGCAGCATGTCCTCGGCGCCCTGCCAGGACACCGCGAGCAGCACGGCGTCCCGATCCACGACCGCCTGACGCGGCGTGACGGCGCGCGCCCCACGCCCCAGCCGGTCGGCGAGCTGCCTCGCCCTGGCCGGGGAGCGCCCGGCGACGGCCAGCTCATGTCCTGCGCGCAGCCAGCCCTCGCCCAGCGCCGCCGCCAGCGTTCCCGTGCCCAGAATCCCGATGCGCATCCGCATCCCCTTTCACCTCGCGTCGAGCGGTGATCGTCTGGTGGCTACGGTAGGGAGGGCGTTACGCACCGATCGGTGCGCGACGGGCCGTCGATGATGGTCGGCGAGAGGGGCGATCGGGGCATGGACCGTGACGAGTTCGTGGCGGATTGCCGGGTGCGAGCGGCCACCGATCTGTTCGCCCACACGTGGGACCCCGTGGTCCTGGCGGCCCTCGCCCCCGGCCCGCTGCGCCGGCGCGAGCTGCGTCACGCCATCGGCGGCGTCAGCGACAAGGTGCTGACGCAGGCGTTGCACCGTCTGCTCGCCAGCGGGCTGATCGACCGCCGTGCGCATGCCGAGGCTCCGCCGCGTGTCGAGTACGCCCTGACCGGGCTGGGGCGGAGCTTGGTGGACGGTCCGTTGAAGGCTCTCGGGCACTGGGCGCAGGAGCACGGTGACGAGCTCCTCGACGCTCAGGAGAAGGCCGGCGCGGAGGTGAGCCTCGGCGGGATGCCGTGAATGATCAGATGTTCCCGGCAGTCCGGGCATAAGCTCTCCAACTGACCGCTACTATCGTCCATCGGACAGTCAAGTGCGGGCAAAGGAGAAGTGTGGCGGTTGGGTGCCTTCGAGCGCTCGTCGCGGCCGTGGTCGCCATCTCCCTGCTGGCGGGGCCCGCGCAGGCCGACCCGAAGCCGTCGCTGAAGAAGCTCAAGAGCGAGCTGACGGCGCTGCAGAAGGAGTCCGACCGGCTGATCGAGGACTACTACCAGGCCCGGATCCAGCTGGAGAAGGTCGAGCAGGCCGACAAGGACGCGCAGGGGCAGCTCGACGAGGCGCAGGCGGTGCTCGACCACGAATCCGGCCAGCTCAAGCGCATGGCCGTCGAGCACTACATGAACGGCAACGGTGAGACGGCCGCGCTGACCATGATCTCCGGCGGCGTCGACCCGCAGACGCACCTGCGGCGCCTGACCATCAACCAGCACATCCTCGAGGAGGAGGCCGACCGGCTGGCCGGGTTCAAGGCCGTGCGCGACAAGCACCAGGCCGCCCAGACCGAGGCCTCCGAGCGCGGCAAGGCGCTCAAGGACTCGATGAAGGACCTCGACAAGCGCAAGAAGCGCGCGGAGAAGCTCATCGAGCAGATCCGCGACAAGATCGACCTGGCCCACGACGCCCCCGGCTTCCGCCAGTCCGACGGCACGTGGGTGCCGCAGCTGCCCACCGGATCCGACCACATCACGCCGCGCATGCGCCTGGTCCGCGACCTGATCGTCGGCCGCTTCGGCACCGGCGGGTACGGCGTCGGCTGCTACCGCGCCTTCAACGACGGCGGCGAGCACCCCCTGGGGCGGGCGTGCGACTTCATGCTCAGCACCGGCGGGCAGATGCCGTCGAAGGAGCAGGTCGACCGCGGCCACAAGATCGCCGCCTGGGTGGTCAAGAACGCCAAGCGGCTGGGCATCATGTACGTGATCTACCGCCAGCGCATCTGGCACGTGCGCAGCGGCCAGTGGCGCGTGATGTCCAACCGCGGCGGCACCACGGCCAACCACTACGACCACCCGCACGTGTCGGTGTACTGATCGACCTGGCCTCCAGGTGGGGTGGCGGTTCTGCAAGCCCGCTGCAAGGAGGAACCGCATAATCCAGGCATGCCGTCGTATACACCGCGCAGGCCGGAAGACCCCGAACGCCTCGGAGGCTACGAACTCCGCGGCCGGTTAGGCGAGGGCGGCCAGGGTGTCGTCTACGTCGGCGCCGACGAGCGAGGCGAGCTCGTGGCGATCAAATGGCTGCGGCCCCACCTGTCGGGCGACACCGTCGCCGCCGAGCGGTTCGTCCGCGAGGCGTCGGTGGCCCAGCGCGTCGCGCCCTTCTGCACCGCACGCTGCATCGCCACCGGCATGCAGGACGGACGGCCCTACATCGTCAGCGAATACATCGACGGGCCCACGCTCCACCAGGTCGTCACCCAGCAGGGGCCGCGCAGCGGACCGGCGCTGCACCGCCTGGCGATCGGGACGGTGACCGCGCTGGCCGCCATCCACCAGGCGGGCATCGTGCACCGCGACTTCAGCCCGGCCAACGTGCTGCTGGCCTCCGAGGGGCCCCGGGTGATCGACTTCGGGATCGCCAGGGCGCTGGACATGACGTCCATCACCTCCTCGCCGGTGGGCACGCCCTCGTACATGTCGCCCGAGCAGATCATGGCGCATCCCGCAGGACCCGCCTCGGACATGTTCGCGTGGGCCTCGACGATGGTGTACGCCGCCTGCGGGCGCGGGCCGTTCCCGGGGGATTCGGTTCCGGCGATCATCCACCAGGTGCTCAACAACGAGCCCGATCTGTCGGGGCTCAGCGGGACGTTGCGCGATCTGGTGGGGGCGTGCCTCAGCAAGGACCCGGCGCGGCGGCCGACGGCCGAGCAGGTGATCATGGCGCTGGTGGGGCAGCCGGTGCAGCTGTCGGAGGCGGCGTCGGTGGCCAGCGGCCAGGGGCCACTCCCGGGCGCGCCGATGGTGCCGCAGCAACACTCGTGGCCGCCGTCGAGCGCGGAACAGCCGTCCCCGCACCCCTCGCCGCGATCGTGGCCGCCGTCGGGAAGCGGCCCGCAGCCGCCGCACACCTGGCCGCCCGCGGGAAGCGGGCCCCAGGCGCCGCACTCGTGGCCACCGGCCGCAGCCGGGCAGGCCGCGCCCCAGTCGTGGCCGCCCGCGAGCGGAGGCCCCGCCGTACCCCAGTCGGGGCCGCCCGCGGGTGGCGGCCCCGCCGTACCGCAGTCGTGGCCGCCCGCCGGAAGCGGGCCGCAGGGGCAGCAGGCCTGGTCGCCAGCGGACGGTGGCGCGCAGGCGTGGCCGCCGCCCTCCGGGGGAGCGCAGCAGCAGTGGCAGCAGCCCGGCCACCAGGAGCAGGCGTGGGCCTCGCCCGGCGCCACCGTGGGAGGAAACGCGCCCTGGTCCCCGTCGTCCACCCCCGAGCGCCGCAGCCGCGGGCCGGTGGTGGCGGGCATCGCGGCGAGCCTGGCCGTGGTGGCCACCGTCGTGGCCGTCGTGGTCGCCGTGCAGAGCAACCGCGGCACCCCGACCCCGAGCCCCAGCCCGATGGCCGCCAGCTCCCAGGTGACGCCGTCGCCCTCGCAGACGCCGGAGGTCACCCCCACCCCGTCCCCGTCGCCGCAGCAGATCAGCACCACCGACCTGGTCACCGTGGAGCTGCCCGACACCGGCGTGAAGATCTACGAGCACCCGTCGGACGCCGTGCGCCTGACGACCTACACCGTGCGCGACCCCGTCACCAAGAACGCGATCTACTACCCGCGCGAGTCGCTCACCGGCGGCTTCACGCGGCGCGGCGACGACTGGGAGGCGCTGCTGTCGCCCGACGGCCGCTGGGAGGCCTCGCGCGGCAAGCAGTACACCGAGAACAACCGCGACAGCGTGAAGATCACCGACAAGGCCAGCGGCGAGAGCTTCGTGGTCGAGACGGCCAAGAAGCCGCAGAGCGGCTACATCGAGATCTGGTCGAAAGACAGCGGCAAGCTGCTGGTCAACATCGGCAAGCCGGTCAAGGACGGCTGGCAGTCGACCGGCTTCGCCATCGTCGACATCGAGTCGCGCACCGCCCAGGTCGCCACCCTGCGCGAGAGCTCGCTGCGTGACATCCGCTACGGCTTCGACGGCGAGCAGAACGGCGTCGTCGCCCTGCACCCCGACACCGACACGCAGGCGCTGCGCTTCTTCGACAAGAGCGGCGAGCGGGTGCGCAGGGTGCCGAACGTGGGCTCGTCCGTGGCCGGGTTCCTGTTCTCCCCGTCGGGCAGGCTGTTCCAGACGACCTGCCCGGGGCTGAGCTCCAGCGACCACTGCGTCTACGACGCCACCACCGGCGGCGAGGTCGAGCGGTTCGCCTCCGCCTGCACCGGCGACTCCTGGTGGTACGACGAGCAGCACCTGGTCTGCTGGGCCGGGCTCAGCGGCGGCGGCTCGGAGATCCGGGTGATCGACTTCACCGGCGAGAAGGTTCGCGTGCTCGCCGAGCTGTCGAAGACCGACGACAAGGTGTCGGTCTTCTACACCTTCCGCTAGCCCAGCCGCCCCCGCGCCTTCAGCCGGGCGTTCGGCAGCGCGGGGGCGGGCAGCCGGGCGCCGTCGAACCCGTCGACGGCGCCGAACTCGCCGCCCTCGGCCCACTCCTTGCGGTAGGCGGCGATCTCCTCGTGGGTGCGGCCCACGAAGTTCCACCACATCACCAACTGCTCGGCGAACGGCTCGCCGCCGATGAGCAGCACCCGTCCGCGCCCGGACAGCGACAAGGAGGTACGGCCGGGCGCCAGGTAGCGCAGGCTGTCCATCGGGCCGGTCAGCCACAACACCCCGTGTTCGAAGGCCGGGTCCAAGGGCACCTCCCGCTCCCCGTCGACGGCGATCTCCGCGCACACCAGCGGCGTGTAGGCGGTGGCGGGGGAGCTCAGCCCTCCCAGCGAGCCCATCACGACCCGGACGCCGCCCTCCTCGGGCAGGCCGGCGTGGTGCTCGAAGTGCGGCGCCACGTGACGGTCGGAGCCGGGCAGCGCCACCCACAGCTGCACGCCGTGCAGGAGCGTGCGCGGCGACTCCTCCGAGTGGGAGATGCCGCGACCGGCGGTCATCAGGTTGAGCTGCCCCGGCCGGACCCGCTGCACGCTGCCGACGCTGTCCTGGTGCAGCACGTCGCCCTCGACCAGCCAGGTGACCGTCTGCAGGCCGGTGTGCGGGTGCGGCGGCACGCGCATGGTGGACACCTCGGGGCCGTAGCTGTCGAGGAAGCACCAGGCGCCGATCATCCGGCGGCCGCGGTTGGGCAGCACGCGGTTGACGTTCATCATGGCGCGCGGGCCGCCGAGGGCCACCCGGTGCCCGGTGAGCACCTCGCCTTCGCCGCCTGCCGTACAAACCAGCTCTTCAGGGTGGTCGTCAACATTGCTCACGTATTCGAGGGTAGTGGTCCGACTCATGGCAGAGCCCATGGAGAGCCCCCGTGGGGAGCTGCTCGACCTGGCGGCTGCCGAGCCCGCGATGCTGGAGCGATTCCTGCGCACCGGCTCCATCCGCCGGGTGCAGACCATCCACCGCAAGGCGCGTGAGCTGCTGGAGGAGCGCGGCATCAGGGCCGCATACCTGGCCACCGGGCTGGCCCGCTGGGACGAGTTGTTCCTGCAGCCCGCCGCGCCCGTGCTGCTGCGCGGGCTGACGATCACCCCGACCCGTGCCCGCCACGACGACTTCGAGCTCGGCCTCGACGCCGGCGGAGCGGACGCGCTGGACGCGTTCGAGGCCGGCGTGCGCGACAGGCTCGCGCTGTTCGGGATCACCGTCGTGCCGCAGTACGGGGTGGGCGGTTTCCGCGTGGACTTCGTGGCCACCCATCCCCGCGACCCGGAGCGCGTGGTGCTGGCCATCGAGGCCGACGGGCCGTCGTATCGGGACTCGCGCAGCACCAGGGACCGGGACCGGCTGCGCGAGGAGCGCCTGGAGAGGCTGGGGTGGAGCTTCCGCCGGCTGTGGTCGACGAACTGGTTCCACAATCCGCAAGGGGAGATCGCCAAGCTGAGGCAGGCGTACGAGCGGGCGGTGGAGGAGACGCCGGGCACGGACCTCGAGTGCCGCCCGTCAGCCCCAGGAGGTCCTCCGGATCCCTGACCCGGTCCGGGTGAGCAGCGCCGCCGCGCTCGACAGGAGGGGCAGCCCCACGACGACGGCGGCCACGAAGAGCCACGGGACGGCGATCGTGGCGGGGTCGCCGGCTCCGTGGGTCGTCATGGGCCGGGCCAGCGCCACGCCTGTCACGGTGCCCGCGCCCAGGCCGATGAGCGCGCCGAGCCCCGAGATGTAGAGCGCCTGCCCGGCCACGACCAGGCGCAGCGTCCTGCGCGGGGCGCCGATGGCCGTCATCGTCGAGCGCTCGGGCCGCATGTCGGCGGCGGCCAGGCCGGTGGCGGCGAGTGTCCCGCCGACGACGAGGATCAGGGCGCCGACGAGCCAGCCCCACAGGCCCGGATCCGGCAGGTTGCGGTAGCCCTCCTCGGAGGCGACGGTCACGCGCGGAATCACCGCGGCCAGGTCGCCCGCCAGCGTCGATCCAGCGGGCGGCCGGTGCATGGCGTAGAGCTGACGCTCCACCGTCAAGAACCCCGCCTGCTCGACCAGGGCGCGCGGCAGCAGGAAACCTCCCTGGTGCTCCTCGGCGGGCGTCGCCACCACCGCCGGGACCTCCAGGGTGCGCGCGGGACCCGAGGTGGAGCCGGCCCGCAGTTTCAGCTTGCCGTCGCGCACCGCGGACGGGTCGAACACCACGGCCTTGCCGCCGGCCAGCGCCGCGGCGGCCTGAGGGTCGTGGCGTCCTTGCAGGAGCCTGAGCAGGTCCTGGCCGCCGACGGCGGCCGTGCGGCGGATACGGACGCCGTTCCAGCGCACGGTGTAGCGCAGCGCGTAGCGGTGGCGGCCCGTGGTGTCCCGCACCTGGTAGCCGGAGGCCAGGGAGACGCCGGGCAGCCGCCGCACCGCCTCGGCCCTGAGCTTGTCCCAGGACCTGTCCGGCATGGTCCCGCCCCAGATCGCCAGCATGCCGGTCGGGCGCGCGGAGGTGTAGGCGCGCCGCTGGTCCAGGTGCTCACTCTGGGCGCCGATGCCCACGGCGACGACCGTGGCCGTGACGCCCATGACGGCCGCCACGGCGCTCGCCGTACGGGACCGGTGGCGGACCGCGTCGCGCACGGACAGCCGCAGGGGCAGGCGCAGCCGGGCGGCGGCGCGGCCGGTGAGGCGGACCAGCCACGGGGTCAGCATCACCAGCCCGACCATGATCAGGACCGCGGTGGCCCACACCCACGTCGAGCCCGTCTGGCGGCGCGCGACCACGATCGCCGCCAGCCCGGCCAGCACCAGCACGAGACCCAGGACGGGCAGGGTGCGCCGCTCGCGGCGACCGGCCACGGACGGCGCGCGGTCGGCCAGCACGCTCACGACGTCCTGCCGGGCCGCCTGGACGGCGGGCACCAGCGCGGCCGCGAGCCCGGAGACCAGGCCCAGCGCCGCGACGCCCAGCACCGGCGCCCACGGCACGTCGGGCGGGCCGACCTGCCCGCCCCATCGCGCCGCGACCGAGGCGCCCAGCACGCCGGCCCCGATGCCCAGCGCCGTCGCCAGCACGGTGGCCGCGCCGCCCAGGATCAGGCCGTCGGCCAGCACGATCATCCGCAGGTGGCGCGCGGAGCCGCCCTGCGCCGCGATCTCGGCCAGCTTGCGACGCCGCCGTCTGAGGCCGACGGCGAAGGCGGGCCCGGCCAGCAGCACGGTCTCCAGCACCATCATGATCACCATGGTGCCGAGCCCGACCGCGTGCTGGACGTTCACGGGGGAGGAGCGGGAAGGCGCATCCTCCATGATCACGGCGTGGGAGGTGACGTGCAGGCCGGCCGCGTTCAGCGTGCGTATCTCGCCCCAGCTCACCGGTGCGGGAGTCTCGGCCAGCCAGCCGGGGCCGAACTCGCCCGGCGACCAGAACCGCTTCGGAGGCGCGAGCGGGAGATCGGGGCCCACGACCTGCCGCAGCGAGGGCCGGTGCGGGTGTTCGACCACGCCCACCACTGGCAGCGGCGTCGCGCCCACCGGCCGGAGCAGGTCGCCGGGCCGCAGGCCGAGCGCCGGCGTCACCGCGACCTCGCCCGCGGACGGAAACCTGCCCTCGGCCAGCGTCAGCATGCCCGTGGTGAGGGGGTCGCGCAGGTCGGTGCTCAGGGCTTCGACGGGTCCGGTGGGCAACGGGAGCTCGCCGGTGCCGTAGGGGATCAGCCGGGCACCGGGCGGGAGCAGGCGCGCCACCTCGGCGACGCCGAGCGTGGGTTCGTCGTCGCCGCGCTCGCCCGTGGTCCAGCCGCCCCCGCCCGGCTTCTGCTGGAGCACCGTGCCCGCGGGGACCTGCATGAGGCGGACGTCGGCCGCGCCGAGCTCGGCGACCAGGCCCTCCTGCGAGGTGATGGTCGCGGTCTCGATGAGGGTGAACATCGCCGTGATGACCAGCACCGGCAGCCCGATCATCACCATGATGAGCGCGCTTCGTCCCCGCGACCTCCACGCCGTACGGCGGGCGATGCGCAGCGCGGCTCGGGCGGCGCTCATCGGGCGCTCCCCGTGACGACGTGCGAGTGGTCGGCGATCATCCCGTCGCGCAGGAACACCACACGGTCGGCCCACGCGGCGTAGCGCGGCTCGTGGGTGACCAGCAGGACCGCGGCGCCCGCGTCGCAGCGCGCGCGTAAGACGCCCAGGATCTCGTCGCCGGTGCGCGTGTCGAGCGCCCCGGTCGGTTCGTCGGCCAGCAGCAGGCGCCGATCGCCGACCAGGGCGCGGGCGATCGCCACCCGCTGGCGCTGGCCGCCGGACAACTCCTCGGGATACCGGCCGGCCAGGTCCTCGGCGTCGAGCTCGGACAGCACCGCCATGGCCTCCCGCCGGGCGCGGCCCGAGCTCAGGCCGTCGAGCTCGCGCGGCAACATCACGTTCTCCGCCGCCGTCAGCGAGTCGATCAGGTTGCGGTCCTGGAAGACGTAGCCGACGCTGCGGCGCCGCAGCGCCGCCAGGTCGCGCACCTCGGCCAGGTCCTGCTCGCCGAGGTGCACGCTTCCGGAGGTGGGCCTGTCGAGGCCGCCGGCCAGGTTGAGCAGGGTCGACTTGCCCGACCCGGACGGGCCCATGACCGCCACCAGGTCTCCCGCGCCGACCTCGAGGCTCACGCCCCTCAGCGCGTGTACGGCCGTCGCCCCCTCGCCGTGAACCCTGGCCACGTCGGCCAGCCGTACGAACGTCATCGTTCCTCCATGAGAACGGCCTCGCAGTGGTCGAGCCGCCGTTGCCCGGCCGGTTCGCCCAGCGGCCGGTCGGAGTGGACGACCGGTGTGCCGGACCACCGCTCCACTTCCGTCCGGCCGGCCCCTGTGATCGTGTGGGCGGCCCGGCCATGCACGTCCGCCTTGCCCCGCGCCGGATCGGCATGAGTACTCAGTATGCATACGCAGTATGCACAACTCAAGGGCTATGCCCGTTCTGTGCCGACGGGCGGCGGGGCTCAGTTGGCCGGTGCGGTGGCGCGGTGCTCCTGCGGGCTGATGCCGTACACGCGCTTGAACGCCGAGCTGAGCGCGAACCCGCTGCCGTAGCCGACCTGGCGGGCGACGGCGTTGAGGGTGGCGTCGGACTGGCGCAGCAGATCGGCGGCCAGCGCCAGGCGCCACTCGGTCAGGTAGGTCATCGGCGGCGTGCCGACCGTGGCGCGGAAACACTCGGCCAGCGTCGCCCGGGACACGCCGATCTCGGCGGCGACGCGCTCCAGGGTCCAGCCGTGCGCGGGGTTCTCGTGGAACAGGCGCAGCGCCTCGCCCGCCACGGGGTGGGCGTAGGCCTGGTACCAGGAGGGCGACTCGGTCTCCGGGCGGTCGAACCACGCGCGCAGCACCGAGATGAGCAGCAGGTCGAGCAGCCGGTCGAGCATCACGCTCTGCGCCGGGCCCTGCTTGGAGACCTCGCCCGCCAGCACCGGGATGAGCGTGGAGTCCCACGTGTCCTGGGAGACGACCAGCAGCGGCGGCAGGACGTCGAGCAGGCGCTGGCCCACGGCGCCGACCTCCTCGTAGACGCCCAGCAGCAGCTGCACGGAGCCGCCCGGGTCGCTGCCCCACGTGCGCACGCCGAGCGACATGCGCTCGCGCAGGTCGACGCCGTCGAGCGCGACGCACCGCTGGCCGGGATGGACGATGACCATCGGCGGGGTGGCCGGGTCGTCGCGCATCACGTACGGGTCGCTCCCGCGCACGATGGCGACGTCGCCGGGGCGAAGGCGCGCGGGCTCGCCGTGGTCGGGTTCGAAGGACGCCTCGCCGCTGAGCATCACGGCCACGCACAGCGGCGAGCCGTCCTGGACCCTGATCGACCACGGCGGGTCGAGGACGATGCGGAGGAGGAAGGCGCCGCTGGCGCGTGGTCCCTCGAGCAGTCCCGCGAGTGCGTCCACGCGCTCCACCCTAGACGATCGCACATGCGTTTCGGCATCTCGGCCATGGACCATCCAGAACCTCGTGGCCAGGCTTGAGGCATGACAGTGAACGAGCACACGACATTGGTTCTCGGCGGCACCGGCAGGATCGGGCGCCGGGTGACCAGGAGGCTGGTCGAGCGAGGCGTCGACGTGCGGGTCGGCTCCCGCGCCGGCGAGCCGCCGTTCGACTGGGAGGACTCCTCGACCTGGGCCGGCGCCTTCGCCGGGGTGAGGTCGGCCTACCTGATGTACTACCCCGAGGTCGACTGGCCCGGCGCGGCGGACGCGATCGGCGCCGTGGCCGGGCTCGCGGTCGACGCCGGGGTGCGGCGCCTGGTGCTGCTGTCGGCCCGCAACCAGGACGAGGCGACGCGGTGCGAGGACGCGGTGACGAGCCTGCCGGTGGAGTGGACCGTCGTCGCCCCGGCCTCGTTCAACCAGAACTTCGACGAGGGCGTGTTCCTGGAGCCGCTGCGCCAGGGGTGCTGGCCCTGCCCGCCGGTGACAACGCCGAACCGTTCGTCGACGCCGACGACATCGCCGACGTGGTGGTGGCCGCGCTCACCGAGGACGGGCACGTCGGCGAGAGGTACGAGCTGACGGGGCCGCGGCTGTGGACCTTCGCGGAAGGCGTGGCCGAGATCGCCAGGGCGACGGGTCGCGAGCTGCGCTACGTGCCGGCCACGCGCGAGCAGTTCGCCGACGCGGTCGTCGCGGAGGGCGCCCCGCGCGCGTTCGCCGAGCCGCTGGCGACGTTGCTCTCGGAGTTCTTCGACGGGCGCAACAGCACGCTGGCCGACGGCGTCGAGCGGGCGCTGAAGCGCCGGCCGCGCGACTTCGCCGACTGGGTGGCCGAAATCGCCCCCAGCGGGGTGTGGAACCCCGCGTAGCCCAGTGCGGCCTCCGCGCTAGCCGGGTGGTCGTGGCACTCGTTCGGGACGGGACCAGCCGCTCCACCCGCGCTCGCGCAGCAGCTCCAGCAGCCGCTGCGACCGCGGATCGGACTCCACGACCAGCGCGTCGATCAGGTCGTGCGCCACGTCGTCGCCCCCCGCCTCGCCGGAGGGAGGCGCCCGCTCGGCCAGGTCGGCGAGGATGTCGGCCACCTCTACCAGGCGCGGATCGTCCGCCGTGCCGTCCTCCAGCAGAGCCGACCCGACCTGGTAGAGCCGCACCATGAGCGGGTCTTCGAGCTGGGCGTGCTTGGTCGGCATGATCTCGGCCAGCTGGTCGCGCCAGCGGGCCGCGACCAGGATCCACCCGTCGCGCTCGGCCTCGACCATGCGCTCCGAGGCCCCGATCTCCCGCAGCCGGTCGAGGAAGGCGACCACCTCGGGCGGCAGCACCAGGCTGTCGCCCGCGGCGAGCTGCGCGATCTGACTGCGGCTCGACTCCAGCCGTCCGATCTCCTCGCGCAGCCGGTCGTCGATCTTCCGTACGGCCAGCGCGAAGGTCTCCGCGTCGGCGTCGAGCAGGTGACCGATCTGCGACAGGGGCACGCCGGCGTCGGCCAGGCTGCGGATCTTGATGAGGGCGACGACGGCCGTCGCGCCGTACTGCCGGTAGCCCGCGGCGTCCCGCTCGGGCTCGGGCAGGAGCCCGATCTGGTGGTAGTGCCGCACGGCGCGGACGGTGACGCCCGCGTAGGCGGCCAGTTGACCGATCGTCAGCATGGTCCGATCATGCCTCCTACGCGATCCGCCGGCGGTACACGAGCGTGGCCAGGACGTAGGCGAGGGCGATGATGCCCGCGCACCAGGCGATGGCCGTCCAGAGGCCGGACCCGGCCGGCTGCCCGGTGAGCAGGTTGCGGATGGTGTCGATGACGGAGGTCACCGGCTGGTTCTCGGCGAAGGCGCGCACCGGGCCCGGCATGGTGTCGGTGGGCACGAACGCCGAGCTGACGACCGGCAGGAAGATCAGCGGGTAGGAGAAGGCGCTCGCGCCGTCGACGGTCTTGGCCGTGAGGCCCGGGATGACCGCGATCCAGGTCAGCGCGAGGGTGAACAGGACGAGCAGGCCCGCGGCCCCCAGCCACGCCGTCACCCCGGCGTCCGGGCGGAAGCCGATGAGGAAGGCGACGCCGACGACGAGCACGAGCGAGATCACGTTGGCCGCCACCGAGGTCAGCACGTGCGCCCACAACACCGACGAGCGGGCGATCGGCATCGACTGGAAACGTTCGAAGATGCCGCCCTGCATGTCCAGCATCAGGCGCATCGCCGTGTAGGCGATGCCGGAGGCGATGGTGATGAGCAGGATGCCGGGAAGCATGTAGTTCACGTAGGGGACCGGCCCGGTGTCGACCGCGCCGCCGAAGACGTAGACGAACATCAGCATCATGGCGATCGGAGTGATCGCCGTGGTGATGATCGTGTCGAGGCTGCGCGTGATGTGGCGCAGGGACCGTCCGGTGAGGACGGCGGTGTCGCCCAGGAAATGCGTGGCCATGATCGATCCCCTCAGGTGCGGACGACGGCGAGGAACACGTCCTCGAGGGAGGGCTGCTTCTCGACGTACTCGACCTTCGCCGGCGGCAGCAGCTTCCTGAGCTCGTCCAGGGTGCCGTCGACGATGACGCGGCCCTGGTGCAGGATCGCGATCCGGTCGGCGAGTTGCTCGGCCTCGTCCAGGTACTGGGTGGTGAGCAGCACGGTCGTGCCGCCCTGGGCTAGAGACCGCACGGCCTGCCACACCTCGATGCGCGCCTGCGGGTCGAGCCCGGCCGTCGGCTCGTCGAGGAAGACGACGGGCGGATCGGCGACGAGGCTCATCGCGATGTCGAGGCGGCGGCGCATGCCTCCGGAGTACGTCGCCGCCCTCCGTGACCCCGCCTCGGTGAGGGAGAAGCGCCGCAGCAGGTCGTCGGCCACGGCGCCCGGGTTCTTGAGATGCCACAACCTGGCGACCAGGACGAGGTTCTCGCGCCCGCTCAGGACGCCGTCGACGGCCGCGAACTGGCCGGTCAGGCTGATGGACCCGCGCACTCCTGCGGCCTGGGCCGCGACGTCGAAGCCGTTGACGCGGGCGGTGCCCGCGTCGGCCTTGAGGAGCGTCGACAGGATCCTCACCACCGTGGTCTTGCCCGCGCCGTTCGAACCGAGCAGGGCGAAGATGCTGCCGCGCGCCACCTCGAAGTCGACGCCGCGCAGGACGTGCAGCTCCTTGAACGACTTCTCCAGGCCCCGCACCTGGATCGCCGTGGGTGTTGGGGGAATGCTCATGGCGCCAGCATGAGGGGTTGACGCTGCGTCAGGGTCAAGCCCCGCTCGTCGAGGCTTGAACCGCGGGATGGGCCCAAGGCGCCGGGCTAGTCGGCCTTCTCCGGAGAGGCGGCGCCCGTCAGGAAGAGGGTGACGATCGCCGACGCGGCGTCCTCGACGCCGAGCGAGACCAGCGGCTCGTAGGTGAGCGAGCCCGCGATGAGGGTGCCGAGCAGGGCGCCGAGCTGGTCGGCGGGGATGTCGGTGCGCAGCGAGCCCGCCTCCTGCGCCCGGGCGACGAACTCCTGGATCCACCACCCCACCTGCTCCTCCTCCGGCCACAAGGAGGCGTGGCGCGGGCTGAGGGCCCAGTAGGCGCGGCCGGTGGTGAGCAGGGCTCGTACGGCGCGGGCGAGCGTCTCGGGCAGCGGCAGGTTCGGGGAGTCGACGCCCGCCTCGGCCAGCACGCGCAGCGACTCAGAGGCGGAGAAGCGCGCCAGCTCCGCCAGGAGTTCCTCGCGGGTGGCGAAGTAGCGGTAGAGCGTGGCCCGGCCGATCCCGGCGGCCGTCGCGATCTCGGCCATGCCGGCCGCGGGGTCCGTGCGCAGGGTGGCGGCGGCTCCGCGCAAGATCGCTTCCCGGGTCAGCTCGGAATATCTCTGCGCCATGAGACGTATAGTACTCATAGTGAGACAGAGATGTCTCGCTTCACCGGAGGAACGCCATGGAGCACATCTACGACGTCGTGGTGGTGGGATCGGGAGCCGCCGGGCTCACCGCCGCGCTGACCGCCCGCCTGCGCGGGCTGACCGCGCTCGTGATCGAGAAGACCGGCAGGTACGGCGGGTCCACCGCGATCTCCGGCGGCGCCCTGTGGGTGCCGGGCAACCCCTACCTGGACCACCAGGGGCTCGGCGAGTCGCGCACCAAGGCCGAGCAGTACCTGCAGGCCACCGTCGGCGACCGGGTGCCGGCCGAGCTGAAGACCGCCTACCTCGACCGCGGCCCCGAGATGCTCCGCTTCCTGCGCGACAAGACCCGCCACGTGCGCTTCCAGTACGCCAGGGGCTACTCCGACTACTACCCCGAGCGGCCCGGAGGCTTCGGCGCCGGGCGCTCCATCGAGCCGCCCGTCTTCGACCTGCGCAGGCTCGGCCCGCTGCTCGGCCAGATGCGACGCTCCGAGCTGCCCACCTACGGCATGGTCATGACCTCGACCGAGTTCAACAAGGTCAACATGATGATGCGCACCTGGGCAGGCAAGGGCACCGCCGTCAAGATCGGCCTCAGGGCGGTGAAGTCGCTGCTGACCGGCGCCAGACCGGCCTCCCTCGGCGAGTCGCTGATCGCCCGCCTGCGCCTGTCGCTGGCCGAGGCGGGCGGCGACGTGTGGGTGTCGACGCCGCTGAAGGACCTGCTCGTCGAGGAGGGCAGGATCGCCGGGGTCGTCGCCGAGCGCGAGGGCAGGACGGTCACGATCCGCGCCCGCCGCGGCGTGGTCCTGGCCTCGGGAGGGTTCTCCCGCAGCCAGGAGATGCGCGAACGCTTCCTGCCCGCGCCCACCGACGCCTCGTGGACCTCGGCCGCGGAAGGCCAGACCGGCGACGTCATCGACGTGGCGCTGGCCCAGGGCGCCGCGCTCGACCTGATGGACCGCGTGTGGGGCATGCCCTCGGCGGTGCCGCCCGGCGAGCGGCCCGTCTTCCTGGTCACCGACCGGGCCGTGCCCGGCCTGATGATCGTCAACGGCCGGGGCGAGCGTTACCTCAACGAGGCCCTGCCGTACGCCGAGTTCGTGGACCGCATGTACGCCGAGGACGCCGTGCCCTCCTGGATGATCATCGACAGCCGGACCAAGAACCGCTACCTGGTGCTCAACCACTTCCCCGGCCAGCCGTTCAAGAAGGCCTGGCTGAAGAGCGGCTTCGTGAAGAAGGGCGGCAGCGCCGAGGACCTGGCCGACCAGATCGGCCTGCCCGCCGGCACCCTGCGCAAGACCTTCGACCGCTACAACACCCTCGCGCTGCGCGGCGAGGACACCGACTTCGGCCGGGGCGACAGCGCCTACGACAACTACTACGGCGACCCCACCCTGCCCAACCCCAACCTCGCGCCGCTGGACAAGCCGCCGTTCTACGCCATCCCGCTCGTGCCGGGCGACATCGGCACCAAGGGCGGGCTGGTCATCGACGCCCGCGCCCGGGTGCTGCGCGAGGACGGCTCGCCCATCGAGGGGCTGTACGCCGCGGGCAACGCCTCCGCCTCGGTGATGGGGGAGACCTACCCCGGCGCCGGAGCCACCATCGGACCCGCCATGACCTTCGGCTACATCGCCGCCATGGACCTGTAGGAGATCATCGTGAAGCGTTTCGCCGACAAGTCGGTCCTGCTCACCGGCGCCGCCACCGGCATCGGCCGCGCCACCGCCGTACGGCTGGCGTCCGAGGGCGCGAGCGTGTTCGCCGTCGACGTCAACGCCGAGGGCCTGGCCGAGACCGTCAAGGAGGTCGAGGCCGGGGGCGGCACGATCACGACGCGAGTCGTCGACGTCACCGACGAGGCCGCCGTCTCGGCCGCCGTGCAGGGCGCCGTCACCGCCTTCGGCGGGCTCGACGTGCTGGTCAACGTGGCCGGCATCCACCGCGTCACGCCGCTGCCCTCGCTCACCGTCGCCGACTTCCGCAAGCTGCTCGACGTGAACATGATCGGCACGTTCCTGTTCGTCCGCGAGGCCATGGCGCACCTCGTGGAGCGCAGGGGCGTCGTGATCAACACCGCGTCGACGTCGGCGACCCACGCCCACCCGTGGATGACGGCCTACGCGGCCAGCAAGGGCGCGGTGTTGTCGTTCACCCTCAGCCTCGCCGCGGAGTACGGCGAGCAGGGCGTGCGGGCGGTGGCGGTCTCACCCGGCGGGGTGGCGACCCCGCTGACCCAGGCCGTGACCTTCCCCGACGGCACCGACCAGGCCTGGTACGGCCGGATCACGCCGCAGGTCGGACAGCGGTTCGGGCCCTACAGGTTCGGCCGGCCCGAGGACGTGGCCGCGACCATCGCCTACGCGGCCTCACCGGACGCCGCCTACCTCACGGGCGTGGAACTGCGCGTGGACGGCGGCTCTCACAACTAGTCGGGCTTGCACAACTGGACGGGCTCGCACGACCAGAAGAGCGCGGGGCTTGCTCGGCCCCGCGCCCGCGGTCAGCCGAGGGTCTCCCACCAGCCGTCGACCTCCGGCGCCGACCCGGCCTCGACGAGCTCGCCCGGCCGGGGCACCACGATCGACACCTCCCGCGCCTTCGCCTCGCTCCACAACCGCCTGACCGGCTCCGCCCACGGGTGCAGGGCGAGCGTGAAGGTCGCCCAGTGCACCGGCAGCAGGAGCTTGCCACCCAGGTCGAGGTGGGCGTTGACCGCCTCCTCCGGGTTCATGTGGATGTCGGGCCAGGCGGGGGAGTAGGCGCCGATCGGCATCAGCGTCAGGTCGAACGGACCGTGCGCGGCCCCGATGCCCTTGTACCCCTCGAAGTAGCCCGAGTCGCCCGCGTAGAAGACCTTGCGCTCACGTCCGGCGACGACCCACGAGCCCCACAGCGTGTCGTTCCGCGTGAGGGACCGCCCGGAGAAGTGGCGCGCGGCGGTCGCGACGAAGCGCAGCCCGGCCACCTGGGCCTCCTCGTCCCAGTCGAGCTCGACGATTCGGTAGGCGGGCACGCCCCAGCGCTCCAGGTGGGCGCCGATGCCCAGCGGCACCAGGAAGGGCGCCCTCTGGGTGCGGGTCAGCGCCTGGACGGTCACCATGTCGAGGTGGTCGTAGTGGTCGTGGGAGATCACGATCGCGTCGACCTGCGGCAGCTGCGCCAGCTCCACCGGCAGCGGGTGATGCCGCTTGGGGCCGAACAGCTGCGAGGGCGAGACCCTGCGGCTCCACACCGGGTCGAACAGCACCCGCTTGCCCTCGATCTCCACCAGCGACGACGCGTGGCCGTACCAGACGACCGAGAGACCGTCGGGGTCGGGCTCGCGGGCCGGCGGCACCAGCAGCGGGATCATGCCCTTGGGCCTGCGGGCCTCGCGGTCCCTGGCCAGCTCGCGCAGCAGACCGGCCGAGGGAGCGCCGACCTGGGTCGGCTCGGGCATGGGGTTGTAGAAGACGCCGTCCTTGAACTGCGGCGAGGCCTTGATCCGCGCCTCGCGATCCGGCCCCGACCCCAGTGGCCGCACTCCCAGCTCGGCCGGGACCTTCCGTGCCGCCCACACGGCCCCCGCCAGCGCCGCACCCGCCACGATCAATGATTTCCGCATGTCGCCCCCTGCACCATCAGTTCACTCTCTGAGTCAACTTCCCGGATACTCCGGCATGTTCCCGGATCTGGCCCATTGACTGGGCGGCGACCCGGACCATTTGGTGAAGGCATGGGTGAAGGCTGCGGTTTCGCTGTACCCCAGCCGCCGGGCGGTGGCCTCGACCGTCATGCCGCAGCCCAGGTACTGCTCGGCCAGGCCGCGCCGTACCTCGGTCACCAGGGCGCGGTAGCTGGTGCCCTCCTCCTCCAGGCGGCGGCGCAGCGACCTGGCCGAGGTGTGCAGCGCGGCGGCGGCCCGCACGATCGTCGGCATGTCCGCCGGATCCTTCAGCAGCAGCTCGCGCACGTCGGCACGGCCGCCGGGACGGCGGTGGCGGCGGGCGCTCAGCTCCATGCAGCGCTGCGCCGCGATGGCGTGCATGGCCGCGTCGGCCTGCGGCAGCGGCAGGTCGGCCAGATGCTCGTGGTAGACGATGCGGTTGGCCCCGGCCTCCCACCACACCGGCACGCCCAGGACCTCCGAGACGTGCTCGGCGTACGGCCCGCGCGGCAGCGCCAGCTCGATCCGTTCGACCGGCGAGGAACTGACCAGCAGCTCCCACCCGAATGCCGCGGTCGCCACCATGTCACGCCACAGCACGAGCTCCCGCACGTCCTCTGGCAGCAGGGAGGCGTCGAACACGAGCGCGGCCCTGCCCGGCTCGACCGAGACCGAGCAGAAGCCGAAGGTGAGTCCCAGGTGGTCGGGGCCGAACGTGATGGCCCGGCGCAGCGTCGGGCTCGTCGCGATCGCCCACCCCCACACGCCGTGCGTGCCCAGGTGGTAGCGCAGCCCGGCGGCCAGGCCCAGCTGGGTCTCCCCGGGTACGGCGGCCGCCAGCGCCCGAAGCGCCTGCAGCTCCTGCTCCCCGGTGATCTCCGCGCCCGGCCGGCGCGCGCTCTGCTCGTCGAGCCCCGCGGTCGCCAGCAGCCGTTCGCGCGGCACGCCGTACTCCTCGCCGAGCCGCGCCATGATGAGCAGGCTCGTGGTCGCGCGGCGGTCGTCGGGCATGCGGGGCGCCTCCTGGGGTGATATTGGCCGAAAGTATCAAATCCCTGGCCGTGTAACGCCTGGGTTACCCACCGGTCACACTCCTACTGTCTGGCCATGAGCCTGACTGACGCGCAGCGCGAGGTGCTGCGAGCTCTGGTCGACACGGTCGTGCCGGCGCTGGAGCACCCCGACGACCCCTCAGGGTTCTGGGCCACCCCGGGCAGCGCGCTGCCCGTCGTCCCGGCCATCGAGGAGATCCTGGCCCAGGCCGAGCCCGAGCAGCAGGCCGGAGTGGCCCAGCTGCTCGACGCGTTGCGGATGGTGGGCTTCGTGCACGGCTCGCCCGCCGTACGGGAGTCGCTGCTGGCCACGGTGGCGCGCCTGTCGCCCGAGGCGGCGCAGGGCGTGGCGACGCTGCGCTCGGGCGCGGCGATGTACGCCTACTCCCTGACGGGCGACGACGGGCGCAACCCCTTCTGGGCGGGCGCCGGCTTCCCCGGGCCGCAGGCCGCGCCGTCCGGCCCCGTCCACGACGTGCTGCCGATCACCGAGCCGGACGGCGACCTCGAGGCCGACGTGGTGGTCGTCGGCTCGGGCGCGGGCGGCGGCGTCGTCGCCGGCGTGCTGGCGCGGGCCGGGCGCCGCGTGGTCGTCCTGGAGGCGGGCGAATACTTCCACGAGGGGCACTTCTCCCAGCAGGAACGCTGGGCGACCGAGAACATGCTCTACCGGAGCGGCGTCGCCGCGACCATCGACGGCAACGCCGCGCTGCTGGCCGGGCGCACCCTCGGCGGCGGCACCACGATCAACTGGCAGAACTGGATCAGGCCGCGCGACCACGTCGTCGCCGAATGGGGTCTGGACCCGGCCGAATGGGACAGGCACGTCACCGAGGTCAGCGCGCGAGTCCTGGCCAACGCCGACTGCTCCGACCTCAACGGGCCCCACCAGCGCATGACGGCGGGAGCCGCCGCGCTCGGCTACTCCTTCCACGGCACCACGCGCAACGTCGACCCCGAACGCTACGACCCGAAGATCGCCGGATACACGCAGTTCGGCGACCAGGGCGGCTCCAAGCAGTCGACCGTCGTCACGTTCCTGCGCGACGCGGCCTCCTGCGGGGCGCGGATCGTCACTGGGGCGAGCGTGCGCCGCGTCCTGGTCGGCGCGGGCCGCGCCGCCGGGGTCGAGGCCGACGTGCGCGGCGTGACCGTCACCGTGCGCGCCCCCGTCGTCGTGCTGGCCGCCGGGGCGCTGGAGACCCCCGCCGTGCTGCTGCGCAGCGGCATCGGCGGCCCGGCCGTCGGGCGCCACCTGCGGCTGCACCCGTCGTCGCCGATGTTCGGCGTCTACACCGACGAGCTCGACCCCTGGTGGGGGCCGCCGCAGGCCGCCGTCGTCGACCAGTTCGCCGACCTCGGCGACGGGCACGGCTACCTGGTCGAGGGCTCGCAGTACTACCCGGGCATCTTCGCCCACCAGTTCACCGCGCAGTGCCGTACCGGGCGCGAGCACAAGCGGGCCATGGCCGGCCTGAACAGGACCGCCGACTTCCTGTTCATCCTGCGCGAGCACGGCGGCGGCCACGTCGACCTCGACGCGGCCGGCGAGGCGCGCCACCACTACCTGCTGTCCGACCCGCGCGACGTGGCGAACTTCCACCACGCGCTGGGCACCCTGGCCCGCCTGCACGAGGCCGCGGGCGCCGTCGAGATCAGGAGCGCGGCCCCGCAACTGCGGCCCTGGCGGCGCGGCCAGAACCTGGAGGCCTGGATCGAGGCGCACCGCGCCGTCCCGATCGACGCGAACGGCATCAAGATCGGCTCGGCCCACCAGATGGGCACCGCCCGCATGGGCGCCGACCCCGCCACCTCCGTGGCGAACCAGGACGGCGAGCTGCACGACACCCCCGGCGTGTGGATCGGCGACACCAGCGCCTTCCCCAGCGCGTCCGGCAGCAACCCGATGCTTTCCTGCATGGCCCTGGCCCACCGCACCGCTGAGAGGATCCTCGCGTGAGAACACCCGTCAAGAGCTGGGACTCCCACTGGATCGACGGCCGCTGGGTACCGGGCGCCGGAGCCATCGAGGTCACCGACTCCCACACCGAGGAGGTCATCGCCACCGTGCCCGAGGGCACGGCGGCCGAGGTGGAGCTGGCCGTCGACGCCGCCCGCCGCGCCTTCCCCGCCTGGAGCGCCACCCCCGCCAAGGAACGCGCCGCGATCCTCCAGGCCGTCGCCGACGGCATGCACGAGCGGCAGACCGAACTGGCCACGCTCATCAGCCGCGAGGTGGGCACCCCGTTCATGCTCGCCAACCTCGTGCAGACCGGGCTGCCGAACGTCTCCTTCTCCTCCATGGCCGAGCTTCTGGACGGCTGGGAACCCGACAGCAGGCAGGGCAACTCGATCATCACCCGCGAGCCCGTCGGCGTCGTCGCCGCGATCACCCCGTGGAACTACCCGCTCCACCAGATCGCCGCCAAGATCGCCCCCGCGCTGGCCGCCGGATGCACCGTCGTGCTCAAGCCGAGCGAGGTCGCCCCGCTCAACGCCTTCGTCCTCATGGAGATCCTCGACGCGGCCGGAGTGCCCGCGGGCGTCGTCAACCTCGTCTGCGGCACCGGACCCGTCGTCGGCGAGGCGCTCGCCGCCCACCCCGGCGTCGACATGATCACCTTCACCGGCTCCACCGCCGCCGGACGCCGCGTCGCCGCCGTGGCGGCGCAGACCGTCAAGAAGGTCGCGCTGGAACTGGGCGGCAAGTCGCCCCTGGTGGTGCTGCCCGACGCCGACATGGGCAACGCCGTCCTGCGCTCGCTCACCGGCTGCTTCATCAACTCCGGGCAGACCTGCTCGGCGCTCACCCGCCTGGTCGTGCCCGCCTCCCGCGCCGCCGAGGTCGAGGAACTCGCCGGAGGCTTCGCCGCCTTCGCCACCGTCGGCGACCCGTTCGACCCCGCCCACCAGCTCGGCCCGCTCGTCTCCGCCCTCCAGCGCGACCGCGTGCGCGCCCACATCGGCCGCGCCCTCGACCAGGGCGCAAGGCTCCTCGCCGGAGGCGTCGAACCACCGCACGAGACCGGCTTCTACGTCCAGCCGACCGTCCTCGGCGGCGTCACCGGCGACATGGCCGTCGCGCAGGAGGAGGTCTTCGGACCCGTCCTCGTCGTGCAGTCCTACGACGACGGCGGCACCGAGCAGGAGCAGGACGACGCCGCCGTCGCCGTCGCCAACGACACCGTGTACGGCCTGGCGGCAGGAGTCTTCGGCGGCGACCCCGAGCGCGCCCTGCGCGTCGCCCGCCGCATCAGGGCGGGACAGGTCGAGGTCAACGGCGGCGCGTTCAACCCCGTCGCCCCCTTCGGCGGCTACCGCCAGTCGGGCGTCGGGCGCGAACTGGGCAGCTTCGGGTTCGAGGAGTACCTGGAGGTCAAGGCGATCCAGCTCTAGGCCGCACTCCTCGGATAGGGCCACGGGTTGGGGCGGCAGCCGCCGAGCGTCTTGCTCTGCTGCGCCATGACCGGCGCCTTCGCGCCCCTGCGAGGGCACGAACGGTGACCGTGGCCCAGACCGTGGCCCACCTCGTGGCTGATCACGTACTGCCGGTAGGCGCCCAGGTCCGGATACTGCCGCACCCCCTTGGCCCACCGGACCGCGTTGATCACCGAACGGGAGCCGTTCCAGCACGACAGGTCGCCGCCGGTGTTCAGCGGCAGGCACTCGCGGTTGGTCGTGGCCGGGCTCGACAACGCCACGCTCAGCCGGACGGGGCCGCCGTCCACGCGGCGGAAGCGGCCCCACCCGCGCGGGTCGTTCAGCGTCCGGTGCACCTGGGCGGCGAACTCCCGGCCGCGGTACGGCAGGCCGCGCTCGACCTCCACCTTGTAGCGGACCACAGGCCCTCGCCCCGCCCGCGGCGCGTCCTCGCCGCGCACGGTGACGTACCGCCCCGAGGCCTCGTACGGCACGCGCACCTCGGCGCGCCTCCGGGGCGTATCGGCCGCGGGCCTGTCCACCCGAGGCACCTCGGGCTCCTCGTGAACGGGCGTGTGCTGGGGCGCCTGCTTCGTCGCCTGCTCAGGCGCCGCGCTGGGAGCCCCACACCCCGCGAACAGCACCATAGCCACCAAGGCCCCCGCTGCGCGCATGCCGCTCCCCCTCATGATCGTGCGGGGGAGCGGCTAGATCATATACGGCTCCGGATCGATCGGCGGACGCTCCCCTACGGCCAGCGCGGCGGCCATCAACCCGGCGAACGGCCCCGCGGTCAGCCCATAGGCGCCGAGCCCGGTCGCCACCACCACCCTGTCGCCGACCGCCGCGATCAGCGGCCGCCGCCCGTCGCCGTACACCGGCCGCAACCCGGCCCTCGCCTCCACCACCGTCGCCCCGGCCAGCCCCGGCGCCAACCGCAACGCCCCATCAAGCACCTCGGCCAGCCCGGCGGCGGTGACACGGGCATCGAAGCCGACCCTCTCAACGGTCGCCCCCACGACGAGCCGGCCACCCTCGAACCCCACCATGTACGGCCCGGCCTGCGGGAGCACGATCGGCCACGAGGCGGTGTCGTGGCCTTGGAGTTGAAGGTGGAGGATCTGGCCCCGCCTGGGCCACACATCGAGCCGGACGCCCAGGGGCCGGCACACCTCACCACTCCACGCCCCGGCGGCGACCAGCACGACGTCGCAGGGAATCACCCGCCCGCCACCGCCCGCCCCGCGCCCGCCACGGGCCCCGCTGCCGCTGCCGACTCCGCCGCCCATGTCGCTGCCGGCTCCACTGCCTGCGGCGATGCCGCTGCCTACGCCGCTCACGCCAGAGCCCCCGGTCGCGCCCCTGGTCGCGCCTCCCGCACCACCGCTGATGCCGCTGAGACCGTCGTCCCCGCCTCGGCTGCTGCCGCCGCCGTCCTCCTCGCCTCCCCGGTCGCCATCGCCGTCGCCCTCCCCGCCCTCCCGGGTGCCATCGACGCCGGAGTCGCTGCCTCGGCGGCTCTCTCCCGAACCCACCTCGGCCGAGCATGCGGGGTGACTGACGACGACCTCGCCGTCCGGGCGCAGGGTCGCCTCGCCGGGCAACACTGTGGCGCCGAGCCGTACGGCCTCGGCGAGCAGGGCGTCGCGGACCACGCGGCCGTCCACCCGCGCTGCCCCCGGCACGTACAGCGCGGCCAGGCCGGGAGCGAGCACCGGGACGCCGCGATCCCCGAGCCCGGGCCGCTCGACGTCGAGGATCTCGCCCATCTCGGGCGCCCCGGCGCGTCGCCGGTCGAGCAGGCCGCGAACCCGCCGCAGCCCCTCGCTGCCACCTCCACCGGCACCGGCGCCTTCACCCGCTCCACCAAGAGCGCTGGGCGGCGCCGGGGCGAGGTCGTCCCCCACCACCAGCGCCCCCGTGCGTGCATACCCGCCGCCGAGCAGCCCCGCCAGTTCCCCGTAGTACGCCGCCCCGGCCCGAGCCAGCGCGTACCAGCCCGCGTCGTCCTCGTGGTCGACCCACGGGCACACGATGCCTGCCCCGGCGGCTGTCGCCTGCCCGGTGTGCCCGCCGTCGACGACCGTAACCGCGACGCCGCGCCCGGCCAGATGGAAGGCGGCGCTCGCCCCGACGATCCCGCTTCCGATCACTACAACACGCATGCCCGACATGATCGCACTTGTCCGATCGTGGGTGGTCCTGCGACCACGTGGAACGAAGGCAGGTCCCAACGGATCGTGTGGCGCGACACGATCACCGGGCGTGCGCGGGAGGTTGTCCCGCCCGCTCAGGAGTCCCGGACCTCCGTGCGCGCCTGCTCGATGTCCCCACCCGCCGCGATGGCGCCGCGACCCGGAGCGCTGATGCCCGGACCGACGGTGCCAGGTGCGCTGGCCTGCGTGGGAGGCGGCGACATCGTGCTCTCGACCCGCGTGCTGACCCCGGTGATGTTGCCCGCCGCCGCGATCGATCCGTCGCCCGATGCCGTCACCCGGTGGTGCGACTCGCTCTGCCGTGGAGTGAGCCACCACTGGAGGCCGAACCCGGCCAGAGCGAGGGCCAGCGCGCCGCCGGTCGCCCACCACCCCGCGGCGCGGTCATCGGTGATCAGCGAGGTGGCCACGTTGACCGCCGCCGCGACGGCGAGGGCGGCGCCCGCTTTCGCCACGCGGGCCAGCCCCGGAGTCATGCCTCCTCCCGCAGGAACGGCAGGGCTTCGCGCAGCGATCGTGCGGAAGGATGGCCGGGTCCGAGAGTGAGATCCAGGTCGAGGTCGATCCGGGCGCCCAGCGGCCGGAGGCGGTCGGTGTCACCGGTGGAGACGCAGGCCAGGACGAGCTGGGATCGCACGGTGATGGCGCTGTCGTGGTCGAGGCCGAAGCGGTCGGCCTTGTGGTCGTGCTCCTCCTCCAGCAGCGGGATCGCAGGCGTGAAGTCCCGTGCTTCCATGTACGCCTCGATGAGCCGGGCGCGGGCGGTGCTCGTCTTGGCGTCGTCGGCGCCGTGGTCGCGCAGGCTTGCGGTGTAGGCGTCTTCGAGCAGCGGGATCGTGGACGATCCTGTCGTCTGCGGACGAAGCTCGGCGAGCTTTTCCGTGATCCGCTGGAGCAGGTGATGGCCGAGTCCGAGAACAGGCGCGGATTCGGTGATGATCCGTTCGAACAGGGCGGCGGCTTCATCGGAGCGTTGGGCCGCATGAAGTGCGTCGGCCAGGTTCACCCGCGCCTCGGTGGCGAGCGGGGCGTCGGCGCCGAACTCGGCGGCGTAGCGGGCCATGCGCTCCCTCAGGAACGCGAGAGCGGACTCATGGTCACCCAGGCAGCCGTGGGCGACGGCCAGGTTGTTCTCCAACTGGAACAGGACCTCGCGCGACTCCTGGTCCACCCAGGTGGCCCCGGCGTCCAGGGCACGCTCGAAGACGACGATCGCCTTCTCGTGCTGATTCCAGACGAGGAACTGGGAGCCGACGATGCCGAGCAGGAGCACCATGTCCGAGGTGTCGTCCTCGGGCGGGAAGTGCTCCAGGAGCGCTTCGGCGTGCGGGACGAACGGATTGAGCAGGCGGAAGGCCTGAGGCTTGCCCATGAGCGGCTCCGTCGCCTGCCGCAGGAGGTGGAGAGCCTGGTCGCGGGCCTGTGCGATCTCCTCGGGGCTGCGGCGGGGGCCCGGCGTGCGGGCGAGGGACTGCACCCGTCTGTGCACGGAGATGGTGTCGTCCGCGAGGGAGATCAGGCGGTAGTCGGCGAGCGTGTCGAGCGCGGCGCCGAGGACGGGTTCCGGGAGGAGCGGGGTGAGGAGCGACCGGGGGATGTCGTCGGGGCTCCACCAGGCCAGGACGCGCAGAAGGCGGGCAGCTTCGGGGGTGAGCCGGTCGAGGGTGATGTGCCACAGGCGGGTGACGGCATGTTCGGCGTCGCTGTCGAGCGGCTCGGAGGTGTCGAGGAGCCGCAGGGACTCCGCGGGGCTCAGGCCGGTCTGCAGCAGGTACGCGCCGATCTGTTCGATGGCGAGGGGCAGGTAGTCGAGGTCGGCGCACAGGTCGGCGGCGCCGGTCAGGTCGGTGACATCGGAGACCCGGCGGAGTAACTCCAGGGCTTCGTCCGGCTGGAGCACGTCGAGCCTGACGGGGGCGGCGATCTGCCGCCAGCCTCCGGTGCGTTGCGTGGTGATGAGGAAGCGGCCGTTGCGGGCGGTCGCCAGGAGGGCACGGATGTCGGTCTGGTCGGCGACGTTGTCGAGGATCAGGAGCCACTCGTCGTGGCTGGACAGCCAGCTGGTCGCCCAGGCCGCGGCGTTCTCCTCGGGCCACTCCGCGAGGGCGGGCTGCAGGGCGACGGCCAGATCGGCGAGGCCCGTGCACAACGACGCGGGCGAGTCGGCGGTGATCCACCACATGATGCCGGGGTCGGTGCGCCGCCGGTCGGCCCAGTGGGCGGCCAGGGCGCTCTTGCCGATGCCGTCGAGGCCGTGCGCGGCGTAGATGACCGCGCTTCCTGGTCCGGCGAGCGCCTGGTCGAGCAGGGCGAGTTCGGTGGTGCGGCCGACGAAGGTCCGCAGGTGGAACGGGAGCCTGACCAGGCGTTCCGGGCCGCGGACGTCACCGGCCGCTCGGACGGTGCCGGGGGAGAGGTCGTAGTGGACGCTGGTGCTCACGTCCGTGGCCTTGGTCGCCACGACGCTGGCGGGCCCGATGGCGGCGAGGTTCTGTGGCTTCGGCTTCCTGCGAAAGATCATGCACCACCCCTTGGTGTCGGACCCCCTACGGTCAGTATCGCGGGATCCGGCGCGGGCCGCGCGCTTCTCCGTGGCATCCCGCTCGCCCCGGTGGTGCCGGGGCATCCTCCGGATCGCCGCAGCCTCGTTGGCCTGGGCAGGGCGCGCAGCGCGGCACCGCTTCGTGGCGCTGCTAGCCGTCGGCCGCCCACCCGTGGGTGCGCTTGAGGCGGGCCGCGACCCGGGCGAAGCGCTCGGGGTGCAGGACCGCGCCCTCACGCCGGATGTCGTCCTCGTCGAGCACGAACACCCGGTCGAGCCGCAGGTAGGAGACGCGCCCGTCGTGGTCCCAGGAGCCCAGCTCCAGCCAGTCGGGTCCGTCGTCGCCCTTGCTGGACAACATCATGCCCAGCAGCCTGCGACCGGAGCGGCCCACGATGAGGAGGGGGCGGTCCTTGCCGCGCGCGGGATCCTCCTCGTAGGGGACCCACGCCCAGACGACCTCTCCTGGGTCGGCCATGCCGTCGAGGTCGGGCGTATAGGCGAGCGAGGCGGCTCGGTCGATGGAGTAGATCTCACGGACCGCGCCCCGCTGCGGCCGGGAATCGTCTTCGTAGAAGCCCACGGAGGGAGCCTAAGGGTGATCAGCCGTCCATCTCCACCGGAAGAGGGTGATCGGGGGGTGCGGGGGAAAGGAGGCGGCGCAGGGTGGTGGGGGTGTGGCCGATGTGCCGGCGGATGGTGCGGGTGAGGTGGGCCTGGTCGGCGAAGCCGAGGTCGGCGGCGAGCAGGGCGAGGCTGAGCTCGCCCTGCTCCAGGCGGTCGAGGGCGCGGCTCACGCGCACGCGGTTGCGGTAGTGGGTGAGGGAGACGCCGAGGGTGTGGGTGAAGGCACGGCTGAGGCGGAACGGGGAGACGTGGAGGTGATCGGCGAGGGGGAGGAGGCCTTCGGCGGCGGGGTGGTCTTCGAGAAGGGCTTCACGGGCCTGGTCGACAAGGCTCACAGTCGATGCGGGCGATGCGGGCGATGCGGGCGATGCGGGCGATGCGGGCGATGCGGGCGATGCGGGCGATGCGGGCGATGCGGGCGCGGCGAGGGGCGCGGCGGAGGGCGCGGCGGTGGACTTGGCCGGCGCGGGTGACTTGGGCGCCCGGGCGCCTGAGCCCCCCGCGCTCACCGGTGTCGTGCCGGTCGCTGTCTGGCCGAGGGTGTGTTCCAGGAGCCCGAGCAGCGCCTCCACCAGCCCGTACGACACGTCCCCCACCCCCGCCGCCCGCACCACGCGCCGGTGGGCGAGCTCCAGGTGCCCGTCGACGTAGAACGTCGGCAGCGTGGGCCCGTCTCCGGCCAGGCGCCCCCACAGCTCGGGCGAGACCGCCAGCGAGGTGCACACGTCGCCCCCGCACGGGTGCGAGAACCGCTCCTCCTCGCCGGGCAGGCTGAGGTAGCCCATGGTCGCGTCGAGGTCGGCGGGGCCCGTCCCGGTGAGGCGGCGGAAGCGGCCGCGGCGGATGAGGACGAGCTGGTGGTCGCCCGAGGACGGCGCGGGCGTGGACCAGCCGCGGTGGTCGTCGACACACGTCACCGCGTCGAGGCGGAAGCCCGGCCCGCGGGCCAGGGCTACGGCGGAGCGCACAGCAGGAAACCTACGCCCGCCGACCGACAGTTTCGCGGGCCGCAAGGATGTTCAAGACCGCGCGCACCCGCCGGGGCGAGGCTGGGGGCATGAACACGATCTCAGCGTTCGTCATCGACTGCGCGGCCCCGGACCGGCTCGTGACCTTCTACCAGAAGGTGCTCGGCGGCGAGGTCAGCAGCGACCCGGACTTCTCCTCGCTCAACACCGGCCGGATGAGCCTCAGCTTCCAGCGGGTCGACGGCTACCGGCCGCCCGCGTGGCCGGACGGGGGCAAGCACGCCCACCTGGATCTGGCGGTCGACGACCTGCAGGCGGCTGTCGACGAGCTGGTGAGCCTGGGCGCCAGCAAGCCGGAGCACCAGCCGGGCGGCGACGGCTGGGTGGTGCTGCGCGACCCGGAGGGTCATCTGTTCTGCGTCGCGCAGAATTCCTGACCCATACGGATCCGGCGCTCTCCGCTTAGATGGAGGGGTGATCGACGAGCTGGAGTCCCTGTCGCACCCTGAGCGTTGCCGCCGCCTGTCCGAGCTGGCCAGGTCGGGGGAGCCGCTGCCGCTCGGCGAGCTGGCGGGCGGCGGGCCGTACGAGCGGGGGATCGCCCTGACGCTGGCCGTCCACCGTGCCAGGACGGGGGCGGGTGGCGCCGATCAGGTCGTCGCGGCCGTCAGGGATCCCGATCCGCGCATCGCCGCCAGGGCGATGCGCGCCGCGGCCGTCCTGGGCCGGACGGACGCGCTGTTCGAGGTGGTGGCGACGGGTTCGGCGGCCGCGCGGGAGACGGTCTACCGCGTCGTGCGCGGCCTGCGCGACAGCGGGGCGGCGGGCGCCCTGATCGACGTGGTCAGGCCCCGGTGGGGCGACGGCGAGGCGGCCGTGCTGCTTCCGGCCTGCGACGGGGACCGGGCCGGGCGGCTGGTCGACGGCCTCGCGCACGCGGTGCGCAACTGGGGCGCGGTGGCCAGGGCGCATCCCGATGTGTTCCTCGGCCACGCCTCCAGGACTCTGAGCGCCCTGCCGGGCAGCCTGCACCGGGAGTGGTGGGAGCGCCACCGTGCGGGCGTGCAGGTCGCGGCCCGGCTGCGGCCGTCCGTGACGCTGGACCTGATCGAGGCGCACTGGATGCCCGAGGCCTGGCCGCGCAATGCCCGGCCCCTCGTCGCCGCGGACCCCGACCGGGTGATCGCCTTCCTGACCCACCCCGACAGGAAGGCGTTCCTGACGCGCACGGTGCGCGACCGCGGGGTGGTCCGGCGCCTGGCCGCGCTCTCCGACGACCGGCTGGCCCCGCTGGCGCGGGCGCTCGCCGACGACCCGAACGTCCTGGCGCGGCTGTTGGCCGGCATCGCGCCGAGCCGCCGCGCGCACCTGTTCGACGTGGCCATGGCCGGCCGCGACCTGTCCGAGGCGCACCTGCGCGACGAGATCATGGACGTCCTGCCGTACGAACGCAGGAGCGCCGAGGCGCGCAGGATGGCGGGCATGCGCTCGGTGGCCGACGATCCGCGGAGCCAGGTCGCCGTGGCGGCGTTCCTGCCGTACGCCGAGGCCGAGCCCATCGTGCGCCCCTGGACCCGCCGTCCCGACGCGGAGGAGCGCGCGCTCGGCTATGGCGTCCTGATCGCCGCGGCGGGGCGTGAGCGCGACCCGGCGGTCCTCTCCGGGCTGCTGTCGTCGATGGATCGCCTGCGCAACGAGCAGGACCCGGTGCGCCAGGTGGCGCTCGACGAGCTGACGATGGTGCCGCCGAGCCTGTTCGGCCCCGAGCACCTCCCGGCGCTGGAGCGCCTGATGCTCGACGCGCTCGCCGCCAGGGACCTGTCGTACGGCACGCGCTCCAGCCTGACCCGCCTGGCCGACAGGATCTTCGCCCAGGGCGCGGCGCGTGGCCACGGCGAGCTGGTCGAGTTCGCGCTCCACGCCGCCGAGCTGCTGACCGAGCACGCGGGCAGGCTGACCGTCGGCGACCTGCGCCCGCTGCTGCGGCGCGGCCAGGAGGCCGGACTGATCGAGCGCCTGACCCCGTGGCTGCGCTCCCAGGCCGCCCGCGACGAGCACGAGCTGGCCCTGAACCTGGCCAGAGGTCTCGGCAGGCGCGGACACGGCCTGACGGCGCTGCAGGAGGCCCTGGAGCAGGCCACCCGCTCACGCCACGACGGCGTCGCCAGGACGGCCATCGGAGTGTGGCTGGAACCGCCGCGCACGCGCGAGCCGCGCGCCGAGGTCCTGATCGCGCGTGACCCGTCGGCTGCCGTCCTGCCCGAGGTCTTCGCCGTCCTGGCCCACCGCCGCACCGACCTGCTCGGCGTGGTCCTCGGCACGCAGGCGCCCACGGGGCGCTTCGCCAAGGCGCGCGTGCTGCCCGTCGCGAGCGACCTGGCGCTGTCCCGCTGGACCACCCGCCAGCGCGCCAGATACGCCGAGCTGCTCGCCGGCTTCGCCACCCGGCGCGCCGTCCCCGACACCGAGCGCGACGGCGCGATCAGGCGGCTGCGCGACATCGAGGCGCTGCGGCCCTTCCTCGGCTCCGGCCACGACCTGCTGCGCCGCGCGGCCCTGACCGCCCTGCCCTGGACACCGAGCCCGCAGGACGCGCTGGCGCTCCTCCTGGAGCACATCGCCGGCGCGGACGCGCACGTGGCCGCCTACGCCGCCTCCCGCGCCGCGCGGTTCGTGCCCCCGGCCGACCTGACCGCCCCGCTGGCCGCGGTGCTCGCCGCAGGCAAGGTGACCGCCCGCAAGGAGGCCGTACGGCTGGCCGCCCGCTTCTCCGTGCCCGGCGTGCTGACCTGGGACGACTCCCAGCACATCGACGTGCGCAGGGCGATCGCCTCCTCCGCCGCGCAAAACCTCCTCGACCGCGACGAAGGCTGGCAGGTGCTGCGCCGCGCCACCGAGGAGGGCCTGGCCGACGTGCTGGGCGAGCGCCGGCCGCTCGACCTGCCGCCTGCCGCCCGCGAGCGGTACGCCGACCTGCTGGTCGCAGCGGTGCGCGAGCGGCCGGACAAGGAGGAGGTGCTGACCGCCCTGTCGAGGTTCGCCCCGTTCGCCCCGCGCGCCCTGGAGATCCTCGCGACCCTCGCCCGCGACCTGGAACGGTCGCGGTTGCCGCAGTCCGCCCTACGGGCCCTGGCCGGGCTGGCCGCCACCGGTGTCGGCGGGCGGGAGCTGGTGGAGACGATCGAGGCGCTGGCCGGGGCGCGGGACCAGCCCGACGCGGAGCCGGGGCGCGACCTGCCGGCTTTGCGGCGCCTGCGCTCGCTCGTCACGGTGTCGATCCACCTGATCCAGACCCGGCCGTGGCCGGTCGCCGGGCTGATCGCCCCTGTCCTCCCGGCCGACCTCGGGGCGGAACTGCTGGCCGCCTCGGTGCGCTGGGAGGCGCCCGAGCTCGATGCCATCCGCCCCAGCGGGGTGCTGGCCGCTCTGGAGGTGGGCCGCGCCCTGGCCGGTTCCGCCGAGCGTGCCGACCCCTCCCTGGTGCTCCCGCACGCCGGGCGGCTCGCCGGGGGCCCGGCGACGACGGCGCTGCTGGCCTGCGCCCTGGTGGAGCGCTGCGGCCCCCGCGCGTTGTGGCCGGGGCCGTGGCGCGACCTGCTCAGGACCCTGCGCGCCCACCCCGACCCCGAGGTCGCCTACCGGGCCCGCCAGATCTTCACCGCCGCCGAGGTCTAGCGGCCGGGCCGGGCGAAGAAGGCGCGCACCCCTATCCCCAGGAGAGCGCCCCGGTCGGGCAGCCGGTCACCGCCCGCCGTACCTCGGGCCCGGCGGCCGCCTCTCCCAGGAGGATCACCCGCCCGTCGTCGGGGTCTTGCCCGAACACCCGCGGCGCCCAGGTGACGCACTGGCCGGCGCCGGCGCAGCGCTCGCGGTCCACGACGATCACCACGTCACCTCCAGCCGGTGCACGCCGTAGATGGCCATCTCGTCGCGGAAGGGCACGCTCGACAGAGGAACCGCCAGGCGCAGCTCCGGCAGCCGCCGCAGCAGCGCGGGGAAGGCGATGTCCAGCTCCATGCGGGCCAGGTTCTGCCCCAGGCATTGGTGGGCGCCGAACCCGAACGCCAGATGGTGGGTGCGCGGCCGGGTGACGTCGAGCTCCTGCGGCCGTTCGAACACCGACGGGTCCCGGTTGGCGGCCCCCAGCGACGAGGTGACGAACTCGCCCGCCTCCACCCGCCGCCCGCCGATCTCCACCGGCTCGGTCGCCAGTCTGTACAGCCCGACGTCCACCACCGACAACCAGCGCAGCAGCTCGTCGACCGCGTCAGGGGCCTTGCCCTGCCTGACCAGCTCCAGCTGCGCGGGATGCTCCAGCAGGGCCAGCGTGCCCAGGGCGAGCACGTTGGCGGTGGTCTCGTGCCCTGCCACCAGCAGCAGGATCGCCATCCCGGCCAGCTCCTCCTCGGTCAGGCCGGTGCCGATCATGTCGGCCAGCAGGCCGGGGCCCGGCGGCCGGCGCAGCAGCTCGACCAGGTAGGCCGACAACTCCAGCAGGGCGGCGTCGCTCTGCTCGGCGGTGCTGTCCATGCGCATCAGCTCGGCGCCGGCCCGCTGGAACCGCTCGCGGTCGGAGTACGGCACGCCGAGCAGCTCGCAGATCACCAGCGACGGGATGGGCAGCGCGAAGTGCGTGACCAGGTCGGCGGGCCGGGGCTGGGCGGCCAGGTGGTCGAGCTGGTCGGCGACGATCTGCTCGATCCTGGGCCGCAGCGTCTTCATGCGCTGCACGGTGAAGCGCCCGGTGACCAGGCGGCGCAGCCGGGTGTGGCGGGGCGGGTCCATCTGGATGAACATGCCGGGGATCGGCTCGGTCCTGTGCAGCGGGATGCCGTGCGATCCGCCGTCGATCTCGGAGCTGAACCTGGCGTCGCCGTACACCTGCCTGACCAGGTCGTGGCGGGAGACGAACCAGATCTCGTCGCCGGTGTCCAGCCGTACCTTGGTCATCGGCTCGTCGGCGGCGCCGTCGGGCGGGCCGAACGGGCACGATCGTGTGGTCGGAAGCTCTCTCATGCCTCAACGGTGCGCGGTGCCGCTGGCAGAGCCCGCACGCGGCGCTGACACGAGCCGCACGATCTGCTCACGCGACATCGCCGCGCCCTTGACGTAGGCCTCGTCGGTGCGCGAGCCGGGCACGCCGCGCAGTGCGGCGGCGGCTCCCTGGAGCTGCGCGGCCCGCTCCTCGGAGGGCTCCAGCGCGGCCAGGCCCTCGACGGCCTCGGCGGCGGCGGGCAGGTCCAGCGTGCGCATGAGCACCGAGAAGGCCTCCCTGTGCAGCCCGGCGTCGCCGGTGACCTGGCCCAGGCCGATGAGGATGCGGGCGCGCACCTCCTCGGCGCCGACCCACAGTGTCTCGCACCCGGCCAGCGCCCGGCCGTACAGCTCCAGGGCCCGTTCGGGCTCGCCGCCGAGCCTGGCCACCTCGCCCAGCCCGAACAGGGCGATGGCCAGCATCTCCTCGGTCTCCCGCGTGCGCGCGACCTCGGCCGCCTGCAGCAGGTCGCGTCGCGCGCCGTCGAGGTCGCCGCACCTGGCCAGGGCCAGGCCGCGGCTCGACAGCGCGCCCGAGGTGTCCTCGGTGGCCCCGAACGGCGCGGTGAGCGCCAGCGCCTGGTCGGTGATGGCCAGCTCGACCCGGTGGTCGCCGCGCAGGCCCGCGATCAGGGCCTGCTGCAGCATGGCCTGCGCGGCGCCCCAGCGGTCGCCGGCCAGCCGGAAGGCGGTCAGCGCGCTGTCGAGGTGGCGGTCGGCCCGGTCGAGCTCGCCGCCGCCCGAGCGCAGGAGCCCGAGCATGAGCTCGGCGAAGCCGCGCAGCCAGGGCTGCGGTTCGGTGCTGGAGCGCAGCAGGGCGGGGATCAGCGCGGTGTAGTCGCCGTCGATGATCGCCGTCATGGGGTGGACCATGCGGACCAGCGGGTGCTCCAGCCCGCCGGCCAGGCGCTCGGCCACCTCCATCAGGGGCCTGATCACCGGCTCGGGCGGTCCGGCGGAGACGACCTGCAGCACGCTCATCACGTAGTGCTCGCCGCACTCGTCGGCGCCGGGCAGGTCGAGCGCCCGCAGCGACAGCCGGGCGCCGTGGTGGCGCAGGCCGCGCAGCCACCAGTAGAACCACAACGAGCCGGTCATCCGCAGCGCGGTGCCCGCCTGGCCGGCGCCGATCGCCCAGTTCAGCGCCGCGTTGAGGTTGTCGTGCTCGGCGGCGAGCTCGGCGAGGGCGGCGAGCTGGCGGTGGTTGCGCAGGTACGGCTCGGCCTCCTCGGTCAGGCGGGCGAAGAACTCCGCGTGCGCCTGCCGTACCGGGTCGTCGCCGAGCTGCTCGGCGCAGAAGGCGCGCACGGTCTCCAGCATCCGGTAGCGGCCGCCGTCGGCCTGGACCAGCGACTTGTCGACCAGGGCGGCCAGGAGTGCGGGCGTGGCGCCGCACACCTGTTCGGCGGCGGCGAGGGTGGCGCCCGACGGGAAGACCGACAGGCGGGCGGCCAGCCGCCGCTCACGTGGGCACAGCAGCTCCCAGCTCCAGGAGACGACCGCGCGCAGCGTGCGGTGGCGGGGCGGAGCCGTACGGCTGGCCAGCAGGTCCAGGTCGAGCCGGTCGGCCAGGTCCTCGGCGCTCAGCGCGCGCAGCCGGGCGGCGGCCAGCTCGATCGCCAGGGGCAGCCCGTCGAGCGAGCGGCAGATGCGCCCCACGGCCTCGGAGGGCTCGAAGTCCGGCCGTACGGCACGCGCCCGGTCGACCAGCAGGCTCTCGGCGACCCGCGCGGGCAGCGGGTGGACGGGCAGCACGCTCTCGCCGTCGAGCCCGAGCGGCTCCCTGCTGGTGGCCAGCACCCGCAGCGCGGGGCAGCCGTCGAGCAGCCGGGCGACGAGCTCGGCCGCCTCGGGGAGGACGTGCTCGCAGTTGTCGAGCAGCAGCACCCCGCTCTCGCCCGCCAGCGCCTCGACCGGGTCGCTGCCGCCGCCGGCGGCGGCCAGGACGGCCGGCGCCACCTCGGTGGCGGCGGCCAGCTCGACCAGCACGATCCGGCCGGCGGTCTCGGAGGACCCGGGTGCCTCCAGGCGTCTGGCCGCTTCGACGGCCAGGCGCGTCTTGCCTGCGCCTCCTGGCCCGGTGAGCGTGACCAGCCGCCGCCGCGCGAGCAGGTCCCCGAGCGCGGTCAGCTCGGCGTCGCGGCCGACGAAGCTGGTCAGCGGCGCCCGCAGGGAGGGCCGTCGCCCGTGCCGGCCGCGCAGGATCTGCAGGTGCAGCCGCTGGAGCTCGGCCGACGGGTCGGCGCCCAGGCGCTCGCCGATGAGGCGGCGGCCCTCCTCGAAGGCGCTCAGCGCCTCGGCCTCCCGGCCGTCGCGGGCCAGCGCCCGGATCAGCAGCACCCGGGGCCGCTCGCGCAGCGGGTGTTCGCGCACCAGCTCGCGCAGCTCCTCGACGACCGGCGCGCCGAGCCGCAGGTCGGCTTCGACACGGTGTTCCAGGGCCTGCTGCCTGGCCTCGTTGAGCCCGTCGAGCGCGGCCTGGCCCCGCCACAACGCCAGGGCTTCGCGCAGCAGTCCGGCGGCGTCGGCCGGGCGGCCCGCGCGCAGCGCCCGCTCGCCGTCGGCGGCCAGGCGGGCGAAGAGGTGGGCGTCGACCTCCTCGGGGTCGGCGGGCAGCCGGTAGCCCGCGGGGGTGCGCTCCACCGGCACGAGCTTGCGCAGCCGGGAGATCTGCGACTGCAGGGCGTTGGCGGTGGCGCCGTCGTGGCGCAACCGCTGCTCGGGGACGGCGGCGCCGCCCGCCATGAGCAGCTCCGACAGCAGCATCTGCAGGCCGCGGCCGGGGACGGGTTCGCCCGCCACCTCGGTGGTGCCCAGGATGCGGAAGCGCATGGTTCGATTCTGACCTTCGCCAGTAGAATAAGGTTCTGTGACTGCCTTCTTCACTCTCAAGGCGGGGGAGCTCGTCCCGGCGCCCCACGCCCGCGGCCCCTGGTCTCCCGACATGTTGCACGGCCGCCTGCTCGGCGGGCTCGCCGCCAGGGCCGTCGACGAGCACACCGAGCCCGGCTTCCGCGCGGCCCGGCTGACGGTCGACCTGTTCCGCAACAGCCCGCTGCTGCCGCTGACCGTGGCGAGCACGGTGGTGCGCGACGGGCGCAGGATCCGGGTGGTCGACGTCGAGATCGGCTCCGCGCACGGGAAGGTGGCACGGGCCTCGGCCGTCCTGCTGAAGGAGAGCACGCAGCCGCCGGGCGAGGTGACCGCCACACCCGCCTGGGACGTCGGGCCGCCCACCGGCGAGCCGGTCGGCTCGGGGGAGTGGTTCCCGCCGTTCGAGTTGTGGCAGCTGACCCAGTGGGGCGAGCCGGGACCGCACCGCGCGTGGATGCGCGAGCGGTTCCCGCTGGTCGAGGGAGAGGAGCACACGCCGCTGGTGCGGGCGGCTCTCGCCGCCGACTTCGCCAGCCCGATCTCCCACTTCGGCACCGCGGGGCTGCAGTTCATCAACGCCGACTACACCCTCACGCTCAGCCGCCTGCCCGCCGGGCCGACGCTGGGCCTGGAGGGCACCGGTCACGTGTCCGACGACGGCATCGCCGCCGGGCAGTGCACGATGCACGACGAGCGCGGGCCGATCGGGTTCTGCGTGGTCACCGCTGTGGCGAATCCGGGGGATCGGCTCGCGAGGTGACCCGGCTGAGGTCGAGGCGGCAGCGGGCGCCGCTGACCCAGTGGGTGGCCTGGGGGCGTTCGCCGCTGTCCTGGATCACCCACGACGCCCCGGTGTCGGCGCCGTCCCTGAACAGGCGGGCGGCGCCCGCGCTGTCGACCACGACCTGCCAGGTGGCGGTCCCGCCGGGGTGATCGACCAGGCGGCTCCACCGCGCGGAGCCCTTGGTCATGACCCAGACCGCGTCGTGCTGGACGGTGAGCATCAGCCGCTTGGCGCCGTTGGCCACCTTCACCCCCATGCTCACCCCCTCGCCGGTCGCCGGGTCGAGCCGGGCCGCCGTCAGGACCTCGCCACGGAACTCGACCGCGAAGTCGCAGCGGGGGATCGGCTTGGAGACGCTGCCGCGCAGGTCGAGCGGGCCCTCGAAGGAGGCGAGCAGGCTGGGCACGGGCGTGTCGAGGTCGAGCGTGACCACCTTGATGTTGGTCTGGTTGTGCTCCCAGACCACGACGAACCGGCCGGGCTCGTACTCGTCGGCGCTGGCGTAGACGTCCCAGCCGCGCGCCGCCTGCCCGGTCAGCCGGCCGCCGTCGGCGAACAGCAGGCCGGGACTCCACGCCTGGCCCGGCCGTTTCGTCTTGTAGTGCAGCACCTCCCGGTAGCGGTCGGGCCGTTCTCCCTGGAACGGGCCGCCCAGGGTGTTGTAGACCGCCAGGTAGCGGTCGTGGCTGTCCTTGCCGAGGAAACCCTTGACGTAGAAGTTCGGGATGTCGGGGTCCAGGGCCATCGGTGACCAGGTCGCCCCGCCGTCGGCGCTCGTCGCCGTGGCGGCGTAGGCGGCGTGCGTGCGGTAGCGGCGGTCCTTCTCCTCCGGCGTGCCGCCGCCGCGCAGGTCCAGGGTCCTGGCCATCATCAGCAGCGTGCCGGGGTCGTCCTGCGAGACGACCACCTGCGGCTCCTCGATCATCATCTGGCGTGGGGGGGGGGGCCGGCCCCCCCCCCCCCCCCGCGCCCCGCCCCCCCCCCCCCCCCCCCCCCCCCCCCCCCCCCCCCCCTCCAGGTGGCCAGATCCGCCGAGCTGAGCACGCCCGCGCCGCCCTGCTGCCAGTACGGCAGCAGCCATCGGCCCCGGTGCCTGACCGGACGGGCGGCCAGCACCACGCCCCGGCTGTTGCGCGGCACGTCCACGCTGACCGGGAAGTCGCTCCAGCTCGCCCCGCGGTCGCGGCTGCGGCGGGCGACGAGCTCCACGGGGAAGCCGTCGCGGTCGGGATCGTCGACCACGCGGCCCAGGAAGGCGTAGAGCGTGCCCGCGTCGTGCAGCAGGATCACGTAGTGGTAGCGCCCGGCGGCCAGCGTGGAGACCGCCCACGTCCGGCCCCCGTCGTTCGACCGGGCGCACAGGATGGACCCCTGGTCCTTGCCCGGCATCCCGGCTCGCCAGGCGACCACGAACGTGCGCGGGTCCAGCGCCACGACGTCGGGCACCCGGTTGCCCTCGTGGGCGAGCTCGCCGTCGGGGCGCTTGGAGACCTTGCCGTAGATCGTGACCGGTGCGTCCATGCGGGACAGGCAAGTGGATCGGGCTCGGGTACGGCAAGGCGTTTCACCCGATGTTCACCCGTAATCTACATTGTAAAGGTGACCTTCCAGGAGATGACCGTCGCCGACCTCCAGCGCATCGTGGCCGATCACCCCCGCTACTGGGGCGAACGCGACCTGCGCGCCCTCCACCTGACCGCCCTGGTGCAGGAGTTCCCCTCCACCTGCCTGGTCGAGCGGGAACTTCGCGGCTACCTGATCGGGTTCGTCACCCCGGCTCTGACGGGATACGTGCACCTGATCGCCACCCGCGACGACGCCCGCGGCCAGGGCCTGGGCAGGGCGTTGTGGGAGGAGTTCACGCGGGCCGCGCGGCAGCAGGGCGCGACGAGGCTGAAGGCGATCACGTCCGTGGCCAACACGGGCTCGATCGCCTTCCACCGCGGCCTCGGCTTCGAGGTCGACCTCGTCGACGACTACAACGGCCCGGGCGAGACCCGCGTGGTCTTCACCCGGGACCTGTGACTCACGCCGGGTGCTCGGCCCGGTCGCCCGACCAGTCGGTGTGGAAGGCGCCCTCGCGGTCGACGCGGTGGTAGGTGTGCGCGCCGAAGAAGTCGCGCAGCCCCTGCACCAGCGCGGCGGGCAGGCGGTCGCGGCGCAGCGCGTCGTAGTAGGCCAGCGCGGAGGAGAAGCCCGGCGTCGGCACGCCGATCGACACCGCCGTGGTCACCACGCGCCGCCACGACTCCTGCGCCACCGCCAGGGCGTCGGCGAAGTACGGGTCGGCCAGCAGCGTGGGCAGCTCCGCGCCGTCGTAGGCCTGCCGGATGCGGTCGAGGAAGCGGGCGCGGATGATGCAGCCGCCGCGCCAGATGGTCGCCATCGCGCCGGGGTCGACGTCCCAGCCGTACTCCTTGGACGCGGCGGCCATCTGGTCGAAGCCCTGCGCGTAGGCGACGATCTTGGAGGCGTACAGGGCCTGCCGCACGTCCTCGATCAGCTCGCGGCCCGCCACGCCCGACACCGACGGGCCCTCCAGGCCGCGGGCCGCCGCGCGCTGCTCCGGATGGCCGGACAGGGCGCGGGCGAAGACCGCCTCGGCGATACCGGTCACCGGCACGCCCAGGTCGAGGGCGCTCTGCACGGTCCAGCGACCGGTGCCCTTCTGCTCGGCCTGGTCGACCACGACGTCGACGAACGGCGCGCCGGTCTCGGCGTCGACCTGCGCGAGCACCTCGGCGGTGATCTCGATCAGGTAGGACTCCAGCTCGCCGGTGTTCCACTCGCGGAAGATCTCGGCAAGCTCGGCGGGGGTGGCGCCGAGCGCCTGGCGCAGCAGGTCGTAGGACTCGGCGATGAGCTGCATGTCGGCGTATTCGATGCCGTTGTGCACCATCTTGACGAAGTGGCCGGCGCCGTCGGGGCCGACGTGTGTCGCGCACGGCACGCCGTCGACCTTGGCCGAGATGTCCTGCAGGATCGGGCCGAGCGCCTTCCACGACTCGACCGAGCCGCCGGGCATGATCGAGGGCCCGTTGAGTGCGCCCTCCTCGCCGCCGGAGATGCCCGTGCCGACGAAGTGCAGGCCGCGCTCGCGCAGGGCCGCCTCGCGGCGCCGGGTGTCGGTGAACAGCGCGTTGCCGCCGTCGACGATCATGTCGCCGGGTTCCATCAGCTCGGCGAGCTGGTCGATCACCGCGTCGGTGCCGGCCCCCGCCTTGACCATGATGATCGCCCGGCGCGGCCGCTTCAGGCTCGCGACGAAGTCCTTCAGCTCCTCGGCCGGCAGGAACGTGCCCTCGCCGCCGAAGGTCTCGACCAGCTCCTTGGTCCGGCTCCCGCTGCGGTTGTGCACGGCGACCGCGTAGCCGTGCCTGGCCAGGTTGCGCGCCAGGTTCCGGCCCATGACCGCCAGTCCGGTGACGCCGATGTCCGCAAGCTCCATATCTGCTCCTACGCAGGCTCGTGGGTTCAGGTTCAGTCGAACCGGACGCCTAGCTCGTCCAGGCGATCAAGCATATCGGCAGGGTCGGCGTACACGCGGAAAGCGCTTGCCCGTTCTAGCTCGTCGCGCCCGTATCCGCCCGACAGCAGGCCGATGCCCAGCGACCCGGCGCGCCTGGCGGCCAGCAGGTCCCAGACGCTGTCGCCGACCACCATCGCCGAGCGCGGATCGATGCCGAGCAGCGCCGCCCCGGCCAGGAACAGGTCGGGATCGGGCTTGGCACGGCGCACCAGATCGCGGGTGACCATGGGCGTGTCCTCCGGCAGGCCGAGCATGCCCAGCGCCAGCCGGGCCGTACGGGCGTAGCCGCTCGTCGCGATCGCCCACGGCACGCCGCGCGAGGTCAGCTCCGTCAGCAGCTCGACCGCGCCGGGCAGCGGGCGGACCGACTCGACCTGGTCGGTGTAGGCGTCGGCGTGGGCACTCTGCAGATCGTCGATCTGCGCCTGGCTCAGCTTGAGCCCGGTCTCGCGCAGCAGCGCGGTGACGAACAGGCCGCCGCTCATGCCGATGCGCCGGTGGATACGCCACACCGACAGGTCGATGCCCATGCTCGACAGGGCCGTCCGCCAGGCGATGACGTGCTGGTACACGCTGTCGATCAGGGTGCCGTCGAGGTCGAACAGGAACGCCGGCGCGGGCGGCTCCGGGAAATGGCTCATCGTTCCATTGTGAGCCGCGCCCTTCCGGCCACCTGGAGGAGGGTGGCGGCCGGTGGGAGGGCGACCGCGGGCCGCCGCCGGGTCATGCTGGTCACCATGACGGAATATCGCTTACTCGGACGCACCGGACTCGAGGTCAGCCCGATCTGCCTGGGCGCGATGATGTTCGGCTGGTGGGGCGAGAACGACCCCAAGGAGTCGGCGCGCATCATCGGCCGCGCCCTCGACGCGGGCGTCAACTTCGTCGACACCGCCGACATCTATTCCCAGGGCCAGTCGGAGGAGCACGTCGGCCAGGCCCTGGCGGCCTCCGGAAGGCGTGACGAGGTCGTGCTGGCGACCAAGTTCTTCGGGCGCATGGGCGAGGGGCCCAACCGCGGCGGCGGCTCGCGCCGCTGGATCGTGCGCGCCGTCGACGACAGCCTGCGGCGCCTGCGCACCGACTGGATCGACCTCTACCAGATCCACCGCCCCGACCCCGGCACCGACCTCGAGGAGACCCTGGGAGCCCTGACCGACCTGGTACGGCAGGGCAAGATCCGCTACCTGGGCAGCTCCACCTTCCCCGCCCACCGCATGGTCGAGGCCCAGTGGGCGGCGGCCAGGCGCGGCGGCGAGCGCTTCGTGTGCGAGCAGCCGCCCTACTCCCTGCTCGTGCGCGGCATCGAGGCCGACGTGCTGCCGGTGGCCCAGCAGTACGGCATGGGCGTCATCACCTGGAGCCCGCTGGCGGGCGGCTGGCTCACCGGCCGCTACCGGCGCGACGCCGTCCCCGAGAGCCGCAGGAGCGCCCTGCTGCCCGAGCGCTACGACCTGAACCTGGCCGGCAACCAGGCCAAGCTCGACGCGGTCGAGCGGCTGGCCGCGCTGGCGGAGGAGGCCGGGCTCACGCTCATCGAGCTGGCCCTGGCCTTCACCCTGCGTCATCCGGGCGTCACTTCCACCATCGTCGGGCCGCGCACGATGGAGCATCTGGAGAGCCAGCTGACCTGCGTGGACGTGCGGCTGGGCGACGACGTGCTGGACCGGATCGACGAGATCGTCCCGCCCGGGACCACCCTCAACCCCGCCGACCGCGGCTACCAGCCGCCCGAGCTCACCACCCCCGCGCTGCGCCGCCGCGCCTGAGGCCGCGCCCTGGCACGCCCGGCCTCAAAGCGGACCCTCAACGGCCTACAGGTGCCTGCCCCACCAGTCGAGGATCGTCTCGAACCGCGCCACGCGGTGGCTGGGCAGGCCGGTCCGTGACATCTCGTGGCCCTCGCCGGGCACCAGCAGCATCTCGGTCTCGACGCCGCGCAGCTTGAGCTTGACGAACAACCGCTGCGCCTGCTCGACCGGGCAGCGCCAGTCGTGCTCGGAGTGGATGATCAGGAACGGCATCTCGATGCGGTCGGCGTGCGTCAGCGGGCTCTGCTCGGCCCACCCCTCGGGCTCGCCGTACAGATCGTTCGCGAACGACCAGCCGATGTCGCTGCTGCCGTGGAAGCTGTCGATCGCGTTGACCGCCCGCTCGCTGATGGCGGCCCTGAACCGGTCGCCGTGGTGGGCGGCCAGCCAGGTGGTCATGAAGCCGCCGTGCGAGCCGCCCAGGACGCCGATGCGGGAGGCGTCCAGGTCGTCGCGGGTCAGCGCCTCGTCGAGCAGGGCGAGCAGGTCGACGGCGGAGCGGCGGCCGACGTCGCCCTTGATCACCCTGCCGTGCGCCTGGCCGTACCCGGAGGAACCGCGGGGGTTGCCCATCACGACGGCGTACCCGGCCCCGGCGTAGACCTGGGCCTCGTCGAACAGCGTCCAGCCGTACTGAGCGAAGGGCCCGCCGTGGATCATGAGCAGCACCGGGTGCGGACCCTCGCCCTCGGGGCGGACCAGCCATCCGTGCACCGGATAGCCGTCCGGGGCGCTCGTGACGATCTCCTCGATCGCCAGCACGTCCGGGCCGGAGGCGAACGACGTCAGCGTGGTCTCCTTGCCGTCGCGCACCCCGACCAGCTCGCCGGCGCTCATCGGGTCGCCGACGGCCGCCACGGTCGTGCCCTTCGCGTGCGCGAAGCCGGTGACCTGGCGCCGTCCCTCGACGACCGTCTCGGGCTCGCCTCCGCCGTACGGCACCAGCAGCAGGTCGACCGCGCCCCGGTTCTCCACGGCGCACAGCACCCCCTCGGGCGTCGGCACCGGCATGCCGGTCACCTGCAGGCGCTCGGCGTCGGTGAGCCTGACCGGCTCCTGCGAGCCGTCGAGCGGCACCGACCACAGACCCAGGTGCGAGGCGACCAGCGTGCGGCGGTTCTCGCCCGCGTCGGCGCCCAGGAAGCACAAGGTGCGGCCGTCGGGGGCGAAACGCGGTGCGGCGACCGCCAGGTTCGTCCCGGTCACCCGGCGCAGCCCGGAGCCGTCGGGCGCGCACAGCCACACGTCGTTGACGAGCATGCTGTCGCTGTCGTCGTGCCGGGCCGCGGTGAACGCCAGCAGCGTGCCGTCCGGGCTCCACGTCACGCCGCCGTGGTCGACGTCGCCCTCGGTGATCCTCGTGGCCTCGGCCGTACCGTCGGCGGCGGAGAACGGGTCGGTCACGAACACGTGCGTGCGGCGGTCCAGGACGAAGCCGATGTTGTCGACGCGGTAGCGCAGGGTGGTGATGCGCCGGGGGCGCTCCTTGCCCGGCTCGCCCTCGCCGTACCTGCCCTCCTCCGGCACCCTGGCCACGAACGCGATGCGCGTGGAGTCGGGGCTCCAGCAGATCTGCGACACGCCCAGCGGCTGGTCGGTGACCCGCCAGGGCTCGCCGCCCGCCGTGGGCATCACGTGCACCTGCGGCTTGGCGCCCTTCCCGCCGCGCAGGAACGCCAGCCACGCGCCGTCGGGCGAGTACACGGGCTCGCCGTCGTTCGGCCCCCCGGTCAGGCGGCGCGGGGCGCCCGACCCGTCGGCGGCGACCAGCCACAGACCGGCGCGGTACTCGTCGGCCTCCAGGTCGGCGCGGCTCACGGAGACGACGGCGTGAGCTCCGTCGGGGGAGATCGCGGGGGTGCCCAGGGTGTGCAAGAGGGAGATCTCGGCAGGCTTCATAAGGTCCTGCTTACCACGATCGTCCGCTTTGCCGGACCTGAGGAGGCCGGTGCGCCGCCTTTACCGACCGGAGGGCTTGACCGGCGGGCGACGCGGAAAGGTCGCCGGAGGTGAAGGATCTTCCCACCGCCGACCTGGCCCGCCGCGCCGACCAGGTGCAGAAGGGCGGTGCCAGGGCCGCCGTGCTGGGCGTCAACGACGGCCTGGTCAGCGTGCTGTGCATCATCCTCGGCCTGGCCGGCGCGGGCGCCGGCGCCGCGGACGTCCGGCTCGCGGGCGTGGCCGGGCTCGTGGCCGGCGCGGTGTCGATGGCGGCGGGGGAGTGGATCTCCGTCACCGCCCAGGTCGAGCTGTTCAAGGGGGTCCTCACGGAGCTGCGCGGCTTCGTCCGCGACGCGCCGCAGGCCCTCACCGAGGAACTCGCCGGCGCCCTGCGCCGCTCCGGCTTCTCCGACCGTACGGCCCGCGCCGCCGCCGGTGAGGCGGCGCAGGACCAGGAGCAGCTGTTCACCGTCTCGGCCCGCCGCATCGTCGGCATCGACCCCCACGAGCTCGGCTCACCCTGGACCGCGGCGCTGTCGTCGTTCGCCCTGTTCACGGTGGGCGGGCTCATCCCGTGCGTGCCGTGGTTCCTCGGCGGCGGGCCGGGCGCCGTGACGGCGTCCATCGTCTGCACCTGCCTGGCCGCCCTCGGCGTCGGCGCCGTCGTCGCCCGCTCCAGCGGGCGCAGCCTCCTCTACGGGGCCGTGCGGCAGCTGGCGATCGTGCTGATCGCCGCGGCGGTGACGTACTTCGCGGGCACGCTCGTGGGCTGAGGGCGCGTATAGCTCGCCTCCCTTGCATTCGGCGATCAAGGCGCCCGACCCGACGGCGGCACGGACGTCGTCGACATAGCTCATCGGCATTCCTTCCGAAGGCGGGCTGCTCGGTATCCACCGACTCTGGTAGGAATGGACGGATGCGCGTCAAGCCCCTGATCGCGGTCGTCCCCCTCGCCGCCGGGCTCCTGGTGGCGGCCCCGGCCGCCGCGGCCCCGCCGAAGATCCCCGCCGGCACGGCCGCGGGATATGTCCTGTTCGACCGCCAGGCAGGCAAGATCATCGCCTTCCGCAACGTGCACAGGAAGTTCCGCTCCGCCTCCGTCAGCAAGATCCTCATCGCGATCGACTTCCTGGAGCGCACCCCCACGGTCTCCCAGGCGGACGCCAGGCTGCTGCGCGTGATGCTCCGCTCCAGCGACGACTCCGCCGCCACCACGTTCTGGAACCGGGGCGGCAAGGGGAAGATCGTCGAGCGGATGGCGCGCAAGCTCCGCCTGGCCGACACCGCGCCGCCGCCCGCCTCCAAGCCCGGCTTCTGGGGGTACGTCACGCTCAGTGCGCATGACATGGTGCTGACCTATCGCTACCTGCTCGACACGGCCAAGCCCGCTGTGCGCGACCTCATCCTCGGCCACCTGCGGCGGGCGACCAAGTGCGGGACGGACGGGTTCGACCAGTCGTTCGGCATCCCCGCCGCCGTGCCCCGGCCGTGGGCGGTCAAGCAGGGGTGGTCGGGCTTCGGCACGGTGCCCGCGGTGAAGTGCACGACAACACCGACGACCCGCACCGCGGCAGGCGGCCGGCCGTCGTGGAGGGCGCTGAGCGGCGGCCAGATGGCGGTGCAGCCGCCCACCCTCACCGGCGTCACCACCACGACCGGGGTGCCCGACCTGGGCAGGCCCGTGCTCCACACCACCGGGCTCGTCGGCCAGAAGGAGCGCTACATCCTCGTCCTGCTCACCGCCCACCCGGCGGGCGGGCGCTGGAACGACTCGGTCAAGCGCACCAACCACATCACCGCCGGCATCTACAAGGCCGCCATGTAGGCCGCGTAGACCTTCTTCGGCACGCACATCCTCCACGCCTCGGTCACGAGCTCGCGCATCTCGCCCTCGTCGAGCTCCGACATGCGCGCCTGCACCCACTGGTAGCGCAGGTCGCGCTCCTCGGGCATGAGGAACTTGTCGGGCTCGGCGGCGACCAGGGCCTCGCGTTCCTCCTTGGGGAAGCCGAACCCCATGATCGTCTCGTCGCGGGAGAAGGCGACGTAGACGATGCTGCCCACGCGGAACTTCACCCGGTCGCGGATGAGGTGCTCGGAGGAACGTGGCAGCCTCGATGCGAGGCGGCGCACGTCGTCGACGGTGACCATGCCGCGGACTCTAACGACCGCCGCCGACAGTTTCGGCGAACCGGGGCGGGCCGACTGTCCAGCCCGCTCCAGTTTCGGCGAACCGGGGCGGGCCGACTGTCCGGCTGCCCGCCGCCAACGGCTGTGCCCGCCCCCGACGATCACCGCCGATGACTAGCACCCCCCGCCCAGGGCAGCCGTGTCGTATGAGAGTCGTCGTCGTGGGCGGATCGGGCAACGTGGGCACCAGCCTGGTCGCCGCCCTGGAGCGGGACCCGGGCGTCACCGAGGTGGTGGGCCTGGCCAGAAGGGTGCCGACCTGGAAACCGGGGACCAAGACCACCTGGCGCCCGGCCGACGTGGCCGAGGCCGACCTCGCGGGGTCGTTCGCCGGGGCCGACGCGGTGGTGCACCTGGCGTGGCTGATGCAGCCCACCCGCGACCCGGTGGCCACCTGGCGCGCGAACGCGCTGGGCAGCGCGCGGGTGTTCCGCGCGGCCGCGGAGGCCAAGGTCACCACGCTCGTGTACGCCTCGTCGATCGGCGCCTACTCGCCGGGCCCGAAGGATCGGGCGGTGGACGAGTCGTGGCCGGCGCACGGCTGGCCGAACGCCGCGTACGCCAGGGAGAAGGCCTACGTCGAGCGCCTGCTCGACTCCTTCGAGCGCGATCATCCGGACATGCGCGTGGTGCGCATGCGGCCGGGGTTCATCTTCAAGCGGGAGGCGGCCAGCCATCAGCGCCGCCTGTTCGCGGGGCCGTTCCTGCCGAACAAGCTCATCGGCGCGCTGCCGTTCGTGCCGGACCTGCCGGGCATGCGGCTCCAGGTGGTGCACGCCGACGACGCCGCGGAGGCCTACCGGCTGGCGCTGACGAGTGACGTCAAGGGAGCGGTGAACCTGGCGGCCGACCCGGTGCTGGGCGCCGCGGACCTGGCCTCGCTGCTCGACGCCCGTACGGTCAGGATGCCCGCCTGGCTGGCGCGCACCGCGCTCAGCGCCGCCTGGCGCGCACGCCTGGTGCCGGCGTCGCCCGGCATGCTGGAGATGCTCCTGGGCCTGCCGGTCATGGACGTCACCAAGGCCAGGACGGAGCTCGGCTGGCAGCCGCGCCACAACGCGCTGGCCACCGTGCGCGAGCTAATCGAGGGCCTGTACGGCGGAGCGGGCATGGACACCCCGCCGCTCGAAGCCCACCCCAGCAGGGTGAGTGAGTTGTCGACCGGAGTGGGCAGGAGGCCCTAGCAATCAGTGAGCCCCGGGAAGCCATGGTCCGGGGCTCACCCATCGTTCAGGGCTTGAGCAGCACCTTGACGGCGCCGTCGCGCTTCTTCTGGAACATCTCGTACGCCCCCGGCGCCTCCGACAGCGGCAGCCGGTGGGTGGCCAGGTCCATCACGCCGAGCGGGTCGGACTCGTCGAGGACCAGCGGCATCAGCGCCGGGATCCACCTCTTGACGTGCGCCTGCCCCATGCGCAGGGTGATGCCCTTGTCGAACATGCGCAGCAGCGGCATCGGGTCGGCCATGCCGCCGTAGACGCCGACGACGGAGACCGTTCCGCCCCGCCGTACCGCGTCGATGGACTCCAGGAGCGCGGCCAGCCTGTCGATGCCGGCGTTGCGCATCAGCGGCGCGGCCAGGGCGTCGGGCAGCAGGCCGGTGAACGCCTGGCCGAGCTTGGCGACGGGGGAGCCGTGCGCCTCCATGCCGACGGCATCGATGACGGCGTCGGTGCCGCGCCCGCCGGTCAGGTCGCGCACCTTGTCGGCGACCTGGCCCGCGCGGGCGTCGATGACCTCGGCGCCGTGCCTGCGCGCCATCTCCAGCCGCTCGGGCACGCCGTCGACGGCGATGACGCGGTGGCCGCGGTGGCGGGCGACGCGGCAGCACATCTGGCCGATGGGTCCCAGGCCGAAGACGGTGACGCTGCCCGACTCGCCGAGCGAGCAGTACTCGACGGCCTGCCAGGCGGTCGGCAGCACGTCAGACAGGTAGACGAAACGCTCGTCGTCGCCCTCGGCGGGCAGCGGGATCGGGCCGAACTGGGCCTGCGGCACGCGCAGGTACTCGGCCTGGCCGCCGGGCACCTGGCCGTACAGCCTGGTGTAGCCGAACAGCGCCGCGCCCGAGCCGTACTCCTTGACCTGGGTCGTCTCGCACTGGGCGTACAGCTCCTGCTGGCAGGGCACGCAGTGGCCGCAGGAGATGTTGAACGGGACCACCACCCGGTCGCCGGGCTTGATGTGCCCGACCTGGGAGCCGACCTCCTCGACGATGCCGATCGGCTCGTGCCCGAGGACGTCGCCCTCGCTCATGAAGGGGCCGAACAGCTCGTACAGGTGCAGGTCCGAGCCGCAGATCGCGGTCGTGGTGATCTTGACGATGGCGTCGGTGGGTTCCTTGATGGCGGGGTCGGGGACCTCCTCGACCCTGACGTCGCGCTTGCCGTGCCAGGTGACAGCCTTCACGATGTGCTCCTTCCAGCGGAGCGGAGCGAGCGGGCGAGGGTCGCGCCGTAGACGAGGTGGGCGGCGATCATGACCGCCTGCCGCCCCGGCCGGTCGCGGTGGGCGGGCGGCATCGCGCCGATGGCGGGCACCCAGCCCTGGTAGGAGGCCAGCCAGATGGCCATGCCGTAGCCGGCGCCGAGCCAGGTGGGCACGCCGCGCCCGCGCGACAGGGTGCTGAGCAGCGCGCCTCCCGCGGCGCCGAATCCGAAGTGGCTCGCGATCGCCACCGGGGTCTCGCCCTGCCGGCCGAACAGGCGGCGGGCGACGCGTCTGGGTGGCTGCTCTCCCATGAGCCCGAGCTTGTCGCCCGCGAGCATCACGGTGCTCATCGCCGTCGTGGCCATGCTTCCGGCGGCGGCTCCTCGCAGCAGGTTGCGTATCATCCGACGCCCCTGCCCCGGCCCCCGGAGGCGAAACCGCTCGTCGCACGGGGGCGCCCGCTCGCCCGTTACACACGGTTACCGGATCTCGCGCACGGGGACAGCCCGGCTCGTGAGTCTCTCCGCGATGGTGCTGGCGTTGACCATGACCGTCTCGTACGGCCCGCAGAGCATGGATGTGCTGCCCGGCGACGGCGGCAGGCGTCCTGGCGTCTTCCTCGTGCACGGCGGCTGGTGGTCGGAGGGCGACAAGTCGGCGCTCGCCTCGGTCGCCCGCCGGTTCTCCGCGCTCGGTTACGCCGTCTTCAACCTCAACTACCGGCTGTCGGGCGCCGCCCGCTGGCCCGCGCAGCGTGACGACACGATCGACGCGATCGAGCACGCCCGGCGCAACGCCGCCCGCTACCGCTTCGACCCCTCCCGCTACGTGCTCGTCGGCTTCTCCGCGGGCGGCCACGTCGCCGCCTCGGTCGGCGTGCACGACAGGCGTCCGCCCGGCCTGCGCGGTGTGGTCGGCTTCTCGCCGGTCTCCTCGCCGCTGCTGGCCTACGACACCGGCGGCCGCCTGGGCCGCTCGGCCCGCGCCCTGGCCGGATGCCCGCCGCGCGCCTGCCCGCGCACCTGGCGGAGCATGGAGGTGGCCCAGCACGCCGATCCGGGCGATCCGCCGATGCTGGTCTTCCACGCGGCACGCGAGTTCGTGCCGCCGGCCCACAGCCTGCCGCTGCGCCCGCTGGCCGAGGTGCGCGTGCTGCCGGGCGCCGACCACAGTCTCAGGCTGTACGGCAAGCGTTCGGTCGCCAGAGCTGCGGAAAGGTGGATCAAATCCATTATGTGAGACAAAGCTTCTCGAAATATGGAAGATCCGATAGCGTCGTGCCATGACGTACACCCACGGCCACCACGAATCGGTCCTGCGCTCGCACCGCTGGCGCACGGCGGAGAACTCCGCCGCCTACCTGCTGCCGCACCTGAAGCCCGGCCACACGCTGCTCGACATCGGCAGCGGCCCCGGCACCATCACCGCGGACCTGGCCGGCCTCGTGGCGTCGGTGACCGCCTCGGAGGTCAAGCCGCAGGCCCTGGAGCTGGCCCGCGCCGAGATCGAGCGCCGAGGTGTGCGCAACGTGGAGTTCGAGGTGGCCGACGTGCACGCCCTCGACTACGCCGACGGCAGCTTCGACGTCGTCCACGCCCACCAGGTGCTGCAGCACGTGCAGGACCCGGTGCGGGCGCTGCGCGAGATGGGCAGGGTGGCACGCGAGCTGGTCGCGGTGCGCGACAGCGACTACGCGGCCTTCACCTGGTATCCGCTGCTGCCGGAGCTCGACGAGTGGATGGAGCTGTACCAGCGGACCGCCCGCGGCAACGGCGGCGAGCCGGACGCCGGGCGGCGGCTGATGGCGTGGGCACGCGAGGCGGGCTTCACCGACGTGAGCGCAACCTCATCGACCTGGTGTTTCGCCACCTCGGAAGACCGGCAGTGGTGGGGAGGCATGTGGGCCGAGCGCATCCTGTCGTCGGACATGGCTGGGCAGGTCCTGGAACGGGGCCTGGCCACCGAGGCGGACCTGCGGCGCATCTCGGAGGGCTGGCTCAGGTGGGCTCAGGACGAGGACGGCTGGTTGTCGATCCTGCACGGCGAGATCATCTGCCGAGTGTCCTGACGCGCTGCCACCGGGGGTCGTTGTAGAGGAAGGTCGGCACGTCGTCGATCAGCTCGTCGGGCGCGGAGACCATCACGATCTCGCCCCACTGCTGCAGCTGCAGGAGCACGTCGCGCACCCGCGGGCCGACCGGCAGCCGCCCGAACTCCAGGCTCAGGCCGCCGCGCACGGCGTCGGCGATCTCCGACAGGTGGAACGGGCCGTCGAAGCCGGCGATCACCGTGCGGGCCAGGGTGACGGTGATGACCTGCTCGGCCTCGGCGTGGGCGAGCTGCCAGTGGATCTGCTCGCGGCGCCGGCCGGTGCCGGCGCACGACGAGCACCCGCGCAGCAGACCGGGGGCGATCTCCTCCTGCTTGCCGCCCAGGCACACCGTGCACAGCCTGCTCTCCGCCGCGTGCACCTCGGCGGTCATGCGGTCGGCGAGGGACAGGCCGCACGCGCAGCCGTACGCCTCATCGCCGAGGAACTCGCCGGACCGCCGGGTGATCACATGCATGGTCATAGACCCTACCCGTCGGCCAGCCCCCGGTGACGCCGCAGGGCCTTGCGGGCGGCCGCGGCCACCTTCGGGTCGGGGTGGCGCTCGACCAGCGTGAGCAGCACCTTCCCGGTGTCGGGGTGGCGGCCGAAGGCCAGGATGGAGATGCTCTCGGCCTGCTCCTCCGGGGCCATGCCCATGGCCATCGCCTCGACCACCTGCTCGCTGTCGCCGCCGTACTCCAGCAGCGAGGCGGCCATGTCGACCAGCACCCACGCGATCTCCTCGGCCGACGACTCCCGCTCGGCGCCCAGCCGGGCGGCGACCAGGGCGCCCACGCGCGGGGTGCCGAGCAGGCCGCGCAACGCCTCGCGCCCGTCGTCGCCGAGCTCGGCGTCGAGGATCTGCAGGGCGACCGTACGGCCCAGCGGACTGGCTCCGGCCGCGGCGGCGGCGATCTCCTCGGCGGCCTTGGCCCGGTCGCGCCCCGACAACCAGCCGGTCAGCTCCTCACGCCGTTCGTCCTCGGCGTAGGAACGCAGCCCCTGCAGCAGCGCGGCCGCGTCCTTGCCGGCCAGCGAGCCGAACACGGGCACCTGCTGGCCGGTGATGCTCGCGAAGACCCGGCGCGCGGCCCACTTCCCGAGCGGCGTCAGCTCGCTCGGCCTGTCACCGGGGCCCTCGTCGCTCCCGCTGCCGTCGCCGGGCCGCTCGGCCACCAGTCCCAGCTCACCCAGGATGCCCGGCGGGACCGGCCGGGGCTCGCCCGACAGGAACAGCTCGGTCAGCGTCACCGCCTCCTCCTGGCCGCCCAGCTCGGCCGGGTGCACGGCGACGAAGCACACCTCGTCCCACAGCCGCAGCACCTCCTCGTCGGAGCCGTCGCGCAGCACCTCCACCTCGCCGTCCGGCGTGTCGAGGCCGGTGCGGCCGGCCAGCTCGGCCGGCGCGCTCTGGTCGAGGAATCGCGCGGCCATCGGGGTGGCGCGCACGGCCGCGGCCAGCTCCGCGTCGCCGGGCAGGTGCAGCGGCGGGAGCAGAGGCATCGGCAGGTCGTCGAAGGAGTCCATCAGACCATCTTGGCGGAAAACGGGGTGACACGGAGACAGCCCCACGCTAGAGTCCCTCGTGCCCGATTAGTCGAATGAAAGGAGTAGATGCCATGCTTCGCCGCTTTGGGGCATCTAATGCCTCTAATGTCGCTTTTCGGAGGAAATATGCTGTTCCGTCCCACGGTCGAGGCTGATCTCGACCGGCTGCTCGACGTCGTCGTCGACGAGCCCGTCAGCTGGGCTCACCCCGAGCGTGTCCGCGCCGAGCTGAAGCTCGGCAACTACCGGCCCGAATGGATGTGGATCGCCGAGGACGACGGCGTCATCCTGGCCCGCGTCGTGTTCTGGGGCATGCCCGCCGACGCCAAGCCGTACTCCATCGACTGCCTGTCGGTGCACCCGTCGGTCACCGACCGCGTCGGCCTGGCCGCCGAACTGATGAGCGCCGCGATCGAGCAGCTCGGCACCAAGCCGGAATACCACCTGTTCCTGCCCAACGCGTGGCGCGAGCGGCCGGACGTCGCGGCCGCCGTCGGCTGGCGCGCCGAGGTCATGGCCAGGGTCGGCATCGCCCACCGGCTCGAACGTTTCCGCTACGAGTGGACCCCCGCCGCCCCGGTGCCCGAGCCCTCGCGGCGCCTGGTCTTCCGCCCCGAGCCCGACGACGAGGTCATGGTCGACGCCTTCCGCCGCGTGGCGCAGGGCACCCTGGACCACTCCACCCTCAAGGAACTGGCCACCATGGACCCCGTCGCGCAGGCGCGCGGCGACGTGGAGTCGTACCAGCACAACTTCCGCGGCGAGCGCGACTGGTGGCGCCTGGCCTTCACGCCCGAGGGCGAGCTGGTCGGCCTGGCCCTGCCGTCGGCCAACAACGGCGGGCCCATCGTCGGCTACATCGGCGTCGTGCCCGAGCACCGCGGCAAGGGCTACGTGGGCGAGCTGCTCGGTGAGATCACCCGCTTCCACGCCGCCCGCGGCGCCGAGGTCGTGCGGGCCGACACCGACTTCGCCAACGTGCCGATGGCCAAGGCCTTCGAGCGGGCCGGATACGTCAACACCTCGGTGCGCCTGGTCCTGTCGGACGAGAGCTGAGCCGTGCGGGGCCCCGCCCGGCGAGCTCCCGTCCGGCGAGTTCTGTCCGGCGAGGCCCCGAACAATTCGATGTTCAACGAAACGTTCCGGCTATAGCGTTCCGCCATGGATGTGGTCACCGAGAAGACCGACCGTCGCGCCCTGCTCGCGGCCGCGGTCACCGTGGTGTTGTGGGCGTCGGCGTTCGTGTCGATCCGCGCGGCAGTCGAGTCGTATTCCGCAGGAGCGCTGGCCCTGGGGCGCCTGGTCGCCGGGACCGTGGCGCTGGTGGCGATCTTGCTGATCCGGCGGGAGGGCTGGCCGGCCCGCAAGGCCTGGCCCGGCATCGCCGTCTCTGGAGTGCTCTGGTTCGGCGTCTACATGGTGGCGCTCAACTGGGGCGAGACCCAGGTCGACGCCGGGACGGCCGCGATGGTGATCAACACCGGACCGATGATGATCGCCCTGCTGGCCGGGTTCTTCCTCAAGGAGGGATTCCCCCGGCCGCTGCTGATCGGCATGGCGGTGGCCTTCTGCGGCGCGGTGGTCGTCGGGATCTCCATGTCGGAGGGCGGCGCCGCCTCCATCCTCGGCGTGGTCGCCTGCCTCGTCGCCGCCGCCTCGTGGGCGGTGGCGATCATGGTGCAGAAGCCGGCGCTCCAGCACGCCTCGGCGCTGCAGGTCACCACCTTCGGCTGCGCGATCGGCATGGTGGCCTGTCTGCCGTTCACCGGCCAGCTGATCGACGAGGCGGCGCGGGCGCCGCTCTCGGCCACGCTCAACGTGATCTACCTGGGGGTCTTCCCGACCGCGCTGGCCTTCACCACCTGGGCCTACGCCCTGGCCCGCACCACGGCGGGACGCATGGGGGCCACGACGTACGTGGTGCCCGCGCTGGTGGTGCTGATGGCATGGGTGGCGCTGGGGGAGGTGCCCGGCTGGCTGACCTTCGTCGGGGGCGCCCTGTGCCTCGTCGGCGTGGCGATCTCCCGCCGAAAGTAGAACCCGCCGACCTCGGAGCCGGTCAGCCTTCGAGCCCGCCGACCGGCCGACCTTGGAGTCGGCCGACTGGGTCGGCGACCGGTCGTTCGCCCTGCTCAGGGGCCCTGCTCGGCGGCTCTGCTCGGCGGCCCTGGTCAGCGGCCGGTGGTGCGGCCTGGTCGGCGCCTGGCGTGCTGCGGGCGCTTGGCGCCGGTGATGCCCGTCAGCCATGCGACCAGGCGGGGCGTCACCCACGCCTGCCCGAGGATCAGCCGCAGCGTCAGCGGAAGCGCCGTGCGCCGCCGCCCCTTGCGCGTGGCGTTGACCAGCGCCCTGGCCACCTGCTCCGGCGTCACCTCGGGAATCATCGCGCTGATGGTCGGGATGCGCTCCTCCGACCCCGGGTTGCTGGCGAAGTAGTCGCTCGACACCTTGCCCGGCAGCACCTCGGTCACCCCGACCCCGGTGCCCCGCAGGTCGGCGTGGAGGGCCTGCACCAGGCCGCGCAGCGCCCATCGCGCCGCCGCGTACCCGAACGCGCCGGGCCAGGCCACCCGCGACACGGGGGAGTTGACCACCACGATCCGCCCGCTGCCCCGCCGTACCATGTCGGCCGCGAAAGCGGTCGTCACGTAGCCCGCCGCCAGGTACGGCACGGCGGCCTGGCGGAGGAAGTCGTGCGGCGTGGTCTCGTCGGCGAACTGCCAGGTGCCGGCTCCGGCGTTGTTGACGATCACGTCGGGCGTGCCGAGCTCCGACTTGACCCTCGCGGCCATCGCCACCACCGCGTCGGGATCGCCCAGATCGGCGGGGTAGACCCAGGCGAGCTCACCGATCTCCAGGGCCAGGGCCTTGAGTCGCTCCTCGCGCCGGGCCACCAGAGCCACCTTCGCCCCCGCGCGGGCGAACTCGCGGGCGGTCGCCTCGCCGATGCCGGACGAGGCCCCGGTGATCAGCACGACCTTGTTCCACAATTCCACGTCGAACTCCCGAGGCGACAGGTGACGGTAGCCGCCTCATGTTAGCCGCGATCACGCACCCGCATTGACCTCGGCTCTCGTCCCCGGCGGCCCTCCCAGGGCGAGGGTCACCCGAGGTTGACATCTCCGTTTCTTGGTTTCACCGTCGTAAGACGGGCATATATGGGGCTGACATTCGCCCAGATGCATCCGTAGTATCCGAAATATCCGGAGCGTTGGGGGCTTCACGTGGCGGGACGTGGCTCGAGTGTGGTAGTGAACCCGGAGGTGTCTCCGGAAGTAGCGACGGTGCTGCGTGCGAACGCGCCCTTATTAGCCCGGATGCGCAACGGCTGGGTGCCCACCCGGGACCGCCGCCGCGTTCTGGCCCGCACCGGCTGGAAGATCGCCAGGGTGATGGCGGCCCTGGGCGCCCTGGTGATGGCCCTGATCCTCTTCGACGCGACGATCCTGGCGCCCTTCGCGCTGGTCATGCTGGGCCTGTCACTGCTGTTCTTCGGCTCGCTCGTCAAGGGCGACCCCGTCAGCGAGGGCGACCGGCGGGCGGCCGCCGAATGGAAGGTCTACGAGCAGGCGCGTGACCACCAGGGCAAGTACGTCCTGCTGGACCGTTTCGACGACGCCTCCATCCGCCTCATGCGCCGCGCCCAGATCGCGGTCGACTCCGTGATGACCTCCACGGTCAACGAGGAGGGCCTGCTCGACGACGCCCGCAACGCCGTGATGTTGCCGGCGCAGGAGTGGGAGATCGCCCGCCTGCTGTCGAAGTTGTCGGGCCTGAGGGTCGAGCACAAGGAACTCGTCGCAGGCGAGATCACCCCCGAGGTCAAGGCGGTGGCCGAGCCGCTGTCGCGGGCCCTCGACAGCAGCGAGGCGGCGGTGATCGCCCGCGTGGAGGCCCTGGAGAACTACGCCGCCCACGTGGCCGAGGCCGAGCGCGCCTACCGCGCCCAGCACCAGATCGAGCAGCTGCGCGCGAAGCTGCCGCGCTACGAGGAACTGCTGGCCGAATCGGGCGCCGAAGACTACATCGAGCCCGAGATCGCCCGCCTGTCCGACGACGCCGACCGCCTGGAGCAGGCTCTGAGGCGCAGTGTGCTCTCCGCCCACGACGCCTTCCGCTACCTGGAGAAATGATCGGCGATGGACCTCGTGGTCGACCCGCGGACACCGGAGGCGCAGACCCGGTTCCTGCGGGAGAGCACGGCCATGCTGGAACGAATGCGGCGCGGCTGGATGCCCGCCAGGACCCATCCCGACCACGGCTCGGCGCCCTATCTGGTCCTGCTGTTCGTGCCGCCTGGCCTGCTGTTGATGGGCGACCTGACCCTGCTGCTGCCGTTCGTCCTCTTCGTCACGGTGGTGATCCTCGCCTTCTGCGCGGTGCCCTGGAATGAGGGCCAGATGACCGACTACGCCCGCTACGAGCGCCTGCGGGTGCTGGCGGGCCACTACGTCCTCGTCGACGACCTGGACGCCGACTCCCCCCGTCTCTGGAGCAGGGCCCGGGCGGCCCTGGCCGTGGCGCGCGGCAGCACCGCGCTCGACGCCGACGGCGAACTGGCGCTGAGCCACCTGGAGTGGCAGATCGCCCGCCTGCTGACCAGGCTCTCCGCCCTGCGGGCCGAGCACGCCCAGCTGGTCACCCCCGAGATCGAGGAGGTCGCCAGGCCCCTGACCTCGGTGCTGGAACGCAGCAGGGCGGGCGTGGAGGCCAGGGTGGCGTGCCTGGAACGCGTCGCCGAGGCCGAACGCATCCGTGCCTGGCTCGAACGCCTCAGCACGGCCGTACCGCGTTACAAGGAGCTGCTCGACGACGCGATCGACTACCAGGGGAGGTGAGGTCCGATGGACGTCGTGGTGGATCCGGAGGTGCCGGAGGAGGACGCCAGGGTCCTGAGGGAGAGCACCGGGCTGCTGGCCCGCATCCGCAACGGCTGGGCGCCCCGCAGGTTGTCGTCGCGCCGTCTCGGCCTGGGCAGCGCGCTCATCATGGGCCTGATGGGCTTCCTGGCCGTCTGCACCCTGATGATCTTCATCGGGCTGGCGCGGACCGGCCCCGGCCTGACGATCCTGGGGTTCGTCGGGTTCATCATCTTCACCGCCGCCTTCATCAACCAGCCGGTCGACACCGAGGACGAGGAGGAGGCCGCCGACCGTGAGATCTACGAGCGAGCGCGCCGCCACCAGGGCCGCTACGTGCTCGTCGGCGACCTCGACGAACCCTCGACCCGGCTGCTGGACCGCACCCGCGGCGCCATCCGCGCCATCACCGGCGCCGCCGTCAACGCCGACGGCCTGCTCGACACCGCCAGCAACGCCGTCACCCTGCGCGCCCAGGAGTGGGAGATCGCCCGGCTGCTGGCCAAGCTGTCCGGCCTGCGAGGCGAGCACCGGCGCACCATGGCCAAGAACCTGGCCCCCGAGGTGGCGGCGATCGCCGAACCCCTGGGCAGGGCCCTGGACGCCAGCGAGAACGCCGTGGTGCGGCGTGTCGAGGCCCTGGAACGTTACGCGGCGCACGTGGCCGAGGCCGAGCGCGCCTACCAGGCCCATCTGCAGGTGGAGGAGCTGCGCGCGCGGCTGCCCAAGTATGAGCAACTCGTGGCCGAGGCGGGCGCCACGGCGGTGCCCGAACTCGAACGCCTGTCTGACGACGCCGAGGCCCTCCAGCGGGCGCTCGGACGCACTCTGGAGTCGGCCCGTGACGCCTTTCGCTACCTGGATGGCTGACAGCCCGGCGAATCCCGCCATAGGATCGCGCAGTAATGGATGTCGTAGTTGATCCAGGAGTGCCGGAAGAAGAGGCGCGGCTGCTCCGAGAGAACGGGGACCTCTTAAGAAGGTTCCGCGCGGGCTGGGTCCCCGACGGACGGCGAAAGCGCCTGATGGGCAAGGTCCCGGACCTGGCCGTGATCGGCGTCGTGACGGCCGTTCTGTTCATGGCGGGCGTGGCGATGGACGGGCCGCTGATCCTCGCGTTCGTGGGGCTTTTGGCCTTCCTCGCCTACTATGTCCGGCTCAGCGCCCAGCAGGAGGAGTCGCGGGCCCGCGAGATCTACGACCAGTCCCGCTGGCACGAGGGCCGCTACGTGCTCACCAGCGACCTGGACGAGGCGTCGCAGCGCCTGCTCAAGCGCGCCAGGGACGCGATCACCACGGTCACCGACTCGATGGTCAACGCCCAGGGGCTGCTCGACGACGTGCGCAACGCCGTCATGCTGCCCGCCCAGGAGTGGGAGATCGCCCGGCTGCTGGCCAAGCTGTCGGACCTGCGGGGCAAGCACCGCGAGACGGTGTCGCACGGCCTCAGCCCCGAGGTGGCCGCGGTGGCCGAGCCGCTGGCCAAGGCGCTCGACAGCAGCGAGGCCGCCGTGGTGGCGCGGGTCGAGGCGCTCGAACGCTACGCGATGCACGTGGCCGACGCCGAACTGGCCTACATGGCCCACCACCAGGTCGAGGAGCTGCGCAGCAGGCTGCCGCAGTACGAGGAGCTGGTGGCCGAGGCGGGGGCCACGGCCGTACCCGAGCTCGACCGGCTCACCGACGACGCGGGGGAGCTGGAGCAGGCGCTACGGCGGAGCCTCAGCTCCGCCCACGACGCCTTCCGCTACCTGGGCCAGTGAGGCCCCGGGAGTCCTGAGCTACCTGGGCCAGTGAGGCCCCGGAGTCTTCGGCCACCTGGGCCGGTGAGCCCTGGCCTCCTGCGCTACTCCGGCTTGCGGCCGACGCCCGCGTGTGCCTGGGCCGCCGTCTGCAGCAGCAGGTCGGCCAGCGCGTCGGCCGCGTCGACCCGCCCGATCTTGCGCGCCGCCTCGCCCATCGACGCCCGCAGCGCCGGATCGGCCAGCAGCGGCATCAGCTCGCCCAGCAGGTCGTCGGCGGTGGGCTTGGGCTCCAGCAGCGCCCGCGCCGCCCCCGACTCGGCCAGGTAGCGCGCGTTCTTGCGCTGCTCGTCGCCCCCGGTCGGGATCAGCGGGATCAGCACCGACGGCTTGCCGATCGCGGTCAGCTCCGACACCGTGCCGGCCCCGCTGCGCGAGATGACCACGTCGGCGGCGGAGTACAGGTCGGGCAGCTCGGCGCCCACGTAGGGCAGCGGGTGGTAACGCTCGGCCAGCTCGGGCGGCAGCTGGATGGCGCGCATGCGCTCGATCCAGGCCGGCCCGCACTGGTGCACGACCTGGGCGTGCGGCAGCAGGCGCGGCAGCAGCTCGGAGATGAGCGTGTTGATCTGCAGGCTGCCGGTCGCGCCGCCGGTGACGTAGATCACCGGCACCTCGAAGGTGAGCCCGAAGTAGTCGTAGGCGGCGGCCCGGTTGCCGTGGAGCAGCTCGGGGCGGACCGGGTTGCCGGTGACCACCACGCGGTCGCGCACGTTCTCGGGCAGGTGCGCCAGCGACGAGACGTGGCTGACGGCGATGGCGGTGGCGAAGCGGGCCAGGATGCGGTTGGCCAGCCCGACGACGGTCGTCTGCTCGTGCATGACCAGCGGCCGCCGGATGATCTTGGCGGCCAGCCCGATCGGCACGGCGACGTAGCCGCCGGTCGACAGCACCACGTCGGGGAGGTAGCGGGCGGCGTGGCCGATGGCCTGCCCGACGCCGAGCGGGATGCGGAACATGTCGGCCACGTTGGTGCCGAGCTCGCGCAGGTTCGGCCGGCGGCGCAGCTTGCCGGTGGTGATGGCCTTGAACGGGATGCCGTGCTCGGCGGTGATGCGGGCCTCCAGCCCGCCCGCGGTGCCCACCCACAGGACATCGTGCGGGATGCCCCGCTTCTGCAGGGCGGACAGGGTGGTGAGCGCCGGATAGGTGTGTCCTCCGGTGCCACCGCCGGTGATGAGCAGTCGCATGCGATCAGATTATGGCCGGGAGCCGTGGTGTCGTGACTTCAGGAGGGGGTAGTCGGCAAGAATGTCGACCATCTCCCGCATCGCCGAACTGCGCCATGGACGAGCTCTGCACACGATTGGCCGTCTGTTCACCGGTGAGCTGGAGCCGCTCGGCCACGAGCCGCTGGGCGTGCCCGTGCTCGACGGCGGCGGCAGGCGCGAGGTGATCGTGCGATTGTCCAAGGGCCTGTCGTTGCCGGGCGGCATGCCGGACGTCCTCGGCATCGCGATCAAGATCCCGGGAGGCGGCGCCGACGGGGGCGACCTGGACCTGCTGCTTTCGAGCAGCGGTCCGTTCCGCCGCCTGCCCTTCCCGCTGACGGGCTTCACCCGGGGACGCTTCTCCACGCTGATGCGCCCGCGGCTGACCGCCGAGCCGCTCGACACGGGCCACCACGCGGGCCACGACACGGGCCACGACACGGGCCACGACACGGGCGCCGATCCTCGCGACCTGGCCCTGCCGCTGGCCTTCGTGATCAAGCGGGGTCGTGCGAGGCTCGCCCTGCTGCGCGTCGTGGAGCCCCGCGAGGGCGAGGCCGACTTCGACCCGGCCGTCAACCAGCACCCGGTGCTGCGCCCGCGCGGCGTGCTGGCCCGCCTGCGCCAGGTGGCCTACGCGCGCTCCCGCGAGGGCCGCAAGGGCCTGCCCAGGGCGAGCGCCGTCGACACCGTACGGCTCGGCGCCCAGGTCCTGGTTCCGACCCTGCTGCAAGGGGTGATCCTGCGGCGCCGGGCGGGCAGCGCCCTGGCCGGGCTGATCGACGCCGACGGCCGCGCCACCCGGCTGCTGCGCCGCATGCGCGCCAAGCACGGCGACGGCCCGCTGCTGGTGCGCGTGCCGATGCGCGGCTGGCTGCTGCTGCCGCTGACCGAGGCCGACGTGCGCCGGGTCCTGCACGATCCGGCCTTCCACCCGGCCACCAGGGAGAAGCGCGGCGCCCTGGCCCACTTCGCCCCCGAGGGCGTGCTCGTCACCGTCGACCGGGAGCTGCGCGGGCGCCGCCGGCGCTTCAACGAGCAGGTGCTGGCCACCGGCGAGGCCGAGCACCCCTTCCACGAGCGGTTCCGCCGAGTCGTGGCCGAGGAGGTCGCGGGCCTGCCCCGCGAGGGCACGCTGACCTGGGACGCCTTCGGCGCGGCGCACTGGCGGATCGCCCGGCGGATCGTGCTGGGTGACGCGGCCCGCGACGACGAGGAGCTCACCTGGCTGCTCAACCGCCTGCGCGGCGACGCCAATTACTCCTACGTGCGCGGCCACCGCACCGACGTGCGCGCCCGGTTCGCGCGCCGCCTGTCGCGCCACCTGGAGCGCGCGGAGGACGGCAGCCTGGCCGCACTGGTGCGGTCCACGCCCGCCGCGCCCGACGTGGACCCCGGCGGCCAGGTGCCGCACTGGCTGTTCGCCTTCGACGCCGCGGGCATCGCCGCCTACCGGGCCCTGGCGCTGCTGGCCGGGAACCCGGACGCCGGCGCGCGCGAGGCCGTGCGCGAGTCGGTGCGGTTGTGGCCGACGACGCTCGCGATCCTGCGCGACAGCCCGCGCGGCGCGATGGTGGCCATCCACAGCCCCTATGCCAACCGCATCGAGGGCGACGACTTCCAGCCGGGTTCGTCGGCCGGCGTTCCCTTCAGCGACGGCCACGGCCGCTGTCCGGGCGAGGACCTGGTGATGCTCGTGGAGAGCATGGTCATCGAGGAGTACCTGAGCTCGCGCGAGATCGAGGGGCCCGACCTGCCCGTGGCCCTGCCCGGCAGCCTCGACCACTTCACCCTCCGCTTCGCCGTACGACCGGCTGAGCGGTAGCGTGCGGCCATGCGACTCGGAGTACTCGATATCGGCTCGAACACGGTCCATCTGCTCGTCGTTGACGCCCATCGTGGGGCCAGGCCGTTGCCCGCGTACTCCCACAAGGAGGAGCTGCGCCTGTCGGAGCTCCTCGACGACGGCAACAAGCTGGCCAAGCACGCTGTCGAGCGGCTCAGCGAGTTCGTCGCCGAGGCCCAGCAGCTGGCCGAGGACAAGGGGGTGGAGGACTTCATGGCCTTCGCCACCTCCGCGGTGCGCGAGGCCTCCAACGGCGAGGAGGTGCTCGCCGAGATCAACGCCCGGTGCGGACTCGACATCCAGGTGCTGAGCGGCCACGAGGAGGCCAGGCTGACGTTCCTGGCGGTGCGGCGCTGGGTGGGATGGTCGGCGGGGCGGTTGCTCGCCTTCGACATCGGGGGCGGCTCGCTCGAGGTCGCGACGGGGATCGATGAGGAGCCCGACGCGGCGATCTCGCTGCCCCTGGGCGCGGGGCGGCTGACCCGCAACTGGTTCACCGCCGACCCGCCCTCCTCCGACGAGGTCCGCAAGCTGCGCAGGCACGTGCGCGCCGAGATCGCCCGCACGGTGGGCGGCGTGGCCCGTTACGGCCAGCCCGACCGGGCGGTGGCCACCTCCAAGACCTTCAAGCAGCTGGCCAGGATCGCCGGGGCCGCGCCTTCCAGCGACGGCCTCTACGCTCCGCGTGTGCTCACCCGCGAGTCGCTGGCCGACTGGGCGCACAAGCTGCCCAGGCTGAGCGCCAAGGAGCGGGCGGAGCTCTCGGGCGTGTCGGCGGGCCGCGCGCTGCAGCTGGCCGCCGGGGCGATCGTGGCCGACGCCGCGATGGACCTGTTCGAGGTGGAGCGCCTGGAGGTCTGCCCTTGGGCGCTGCGCGAGGGCGTGATCCTGCGCCGGCTCGACACCCTGCCCGATCAGAAGACCGACAGCGGCGCGCCCGGCTCGTAGCTCAGCTTCTTCTCCAGGCACACCACCGCGCCGTGCTCGTGGCGGTTGTCGAAGCGCACGTCGTCGGCGAGCGCCCGCATGATCTGCAGCCCGCGCCCGCTCTCGGAGGAGGGGGAGGGGGCGGTCATGGCCGCCGGGTCGAAACCGTGGCCGGTGTCGACCACCCTGATCGTGCACAGGTCGCGCTGGACGGCGGCGCTGACGGTGTACTCGTCGGCCGGATCGGCGTGTCTGATCACGTTGGAGCAGGCTTCTGTCAGCATGAGCTCGATGTCGTCGCGGATGGTCGACACGACGCCCAATGACGCCAGAGCGGCGTCGAGCATCCGGCGGATGAGCGGGACACTGGCGGCGTCGCGGGGGAGCCGCAGGGCGATCGTTGCCTCCATGAGCAACCTCTTGCCCCATATCCGGCGCCCCAATCGCCCCTTCAGCGCTCTACGAGGTCGAGGGCCACTTCCAGCGCGGCGTCCTGGCGCTCCTGAGGGCTCAGTTCGCGGTTTTCGGCCAGGAACAATCCGGCGTGCAGGGTGAACAGCGCCATCGCCCTGCGCAGCCGTACGGCATGCGGCTCGTCGGGCTCGCTCAGCTGCTCCACCAGCGCGATCATGCGCTCCTTGATGCCCCTGGTGGTCGGGTGGCCGCGCAGGGAGGTCTGGTTGCGCTCCAGGAAGTGCATGACCTTGCTGTGGCGGCCGGTGTAGAGCTGGTCGGCGTAGCGTTCGACCAGCTCGCGCCTGGTGCCGGCGTCCTTGGGCCGGCTCTGGGCCCATTCGAGCAGCTTGTCGAGCTCGGCTACGCGCTCTTCTATGAGGCTCAGGACGATGTCGTCCTTGGTCTTGAAGTGGTAGTACAGCGCCGCCTTGGTCACCCCGAGCTGCTCGGAGATCTCGCGCAGCGAGGTGGCCTCGTAGCCCTTCTCGATGAACAGCTCGAGGGCGATCTGCTGGATCCGCGTCCGCGTGTCTTCCCGCACGGTGCTCCATTGTCCTCGAAGTCGGAACTTACTTGACGACCGGCTAGGGGGAAATCTACTGTTTCATGGAACTAGCCGGTCGGCAAGTAAGGGGGAATCCGGTACATGGCCAGAAATCGTGAGGTCATGGTCGTCCTGCCAGGACTGATGCTGGCGATGGTCCTGGCCATGCTCGACAACATGATCGTCGGCACGGCCATGCCACGCATCGTGGGCGAGCTCGGCGGGCTGACGCACCTGTCCTGGGTGGTGACGGCCTACGTGCTGGGCACCACGGTCTCGACCCCCATCTGGGGCAAGATCGGCGACATCTTCGGCCGCAAGACCATCTTCATCATCTCGATCGTGCTGTTCATGATCGGCTCGGTGCTCTGCGGCATGAGCCAGGACATGGGCCAGCTCATCGCCTTCCGTGCGATCCAGGGCCTGGGCGCCGGCGGCCTGATGGTCAACGTGATGGCGATCATCGGCGACCTGGTGCCGCCGCGCGAGCGGGGTCAGTACCAGGGCATCATGGCGGGCGTCATGTCGCTGGCCATGATCGCCGGACCGCTGGTCGGCGGCTTCATCACCGACCACCTCGACTGGCGCTGGGCCTTCTACGTGAACCTGCCGGTCGGCTTCGTCGCCCTGGCGCTCATCGTGGCCAAGCTCCACCTGCCCAAGCGCTCGGCCGCCGTGAGGATCGACTGGCTGGGCGCGATAGTGCTCACCATCGGCATCACCGCGCTGGTGCTCATCACCTCGTGGGGCGGCAACGACTACGCGTGGGGCTCCTGGCAGATCCTGTCGCTGGCGGCCGTCGCCGTCGTCAGCCTGGGCCTGTTCGCCGCCGTCGAGCGCCGCGCCGCCGACCCGATCCTGCCGCTGACGCTGTTCCGCGACCGCAACTTCACGCTGATCACGATCATCGGCTTCCTGCTCGGCTTCGCGATGTTCGGCGCGATCAACTTCCTGCCGCTGTTCCAGCAGACCGTGCAGGGCGCCTCGGCGACCAATTCGGGCCTGCTCCTGCTGCCGATGATGGCCGCCGCCATGGTGATCTCGATCTTCGTCGGCAAGCGCATCACCGTGACCGGGACGTACAAGATCTACCCGATCATCGGCGGCGTGGGCATGGTGGCGGGCGTGTGGCTGCTGTCGCTCATGGACGTCAACACCCCGACCTGGCAGACCGGCGTCTTCATCGCCGTGCTGGGCGTGGGCATGGGCTTCCTGATGCAGACCACCATGCTCATCGCGCAGAACAGCGTCGAGCCCAAGGACATGGGCGTGGCCAGCAGCACCTCGACCTTCTTCCGCTCCATCGGCGGGTCGTTCGGCGTGTCGCTGTTCGGCGCGATCTTCAACAACCACTTCCTCGACGGGCTCACCCAGCACTTCGGCGCCCAGGCGGCCGACCAGCTGGCCAAGGGCGGCGGCCAGATGAACCCGGCGGCGCTGGCCGCTCTCGACCCGTCGGTCAAGCAGGGCGTGCTCGAATCGCTGGCGAGCGCGATCTCCGGGCTGTTCTGGTGGGCGATCGTCTTCGCCGTGGCCGTGCCGGTGCTGGCGATCTTCATCAGGGAGATCCCGCTGCGCGGCGCGCCCGAGCAGGTCAAGGCTGCGGTGGCAGAGTGAACATGCGGTCGAGCGCCGTCATGCGCAGCAGGTTGCGCAGGTAGGGCGTCAGGGCGGTGAGCTGGAGCGCCGCCCTGGCCTCGGTCGCCCGGTGGTGCAGGCGGATCAGCGCCGCCAGGCCCGAGGAGTCGATGAACGACAGCCCGCCCAGATCGAGGTCGATGCGGTTGAGGCCAGGTTCGAGCGGGACGTCGCCGAGCTGGGCGGCGGAGGTGTAGTCGAGGTCGCCGCTCAGCACCATCAGGACCATGGCCGTCTCAGGGGTCTCCAGGTCGATCCGCAGCATTCTTCGCAGTCTAGTGACCTGGGAGAAAACCTGAGGCGTCAAGGGCCACTCGCTGTGCACAATCGGGCACATGGATACCTACGAGCTCCGCAGGCCGCGTGTCGAGGACGCCCCTGAGATCTTCGAGCTGGCCTCGGCCTGCACCGTCGAGTCGATCGGCTTCGCCGACGTGACGCTCGACGACATCGCCGACGAGCTCGTCGAGCCCGGCTTCGACCGCGAGCGTGACGGCTGGCTGGCATGGCGCGACGGCACCCTGGTCGCCTGGGCCTGGGCCTGCCGCAAGGGCGACAGCGACAACGTCGACATCGAGGTGCTGGTCCGGCCCGGCACGCCGGACGACCTGGCCCCCCGGTTGTGGGAGCTGGTCCTCGGCCGGGCGCGCGAGATCGCCGCCGAGCTCGGCCACGAGTCGGTCACCGTCGACATCGGCGTCTACCGGCCCGACACGCTCCAGCGCGACATGGCGGCCCGCCACGGCTTCGCGCCCGCCACCTCCTTCCACCGCATGCGCGTCGACTTCACCGGCCCCGTCGAGGCTCCCGAACTCCCCGCGGGCCTCACGCTGCACCGCGGCGAGAGCGAGGAGGTGCTGCGCGAGGCCCATCGGGTGCAGCAGGAGGGCTTCGCCGAGCACTTCGGCTTCGTCAAGACGAGCTTCGAGGAGTGGTTCGCCCGTCGCGACGCCTCGGCCAGCACCGACTGGTCGCAGGCGCTGGTGGCGCGCATCGACGGCGAGCCGGCCGCGCTCGTCATCGGCACCGACCAGTTCGCCGAGGACGAAGACTGCGGCTACGTGCTCACGCTGGCCGTACGGCCGGCCTACCGCGGGCGCGGCCTGGGCAGGTTCCTGCTGCGCACGGCCTTCGCCGAGGACCACGCGCGCGGGCGCAAGGGCACGCTGCTGCACGTCGACTCGAACAACACCACCCCGGCCCTGGGCCTGTACACCTCGGCGGGCATGCGGCCGGTCCTGGTGATCGACGTCTGGCGCCTCACCCTGAAGGTGCGAACGTGAAGTGCTCGACGACCACGAGGTCGTCGTCGGTGAGCGGCTCGTTGAGGTAGGGCGCCCAGAAGTCCTCGTGCGCCGCCCGCCAGGCGGAGGCGTCGGCGAAGCCCTCGCCCTCGGCGTGGGCCACGTCGTCGCCCACCTGGCCCAGGGGGATCAGCTCGACCTTGACGACCTCGAGGATGCCGCGCACGCCCGAGCTGTCGGCCAGCAGGAAACGCCCCGGCTCGGGCAGCGGATCGCCGTCGCCGTAGAAGAGCTTCAGGCTGGAGGTGGCGCTCTTGACGCCGCTCACCACCGCGGCGACGAGGCGGTCGCGCATCTCGCCGGGCACCCCGAGGTCGTAGATCTCCACCCGCCCATTGTGGGCCATCGCTCAGGCGAGCGGGTGGACGGCGCGGTTGGGCGTGAGGCTGGAGGTGGCCTGGGCGCACGGCCGCCCGTCGGCGTCGGTGACCGTGGCCAGGGCCAGCAGCCTGGTGCGTCCCCGGTGGGTGACGGTCCCGGTGACCAGGTAAGTCTGTCCGACCTGGACCGGGCGCAGGTAGTCGACGTTGAGGTTCATCGTCAGGTGCAGGGTCGGCTGGGGGGCGGCGCTGCCGCAGGCCATGCCGCAGGCGTCGTCGAGCGCGGTGGCGATGTAGCCGCCGTGGACGACCCCCGAGCGGTTGGTCAGGGCGGCGCCGGGCCGCCACTCCAGGTGGACGCTCCCCGGTTCGACGCGGCTGAGCCGCAGGCCGAGGTGGGCCGGATGGGGGAGGACTCGACGGTCCCCTCCGCGATGGCGCGCAAGAAGTCTGCTCCGGTCACCGACACGTCGGCCAGCGTAATGGAATCTTATTCTGATGCGGTCTGGCGGGGTGTGCGATGCCTGGGTTATACGTATAAGCGTGTACAAGGACAAGAATCGCCCGGTCGCCGAGCGCGTCGAGGATCTGCTGGCCAGGATGACCCTCGAGGAGAAGGCCGGCCTGCTCTTCCAGACGATGGTCTTCTTCGGCCGGCCGGTGGACCAGATCGACGAGCTCGCGATGACCCACTTCAACATCCTGGGCAGCGGCTCGCCGCGCGAGATGGCCGAATGGCACAACGCCCAGCAGGAACGGGCGGCCGCCACCCGGCTGGGCATCCCGGTGACCTTCTCCACCGACCCCAGGAACTCCTTCTCCCACAACCCCGGCGCCGCGATCATGGCAGGGCCGTTCTCGCAGTGGCCGGAGTCGACGGGCCTGGCGGCGATCGGCGACGAGGCCCTGGTCGAGCGCTTCGCCGACATCGCGCGGCAGGAGTACCTGGCCGTCGGCATCCGGCTCGCCCTGCACCCGCAGATCGACCTGGCCACCGAACCGCGCTGGGCCCGGGTCAACGCCACCTTCGGGCAGGACGCCGACCTCACCTCGCGCCTGGTCAAGGCCTACATCCGCGGCTTCCAGGGCGAGCGCCTCGGCCCCGGCAGCGTCGCCTGCATGACCAAGCACTTCCCCGGCGGCGGACCGCAGAAGGACGGCGAGGACCCGCACTTCGCCTACGGCCGCGAGCAGGTCTACCCGGGCGGCAACTTCGACTACCACCTCAGGCCCTTCCAGGCCGCCTTCGAGGCGGGCACCAGCCAGATCATGCCCTATTACGGCATGCCGGTCGGCACGCCGTACGAGGAGGTCGGCTTCGGCTTCAGCGAGGGCGTCATCACCGGCCTGCTGCGCGAGCGCTACGGCTTCGACGGCATCGTCTGCACCGACTGGGGGCTGCTCACCGACGCCGAGATCATGGGCCAGGAGATGCCCGCGCGTGCCTGGGGCGTGGAGCACCTGACCCCGCTGGAGCGCGCCCGCAAGGCCGTCGAGGCAGGGGTGGACCAGTTCGGCGGCGAGCAGTGCCCCGAGCTGATCGTCGAGCTCGTGCGCGGCGGCGCGGTCGGTCAGGAGCGCATCGACGCCTCCGTGCGCCGCCTGCTGCGCGAGAAGTTCGTGCTGGGCCTGTTCGACGACCCTTACGTGGATCCCGACAGGGCCGAGGAGATCGTCGGCCGTGAGGACTTCGTCCAGGCCGGGCTCGAGGCCCAGAGCGCCTCGCTGACGCTGCTCAAGAACGGCCCGCTGCCCCTGGCGGAGGGCACGGCCATCTACGTCGAGGGCATCGACGCCGAGACCGCCTCCGCCTACGGCACGGTCGTGGCCACGCCAGAGGAGGCGCAGGCCACGCTCGTCCGGCTGGCCGCGCCGCACGAGCCCCGCGAGGGCGGCTTCGAGGCCTTCTTCCACTCGGGCAGCCTGGCCTTCCCGCCGGAGGAGATCGACCGGCTGGAGCGGCTGAAGCCCACCGTGCTCGGCCTCTACCTGGAGCGTCCCGCGGTCTTCCCCGAGGTCGACCAGGCCTGCCAGGCCGTGCTGGCCGACTACGGAGCACGCGACGACGCCTTCCTCGACGTGGTCTTCGGCCGCAGGTCACCGCGCGGGCGGCTGCCGTTCGAACTGCCCCGCTCGATGGCCGCCGTCGAGGCGAGCAGGTCAGACGTGCCGGGCGACACCGCCGACCCGCTCTACCCGTACGGCCACGGCCTGGCCTACTGACCGGCGGGCACGGCGGGCACGGCGCGCAGCCAGCTGCGGTCCTCGGTCAGGAACCGGTCGAGGACCAGCCCCGCCGTCCCCAGCTCGGCGGCCAGTTCCTCGTCGGTGAACTGGCGCGACTCGAAGGACTGGGTCCAGGCCCGCTCGCCGTGGGTGTAGCGCATCGTGGCGGAGAACAGGCGCGGCTCGACGCGCTCCACCCGGTCCATGACGATCCCGATCGGCCCCGTCGTCCGGCCCATGCCGGGCGCCCACCGTTCATGCGTCTCGTACGGCTGCCACTGCACCAGCACGGAGCCGCCGGGCGCCACGTGCCGCGCGCACGCGGCCAGGAAGGCGCGGCGCAGGTCGTCGTCGGGGGTGTTGAGGAGGAAGGAGGCCAGGACGACGCCGTCGAAGCGGCGGCCCAGGTCCAGCTCCTGCACCCGGGCCTGGACGGTCTCGGCGCCGCGCACGTGCGCCAGCATCTCGGCCGACTCGTCGACGGCGACCACCGACAGGCCCTTGGCCAGCAGCGCGTGGGTGACGCGGCCGACGCCGGAGCCGAGCTCCAGCAGGGACGCCCCGGCGGGCACGGCCGAGGCGATCACCTCGGCCTCGTCGTCGGCGTCGAGGAGGAGGTAGAACTCCACGGGGGATCCGTCGGGCGTGATCGCGCCAGGACCGGTACCAGTGTTCATGACCGTGACCCTAGGCTGTGCGCGTGCCGTCCGCGCTGCGTCATCTCCTGGGGGCCGCCGTCGGCCTGCTCGCCGCCCCGGTGGCCTTCTACCTGACCGAGGCGGGGGCCAGGGCCCTGCGCGCCGCGATCGCGGGGTTCGTGCCGGGGTGGGGCGGTCTGGCCTGGTTGTCGGGGGTGGCGGTGCTCGGCGCGGCGCTGGCCTGCTGGCCGGGGTTGTCGCCGCTGGCCGCGGCGTGCTGCGGGGTGCCGCTGGCCGCGGTGGGGGCGCTGTTCGCCACCGAGCCCGAGGTGGCCGCCGGTCTGGCCCGCGGCCTGCCCTACCCTCCGATCCTGCCGGACCCGGGTGAGCCCGCCGGGGCCGTGGCCGGTCTGACCGGGCTGTACGTGCTGCTCGGCGGCCTGCTCACGGTGTCGGCCGTCCGGCTATGGTGGCGTCGTGAGTCGTAGCCCCGATCGGCGCAGAGCCCTGCTTGACGCGGCCGACAGGGTGATCCTGCGGGAGGGGCACGAGGCGTCCATGGCGCTCATCGCCACCGAGGCGGGCATCACCAAGCCGATCCTCTACCGCCACTTCGGCGACAAGAGCGGGCTGTACGAAGCGCTGGCCGACCGGCACGTCCGCACCGTCATCGCGCACCTGCTGCCCGAGCTGGCCGGTCCCGGCGACCTGCGCGAGCGCACCCGCGCGACGATCGCCGTCTACCTCGACCTGATCTCGGCCAACCTCAACCTGTACCGGTTCCTGTTCCACCGGGCCAGCGCGGAAGACAGCCGCATGCGCTCCCACATGACCTCGCTGGTGCGCAGCCTGGGCGAGGAACTGGGCCGGCTGCTGGCCGCCGAGGGCGTCGTGCGCGACCCGGTGCGCGCCCAGGTGCTCGGCCACGCCTTCGTCGGCATGGTGCAGACCACCGGCGACTGGTGGCTGGAGCACCCGGAGGTGGAGCGTTCCGCGGTGGTCGACGGCCTGGCCGACGCCATCGTGGCGGCCTTCACAGCAGGTTGAGCAGGTCCCACTCGGTCTCGCACACCCGCCGCCCGATCGCGGCCAGCTCGACCGACCTGGCGCCGCCCTCCAGGTGCCGCATCGCCTGCATCACGCAGATGACGCCCCACTTGAGCACGCCGAAGGTCTCCCACCAGCGCAGCGCCGCCGGATCCACCCGGCGCCCGCCCGCCTTCTCGTAGGCCGCGACCAGCGTGTCGTAGTCGCCGAACCCGCCCACCGGGCGCGGCGCGCCGAACCGCCAGGCCTTCACGCACAACCAGCCCAGGTCCTCGATCGGGTCGCCGACGTGGGCCAGCTCCCAGTCGAGCACCGCGCGCAGCCCTTCGGGACCGACGATGAGGTTGCCGTTGCGGAAGTCGCCGTGCACGACCGCGACGCCGCCGGGGTCGGGGCGGGTCTCGTCGAGGCGGCGGAAGGCCAGCTCGAAGGCGGGGTGCGGCTGCCCGGTGAGGTCGAGCACGTCGCGCCACTGGCGCAGCGGGTCCGGGGGAGCCGCCTCGGCCACGGCGGTCACGGGCATGCGGTGGATCGCCGCCAGGGCGGCGCCGCACTGCTCGGTCAGGCTCTCGCGCGCCCCGGCGAACTCCGGGTCGCGAAGGATCTTGCGCGGGATGGTCTCGCCGTCGACCCGGGTCATCAGGAGGTAGGGCCGCTCCGCCGTGCCTTCCGCGACGATGCGGGGGACCGGCACGCCCGTCTCGGCGGCGGCGCGCATCAGCCGCGCCTCGGCGGCCAGCCCGGATCCCGCCCCCGTCTCCAGGACCGCCCCCGGGCCGTCCATCCTGAGCACCAGCTCGTGCGTGACGCCGTCCGCGCGCACGTCGAGCGACCAGGTCTCGCGCGAGGCGCCGCCGGGCAGCCTGGCCGCCGACGACACCCGCGCCTGCTCGCCGAAGACCGCGCGGACGACGCTGGCGGCCGGATCGCCCGCGCTCGTCATCGGGCGAATTCCCATGAGCCGCCCGCCGCGTACGTGCCCAGGAGGCGCCGCCCGACCGAGTCGATGTGCACCTCGTCGGGGCCGTCGTAGATCCGCCCGGCCCGCGCGTGACGGTACATCCGGTCCAGCGGGGTGTCGGGCGTCAGGCCCGCCGCGCCGTACACCTGGATGGCCCGGTCGATGACGGCGTGCAGCATGCGCGCGCCCACCACCTTGATCGCCCCGATCTCCACGCGCGCGTCGGAGCCGCCGTCGACGGCGTGGGCGGCCTGCAGCGTGAGCAGCCTGGCGGCCTGGATGTCGGTGTAGGAGTCGAACACGTGCTGGCGCATCAGCTGCTTGCGTGCCAGCGGCTCGCCGAAGGCGGTGCGCTCGTGCAGCCTGCGGCACATCAGGTCGAAGGCCCGTTGCGCCTGTCCCAGCCAGCGCATGCAGTGGAAGATGCGGCCGGGTCCCAGCCGCTTCTGCGCGATGACGAAGCCGTGGCCGCGCGGCCCGAGCAGGTTGCCGGCGGGCACGCGCACGTCCTCGTAGCGCACCTCGCAGTGCCCGCCCGACAGTCCCAGCACCGGCGTCTCGCGCACGATGCGGTAGCCGGGCGTGTCGGTGGGGACCACGATCATGGAGAAGGCCAGGTGCGGGGGAGCGTCGTCCTCGGTGCGGCACATGACGGTCGTGTAGGCCGCGCGGGAGGCGCCCGTGGTGAACCACTTGTGCCCGTTGATCACCCATTCGTCGCCGTCGAGCACCGCGCTGGTCTGGATCTGGGTGGGGTCGCTGCTGGAGACCGTCGGCTCGGTCATCGCGAAGCTGGGCCAGATGTCGCCGCGCACCAGCGGCTGCAGGTAGCGCTCGCGCTGCTCGTCGGAGGCGTGCTCGTGCAGCATCAGGGAGTCCTGCAGGGTGAAGGTTCCCAGGGCCAGCTGGCCGTACTCACTGCGTCCCTGCACCTCGTTGACGTAGACGTAGTCGAGGAAGCCGAGCCCGCCGCCGCCCAGCTCGCGCGGGTGGCCGAGCGCCCACAGGCCCTCCTTCTTGGCCTCCTCCTGAAGTTCGCGCAGAATGGATGCGTCGCCGGAGTGCAACGCCTCCTCGGCGGGTTCGACTCGTTCGGTCATGAAGGCCAGCACGGCCTCACGGATGGGGCGGACACTGTCGGGTACGGCGAAGCTCATGCTCCGGATCACAACGCAGAACCGTTGCACGGTCAACATCCTGTAATTCCTACCAAAACTATGGGATAATTGGGACGTGAACACCCCGCTGAGCGTGGCCGTACGGGCCGAGCGCCTGATCGGGCCGGGACCGGGCCTGTCCCTGTATTCGGGCGAGGCCGGGATCGTGCTGTTCCAGCTCGACCTGGCGGCCGCCACGGGCCGGGCCGACCACCTGGCGCGAGCACGCGAGGGTGCGCGGCGCCTGGTCGCCGCCTGGCCCGAGCATCGCGACGACCTCACCCTGTACCGAGGCCTGTCCGGCGTCATGATCGCCCTCCTCGAAGCGGGCTGGGTGCTGGGCGGCGGCGAGTTCGAGCAGGCCGCCGCCGACATCGCCGAGCTGATCGCCGCCCAGGCGGGCGTGGGAGGCCTGCCCGGCGACTGGTTCGGCGCCTCCGACGACTACGTCGGCTGGACCGGCGAGCCCGCGCTGCGCGGCGACGGCGGCATCGTCCTGTCGCTGCTGCGCGCCGGGGCCGAACTGGGCCTGTCAGCCTGCACGGCGGTCGCCGTCGAGGTGGGCCGCCGCATCGCCGGCCGCCCCGTGCCCGGCCACCGGCTCGGCGCCCGCGCCGGGCTGCCGGACGACTCCGTCACGCCCGGCTTCCTATCGGGTACGGCCGGCACCATGTACCTCCTGGCGCGACTGCACGCGGTCACCGGCGAGGAGCCGTTCCTGCGCGCGGCCCGCAGCGGGGCGGCCTTCATCCGCGAGGTCAGCTCGCTGACCGACGGCGCCGTCGTGGTGCCCCACCACCTGCCGCAGGGGCGCGACCTGTTCGCCGTCGGCTTCTGCTCGGGCTCGGCCGGGGTGGCGCGGGCCTTCTTCGAGCTCTACCGCTCCGGCGGCGACGCCCGCGACCTGGAGTGGGCCGAGATGCTCGCGCGCGGCATCGAGCGCCACTGCCGCGAGCAGGGCATGCCCGACGCCTCCTGCCAGTGTTGCGGGGTGGCCGGGCTGCTGGAGCTGTTCGTGGGCCTGTGGGCGGGCACGGGCAAGCCCGCCCACCTCGACGTCGCCCACGAGCTGGCGGGCGAGCTGGTGAGCCGCGCCGGCGACCCCGACGGCGCCGGCTTCCGCTGGCCGCGCACCACCAAGCCGGGCTACCTGCCCGGTCCCGCCGGCATCGCGGCGGCCCTGCTGCACCTGCACGCGGCCGGGCAGGGGGAGCGGGCGGCGCGGTTGCCGCTGCTGCCCGACAACCCCTTTCCCGCGATACCCGTCCCCCTGAGCGTCGGGCCCTGAGCCTCAGACCCCCGCGCCTGCCAGGAAAGCGGTCGTGCGCTCCTGCTCCTCCGGCGTGCCGATGGGGACGGCCAGCAGTTCGGTCGCGCCCGCGCCCGCCAGCCGCCCCAGCTGCTTGAGGACGTCCGCCTCGTCACCGGCCACGATGACGTCGGCGGGGCCGCGCGCCCCGCCGCGTTCCAGGATCGCCCGGTAGGCGGGCAACTCGTTGACCACCGCGAACTGCTCGGCGACCATCGCTCGCACGCCCGCCTCGTCGCCGGTGACGCACACGCAGACGGTCGCCACCACGCGAGGCGCGCCGCCGCCCAGGGCCGGGATCACGTACGACTCCAGCGCCTCGGGTCCCGCCCAGGTGGTGACCACGCCGTCGGCCAGTTCCCCGGCGATGCGCAGCGACGCCGGTCCCAGCGCCCCGACCAGCAGCGAGGGCGCCGTGGTGGGCACGCCGACCGCGCCGGACGCCTTCAGGGTCTCGCCCTCGAACGCCACGCTCTCGCCGCGCAGCAACGGGGCCAGCACCGACAGGTACTCGCGCAGGTGGCGGGCGGGACGCTCGTACGGCAGGCCGAAACGCCCCTCGACGATCGGCCGGTGGCTGACCCCCACGCCGAGCGTCAGCCGCCCGCCCACGGCCTCTTGCGCCGTGAGCGCCTGGGCGGCCAGGGCGAGGGGGTGACGCGGCTGGGTGGGCACCACGGCGGTGCCGAGCGCCGGGCCCCGCACCGCGCGGCCGACGACCGCCAGCGCGGTGAGGGCGTCCCTGCCGTCGCGCTGGCCCGCCCAGAGGCTGTCGAAGGCGGCGTGGGCGCGGGCGAAGGAGATCATGTCGTCCAGGGACGGGGCGAGCTCGTCGATCCAGAGTCCGATGCGCATCGGTCGGCCTTTCAGCGGGTGACGGTTTTCAGCGGGTGACGGTGACGACGGAGCGGGCCGCGGGGCGGCGGACGGCGGTCCACGGCTGCGCGGGCGGGTCCTCGGGGCGCAGCAGGCCGCGGTCGATCAGCGTGAGGACCTCGCCGAGCGCCCGGCCGGAGGGCCACTGGCCCCAGAAGGTCTCCAGGGTGCGGCGGGCGGGGGTGATCAGGGCGGCGGGTTCGAGGAGGAGGGGCTCGCCCGACATCGTGCCCACCGCGATCGCCCGGCCGCCGTCGGCCAGCAGTGCGAAGGCGCGGCCCAGCACCGCGCCGCCGACGACGTCGATCACGCCGTGCACGGGCTCGGTGACCTCGTCGAGGTCCGCGACCACCTCGGCGGCCCCGGGCGGCGCCGCAGGGGGCGGCTGGGCGGCCTTGCGGGTGGCGGCGATCACGTGGGCGCCCGCCAGGGCCGCCAGCTGCACCGCGTACCAGGCGACCGCTCCCGAGGCGCCCGTGACCAGGACACGGCGGCCGAGCACCGGACCGAGCCGCCGGACGGCCTGCAGCGCGCTGAGCCCCGGCACCGCCAGCGCGGCGGCCCGCTCCAGCGTCACCGACTCCGGCACGACCGCCAGATCACCCGCGCCGAAGGCGGCCACCTCGGCCCAGGCTCCGGGCCGGTCGCCCAGCCCGACGACCCTTGCGCCGGGCGCCGGACCCGTGCCGTCGGCCGCCTGCCGTGCGACCACGCCCGCCGCCTCGAACCCCCACACGCCCCCGTCGCCCAGCACCGCCGGCGCGTGGACGGCGTCGCGGCCGGTGACTATGACGTGATGGACCTCGACCAGCGCCTGGTCGGGCCGCGGATCGGCGGCGGGCCGCTCGGCCAGGACGAATCCGTCCCCGGAAACCGTGAGAGCGCGCACGATGAAACCCCCTGAACGGAAAGGTTTGAAAAATTGAACCGCGTAGTTCAGTGAAGCTAACATGACCGTATGCACGACGGCAATCGGCCCAGAGGCCGCATCGACAAGCGCGAGATGATCGTGGAGGCGGCCTTCCGCGTGTTCGCCCGCGAGGGCTACGCGCAGGCGAGCGTCGATGTGATCGCGGCCGAGGCGGGCGTGGCCAAGCCGACGATCTACGCCCACCTGGGCGGCAAGGAGCAGATGTTCCGCGAGGTCATCAGATCCACGGCGGCGCGCGGCATCGCCAAGTCGTCGGCGGTGCTCACGGAGCTGCCCGCCGACCCGCCCGACCTGCGGGAGGCGCTCATCGCGGTGGCGTGGGGCCTGGTCGGCTGCTTCCAGGACGAGCGCTCGGCTGCCCTGCGCAGGCTGCTGAACGCCGAGATCGTGCGGTTTCCCGACCTGTTCGACCTGATCCGCGCCGACGCCGTCGACCCGTTCAACGAGGCCCTGGCCGGGCGCCTGGCCAGGTTCGCGCACGCGGGCAGGCTCACGCTCGACGACCCGGTGCGGGCGGCCAGCCAGTTCGTGGCCCTGATCACCGAGGAGCTGCCGATGTTGTCGGCCTTCGGCACCCGGCCGATCCCGCGCGAGAAGCTGGAGGAGATCGTCGTCTCGGGGGTCGACCTGTTCCTGCGCGCCATGCGATAAAGGCGGGCATGGAGCCTCACGACGCCCCCACGGCCGCGCAACTGCTGGCCGCCGTACGCGACTTCCTGTCCGACGACGTGCTGCCCGCGGTCGACGGGCGGGTGCGCTTCCACACGCGGGTCGCGATCAACGTGCTCGGCATGGTCGAGCGCGAGCTCGAACTCGGCCCCGGGCAGGCCGCCGAGCACCGGCGGCGGCTGGCGGAGCTGGGCGTGGCCGACGACGCCGAGCTGGCCGCCGGAATACGCGAAGGCCACCTCGACGGTCCTGAGAACAGGGCCGAGGTGGCCGAGCTGGTACGGCAGGCGGTGCGGGCCAAGTTGCAGGTGGCCAACCCCGGCTACCTGGCCTGACCCGTCCCGCCTGCCGTACTCCTCTAGTGGGTCAGGTCGAGATCCTTGACCCGCGGGTCGCCCTCGTCGGCGAAGTACTCGTCGCGCTTGGTGGCGTCGACGCCGTCGGCGACCTTGAGCGCGCGCAGCGCCACGGTGCCGATCGCGGCCGCGATCAGGTTGACCGCCAGCGCCAGGATGCCCGCGTAGATGGTCATCTTGGTGTCGAAGCCGAGGTTGCTCAGCGAGAAGGCCGAGCCGCCGAAGTGCAGCTTGCCGCTGGCCGGGTTCGGGATGGTGTAGAGCATCCACATGCCCGCGGCCATGCCCAGGGCCCAGCCGATGAGCAGGCCGCCCTTGTGGAACCAGCGCGTGTACAGGCCGAGCGCCACCGCCGGCAGCGTCTGCAGCATGATGACGCCGCCGATGAGCTGCAGGTCGATGGAGAACTGCGGGTCGAGCAGGAGGATGCACAGCACCGCGCCGACCTTGACGAGCAACGAGACGATCTTGGAGACCTGGGCCTCCTGCTTGTCGCTGGCCTGCTTGTTGATGTACTCCCGGTAGATGTTGCGGGTGAACAGGTTCGCCGCGGCGATCGACATGATCGCGGCCGGCACCAGGGCGCCGATCGCGATGGCGGCGAAGGCCACGCCGGTGAACCAGTCGGGGAACATCTGGTCGAACAGGTTCGGCACGATCGTGTTGCCGATCGGCTTGCCGTTCTCGCCGACCGTGGGCTTGGTGCCCGCGGCGATGGCCATGTAGCCGAGCAGGGCGATGAGGCCCAGCAGCAGCGAGTAGGCGGGCAGGGCCGACATGTTCCGCTTGACGACGTTGCGGTTCTTGGCGGCCAGCACGCCGGTGAGGCTGTGCGGGTACAGGAACAGCGCCAGCGCCGAGCCGAAGGCCAGCGTGATGTACTGCAGCTGGTTGCCGGCGTTCAGGATGATGCCGTCACCGGGCGCCGGGGTGGCCGCGAACTTCTCGGCCGCCTTGTCGAAGACGATGTCCCAGCCGCCCAGCTTCACCGGGATGTAGATGATCGCCACCAGGATCACGACGTAGATGAGCGTGTCCTTGACGAAGGCGATCAGCGCCGGGGCGCGCAGGCCCGACTGGTAGGTGTAGGCGGCCAGGATCAGGAAGGCCACCACGATCGGCCAGTGGCCGGTGATGCCCATCGACTGCAGCACGGCCTCGATGCCGACCAGCTGGAGCGCGATGTAGGGCATGGTGGCGACCAGGCCGGTGATCGCGATCACCAGGGCGAGCATCGGCGAGCCGAAGCGGGCGCGCACGAAGTCGGCCGGGGTGACGAAGCCGTGCACGTGCGAGACCGACCACAGGCGGCACAGCACGAGGAAGACCAGCGGGTAGATGATCACCGTGTACGGCACGGCGTAGAAACCCATCGCGCCCGCGCCGAAGACGAGGGCGGGCACGGCCACGAACGTGTAGGCCGTGTAAAGGTCGCCGCCGACGAGGAACCAGGTAATCCAGGAGCCGAAATTACGGCCACCCAGGCCCCACTCGTCCAGGCTGTCGATGGAATCGGGGCGGCGCCACCTTGCGGCGACGAAGCCCATTCCGCTGACAAGGGCGAACAGGACGATGAAGACGACGATCTCTGTGGTCATTTCGTCATCCTGTAAACGATCGTGGTGCAGGCGACGCCGAGCGCGATGAAGGCCAGCTGCAGCCAGTAGAACAGCGGGAATCCGAGCAGGCGGGGCTCGTCGGAGTTGAACAGGAACGTCAGCAGCGGTACCACGATGGGCACGAACAAGAGCCAGTTCCACCGGCTCTTGTCAGTCCGGGTGGTCATCTTTTCTCCGGGGAGTCAGGGGGTGTGACGGGGTGGGAGCGTAACGTTTCGGAGGATTTAACCCCAATGGCCTCTGTATTACAGTTCGGCCAAATCGTCCCAGCGCTTGAGATGGAAGCCGCTTTACGGGTGTGACTTTCGGGTCTAGCGTCGAAGTCAACTGATCGTCAGGAGCCCGCCATGTCCTCGATCACGCTCACGCCGGCCGCCCTCGACGCCCTGCGCGGGGACGAGGTCGTCTACTTCGACTGGCACGTGACCGGACTGTGCTGCGCGGACGCGGGGGAGTTCTCCGTGCGGGCGCTGCGCCGTACCAAGGTCCCGAAAAGAGCGCGGCGGCTCGGCGATCAGGTCTACGCCCACCCCACCGCCTGGGTGCACCTCGCCGAACTGACCGTCGCCGTGGACTGCCGGCCCCTGGGCCGGTGGCGGCGCTTCACCAGCGACCTGCCACCCGACGCGGGCCTGCGCAGTTGCCTAGGGAGGCTGACTCGGTGAAGGTGCGCTCCATCATCGTCTGGACGGCGGTCGCGCTGGTGGGCGCGGCCGGGTGGGCGGTGCTCGCCCTGTCCAGAGGTGAGAACGTCAACGCGGTCTGGCTGCTGGCCGCCGCACTCGGCTCCTACGCCATCGCCTATCGCTTCTACGCCCGGTTCATCGTCAAGAAGGTGCTGCGCGCCGACGACAGCCGGGCCACCCCCGCCGAACGGCTCGACAACGGCATCGACTTCCAGCCCACCGACAGGCGCATCCTGTTCGGCCACCACTTCGCCGCCATCGCCGGAGCGGGCCCGCTCGTCGGCCCGGTGCTGGCCGCCCAGATGGGCTACCTGCCCGGCACCATCTGGATCGTCGCCGGCGTGATCTTCGCCGGCGCGGTGCAGGACATGGTGATCCTCTTCTTCTCCATGCGCCGCAACGGCCGCAGCCTCGGGCAGATGGCCCGCGACGAGGTCGGGCCGATCGGCGGCGTCGCCGCGCTGATCGCCGTTTTCGCCATCATGATCATCTTGCTCGCCGTCCTGGCCCTGGTGGTCGTCGGCGCGCTGGCCCAGTCGCCGTGGGGCGTCTTCTCCATCGCGATGACCATCCCGATCGCCCTGTTCATGGGCTTCTACCTGCGGATCCTCAGACCAGGCGCGGTCGTCGAGACCACCCTGATCGGCGTGGCCCTGCTGGTGCTGGCCATCATCGCGGGCGGCTGGGTGCAGGAGTCCTCGTGGGCGCCGGTGTTCACGCTCAGCCCGTCGGCGTTGTCGCTGTGGCTCATCGCCTACGGCTTCATCGCTGCTGTGCTGCCGGTGTGGATGCTGCTGGCACCGCGCGACTACCTGTCGACCTTCATGAAGATCGGCACGATCGTCCTGATGGCGATCGGCGTCGCGGTGACCATGCCGGTCATGCAGAACACGGCCTTCACCGACTTCGCCTTCAACGGCAAGGGGCCGGTCTTCGCCGGATCGCTCTTCCCGTTCGTCTTCATCATCATCGCCTGCGGCGCGCTGTCGGGGTTCCACTCGCTCATCTCCAGCGGCACGACGCCCAAGATGATCCAGAAGGAGACCCAGGTACGGATGATCGGCTACGGCTCCATGCTGATGGAGTCGTTCGTCGCGGTCATGGCGATGATCGCCGCGTGCATCCTGAGCCCGGGGCTGTACTTCGCGATGAACTCACCCGCGGGGGTGATGGGCGCGACCGTGGAGACCGCGTCGCAGGCCGTCGCCAACCTCGGATTCGTCATCACGCCCCAGGACCTGCAGGCCGCGGCCGCGGCGGTGGGGGAGAGCACCCTCGTCTCGCGCACCGGCGGCGCCCCGACGCTCGCCGTGGGCATCTCGGAGATCTTCTCCGGCTTCCTGGGCGGCGACGGGTTCAAGGCCTTCTGGTACCACTTCGCGATCATGTTCGAGGCGCTGTTCATCCTCACCACGGTCGACGCGGGCACCAGGGTCGGGCGCTTCATGCTCCAGGACACCCTCGGCAACGTGTGGAAGCCGATCGGGCGCGTCAGCTGGTGGCCGGGCCTCGTCGCCGCCAGCGCCGTCGTCGTGGCCGCCTGGGGATACTTCCTCTACCAGGGCGTCAACGACCCGCTCGGAGGGATCAACCAGCTCTTCCCGCTGTTCGGCATCGCCAACCAGCTCCTGGCCGCCGTCGCTTTGACGGTGGCCACCACGCTGCTCATCAAGAGCGGGCGGCTGAAATGGGCCTGGGTGACCGCGGTGCCGCTGGCCTGGGACGTCGTGGTGACGCTCACCGCCAGCTACGAGAAGGTCTTCTCGCCGGTGCCGACGCTCGGCTTCTTCGCCCAGCGCGACCGCTACCAGGCGGCGCTCGACCAGGGGCAGCTGCTGCCTCCGGCCAAGACGCCCGAGGCGATGCAGCAGATCGTGATCAACTCGACGGTCGACGGGATCCTGGCGGCGCTGTTCGCGGTGCTGATCATCATCGTGATCCTCGACGCGGCCCGGGTGTGGGTGAAGGCGATCAGGTCGCCCGCGCCGCTGCCCTCGACGGAGGCGGAGTACGTCGAATCGAAGATCGTCGCCCCCTCGGGTCTGCTGGCCACGCGAGAGGAGAAGGAACGGATGGCTGCGGCGCCGTAGGGCCGGCGCCGGGCTGTCATGCCGGTTATCGTGCCGGGACCCTCGTGTCCCTCGGCGGGCGCCAGTCGGCGCGGCGCACCCTGAGCGCGCCGCGCTGGTGCAGCGCCTGCACCACCCGCTGGGCGAGCAGGTCCAGCTGGGTGTCGGTGAGGAACACGTGGGTCTCGGCGAGCTCCTGTCGCACCAGCGCCTCGGCGTATCCGAGCGTGGTCTGGTCGCCCGGTTCGACGGCCAGCCCGCGGATCTCGCCCTCGTGCATGCTCGGGTCGGCGGCGCTCACCCGGAACCCGCAGACCACGCAGGTGCCGGGCTCGGCGAGCTCCTCGTCGGAGCTGGTCCTGGGCCGGTGGGTGAAGTCCACTTTGGCGGGCATCGTGCACCTCCCTTGTGGCGGGCATCGTGCACCTTCCTGCCCTCCAGGGTAGATCTCATCGGCGCCGCCCGTCAGGTGGCGTTTCTCGACTCGTAGGCGGTGCGGCTGGCCTCGATGTGCGGGACGTGCTCGATCGCCCACCCCGCCAGGGCCAGCGCGGGCGGGATCAGGCTCTTGCCGGTCGCGGTCAGGGCGTACTCCACGCGCGGCGGCACCTCCGCGTGGACCGTGCGCGACACCAGGCCGTCGCGCTCGAGGTTCCTGAGCGTCAGGGTCAGCATGCGCTGGGAGATGCCCGGGACCTGCTGGTGCAGGTCGCCGAAGCGCAGCCGTCCCTGGTCGAGGGTCGCCACGATCAGCAGCGTCCACTTGTTGCAGATGCGGTCGAGGATGGCCCGGATCGTCCGCCCTCCGTCGCCCCGGATCATGCAGGTGTGCTCGTACTCCGACATGACAGTCCTCTGTGGGTAACGCACACGCGTGTGCCTTTTGTACGCCCCTCAATAGTGACGCATCATGTGGCTACTTCCTGTCAGTAACCATTGCCTTCGAGGTGCGGATCATGGAGATCACCTACTGGATCGTCGCGGCGCTGCTGGCGCTCTTCTTCCTCTACGCGGGCGGCAAGAAGGTCGTCCAGAGCCAGGAGCGGCTGCGGCCCATGATGGGGTGGGTCGACACCGTGCCCATGCCGTTCGTGCGGGCGATCGGGTTCCTGGAGGTGCTCGGCGCGGTGGGGCTGATCCTGCCGCCGCTCACCGGGATGGCGCCCTGGCTGGCCGTCGCCGCCGCGATCGGGTTCGCGGTGATCCAGGTCTCGGCCACCGTGCTCCACCTGCGGCGCGGGGAGGCGAGCGCGATCTGGCTCAACCTCGCGCTCCTCGTCCTCATCGGCGCCACGCTGTGGCTGGCCATCGCAAACTGACCAGAATGACCAGATTGGTCAGTTTCTCGGATATCGTCGTCTCATGGACGACTACACGACCCCGCAGCACGGCGGCCGCGCCCTGGTGGTCGGCCTCGGCATCGCCGGCATCGCCACCGCACTCCGGCTGCGCGAGATCGGCTGGGACCCCGTGATCGTGGAACGCGCGCCCTCCCGGCGCGCGGGCGGGTACTTCATCATGCTGTTCACCACCGGCGTCGCGTCGGCGCGCAGGCTCGGCGTGCTCGACACGATCGGCGACCGCACCCCGTCGCCGCTGGTCAACCACGAGGTCAACCGGGCCGGCCGCCGCCGTCCCGGCATGAGCTCGGCGGGACTGCCCGGACGGCCGCGGCAACTGCTGCGCGGCGACATCGAGCAGGCCCTGTACTCCGCCCTGCCCGCCGACGTGGAGATCCGCTACTCGACGATCCCCACCCGCATCACGCAGGACTCCTCGGCCGCCGAGGTCACCCTCCACGACACCTCCTCGGGCGCCACGACCACCGAGCGTTTCGACCTGGTCGTGGGCGCCGACGGCATGCGCTCCGCCGTACGAGAGCTGGCCTTCGGCGGCGGCTTCCTGAGCCCGCTCGGTTACGTCATCGGCGTCACCGTCCTCGACGGGCCGGTCGACGGCTTCCGCCAGGACGAAGGCCTCACCCTGGCCGAACCGGGACGCTCGGCGACGGTCTTCCCCTTCCGCGACCACCCGCCGAGCCTGCTGTTCTCCTACCGCACCCGCGACCTCGACGCCGAGTTCCGGCGCCCGCCCATCGACTCCATCCGCGCCGCCTTCGGCCCGCAACCGCCAGGCCCGCTGCTGGAGCACCTGTTCAGCCGGTTCGAGCAGGCGCCAGAGCACCTCTTCGACTCCGTCAACCAGGTCAAGATGCCGAGCTGGCACCACGGCCGCGTCGTCCTCATCGGCGACGCCGCCTGGTGCGTCACCCTCTACGCCGGCATGGGCGCCTCCAGCGGCATCGCCGGAGCCGAACTCCTCGGCACGATGCTGCGACGCCACCCCGGCGACCTGCCCGCCGCCCTCGCCGCCTGGGAGGCCAGGATGCGGCCCTTCATCTCCACCGAGCAGGACAGCGCCCTGTTCATGCGCAAGATCTTCACCCCGCACGACCGCGGGGAACAACTCGCGCGCGCCATGATGATGCGCATGATGCGCACCCCGGCCCTGGCCAGGGCGATGGGCAAGATAATGAGAGGTCCCGACATGAGCAACAAGGAGCTGGACGTCGCCGCCGCCTGAGCCGCCTGAGCCGCCTCAGCCGCCTGAGACGCCGACCGGCCCCGGAGGAGGAACGATCCCGGTGAACCGGCTCGTCGAACAGCACTCGCGCAAGGCCGCCCGCATCCTCGACAGCGCGCGCGAACTGGTCGCCGACCACGGCGCCGGCAAGGTCACCGTCTCGGAGATCAGCCGCGCCGCCGGCGTCGGCAAAGGCACCGTCTACCTGTACTGGCCCACCAAGGAAGACCTCATCCTGGGACTGTTCGCCCGCGAACTGCTGACCTTCCTCGACGAGGTGATCGCCCGCATCACCGCCACCCCCGACGCCGTACGGCCACGGCACCTGGCCCCGCTGCTCCTGCGCACCGGGCTGCGCTCCCCCCTCGCCCACCGCCTCGCGGTCGACCTGCTCCACCTGCTCACCGTCCAGGGCGCCGACCGCGACCTGTTCGCACGCACCCAGCCCAGCGCGCTGTGCGAGGCGGTGATGCCGATCCTGCGGCGTCACGGCCTCATCCGCCAGGACCGGCCGCTGGCCGACCAGTCGTACGGCATGCACGCGGTTCTGGCCGGGTTCGGCGCCGCCATGGCGGACCCGGGATCGGCTCCGTCTAGTGCGGCGGACCCTGGGGAGATCCTCGCCGACGCCGTCGCCCTGCTGCTCGAACCGGCCTTGCCGCCGGGCGAACAGAGCGTCTTCGCGGCGGCGGAGGAGACGGTGACGGTGTTCCGCAGGACGCGGGAGGGGGTGCTGGACATCATCGAGCGAGGGCAGACGCCTCGCCAGTGAGCGGGGAGATCGATCGCGGCGTATTGGGCGGGGGGTGGCGTGGCGTGTGTGCCGGGCGCCGGGTGTGGTGCGCTTCCGGCACGCCTGGGTGCGGTGTTCGTCCGGAACGCCTGGGTGCGGTGTGCTTCCGGAACGCCCGGGTGCGGCGTGCTTCGGCGCGCCCGGGTGCGGTGCGCTTCCTTGGTGCCGGATCCCCGCGACCGATGAACCGGCTCCCGCGACCGTCCCGCCACGCCCAGGGACCCCCGTCTCCCTGCCCTGTCCACCGAGCTCAACGTCGACGTGACGCCGGCCGCCACGCTGCTGTCGGCCTATGCCTCTGCCTATGCCTGACCGAACCACGGCTGCTGCAGCCGTGGCTGCAAGCGCTGGCGGCCGAGCAGCCACTCAACACAGGCTCATGGCCGGGCGGCCTCCCCCGAACCAATTAACGACCTCGTCCTGGCCGCCCTGGAAGCCGACCACCGCGAACTACGCGGAGCCTCTCAGCGGCTCCAGCGCGGCCAGGACGAGATCGAGGCCGAAGAAGAACTCCTGCGCCGGGTCGTAGCCCGCAGCGGCGAGCGTTGCGGCGGACTCGTTGAGGTAGGGAAACTCGTCAGGAGAAAGCTGGGGCAGGAAGACGTCCTCGGTCATGCCCGCGAGCTGATCGGCGGTGTCGAACGGCAGGTTGGCTTCCTGCAGCGCGAACCCGTAGACGTAGCTGTCGAGCAACCAGTTGGCGTGCGTCGCCATCACGACCGAGAAGCCGGCCCTCCGCAGGCAGGCGGTGACCGCCTCGCGGTGTCGGAGGTTCGCGGGCCCCGGCGATGTCCGCGACTCCATGAGGCCGATCGCCCACGGGTGACGCGCGAGAACCTGACGGGCGGACACCGCCCGCCGCCGCATCGCCGACTGCCAGCCGGTGTCTGCGGGCGGCAGCTCGATCTCCCCGAAGACGATATCGATCATGGCGTCCAGCAATTCTTCCTTGTTCGCCACGTAGTAGTAGAGCGACATTGCGCCCGCGCCGAGCTCGCCGGCCAGCCGGCGCATGCTCAGCCCGTCGACCCCCTCGCGGTCGGCGAGCCGTACCGCCTCGACCACCACTCGCTGCTTGCTCAGCCCCGCGTCTGTGGCGACCTGGCGCCGTTGCCTCCCAGGCACGCTTCTCCTCGCTCTCGAACGGCTTGACTTTCGTACATCGTACTATCATAGTACAGCGTACGAAGTACGGTGTACGAAAGCAGCGCGAGTCGCAGCTCGGCCATGGGGAGGCTGCCGTGGGAATCGAACAACAATCGAATGCCGGAGCACACCTGGCGCCGAGCATGAGTCCGGCCGGGCTGAGCACGCTGCGGGCCCGGGCCGCCCAGCACCGCGCCCAACCCACCCTCGATGCGGGGTCGTCCGACGACGAACTACCGCCGCCGCTAGGTCAAGTCGCTGGGCTCGTCCAGACGGGCACGCCTGCCTCGGTACATCCCGGCGACTGCTCCGTCACGACCGGTGAGCCGTCCGGCGTGGGCCGTTGGGGTCGGTCCGGCCGTCAGACGACGACCTTCCCTCGGCAGCCTGAACGCCAGCCCCACCCCGTGCGTGCACACCCCACCCTGCCGCCCCACCGGCGCAGGGACCGCCCTAACGAAGGAGGAACCCGATGACCACCCGAACGAAATCGCCGACCCTGCTCGACAACCCGCCGATTCCCGTGCAGGCCAAGATCGCCGCCGCATGGACCAGCTTCATGTTCCTCTACATCTACGTCGACTACTTCCACCTCTACAAGCCCGGCACGGTCGACAACATCCTGGCCGGCGTCGTCTTCGAATTCGACATCAGCCCGACGTTGTTGACCATGATGCTCGCGTCTGTGGCGATCCCCGCCGTGATGGTGATGCTCTCCATAACGCTGCCCGGCCGCGCGAACCGCGGCACGAACCTCGTCGTCGCCTCGCTCTACATCCCCTACTCCGTGGTCAACGCGCTAGGGGAGTCCTGGGACTGGGCCTTCTTCTACGGCCTCTCCATTGGAATCGAGGTACTGCTCCTAACCTTCATCCTGCGCTCCGCGTGGACGTGGCCCCGAGCCCTCGCCGTCCCAGCCGCCGGTCCTGCGACGGTCGACCTCCGACAGTAGCCACCGCGGACACCGGCCCGACGGGTGACCACCTCAGTCGCGCTATACGCATAGCAACTTGCTCACGAACGGCCGGCCGAGACGTCCGCGGCGCTGTTCGCGCAGGCGGCCGACAGCTACCCGGGGCCCAGCCGCCGGGGGTCCGCGGTGCCCAACATCGCTCCCCGCAGAGCCGGCGTCTCAGCGCACGCCGGATACCTGGGCCGATTGGGCGGCCGATCGTCTTCCCTGGTTGATCCTGCACGTGCTCCTGGCGATGCTCATCGGCCACCTGGCGGTCGGCCCAACCACCCTCGTCGTCATCGCTGGATACTCGGCCGGCCTCAGATCCATGACAAGGCCACGGTCGAGCGCCTGGGCCCCCGACGCTGAACGCGCCTTCCCGCCGTATATGAAGGAGGCGGTATGCCGTGCACTCGCCGCGGTCGCCTCACGGCCCGTGGCTTCCGGCTGGTCACCTCGATCGCCCGGCTTCGGCACAGCCATCGGTTCTGAGCCTCTTCCTGCAGGCCAGAGCGTCCTGATCCTGTCGGTCACATAAGGCGTGTTGGCCGGCGCTGCCGGCACGTTCCAGGGGCGAGGTCCATGCCTACGCCGGAACCGACAGTATCAGCGCTCGTGTCAGCACCCGTGTCAGCGCGACGCCAGCTGCTCATCAGAGCGCCCAGCGACCGTAACGGCCATGAACGGTTCACTGATGGCGGCCGCGACGCCGCCGGCCCGCTACGGTGCCAGGTTCAAGAGCCACATGGCCATCATCCGGCTGGCGCCGACTGGCAAGAAAGGGCTGGGCGTGCCGCTATCAGCTGGGCCCCAGTCGCTCACCCCGCTCATCGAGACCCTGCGAGGCCTGCTGGCGGGTCCGCCGTCGGTGGTCCCGTTCTTCATGACGATCGCCGGGTGCGCCGTGCTCACTTTGCTCGGCTACCTGTGGGTGCGCGCGCAGTTCACGAAGCGATCTCGGCTGGCGTCTCGACCGAGGCGTTTCGCCTTGGCAGATCTGGACTTTGCCACCATCCAGGAGGCGGAGGCCTTTCTCGAGCTCTGCGCACGAGGGTGTGGACATGACGGGAGAGCCTTCCGGTGCTCGCATCCGCCTCGGACGCGCGGATCCTCCCCCGGTGGCCTGACCCGTCTCCTCGCGCACCGAGGCGAGCTTCTACCCGTCCGACCTGCGGAACAAGAAGGCGTACGGCCCCGCGACGGCCCCGCGACGGCCCCGCGACGGCCCCCGCGATGGCCCCGCGACGGCCCCCGCGATGGCCCCGCGACGGCCCCGCGACGGCCCCGCGACGGCCCCGCGACGGCCCCGCGACGGCCCCGCGACGGCCCCGCGACGGCCCCGCGACGGCCCCGCGACGGCCCCCGCGATGGCCCAGCAACGGCCCGCGACAGCACAGCGGCGGCCCAGCGACGGACGGCACGGCCCGCGACAGCACAGCGGCGGCCCAGGGACGGCCCCTTGCCACAGCCATGCGACACGCCAGGGCTCTGCCCACAGCCGTTGTGACAGGCCAGGCCCCTGACCGCCGCGACATGGCGCCAGAGCCACCGCCCCGCAATCGCGCAGGCCGAGCCCAGGCGGCGCCCCCTGCAAGATGGCGACCGAGGTCCCCGCCACCTCTCAGCCGAGCTGCTGAGCCAGCCCAACGACGATGCCCTCCGGCCCCCGGACGTAGCAGAGCCGATAGACGTCCTCGTAGTCCACCACCTCACCCACCAGCTCGGCGCCGTGGTTGAGCAACCGCCCCACGACCTCCTCGATGTCATCGACCGCGAACATGACCCGACGAATCCCCAGCGTGTTCGCGGGCGCGTCCCTCGGCTCCGGCCTGATCACCTCAGGCGTGTGGAACATGGCCAGCTCGATCCGCCCATGCCCGTCCGGCGTCTTCAGCATCGCGACCTCCTGCCGCACCCCGTCGAGCGCGATGACCCGCTCCACCCAGCGCCCCTCGGCCGGCCCCCTGCCCTCCACCTCCATGCCGATCTCGACGAAGAACGCGATGACGGCGTCGAGATCCTCGACCACGATGAGAACGTTGTCCATCCGCTGCAGCGCCATGCCGACCTCCTTCACGTGGTGCGGCCCACCACCGGGCCGCCTCTGCCCCTTGGACGGAGCCGACACCCCATTTCCGACACCCTCATGGCACCATCTTCGGGATCCGGTCCTCGGGGCCTTCAGCGCAGAATCCATCCCCCGTACGAGGGACCCTCATCCCTGACACCAGGGAGGCGGAAGATCGCTCCCCGGCGTGACGCCCCCGGCAGCCTCCGCTGCCTAATCTGCCACCCATGAAACCCACGGCCGAACCCCCGACCACCCCGAACGCTCAGCCGCGCACCACGGCAGGATGGCAGTCCCCGTGATCCGCGCAGCCTGGACCACCTTCGTAACAAGCCGCGCCCGCCTCATCGGCCTGATAACGGTAACCTTGATCACCCTGGCAGCGGGCCTCACCCTTGCCGCCACCTCCAACGCCACCTGCGGAACATTCGACCTGAAAACCCGCACAGAAGTCCCTGAGCCCTGCCCAGCCCCCATCCTCGGCCCCGGCGGCCAAGCCGTCCAAGACCACTTCTCCTTCGTCCACCAGCCATTGCGGGGCGACGGCAGCCTCACCGTCCGAGTCACCGCCATGACCGGCCGAATCAAGCAACCCCCACCCCCGGGCACAGGAGCCGGCCCAGCCCCCGTCCCCGGCCTCGTGCCATGGGCCAAGGCCGGCCTCATGGTCAAGGACGGCGTCAACCAGGGCTCCCCGTACGCCGCCATCATGGTGACCGCCGAGCACGGCGTCCGCATGCAGCACAACTTCACAGAAGACACGGCAGGCTCATCGGCTGACGGCTACCCACACTGGCTACGCCTGACCCGCACCGGCGACACCCTCACCGGCTTCGAATCAGCCGATGGCAACCAATGGACCGAGGTAGGCAAGGCAACCCTCGACGGCCTGCCCGACACAGTGCAAATCGGCCTCTTCGCCGCTTCTCCCGGCGCCATCACCAACAGCGGATCAGGCCCCGAATCCCGCTTCGCCGAAGCCACCGCCACCTTCGACCATCTCACCCCCCAAGCCGGCACCTGGAAGCACGACGACATCGGCGTGACGATGGAGCTCGACGGCGTCACTCCCCACCACCCGGGAGCCTTCATCCGCTCAGGCGACACGTTCACGGTGACCGGCGTCGGCGACATCGCCCCCAGCACCGACGGCCAGCCCATCGAGCGCATGCTCATCGGCGGCTTTGCAGCCCTGCTCCTCGTCATCATCATCGCAACCACCTACGCGACGACGTCCGAATCCCGCCCCAACGGCACCACCCTCCCTGCCAAGGCAGCTGTCATAGGCGCAGCATCCTTCGCCGCCGGAGTGATCCCCGCCGCCATCGTGATCCCCGTCAGCCTGGCCATCCTGCCGTCCAAAGGCGTCCACCCACACCCAATCGCCTGGCCGACATACCTCCAGCTGATCGTCGGCACCGGCCTCCTCTTCGCCGCCGTCGCCGTCCTGTCCGTCGCCATAGGCGGCCTGCTCAAGCGCACCCTCGTAGCCATCACGGCAACCACGACGCTGATCTTTGTCCCTTACCTCCTCGCCCTCGCAGGCATAGGCGAATGGCTCCTGATATTCACCCCCGCAGCCGGATTCGCGATCCAACAGAGCGTCAGTGAATACGCCCAGGTAGAGAACTTCTACCTGCCGGCCACGGGCTACTTCCCCCTCTCACCATGGGCCGGCCTCGCCGTCCTCTGCGCCTACGCCGCCCTCGCCCTGTGGTCAGCGACCTCGCTCCCCAAGCGCCGACGACCAGGCCACTCGAGAGCCCGCTGAGAGTCCGGGCGGAGGCCTCACGACGATGCGTGCCGCCCGCCCGCCGTTCCCCGCGTCAGCACAGCACGGCACGGCACACGGCACAGCGCGGCACGGCACGGCACACGGCACAGCGCGGCACGGCACGGCACGGCACGGCACGGCACAGCGCGGCACGGACACCACGCCTTCGCTCGACCGACGCTGGATCTCCGGTAGCTCCGCGGGCGATCTCCGCGGGGTCGAGCACGCGATATGACCCCCCGCCGGGCTGAGCATCGGCCGTGCGTAGACCCCCGCCGGGTCGAGCATCGCGCTGTACGTATACCTCCGCCGGGCGAGGAGCGGTACGGCACGGACGCCACCTCTGTGAGGCCAAGAAGACGGCCGCAACGTGATGTCACTCCCCGCGGGGTGAGAACGGGCGCGAGTCGAACCGAGCCACCACTCGCCGTGCGCGGCGGCGGAAGTGCCACGACCTAGGTAGACGCGAAGACGGGCGCCGAGGAAGGTAGGCCCGGATGGCTGTGGGGCGGGGTTACTGCCTACATCCGTGCTTTCAGCACATCGACCTCGCAACCCGGCAAGGACGGGTCGTACCCATGTTCCACCAGCCACCGAATGGCCAGCAGGCTTCGAATAGACCACCACCCGCGGATCACATCGAGGTCGACATCGCGGCCGTACCCGGCAACGAGGGCGTCAAGGTGCTCCTCATGCCCGAGCGTCAGGGTGGCGAGGTCGTACAGGGCGTCCCCTTGGCTCGCCTCCGACCAGTCGATCACGCCAGTGACCTTGTCGCCTTCGAGGAACACGTGACAGATCTGCAGATCGCCGTGAATGAACGCGGGCGTCCAAGGCCGGAGCGCGGCCTCGGCGACCTGACGGTTACGCGTGACGAGATCGGCAGGGAGGATGCCGTTCGTGACGAGCAGCTCACATTCCTGATCGAGTTCGGAAGTGATCTCGTCGAGGCTGCGACCGGGCCATGGCGGCAGCGGCGCATCGTGCAGCATCCGGACTGCGGCGCCCGCGGCGGCCCACGCGGCCGGAGAGGAGGTCGAAGGCTCGCCAAGGCGCCCGAGAGCTATCCCAGGGACAGCAGCGATCGCGAGTACAGGCGGCTTGCGCCACAACACCTCAGGAGTCGGGAGCGGCACCATGGCCATCGCCTCGACTTCTACGTCGATGCGTGCCTGATCGGTGTCGATCTTCAGGAATACATCACCGACACGCAGAGTCGCGCGCTGCTGATGGGCGACTACGACCTCGATGATCTCCTTCACGTCGGCCATTCTCTCGGCGACGAGCGTCATCGTCACCGGGTTTACAGCCTGCAGCGCGGACGAGGTGGCGGGACTATACGGCGGTGGCGGGAGGGGGCGTGTAGGTGATGTGCGTAGCGCTTCGCAGGTGAGCGGTCCCTTGTGCCGTCGAACTGGTCGTGCCGTGGGGTTGGTCGTGCCGTGGGGTTGGTCGTGCCGTGGGGTTGGTTGTGCCCAGGATTGGTTGTGCCCGGGATCGGTTGTGCTCGGGGTCAGTGGTGCCCGGGATCGGTTGGGCCCTGGGGTCGGTGGTGCCCTGGGGCCGGTTGTGTCATGGGCGGTGGCGGCATGGGGTCGGGTTCGTAGTGCCGTATAGCACAGGCGATCAACAATCTGGCGTTTGGGGTGGACTTGCAAAGTTGGTTAGCCTAACCTAACTTATTGCGGAGTTTCCCCCCGAGAGAACAGGAACGCCGCATGCGTGCGCTACGTCCAGCTCTAGTCGTGGCGGCGTTGAGCCTTGTGCTCATCGGCTGCGGCTCGCAGAACACCGCCGGTACCAGCTCCGCCGCTCAGCCGAGCGGGAGCGGGGCTCCGGCCGCTGCCGGTCCCTGGCAGTTCACCAACGGCGATGGACAGGTCGTCAAGGCCGACAAGGCACCCACGCGGATCATCGCCCACGCTGGTGAGGCGGCCGCGCTCATTTCCTTCGGCATCAAGCCGGTCGGCATCTACGCCGACGAGTCGGTGAAGACGGACCCCAACCTGAAGGACCTCGACCTCACGGGCATCGAGGTGCTCGGCGAGGAGTGGGGGAAGATCGACGTCGAGAAGGCCGCCGGGCTGCGTCCCGACCTGATCGTGGCCGACTGGTGGCCCGCCGAGAAGGCGCACAGCGGTCTGGAGGAGGGCGTCGACGAGAAGAGCAAGAAGCTCAAGGAGCTCGCTCCGATCGTGGGCGTCTCGCAGGGCAAGTCCATCGAGGACCTGGCCAAGGGGTACGAGGACCTGGCCAAGAGCCTCGGCGCCAAGGTCGACTCGCCGGAGATCGCCGCCAACAAGAAGCGGTTCGAGGAGGCGGTCGCCCGCTTCAAGGAGACGGTGTCGGCCAAGCCCGGCCTGACCGCGCTGGGGATGTCGCCCGCCGACGACAAGGTGTACGTCGCCAACCCCGAGTACGCCCCCGAGCTGCTGGACTTCCAGAAGTGGGGGCTGAAGGTCATCAATCCCTCCAAGCCTGACGCCGACTTCCCGTACTGGGAGTCGCTCAGCTGGGAGAACGCTGACCGGTACCAGCCTGACCTGATCCTGTGGGACGGGCGCTCCTTCAAGCCGACCTCCAACGACGAGTGGGGGACCAAGCAGCCGACGTGGTTCAAGATCAAGGCTGCAAAGGCTGGCGCAGTTGCCTCCTGGCCGGCGTACTGGATGCACACCTTCGGGCACTTCGCGACCGAGCTGGACAAGCTCACTGAGGCGATCAAGAGTGCCGACGAGAACATCGGTGACTGATCGCCGTCGATCGGTGAGGTCTGGTCACCGCACCATGGTGGCCAGGCCCCTGGCTGTGGCCAGGCCCAAGGCGGTGGCCGGGCGGTTGGCAGTTGCCAGGCGCAAGGCGACGGCCAGGTACAAGGCGACGGCCAGGCCCAAGGTGGTGGCCCCCAAGGCGACGGCCGGGCCAAAGGTGGTGGCCAGGCGCTTGGCGGTGATCACGCGTTTGGCGGGCATCGGTCGTTCGCGGGTGATCGGCCAGTGGCCGGTGATCGCTCGTTCGGCGGTGATCCGCGGGACGGCTTCGATCCGCAGGACGGGTTCGGTCCGCGGGACGGGTTCGGTCCACGGGACGACGTTGATTCGCTGCACGGCGCTGGCCCGCTGCACGGCGCTGGCCCGCTGCACGGCGCTGGCCCGCTGCACGGCGCTGACCCGCGGCGCGACGGCGTCGACCCCCCTGACCCGTGGTGACGTGCTGCACGACAGCGGCTGGCTGCCTGTTGGTGGCTGGCCGTGTGCGGGGACCTCTTCGCCGGCAGCGCCCCCGACCACGGCGGCCTCTGACATGACCCTCACGGCATGACCCCCCTCAACCCCACCCAGGACCATGACCCACACCCACGCACGATGACACAAACCCTCAAAGCACGCCGGGCCTCCCTTCTCGGGCCGGGGCTCGTGGTGCTGCTCGTCCTGTTGGCCGTCGCGGCCTTCCTGAGCGTCACGCAGGGAGCGCGCGACATCGGCCTGCCCGAGGTGATGCGCGCGCTCGGCGGCCTGTCGGTCGACGAGGCGATCACCAGTACGGTGACCCTCGAACTGCGGGTGCCGCGCACCCTGATCGGCATCCTGGTGGGTGCGGCGCTCGGCGTCGCGGGCGCGATCCTGCAGGGGGTGACCCGTAACCCGCTGGCCGATGCCGGGATCATGGGCATCAACGCGGGCGCCGCCGTGATGGTGGTCTTCGCGATCACCGTGCTGGGCATCCGGGGCGTCAGCCTCTACATCTGGTTCGCCTTCGCGGGTGCCGTCATCGCGACGCTGCTGGTGTACACGATCGCCTCGATGGGGCGGGAGGGCGCCACGCCGGTGAAGCTCGCGCTGGCGGGGGCGGCGGTGACCGCGGGGCTCACGTCGGTGACGACCGGCATCGTGATGACGAACGTCGACGCGCTGCAGGAGCTGCGGTTCTGGCAGGTCGGGGCGCTCGCAGGCAGGTACATGCCGGTGCTGGTCGGCGTGGCGCCGTTCCTGATCGTCGCCCTGGTGGTGGCGTTGGGGCTCGGCCGCATGCTCAACGGGCTGGCGCTCGGCGAGGACGTGGCGCGCGGACTGGGGCAACGGGTCGGCCTGACCAGGGCGGTCGCGTTCGGCGTGGTCGCGGTGCTGGCCGGGGCGGCGACGGCGGCGTGCGGGCCGATCGTCTTCATCGGCCTGGTGGTGCCGCACCTGGCGCGGCTCATCTGCGGGCCCGACTACCGATGGCTGCTGCCGTACTCCATGCTGCTGGCGCCGATCATCCTGCTGCTGGCCGACGTGCTCGGCCGGGTCGTGGGGGCGCCGGGCGAGCTGCAGGTGGGCGTGGTGCTCGGGGTGCTGGGCGCGCCGGTGTTCGTGGTGATCGTGCGTTATGGACGGATGTCGGAAGTATGACCACCCTGACCGTGGCGAAAGCCGTACGCGCCGACCGGCGCCGCCGTACGACCCGCACGGCGGTGGTGACCGGCGGGCTGGCCCTGGTGGTCTTCGCGTTGTTCGTGGTCACCATGATGGTCGGCAGCTTCCAGCTGAGCGCCGCCGAGGTGCTCGGGTCGCTGCTCGGCACGATCGACGACCCCAGCCTCGACTTCGTGGTGCTGGGGTTGCGCCTGCCGACGGCCGCTACGGGGCTGGCCGTGGGGCTGGCCCTGGGAGCCTCGGGGACGATCTTCCAGCATCTGCTGCGTAACCCGCTGGCCTCGCCCGACTTCGTGGGCATGTCGTCGGGCGCGAGCCTGGCGGCGGTCAGCGGGATCGTGTTCTTCCAGGTCGGCGGGCTGGTGGTGGCCGGGCTGGCGCTGGGCGGCGCGGTGGTGGCGGCCCTGCTGATGTATCTGCTCGCCTGGAAGGACGGGGTGAGCGGTTACCGGTTCATCCTGATCGGCATCGGTGTGGCGGCGTTCTTCGACGGGCTCATCGGGTTCGTGCTCACCAGGGCCCAGCTGTTCGAGGCGCGGCAGGCGATGCACTGGCTGACCGGCTCCGTGGGCCAGGCGAACCCGACGGAGCTGCGGCTGCTGCTGGGGTCGCTGGTGGTGCTGCTGCCGGTGGCGATGATGTTGCAGCGGCAGTTGCGGATGCTCGAGCTCGGCGACGACGCGGCGCGCGGGCTGGGCGTGTCGGCGGAGTTGTCGCGGGCTGGGCTGCTGGCGACGTCGGTGGTGCTGCTGGCGCTGGCCGTCGCGGCCGCGGGGCCGATCGTCTTCGTGGCGCTCGTGGCTGGGCCGATCGCCAACCGGCTGCTGGGGCCCGCGACCGGCGGGATCGCCCCGGCCGCGCTCGTGGGCGCCGCGGTGTTGCTGACCTCCGACCTCGTCGCCGTTCACCTGCTGCCCGCGCCGTTGCCGACGGGCGTGGTGACCGGTGCGGTCGGCGCGCCGTACCTCCTGTGGCTGCTGGCCACCACGAATCGACAAGGAACAGGCGGATGACCCGACTGCGCGCCGAAGGGCTCTCCCTCGGATACGACGACGCGACGGTCGTCACCAACCTCGACGTCACCGTGCTCGACCGCAAGGTGACCGCCATCGTCGGGGCCAACGCCTGCGGCAAGTCGACGCTGCTGCGCGGCATGGCCCGCCTGCTCAAGCCCCGTAAGGGCGCCGTCTATCTCGACGACCGCCCGATGGCCGAGCTGAGCACGCTGGAGGTGGCCAAGGTGCTGGGCCTGCTGCCGCAGACGCCGGTCGCGCCCGACGGCATCACCGTCGCCGACCTGGTCGGCCGCGGGCGCTACCCGCACCAGGGCTGGTTCCGCCGCTGGACCGAGCGTGACCACGAGGCGGTGACGCTGGCGCTGGCGGCGACCGACACCGCCGACCTGATCGACCGCCCGCTGCGCGGCCTGTCGGGCGGGCAGCGGCAGCGCGTCTGGGTGGCGATGGCGCTCGCCCAGGACACCGACCTGCTGCTGCTCGACGAGCCCACCACCTACCTCGACATCAATCACCAGGTCGAGCTGCTGCGCCTGCTGCGCAAGCTGAACGGCGAGCAGGGCAAGACGATCGTGGCCGTGCTGCACGACCTGAACCTGGCCAGCCGCTACTGCGACCACATCATCGCCATGGCGGACGGCTCGATCGTCGCCGAGGGGCCGCCCGCGTCGGTGATCACGGCGGAGCTGGTGCAGAAGGTCTTCGGCCTGTCCTGTGTGATCGTCACCGATCCGGTGGCGGGGACCCCGATCGTGGTGCCCGGCGAATAAGAGCTCCTGGCGCGTAGGTGCTCCTGGCGAATAAGGGCTCCCGGCGCGTAAGGGCTCCCGGCGAATAAGGGCTCCTGGCGAGTAAGGGCGCTAGCGGGCGAAGTCGTCGGTGATGTCCCGGTTGCCGAACTCGTCGGGGGCCGGGACCTCGACGATCGGCTCGGGCCGGTCGTCGAACTCCAGGCGCAGCGCCCTCGACATGGTGGCGTGCATCTCGTACAGGCACGTCACGTAGGTCAGCTCGAGGATCTGCTCGTCGGGCAGATGCTTCTTGAGTACGGCGAAGACCTCGTCGGCCACCCGCCCGCCGTCGAGGACGAGCCCGTCGGTGTAGGCGAGCACGGCGCGTTCGAGCTCGCCGAAGTGCTCGCTGACCTGCCACGCGGCCACGGCCGCGATCTTCTCTTCCGGTACGGCGAGCGCGCGCAGTTGCTTGCAGTGCTGCGAGTAGACGAACTGCGACTGCCGCGCCCACCCCGCCCGGGTCTGGCCCAGTTCCCGCAGCAGCGGGTCGAGCCCTCCCGAGCGGTAGAGCTGGAAGCCCTGCACGCAGTGTTTGAGTATGCGCGGGTCGAGCGCGAAGACCGTCCACCAGGTGCCGGGGGAGCCGGTGGCGGTGCCCTCGCGGTCGGGGGAGAAGAGCCGGTCGTAGAAGTAGCGCGTGAGCGAGTCGGTCACCTCGTCGGAGGGGACCTCACGAAGGCGCGGCATCAGACCGTCCGCTCGGCGGCGGTCTTGGGCTGGTGGCGCACGTCGGAGGGCAGGTTCAGCTCCCGCAGCCAGCACGCGAACTCGATCAGGATGCCGTCGGGGTCCTTGAAGTAGATCGAGCGCACGAACACCCCTTCGTGCACGGAGGGGGCGACGCCGAACTCGCTGTCGTCGTGGTTGAGCAGCACCCCTACGTCGACGCCCTTGGCGATGAGCTTGTCGCGGTACTCCTCGATCAGCTCGGGCGGCACGTCGAAGGCGATGTGGTTCATCGAGCCGACCGCCGACAGCAGTTCGCCTCTGTCGGGCAGGTTCTTCGGCGCCGAGACGCCCGGCACGGGCTCGGGCGCGTCGGGGAACCAGAAGAACGCCAGCGCGTTGCCGCCCCCGCAGTCGAAGAAGAAGTGCTGGCCCCAGCCCATCGGCAGCTCGATCGTCTTGATCAGCGGCATGCCCAGGATGCCGGAGTAGAAGTCGACGGTGCGCTCCATGTCCGAGCAGACCAGGGCTAGGTGGTTGACGCCGCGCAGCTCGAATTCGGTGTTCATAGGCTCATTTAACGCGCGGAAGCAGCAGAGCAGAAGGATGTTCCGGCGAATGGGACACCTCGATGTCGGCCGGGACCATCTCGTCTGAAGCGGACGCCAGCGAGCCTGTCCCGAAATTTCGGGCAATGGTGGGGTAGGCGCCGCTGGCGATGTGCACCCGCACCCGATGCCCCGCCTTGAACCGGTGCCCGATCGGCCACAACTCCACCTCGACTCGCCGCCACCCGTCGGCATCCGGCTCCGCCGACGAAAGAGAGGAGGAGGGGGGAGGGGCGAGAGTAGAAGGGGCCGGGGAAGAGCCCTGGTCGTCGAGGGCGCCTCCCGACGGCCGCAGCCGCCGCACCCCCTCGCACACGTTCATCGAGCGCCCGTCCGGATGCACGTCGCACAGCCGTACGACGATGTCCACGTGCGGCGTGCTGGAGCGCACCCACAGCCGCGCCGACACGGGCCCGATCGCCTCCAGGTCCTCCCGCAGCGGCTCGCCGCTGTAGACGAGCACGTCGCGCCGCGCCTCCAGCCGGCGCTGGTCGCGCGGCAGCGAGTTGGACAGCAGCACCGGCCCGCCGATCACCGGCGTCGGGTGCTCCGGGTGGTATCGGTACCGGTCGGGCTCCGAGGGCCGGGGGTTGTCCGGCGACAGGCCGAACCCGGGCTGCAGGTGCCAGGGCTCGGCGCGCATGCCGGGCACCGGCCAGTCGGGGTAGTCGCGCCACTCGCCGGCGCCCGTGATGTGCAGGCGCACCGGGTCGGCCCGCAGCCCGGACGGGTCGCTCATGAGGTGCGCGCGGAACCAGGCCAGCGCGTCGGCGGTGGAGTAGCGCCCCTGCCGCGGGTCGACGTGGTACCAGGGCCCCACGGTCAGCTGGGGCCGCCGCCCGGCCGCGCGCAGCGTCAGGTAGTCGCGCAGCTGCCACGGCAGGAACACGTCGTACCACCCGCCGACCAGGGTGACCGGCGCCTCGACCTCGCCGACCGCGGCGGAGAAGTCGCGCTTGCTCCAGTACGGCACAGCCGGGTCGGCGTGGTGCCCGAGCAGGTCCCGGTAGAAGGCCAGCGGCTGCCCGGCCGAGACGAGGTCGAGCTCGTCCACGGCCCGCTTGGACAGCACCGCCCGCCGCGCGTTGCGCGGGGCGCGCAGGATGGCGGTGGCGCCGAACCGCCCGGTCATCGCGTGGGTGAGCGTGGTCCATGACAGCGTCGACTCCAGGGCGAAGGCGCCGCCCACGTAGGCGGCGTCGCGGAACTGGGAGGCGCTGATCTGCACCGCCATGGCCTTGAGGTCGGGCCCGGCGTAGGGGGCGATCGCCCACTGGGTGTAGCCCAGGTAGGAGGGTCCGAACATGCCGAACGTCCCGCCGTACCAGCTCTGGCGCCGCAGCCAGGCGACGGTGGCGAGCCCGTCGTCGTGCTCGTCGCCGAGCGGGTCGAGCAGGCCGCCGGAGCCGTAGCCGCCGCGGCAGCTCTGCATGACGACCTGGAAGCCCTGGCGGGCGAAGCCGCGGCCGAAGGCCCAGCCGAACGCGCCGCGCCTGCCGTACGGAGAGCGGATCAGGATCGTCGGCGGCCGTTCGGCCCCCACCGGGATGTAGCGGTCGGCCAGGAGGACGACGCCGTCGGGCATCGGCACGGGGAGATCACGTTGCAGCCGGACGCGAAAGGCCATTACTCATGAGTAACAGATGGAGCCCGGGGTGCGGTAGCCCGGGTCCCTCGCTCAGCGCAGGGTCACCGCGACGTCGACGACCTGGCGGCTGCTCGGGAACGTTCCAATGAGCATCGCGTTCCCGGTCAGCGCGTTGACCGTGTAGAAACGGTAGGCGCCGTTGACGCGCAGCGTGGCGTAGGCGGTGTTCGACACCGTCACGCCGTCGCGCACCTTGCTGTGGATGTCGAACCCGGCCACGGGTCCGGCGTCGACGCCCAGCTTGCCGGTGGGCGCCAGGGAGCCCGCGTTGGCGGGCGACTGCAGGGAGACCTGGTCGCCGGTGGTGTCCACGTCGAACAGCGTCGTGGCGGTGGCCGGGCTCAGGTCGTTGTTGGTGTAGGCGGCGCCGGTGACGCCCAGGGCGGTGACGCCGGTGGTGGCCGGGGGCACGGGCGGGTTGGTGAGCTTGCCGTCGGTCACGGTCATGCCCGCCGCGGGTGCGCCCATGGCGTCGTCGATGTTGTGCCGCAGGTTCTGCCCGGTGTCGCTGATCACCCGCAGCCGGTTGGCGGCCGGGTTGAAGTCGACGCCGAAGCTGCGCCCGTCGAGGTCGACGGTGAGCTGGGAGACCTTGCTCGCCCTGGCGCGGGCGTCGAGGGTGTAGACGCCGCCCTTGTCGCCGACGGCGTAGAGCTTGCCGTCCTGGACGCGGAAGTCGATGCCGACGACCTTGGCGTCGCCCCTGAGCCCCGCGACCTTGCCGATCCGGTTGGTGGAGCGCGGGTTGTCGGCCTGGAAGGCGACGAGGGTGCCGTCGTCGGTCAGGCCGATGACGGTGGGTCCTGCCCGGTGGGTGGTCGCCGCGCTCGCGGGGGAGGCCGCGAGAGTCCCCGCCGCCACGGCGAGCAGGCCCGCCATGAGTGCCTTTCGCATGGGTGCTCCTTGGGTGAGGTTGCTGTCCCCGGTACTTCGGTGCGGAGCCCGCCGCGGATTGCCTACGGTCGCGTAAGGAGATCGATTGTTGGCACACTGTCGGGTCATGGGACGAATCACGGCATTTGTCGCCTTGGGGGACAGTTTCACCGAGGGGCTCGAAGACCCCGCCGAACAGGGGTACCGGGGCTGGGCGGATCGCCTGGCCGAACACATCGAGGCGCGGGATCCGGGACTGCGCTACGCCAACCTGGCCGTGCGCGGCCGCCTCATCCAGCAGATCGTGCGGGAGCAGGTGCCTGCGGCCGTGGCCAGTGGAGCCGACCTGGTCTCGTTGTGCGGGGGAGGCAACGACATCATCCGGCCGGGGGCGCGGGTGGAGCAGGTGGCCCGCTGGCTGGAGGAAGGGGTGCGGCGGATCAGGGAATCCGGCGCGCAGGTGCTCCTGTTCACCGGCTTCGACCTGCGCCACGTGCCCGTCATGCGGCTGGCGCACACGAAGATCGAACAGTACAACCTGCACATCCACGACATCGCCCGGCGCCACGACACGCTCCTGGTGGACCTGTGGCCGATGCCGACCTTCCGCGACCGGCGCGCCTGGAGCGAGGACCGGCTGCACCTCAGCTCCGACGGCCACCGCCGGGTGGCGCTGCGCGCCGCCGAGGTGATCGGGCTGCCGGTCGACGACGACTGGCGCAACCCCTACCCGTACGTGCCGCAGCAGGGCTGGACCCTCAACAGGCGCGACGACCTGCACTGGGCCAGGGTCCACCTCGCCCCCTGGATCACCCGCCGGTTCAACGGGCGATCGTCAGGGGACGAGGTGGACCCCAAACGGCCGGACCTTATCCCGATTTATCCGGACGCTCGGAGATCCGGATGAGGTTCACGATCGGCTGGCCCTGCCGTACGGCGAAGCGCACGTTGAGCTGCCCGTCGGTCACCGTCGTGGTGTAGGAGCGGGCGCTGGCGGTGTAGTTGCCCACCTCCAGCGCCAGGTCCAGCGCCGGGATGGCCAGCTGGCCCTCGACCAGCACGTCGAAGACGCGCCTGCCGATCTGCGAGCCGCGGGTGTCGGCGAAGCCCAGCTCCACCGTGTAGGTGCCCGCGGGCACGTTGTCGAAGCGGTACTCCAGCATGTTCTCCCGCGCGGTGCGATACAGCGCCTGGTCGGAGGTGCCGGAGATCGTGCGGTTGGTGGTGTGGGTGCGGTTGCTGGTGCCCACCCAGCCGTAGGAACCGGCAGAGTACTTGCGGTCCGGACTCCAGGCGTCGCCGACCGCGTCGACGGAGGACTTGGTGCCGCCCGCGTCGACCGCGACCTGCAGCTTGGGCACCACCACGGTCACGAGCACCTCGGAGATCGGCTTGCGCCCGCTGTTCGACTTGACGATCAGCTTGGCCGCCTGCGTCGTGCCGGGCGCCACCCCGGCGCTGGAGACGGTGACGGTCACCGTCGCCTTGGCGCCCTTGGCCAGCTCACCCGAGGTGGGCGCGGCGGTCAGCCAGCCCGCCTCGCTGGTGACGGTGTAGGCGGCCGGCGAGCCGAGGTTGGTCAGCTCGAAGGTCCGCGTGCGGGTGGCGTTGGTGGGCATCACCACGGTGATCTCGCCCACGCTCGCCGCGACCGCACCCGTGACCAGGGCGGTGTCGATCCTGGTGACGGAACCCGCCGCCACCGTCACCTCCTGGGTGAAGGTGCCGTAGTGCTCCTTGGAGACCGTCACCTGGTAGTCGCCCGCGAGCACCTGGCCGTAGAAGGAGCCGTCGGCGATCGTGGTGAAGGTCGCCACGTCGCCGATCTTGACCGTCGCCCCGGCCAGCGGCTTGCCGTCGTTGGCGTCGGACACCACGCCGGTGACCAGGCCGTGGCGGCTGGCCGAGATGGTGATCGACTGGCCGCTGGAGACCGCCGCGCCCTCGTAGGAGTACAGCAGCGCGTCGGTGCCCGTGGCGTTCTCGACGCCGATCGTGGCGCTGGTGCCGCGCTCGCGCTCGGAGTCAATGCTCGCATACCGGTAGGAGACCGAGCCGTTCTCACTCAGGATCAGTGAGAAGGAGATCCGCAGGTCGGTGGCGTTGTAGAACTTCACGTTGCGCCACTCGACCACGAACTGGCGGTTGGGCGCGGTGCCCGACGAGGCCGTGTAGATGCCGGACTCCGCGTCGGCGACCAGGTCGTCCCAGTAGGCGTAGACGGAGTTGTTGGGCGATGCGGTCGAGGGGATCGTGCCGTTGCTGCCCGTCACCGTGTCGTTGCCCGACATGTTGAGGTAGCCGTTGGTGCTGATCAGGGCGTTGGTCTGGGCCACGCCGTAGAAGGGGAAGGCGAACGGCAGGGTGACCCGCTGGCCCTGGTCGTCGCCGGTCAGGGCGAGCTTCTCCGTTCCCTGGACGTACGGCTCGGCCCCGCTGCGGCAGGTGTAGCCGAAGTTGTCGCCACGCAGCGGCAGCTCCACGTCCTTGGTCACGTCACCGGTCACCACGACCTCGGCCTGCGCCCCGCTGGAACACCGCGAGCCCGGAGTGATCCGCAGCGTGTAGGTGCCCAGGGGCAGGGAGAGGCTGTAGCGGCCCTGCGCGTCGGTCGTCGTGCTCGCCGGGGTGCCGACCGCCTCGACCGTGGCGTTCGGCTCCGCCGTACCGGCCGTGGTGATCGTGCCGGAGACCGTCGCTGACGGCAGCTGGGTCAGGGACAGGTCGGCGGTCGCGTTCTGGTCGGCCACGACCGTGGCGGTGCCGGTGGCGTTCTCGTAGCCGTACTTGGAGGCGGTGATCTGGTAGTCGCCCGGGCTCAGGCGCGGGAAGGCGTACGTGCCGTCGGGGCCGGTGACCACCGAGCGGTCCAGCGGCCCGGAGACGGTGACGGTGACGCCGCTCACCGGGCTGCCGCCGGAGGTGACCGTGCCGCCGAGGCCGCCCATGCCGCCGCGCGGGGTGGCCTGGACGGCGGCGAAGGCGTCGAGCCTGCCCTCGCCCCAGTTGCCGTTGTCGTCGGCGGTGCCGCCGCAGCCGAGGTCGTCGACGTCGATCGCGGTGTCGTCGAGCAGCTGGCGGGTGGCGTCGATGTCGCCGATGAGCGCCGGGGCCGCCGACCACATCAGCGCGACCGTGGCCGCCACGTGGGGCGAGGCCATCGAGGTGCCGGTGTAGTTGTCGTAGCCGCCGCCGGGGACCGACGAGCGCACGCTCACCGCGGGAGCGGAGATGTTGGGCTTGGTCTCCGGCCGGGAGGCCGAGCCGCGGCTGGAGTTGGTGTAGATCGCGTTGTTGATGTCGAAGCCGCCGGTGCTGTAGCTGTTGAGGTAGTCACCGGGCGATCCGGCGGTGCCGCACGCGGGGCCGGAGTTGCCGCTGGAGAACATCGGGAAGATGCCCGCGGCCACCCACGAGTCGACGATCTCCTGGTACCAGGGGTCGCCGCCGGGGCCGCCCCACGAGTTGTTGACGATGTCGGGGGCCAGCTCCGGGCGCGGGTTGGCGCCGCTGAGGTCGGTCGGCGCGGCGATCCACTGGCCGGCCGACAGCAGCGAGGCGTCGCTGCAGGTGCGGGCCTCGCAGCCCTTGGCGGCGATCCACGTGGCGCCGGGTGCGACGCCGATGCCGTTCTGGCCGAGCATGGTTCCCATCACGTGGGTGCCGTGTCCCTGGTTGTCGCAGGGCGCGGCGGTCGGGCAGATGTCGGCCGGGTCGTGCCAGTTGTAGTTGTGGTCGAAGGTGCCGTCGGCGTTGCGGCCGCGATACCGCGAAGCGATCTCGGGGTGGGTGAGATCGGCGCCGGTGTCGATGTGGGCCACGACGATGCCCTCGCCGCGCACGCCCAGTTCGCTCCAGACGCGGGGGGCGCCGACGCGGTCGATGTTCCACTCCACGGCGTTGACCTGCGCCTGGGAGGGTGCCTCGACGACCTTGGGCACTTCCAGCACCCGGATCGGGGTGAGCGCCGTGACCTCGGGGAGCTTGGCGAGCTCGGCGGCCAGCTTGGCGTCGCCGGTCACCTTGACGGCGTTGACCAGCCAGTAGGAGGTGAAGTCGGCCTTGACCGACTTCAGCAGGTCGATGACGTTCGCCTGGGTGCTCTTGGCGAACTGGGTCTTGGTCTCGTAGACGCTCTTGGCCTTGGCCGTCTTGGTGGTGGCCCGGCGTGCTTCGGCCAGGCTCGCCTGGCCCTTGACGCGGACCCAGAAAGTGGCCTTGTCGTCCTGATCCAGATCGGCGGCGACCGCCTTGTCGATCTTGTCAGGATCCGGAGCGGCGTGGGCGACGCCGCTCGTGAAGGTGAGGGTGAGGAACGCGGATAAGACCGCCCGGGTGATCTTTCCAGCCATGTGCTGACAGTGCGACCGAGTTGACTGCTTTGCAAGTGGCATTTATCGCCGAAATGTCAAAAGTCATGAAGCGTTACGCTAGCGACATCTGGTGAGACCGGTTTCCCCCGCCCCGTGCTACGATCCCAGGCATGCGAAACACCCTCCAGCTTCAGTGGTGGCGCCGCTCCTAGGCGGCGCGAGTTTCGCATTCCTCAACGGACGGCCGCCCCGGAAGGCGGCCTTTCCTGTGTCCGCCCCGGGGCTCTCACCAGGTGCTAAGGGGCAGCAGTGGAGACGAGCGGATATACCACCTCAGGTGGCGTCGGCGTCGAACGCCAGACGCGGGAGGTGCCCGAGGAGGCGCTCGAGGAGATCGTGACCGCGCTGGGCAGCAGGCGCGGCGGAGCCTTCTCCTCCGGTATGGACTATCCGGGCCGTTACAGCCGATGGGCCTTCGGCTACGTGGATCCCTGCCTGGAGCTCGTCGCCAGGGGGCGCACCATCCACGCCAGGGCGCTCAACGACCGCGGGCGCGTGGTGCTGCCGATCGTGGCCTCCTGCCTGCTGGCCGCGGGCAAGCCGGTCTCGGAGCCGACGCCCGACTTCGTCGAGGTGTACGTGGCCGACTCCGAGGAACTCGTGCCCGAGGAGATGCGCAGCCGCCGTCCCACCGTCTTCTCCGCCATCCGCGAGGTCATCGCCGCCTTCAAGGGCGACGACCCGAACCTGGGCCTGTACGGCGCCTTCGGCTACGACCTGGCCTTCCAGTTCGAGCCCATCCGCCAGGAGCTCGTGCGCCCCGCCGACCAGCGCGACCTCGTGCTGCACCTGCCCGACCGGATCGTCGTGATCGACCGCCAGCGCGAGACCAGCGTCGAGCACCGCTACGAGTTCACCGTCGACGGCGTCTCCACCCACGGCATCGAGCGCACCGGCGAGACGCAGGCGCCCACCGTGCCCGCCGCCATTCCGGCGGACCCCGTGCCCGGCACCTACGCCCAGGTCGTCGCCGCGGCCAAGGAGAAGTTCAAGCGCGGCGACCTGTTCGAGGTCGTGCCCGGCCAGGTCTTCCACGGCGAGTGCGCCGACCCGTCGGCCTTCTACCGCTCGCTGCGCGTGTCGAACCCGGCGCCGTACGAGTTCATCATCTCCCTGGGCGAGGGCGAGCACCTGGTCGGCGCCTCGCCCGAGATGTACGTCCGTGTCTCCGGCGACCGCGTCGAGACCTGCCCCATCTCCGGCACCATCGCCCGCGGCAGCAACCCGGTCGAGGACGCCGAGGCCATCCGCACGCTGCTCTCCTCCACCAAGGAGGAGTCCGAGCTGACCATGTGCACCGACGTCGACCGCAACGACAAGTCGCGCATCTGCGTCCCCGGCACCGTCCAGGTCATCGGCCGCCGCCAGATCGAGCTCTACTCCCGCCTGATCCACACCGTCGACCACATCGAGGGCCGCCTGCGCCCCGAGTTCGACGCCCTCGACGCCTTCCTCACCCACATGTGGGCCGTCACCGTCACCGGCGCGCCCAAGACGTGGGCGATGCAGTTCATCGAGGACCACGAGGCCACCACCCGCCGCTGGTACGGCGGGGCGATCGGGTTCATCGGCTTCGACGGCTCCATGAACACCGGCCTCACCCTGCGCACCGCCCAGATCAGGGACGGCGTCGCCACCGTCAGGGCGGGCGCGACCCTGCTGTTCGACTCCGACCCGGAGTCGGAGGAGAAGGAGACCGAGCTCAAGGCCAGCGCCCTGCTCGCCGCCCTGGCCGCCGTCAACTCGCCCGCCTCCGCCGTCGAACCCGAACCCGTCGTACGGCACGGCGAGGGCATGAAGGTGCTGCTCGTCGACCACGAGGACTCCTTCGTCAACACGCTGGCCGACTACTTCCGCCAGCAGGGCGCGACCGTGACGACCCTGCGGCACGGCTTCCCGACCGCCATGATCGACTCCATCGCCCCCGACCTGGTGGTCCTGTCGCCCGGCCCCGGCTGGCCCTCCGACTTCGGCATGTCGGCCCTCATCGACGAGGTCTACGCGCGCGACCTGCCGGTCTTCGGCGTCTGCCTCGGCCTGCAGGCCATGGTCGAGCACGCGGGCGGCTCGCTGGAGCTGCTCGACTACCCCGAGCACGGCAAGCGCGGCCAGGTCTCCCGGCTGGGGGAGTCGGCGCTGCTGGAGGGGCTGCCGCCGCAGTTCACGGCGGCGCGCTACCACTCGCTGCACGCCAAGGAGCACGGCGTGGTCGGCTTCACGCCGATCGCGGTCACCCCCGACGGCAACGTCATGGCCATCGAGGACGTGGCGGCCAAGCGGTTCGCGGTGCAGTTCCACCCCGAGTCGATCCTGACCGCGGAGGGCGGGGCGGGCGCGCACATCATCGGCAACGTGCTGCGCCTCACCCGCCGCTGAGCGGGGCCTGAGCCCGGGCGGCGCCTTCGCGGCACCGCCCGGGGTTCAGGACATGACGACCGCGGCCCGTTTCTCGACCGCCGCCAGGATGCGGTCGCAGACCGGCACCCCGGTGGCCTGCTCGGTGGCGATCAGGCCGGGAGAGTTGTTCGCCTCCAGGACCAGCGGCCCCTCGGCGGTGCGGATGACGTCGATGCCCGCCACGTCGAGCCCCAGCGTGGCGGCGGCCGTCACCGCCAGCTCCACCTCGGCGTAGGACGGTTCCACCTCCACGGCGGTGGCGCCCTGGGCGACGTTGCTGCGCCACTCGCCGGCGGCGGCGCGGCGCTGCATGGTCGCCACCACCTCGCCGTCGACCACCACCAGGCGCAGGCTCCACCACGCCTCCGGCACCCATCGCTGGGCGACGAGCAGCTGGTGCCCGTTCATGGCCTTCTCCTGCAGCAGCAGCCGCAGTTCTGCGAGGGTCTCGGCCTTGACCACGCCCGCTCCGCCGTACCCGCTGTCGGGTTTGAGCACCAGCGGGAAGCCGAGCAGGTCGGCCAGGTCCGAAGGGTCGGCGTAGGGCGTGGTCAGGCAGGTTTGCGGGTGAGGCAGGCCGTGGGCGAGGTAGATCGCCGCCTGGCGGGCCTTGCTGACGGCGTTCTCGACCGCGCCCGCCGCGTTGACGGCGGGCACGCCCCGGTTCTCCAGCTGCCGCTGGAGCAGGAGCAGATGGGTCAGATCGGGCTCGCTGCCGAGGATGCGGTTGAGGATGACGTCGGGGGAGATCCCGGCGTGGGAGCCGAGGGGGGTGATCGTGGCGGGGTCGCCGACGATGTGCACGTCCCAGCCGCGCGAGAGGGCGGTCTGGGCGAGCCGTGAGGCCGTGGCGCTGAGCCGGGCCCTGGAGACAAGAGCGAGTCGCATCACGTGCTTTCGCGACAGATGGGATAAGGGAGCGCTCAGCGTAGCGGAGATCGTCACCTTGCGCGTCATCCTACGAAAAAGGCATGTTCGTGCAGGTCAGGACCCTGATGGGAGGGTGTTCTGGCGCGGCCCCGAGGTGCGGCATAGTGGGTGAGCATGAAGACGCTCTATCCGCCCATCGAACCCCACGCCAGCGGCCTGCTCGCGGTCGGCGACGGCAACGAGATCCACTGGGAGGAGTGCGGCAACCCGCACGGCAAACCGGTCGTCATGGTGCACGGCGGACCGGGTGGCGGCTGCACGGCCAAGCAGCGCCGCCAGTTCGATCCGGAGGCGTACCGGATCATCCTGTTCGACCAGCGCAACTGCGGCCGCAGCCGGCCCCACGCGAGCGATCCGGCGGTGTCGCTGGAGCACAACACCACCTGGCACCTGGTCGCCGACATGGAGCTGCTGCGCGAGCACCTGGGCGTCGACCGCTGGCAGGTGTTCGGCGGCTCGTGGGGCAGCGCGCTGTCGCTGGCCTACGCCCAGACGCACCCCGACCGGGTGAGCGAGCTGGTGCTGCGCGGCATCTTCATGCTTCGCCCCTTCGAGCTGCACTGGTTCTACGAGGAGGGCGCCTCGCTGGTCTACCCCGACCTGTGGGAGAAGTACGTCGAGCCGATCCCCTCCGAGGAGCGCGACGACCTGATCGGCGCCTTCCACCGGCGGCTCAACGACCCCGACCCCGCCGTGCGCCTGCCCGCGGCGCGCGCCTGGAGCGTGTGGGAGGGCTCGACCATCACGCTGCTGCCCGACCCCGAGATCATCGCCTCGCACGAGGACGACGACTACGCGGTGTCCTTCTCCCGCATCGAGAACCACTACTTCGTCAACGGCGGCTTCTTCGAGGAGGAGCAGCTCCTGCGCGACATCGACAAGATCCGCCACATCCCCGCGGTGATCGTGCAGGGCCGCTACGACATGTGCACCCCCGCCGCCACCGCCTGGGACCTGCACCGGGCCTGGCCCGAGGCGGACTTCCACCTCATCCCCGACGCTGGCCACGCCTTCGTCGAGCCGGGCATCACCGACGCTCTTGTCACGGCCACGGACCGGTTCGCCGGCCGCTGACCAGGGGCGGGATGGGGATCGGCGACAATCGGGACTATCCGGGAAGGCGACGGCGGGCGCGCACCCAGCGCCTAAGGTGGGCGCATGCTCCCCGCCAACCTTCCGGATGCGGTCCGTGACGCCCTGCTCGCGCCGCTGGTCGACCATCACTGCCACGGGGTGCGGCGCGACGAGGTGTCCAGGGCCCAGTTCGAGCTGCTGATCACCGAAGGGGCCGCGCCCGCACCGCCGGGCACGACCCACTTCGACACCCCGGCCGGCGTGGCCATCAGGCGCTGGTGCGCGCCCGTGCTCGACCTGGAGCCGCACGCCTCCCCGGCCGTCTACCTGGCCAGGCGGCTCGAACTCGGCGCGGGAGAGGTCAACCGCCGGCTGCTGCGGGCCGCCGGGGTGGTGGCCTTCCTGGTCGACACCGGCCTGGAGGAGCCCGACCTGCTGACCGCGCCCGAGATGGGACGCCACGGAGGCGCCGCGGCCGACGAGATCGTCCGCATCGAGCAGATCGAGCAGGACGTCGCCGAGGTGGCGCCCCTCGCCGTCGACTACATGGACAGCCTGGCCGAGGAACTGGCCGCCCGCGCCGCCCGCGCCGTGGCATTCAAGTCGATCATCGCCTACCGGCACGGCCTCGACTTCGACCCGTCGCGGCCCAGCCGCGGATCGGTGATCGCGGCGGCCAACCGGCGCCTGGCCGACCCGAAAGCCCGCCTGACCGATCCGGTGCTGCTGCGCCACCTGCTGTGGGCGGCGGTCGACGTGGCCCGCGACCGCGGGCTGCCCATGCAGTTCCACACCGGGTTCGGCGACCCCGACGTCGAGCTGCACCGGGCCGACCCCGCGATGCTGACCGTCTTCGTCCGCGCGCTGCAGCCGCTGAACGTGCCGGTGGTGCTGCTGCACTGCTACCCGTTCCAGCGGCAGGCCGCCTACCTGGCCAACGTCTACCCGCACGTCTACGTCGACCTGGGGCTCACCCTCACGCACACCGCCGCCGGCGGCGCCCGGGTGCTGGAGGAGATGCTGGAGCTGGTGCCCTTCCACAAGCAGATGTTCAGCTCCGACTGCTACGGCGTCGCCGAGACCTGCCACCTCGGGGCGCTGTACTTCCGGCGCGGCCTGGGCAGGGTGCTGGCGGCCCGCATCGACGAGGGGGAGTGGAGCGTCTCCGACGCCGCCCGCGTCGCCCACATGATCGGCTCCGGCAACGCCAGGCGGGTCTACCGGCTCTGAGCGTTCCGTCATGAACGATCTCCTCCTCCAGGAGGAGGTAGGACGCGGCTCGCCATCGGGATAATCGCCGCATCATGAGCGCGATCGAGATCAGTCAGCTCGCCAAATCCTTCGGACCGGTCAAGGCGGTCGACGGCGTGTCGTTCACCGTCGAGGCGGGGACGATCACCGGATACCTCGGTCCCAACGGCGCGGGCAAGACCACGACGCTGCGCTGCCTGCTCGGCCTCGTCACCGCCGACGCGGGCACCGCCCTGGTCAACGGCGTGCCGTACCCGCAGCTCAAGCAGCCGCTGGCGGCGGTCGGCGCGGTGCTGGAAGCCACCAACTTCCACCCCGGCCGCACCGCGATCAACCACCTCAGGATCCTGTGCGCGGCCGCCGGGCTGCCGCCGGAACGCGCCGCGGAGGCGCTGGAACAGGTGGGCCTGGCCGACGTGGCGAGCAAGCGGGTCTCGGGCTTCTCGATGGGCATGCGCCAGCGGCTGGGCCTGGCCGGAGCCCTGATCGGGCACCCGGAGGTGTTCATCCTCGACGAGCCCGCCAACGGCCTCGACCCCTCCGGCATCCAGTGGCTGCGCGGCTTCCTCAAGCACCTGGCCCACGAGCGCGGCGCCGCCGTCCTGGTCTCCAGCCACGTGCTGGCCGAGGTGGAACAGACCGTCGACAACGTGGTCATCATCGCCAAGGGCAGGCTCGTACGGCAGGGCACGCTCGCCGAGCTCACCCGCAACGGCGACGCCCCGCTGCGGGTGCGCAGCCTCGACCCGCAGGCTCTCGGCCCCGCCCTGGAACGTGCGGGCGGCGCGGTCGAACCGCTCGACGACGGGGCGCTGCGCGTGCGCGGCCTGGCCGCGGAACGGGTCGGCGAGGTCGTCCTGGCCGAGCAGGTCGTGCTCACGGAACTCGTCCAGGAGCGCACCGACCTGCAGCGGGTGTTCCTGGAGCTCACCGAGGAGGCGTCGTGAAGCTGGTACGCGCCGAACTGCTGAAGCTGTTCACCACCCACCTGTGGTGGATCATGCTCGTCGTGGTGCTGAGCTACCTGACCCTCAGCCTCGGCCTGGTGATCGGCTTCGCCGGGCTGGAGCAGAACGGCGTCAGCGTCTTCCCCGCCCGCGACACCCCCGAGTTCCAGCGGGTGGCCTGGGAGCAGTCGATCAGCGGATCGATCCTCGTGGCGATCCTCGGTGCCACCATGATGACCACCGAATTCCGCTACCAGACCATCACCAGTACCTTCCTGACGACGCCGAGACGCGCGCGAGTCGTGGCGGCCAAGCTGGGCGCGGGCGTGCTGATCGGGCTGATCTTCGGACTGGCGATCCTCGTGCTGTTCGCCGTCGGCATCGTCCCCGCCGTGCTGCTGTCGGGCGGCGACCTGCTGATCACCGAGGGCGGGATCCCGCGCATCCTGGGCGGCGTGCTGGCGGCCCTGGTGCTCTACACCCTGTTCGGGATCGGGATCGGTGCGCTGCTGCGCAACCAGATCGCCGCCATCGTCACCGTGGCCGTGTGGATGTTCGTGCTCGAACCCATCGTCAACGCCATCCCGCAGCTGCAGGTCGTGGGCGCGTGGACTCCTGCGGGGGCGGCCAGGTCGCTGACCAACTCCGGCGTCGACGTGGGGCAGATGGGACTCGACTACCTGCTGCCCGCCTGGGGCGGGGCGCTGGTCCTGCTCGGGTACGCCGCGGTGTTCGGGGTGCTGGCCTCGGCCACCACGCTGCGGCGCGACATCACGTGAGGTGCGCCTGCCGTACGGCCCGCTCGCGGCGGGCTTCCGTCCTTTCGTCCGGCGTCCTTTCGTCCGGCAGACTTCTCGTACGGCAGGCGCGGACGGTCACGGCCGTTCGGTGCGCTCCTGGCGCGGGACGGACGGCCTGCCGGACCGCGGCAGTACCTTGACCTGCAGCGCCGCGCAACGCGGGCAGTTGGTCGCCTCCGACCAGGGCGGCATGCTGGCCTGCCCGTTGTGATGCCAGGCGACGCTCTCGCCGCAGTGATGCGCCTGGAAGGCGTCCTGCCAGATGTGCAGGCACCGCAGGCAGTGGTAGGACCAGATCTCCTCGATCGTTTCGATTTCGCGCATGACGAATGCACACTCCGAGCACAGGGTGAATGGACGACGGACGGAAACGCTCGTCCGGCCCTATATGCGCCAGATGCTCAGGTGGGCCCGGCCGCGGCGCACGGCCGGAGCGGGCAGGAGGTCACGCACGGTGACGCGGCTCGCGCCGCGCCGCGCGGGAAGTGCGGCCTTGGTGGCGCCGCCGCCCAGGGTGCGGGCCTTGGACGTGGCTGAATAGCCCCATTCATCCGAGCTGCGCGGACGCGGGCACTCGCCCTCCGCGACGTCCACCACGGAGAACGGCGGGATCGCCTGGACGTTCTGCGGCTGCCACGGGCCGAGGCAGCACAGAACGGCCGCGACGAGCAGGAACAGGCGCAGACCCGGAAACACATCACCACACTACGTCACTCTGTGTGACGATTAAAGGCGGGTCCGGTTATATTCGCTGGTCAGGTCCCATGCAGGCCCCGAGTCGCGTGCCGACGGCCTGCAGAGCCTCGGCGAGGGCGGCGGTCTGTTCGGGGGTGAGGTGGTCGAAGAGGACCTCGCGTTGCGCCCGGGCGTAGTCGGGCGCGATGGAGCAGATGACCCCGCGCCCGTCCTCCGTGATCTCGGCGACGCTCGCCCTGCCGTCGGAGGAGTCGGGACGAAGCGTCACCAAGCCCCGCTCGACGAGCTTGCTGATGCGGTGGCTGAGGCGGCTGATGGAGACGTTCGTCAGCGTCGCCAGATCACTCAGCCGGCACGGCCGCAGCGACAGCGCCGTCAGCAGGCCGTACTCGACATGCACCAGGCCGTGGCGGCGGAAGACCCGCTCCACCTGCGGCATTCCCACGAGTGTCACCGCGAGCAGGCCATGCCAGGCGCGGACCTGCGTCTCGTCGAGCTCCGTCTCCCCGAGCCCCTCGGCCACCGGCCCCCCAGTGTCAGAATCTGCCGATCGCGACGATGAGTGCCAACGCCGCCAAGACCAGATTAAACGCGATCGACTCGCCGCGTCGCCGGTGAACCAGGGCGGCGATGACCATCGTGATGACGAGGCCCACGGCGGCCAGCGGCGTCAGGATCGGGGCGATGCCGGTCGCCCAGGGCAGGACCAGGCCGATCGCCGCCACGCCTTCGATGAGGCCGATGGCCCGGATCTGGCCCTGGGAGAAGTCCTCGACGTACGGCATGCGGGCCTTGAGGTCGTCTTTGGCCACGGTGTTCTTGACGACGGCCGAGCCCAGGAAGGCTGCGGCCAGGAGGATCTGCAGGATCCAGAGGAAGATGTCCATTTGTTGACCCTTCAAGTGATGCGGTGGGGTGGAGTGTATAACTTGAAGCATCAACAAAGCCAGCGCCGTGCCAGGGTCGGGGCGCGGCGGTTCCGGGGTGGGGCGGCTCTAGGATCTGGCCGATGAGCACGCACACCGCCGCCCCCGACCCCGACGCTACCCCCGCCTCCGACCCCGCCTCCGACCCCGCCTCCGACCCAGTCCTCGGCTTCGACCCGACCTACGGCTACGACCTCGACGCGCTGCTGGCCGTACCCGCGCCCGAGCCTCCCGCCGACTTCGACGCCTTCTGGCAGGGCCTGTACTCCGAGGCCCTCGACGTCACCGTCGCGCCCGAGCTCGGCCCCCTGGAGTACGAACAGGACGGCATGCGCGTCCACGGCGTCACCTACACCTCCAGCGGCGGCTTCCGCGTCGGCGGCTGGCTCACGCTGCCCGCCGACGGCGAGGTCACCCGCGGAATGGTCGTCGTCCACGGGTACGGCGGGCGCACCGCTCCCGAGACCAGCCTGCCGGGCCCCGGCACCGCGGCCATCTGGCCGTGCGCCCGAGGACTCGCAGACCGCAGCCTGTCGCCCGAGATCCCCTCCCTGGCCGCCGAGCACGTCCTGCACGGCATCGCCTCACGCGACACCTACGTGCACGGCGGCAACGCGGCCGACGTGTGGTGCGCGGCGACCGTGCTGCGCGAGCTCGTGCCGCAGGCGTCGCGGCTCGACTACGTGGGCACCAGCTTCGGCGGCGGCATCGGCGCGCTCGCCCTGCCATGGGACCCGCGCTTCACCAGCGGCGTACTGGTGGTGCCGAGCTTCGGCAACATCCCGCTGCGGCTGACCCTGCCCTGCCTGGGCAGCGGCGAAGCCGTGCGCGCCCACCACGCCGCCCACCCGGAGGCGGTCGAGGTGCTGCGATACTTCGACGCGGCCTCGGCGGCGACGCGCGTGAACATCCCGACGCTGGTGGCCGCCGCCCTCTACGACCCCGCCGTGCCACCGCCCGGGCAGTTCGCCGTGCACAACGGGCTGGCGGCCGGGGTGCGGGAACTGGTGGTCCTGAGCCACGGGCACGCGGAGCACGAGGGAGCGGAGGCGGAGGCGGCATCGTTGCGCGGCGCCATCAACCACTTCCTCTCCCGCAAGCGAGCCTGACCGCCGCCGCAGACGGGTTCGCCGCCGCCGGGGCTGGAGCCAAGGCCACCCGCCATCTGCCACCCGCCATCTGCCACCCGCCATCTGCCACCCGCCATCGGCCACCCGCCATCGGCCGCCGTCCACCTGCTATCGGTCAGGGACCATTGGGCGGGGGCCGGTGGGCGGTGGCCGGTCGGGCCGGATTGTCGGTGGGCCCTGGCACCATCTCCCTATGGCAACCCGCCTCCAGGTCACCATCGACTGCGCCGACCCCGACCGGCTGGCCCGCTTCTGGGCCGCCGCGCTCCACTACCAGCTCCAGGAGCCGCCCGACGGCTTCGACACCTGGGCCGACTACTGGCGCAGCAGGGGCCTGCCGGAAGGGGAGGTGAACGACGCCATCGGCTACGACTCCATCGTCGACCCCTCCGGCATCGGGCCCCGCATGTGGTTCCAGCAGGTGCCCGAGAAGAAGTCGGTCAAGAACCGCCTCCACCTCGACCTCGACGTCACCAACCGGCGCAGCGGCACCCTCGAGGTGCGCCGCAAGCTGATCGACACCGAGGCGGCCCGCCTGGTCGCCCTCGGCGCCACGATCTCCCGCGTCGCCGGGCCCGAGATCGGCATCGCCGACTACTACGCGATCACCCTGCTCGACCCGGAGGGCAACGAATTCTGCATCAGCTGAGCCCCACCACCGACTCGGCGACGCGAAATCAGCTGTGCGCCGCCGACCGGGCGCCGCGAAATCAGCTGAGCCCCGCCGCCGACCGGGCGCGGCGAATCAGCTGTGCGCCACCGCCGACCGGGCGACGCGGAAGCCCACGTCGTCCAGCCGCAGCGTCGGGTGGCTGCGGCGGCGCACCGAGGCGCGGCAGCTCCACGGTTCGTCGAACCACCCGCCGCCGCGCAGCACCCGGTAGCTGCCGTAGACCTCGGCGTCGTAGACGTCCCAGCACCACTCCCACACGTTGCCGAGCATGTCGTGCAGGCCCCACGCGTTGGGTGTCTTGCCGCCGACGGGGTGGCTGCGCTCGCCGGAGTTGGCCCGATACCAGGCGATCTCGTCGAGCGTGCCGTACCTCGGCCCGGTGGTGCCCGCCCGGCAGGCGTACTCCCACTCGGCCTCGGTGGGCAGCCGGTAGCCGTCGGCCCCCGTGTCCCATGCGCAGTCCGTCCCGTCGGGCGACAGGCGGTAGGCGGGGGTGAGGTACTCGCGTGCCGAGCGGGCGTTGCAGTAGCGCACCGCGTCGTGCCACGACACGGTCTCGACGGGCAGGCGCCCGGCGCGAGCCTGCCCGTCATGCCACGACCCGGTCTCGACGGGCAGGCGCCCGGCGGAAGCCTGCCCGTCGTGCCACGACCTGGTCTCGACGGGCAGGCTCGCCCCGGGCGCGGTGCTGGGGTTCACGCCGGTGACGTCGGCGTAGTCGTCCTGGGTGACGGGACAGGAGGCGAGCAGGAAGGGCGCGACGGGGGCGGGCCAGGTGCGCTGCGTCCGCCGGTCGGACAACATCACCTGCCCGGGGGCCAGGGGGATCATCTCGCCTGCTCTCACGGCGGCGATCTTATCGGCGCACCTCGACGGGTTCGTCAAGGTGCAACTCGAAGCCGTCATGGGCGAGCTCGGTGAGGAAGGCGACGGGATCCACCAGCTCCTCGATGTGCCACACCCCTGGCGGGAACGACGCCGGGTCTCGGATCAGCAGCGCAGCCGCCCGCCCGGTGGCGCGACTCTGGCCCTGCCCGGTGAACGCGGCGCGCGCCGTACCGGCCACCACCGTGACCGCGAACCCGTCACCTCCCACATGAACCCTGCCCAGCACAGCAAGTAGCCACGAGCGAACCAGCGGCCGACGCAACACCCGAGCCACCCCGGGCCGCCCGGCCGCGGCCAGGAGCCGCGTCAGGAGGCGCGAGTCCAGACATATGCCGGTACGCGCAGCGGGCACGCCGAGCGTCCGCGGCAGGGTGTACTGGTCGGAGAACGGGAACCGGTGCACGGCCCGCTCGCCGTACGGGACGGGGAAGGGCATCGCCCACGAGCCGCCGAGCGCCCCGAGCCCGTCAAGGGTCCATTCGAGCGCAGCCGGGCCGTGCTGCTCTCCCGCCCCGAGCAACACGCCGATGCTGGGCTCCGCGCCCGGCGCCCGGTCGGCGCAGATGCGGGCAAGCAGGTTCGTGACCCCAGGCGCGAGCCCGACGCTCAGCGCGACGGTGGCGGAGGCGGCCTTGGCGAGACCGTCCAGGGTGTCGAGATCGGCGAGGAGAGCGGGGGAGGCCGACACGTCCACGTAGGAGATGCCGCGCTCTAGGCAGGCGCGGGCGACGCGCACGTTGTCGATCTCGGCACACATGAGCACGACGACAGCACCACTCGGTCGACTGTCACTCGGTCTGCTGTCACTCGGTTGACTGTCACTCGGTCGACTGTCATTTGGCTCGCTAGACCTCGGTTCGCGGTACCTCGGTTCGTGGCTGGCTGGCTCGTGGCTGGTGGCGAGGGTGTTCAGTGCGCGTGCCAGGTCGGCCGGGTCGGTGGCGTCCACGCGCATCGTCGTGACCCCCTGGACGGGGGCCGCGCGGTCCGGGTGGCGGCCGGCGACGATCACGCGGGTGCCGGGGTGACCGGCGAGGGCTACCGCGGCCTCGCGGCCGACGGCGCCGTAGCCGCCGAGGATGAGCACGGTCGTCGTCGGCCGAGCGCTCGATGGGGTCATGGCGTCGTTCCCGTCTTGGCTCCGGAAGGTCGAGCTCCGGCCCGATTCGCTTCCACGGTGGTGGTCACGATGAGGGCGGGCGTCTGTCTGTTCATGGCCACTCGAAGGCCTTTCGCTGTAGCGGCACTCCAGTGAGTTTGTTGCTATAGTGGCGCTCCAGTCAAGTGGGGGTGCGCGATGGGTAAGCCGGGCGTCCGGGCGGCGAAGGCGGCGGCGACGCGCGAGAGGATGCTCGGCGCGGCGAGGGAGTTGTTCGTCGAGCGCGGCTACACGGCCACGACCGTCCAGGCCATCGCCGCGAAGGCGGGCGTGGCCGTGCAGACGGTGTATTTCACGTTCGAGACGAAGCGGGCGATCCTGAAGGAGTTGCTCGACGTGCAGGTTGCCGGCGACAGTGCGCCGGTCGCGACCCTGGAGCGCCCGTGGGTGGCGCGGGCTCTGGCCGCGCCACCCGCCGAGATGGTCCGCGCGCTGGCCGAGGCGACGGCGGAGATCCATGCCCGGGTCGCGCCGGTGCTGGAGGTGGTGCGCTCGGCGGCGGCCACCGATCCGGAGATCGACGAGATGTGGCGCACCAACCTCGCCCAGCGCCACACGGTGTTGTCGGTCTTCGCGGGGGCGCTGGCTGCCAAGGGCGGGTTGCGTGACGGGGTGAACGCCGTGCGGGCCGCCGACATGGCCCTGGCGGTGCTGGCGCCCGAGTCCTACCGCCTGCTCGTCGAGGGGCGGGGGTGGACGCCGGACGCCTGGACGGACTGGGCGGCCGACACGTTGACGCGCACCCTGCTGAAGTGATGCTCTAGCGAATCGAGGAGAGGAGAGTCATCTCCTCGTCCGTCAGGCGCAGCGAGGCGGCGGCCACGTTGTCGTCGAGGTGGCCCGGGTCGCCGGTGCCCGGGATGGCCAGCACGTGCGGGCCCTGCTGCAGCGTCCAGGCCAGGCGCACCTGTGCCGCCGACACGCCGTGGGCGCGGGCGACGGCGGTGACGGCCTCGGCGTCCGTCGACGGCGCGCCCGACTCGCGGCCGGCGCCGGCGATGGCGAAGAACGGCACGAAGGCGATGCCCTGCTCGCCGCATGACCGCAGGAGGTCCTGGCCGGCGGCCGGGGAGCCGATGCCGTACGGGTTCTGCACGCACACCAGGGGCGCGATGGCCTGCGCCTCGGCCAGCTGCTCGGGTGTGGCGTTGGAGATGCCGAGCTGGCGGATGAGCCCGGCCTGGCGCAGCTCGGCCAGCGCGCCGAAGTGCTCGGTGATCGAGGTGGCCACGCGGCTGGGCGGGATGCGGAGGTTGACCACGTCGAGGTGGTCGCGGCCGAGCTGGCGGATGTTCTCCTCGACCTGGCCGCGCAGTTGCTCGGGGGAGGCCCACCACCACTGGCCCGACGGGTCGCGGCCGGGCCAGACCTTGGTGGTGATGACCAGGTCGCCGGGGTAGGGCGCCAGGGCGCGGTTGATCAGCTCGTTGGCCGAGCGGGTGGAGGAGAAGTAGAAGGCGGCGGTGTCGATGTGGTTGACGCCCAGTTCCACGGCGCGGCGCAGGACGGCGATGGAGGGTTCGCGGTCGCGGGGGACGCCCTGGTCGAAGGCGGCGGTGCCGGTCAGGCGCATCGCGCCGAAACCCAGGCGGTTGACGACGAGGTCGCCGAGTTTCCAGGTGCCTGCCGCGGCGGCGTTCGGGGTGGTCATCGAGCGTGGTCTCCTCTGCGGGGTGTGGACACGCGAATTTGCGGGGTGTGGACACGCGAAATCCGCGGGGGTGCGGACACGCGAAATCTGCGGGGGTGCGGACACGCGAAATCTGCAAGGTGCGGACACGCAAAGAAGCCTCCAGGTGCGACTGGGGCGGTGCCCGGTCGACGTGGAGGCTTCAGGAAGTGGTTGAAAATATAGCAGATCAGCCGAGGGCCGGCAGTACGTAGACCTCGGCGCCGGGAGGCAGGGCGCAGTCGAGGCCGCCGACCGCCCGGGCGTTCTCCCCGCACACCACCATGCTGATGTGGCGCCTGATGCGCCCGTCGACGTCGCGCAAGCGCTCCTCGAGCACGGGGTGGGTGCGCCTGAGCGTGTCGAGCGCGGCGCCCAGGGTCGGGGGCGCGCCCACGGCGAAGACCTTGACCTCGGTGTCACCCCCGACCCCAGTGGCGCAGGGTCGCGGGCAGCACGAACACGACCATGGTCGCGGCTTTCCCCATGGGTCAGAGCACCGCGGAGCGGACGGTGAGCACGTCGGGAAGGTGACGCGCCACCTCCTGCCACGTCTGGCCGTCGTCGCGCGAGCCGTAGACGAAACCGTCGCGGGTGCCGAAGTAGATGCCCGCCTCGGAGGTGCTCATCGCGTCGCGCAGCACGGTGCCGTAGACGGGTCCCTCGGGAAGCCCGGAGTCGAGCGGCTGCCAGGAGCCTCCCGCGTCGTCGCTGCGGTAGACGCGGTAGCGGTGGCCGACGGGGGTGCGGTCCATGTCGGCGTGGAGCGGCAGGACGTAGACGGTGTCGGGCTTCGAGGCGTGCACGGCGATGGGGAAGCCGAAGTCGGAGGGCAGCGAGGAGCCGATGTCGGTCCACGACAGGCCGAAGTCGTCGCTGCGGTAGACGCCGAAGTGGTGCTGCAGGAAGAGCCGGTCGGGCCGCGACGGGTGGACGGCCACCTTGTGCACGCACTGCCCGAACTCGGGATACTGCTGCCCGTCGGGCATGAACGGGGCGCGGATGCCCTGGTTGGCCGCCTGCCAGGAGATGCCGCCGTCGGTGCTGCGGTAGAAGCCGCCGGTGGAAACGGCCACGCCCATGATCTTCGGGTCGGTGGGGTGGTTGAGGATCGTGTGCATGCACAGGCCGCCGCCGCCGGGCTGCCACTGCTCCCGGTGGGGATGCTCCCACAGGCCCTCGACCAGGGTGTAGGTCACGCCGCCGTCTTCGGAGCGGAACAGCGCGCCGGGCTCGGCGCCGGCCCAGACGACACCGGGCTCCGACGGCGAGGGCAGCAACTGCCAGACCTTCTCGAGGGTGGCGCCGGTCTTCTCAGGGAAGGCCACCGGTGGTTTGTCGGCTTCGTGCCAGCTGGCACCCAGATCATCGGAGTACATCACCGAGGGGCCGAAGTGGCCGTACTCGATCCCGGCCAGGAGCCGCGGGGTCTCGCCTCGGGTGTCGATGGCCACGCTCTGGACCCCGACGGTGGAGAACTGGATGGGCTCGACCTCGAACGGGCCCCCGTCGCGTGATCGGGCCAGGATGAGGCCCTTGCGGGTGCCGATGGCGAGCAGTGCATCAGTCATGATCTTGCTCCCTGTCGAGATGGTTGCGGCCATGGTGTCACGGGCTACCGACAAAAGCCGGGCTCTACGGGTTTTGCCCGTCCGCTACCTCCCAGGTAATCGTGGGCATTCCCATATGTCGGTAACGTGCCGACCATGACTGCTCTTGCCGTACACGAAGAGACCTTCGGAGAGCTCCTGCGCTCCTGGCGCCAGCGGCGCCGGGTCAGCCAGCTCGACCTGGCGATCGAGGCCGACGTGTCATCGCGGCACATCAGTTTCCTGGAGACCGGCCGGGCCAATCCCAGCCGCGACATGGTGATGCGGCTGGCCGAGGAGCTCGACGTGCCGCTGCGCCATCGCAACCGGCTGCTGGTGGCCGCGGGCTTCGCGCCCGCCTTCCGCGAGCGCGAGGTGCGGGCGCCGGAGATGGGGGTGGTACGGCAGGCGATCGACAAGATCCTGCACGCCCACAACCCCTTCCCGGCGGTGGTGGTGGACGCGGCGTGGAACCTGGTGGCGGCCAACGAGGCGGCGATGGCCTTCTTCGGCGGGAGCGTGTCGGAGGAGCTGATGAAGACCGACCCCGTCAACGTGCTGCGGATGACCCTGCACCCGGACGGCATGGCGGGCAAGCTGGTGAACCTGGCCGAGGTGCGCGCCCACCTGCTGCAGCGGCTGCGCAAGCAGGCGGAGGCGTCGGGCGACGGCCGGCTGGGCGAACTGCACGACGAGCTGGCCGCCTACACCTATCCGGGGGTGGAGCTGAACGTCGCCCACGTGCCGGGACCCGGCGACATCCTGCTGCCGCTCCGGGTCCGCCACGGTGACGCGGTGTTGTCGATGTTCACGACGATCGCGACCTTCGGCTCGCCGCTGGACGTGACGGTCTCCGAGCTGGCGATCGAGACGTTGTGGCCCGCCGACGAAGCGACCGCCGCCGTCTTCAACGGCGGCGGCTGACCAGGGAACGGCTGACCGGGGAGCAAATGACCGGGCAGCGAATGACCGGGGAGCGAATGGCCGGGGAGCGAATGGCCGGGGAGCGACTGACCGGGGAGCGAATGGCCGGGGAGCGGATGACCCGGGGAGGGGGAGGCCGGGTCACTGCTCGCCGTGCACCACGTCGCGGCTGATGCGCGCGAGCGGCACCCCGTTGACCTGCAGCCGCCGTACCGTCTCGTTGACCATGTCCGGCGGCCCGCACACGTACACCTGGTGCTCGGACCAGGTGTGGAACCGTTCGGTCACCTCGGGCAGGTGTCCGCGCATCCCGTCGAAGGCCGGTTCGTCCGACACCACGGGAAGCACCCGCAGCCAGGGGAAGGACGACTCCATCCTGATCAGGTCGGGCAGGTCGTAGAGCTCGGCGGCGGTCCGCGCGCCGTACAGCAGGTGGACGTTGGGCCGCCGCCCCGAGGCGATGACCTGCTCGATGATGGCCTTGATCGGCGCCAGCCCGGTGCCCCCTGCCACGCACAGCAGGTCGCGGTTGCCGCGGTCGGGCGGCGTCATGGTCCCCATGGGCGGCCCCAGCATGATCGTGTCGCCGATGCGGGTGTGGCGCACCAGCGAGGTCGAGACCCAGCCGCCGCTGACGGCGCGCACGTGCAGCCGGATGGTGTTGTCGGCGCGCGGGGCGTTGGCGATCGAGAACGTGCGCCACACCCGGGGCCAGCGGGAGGTCTGCACGTTGACGTACTGTCCCGCGGTGTACGGCAGGCGCTGCGTCGGCCGGAGCGTGATGACGGCGATGTCGGGCCTGCGCAGTTCGTGATCGATGATCTCGGCCAGCCACCACGCCGGGGAGACCCCCGCGTCGGCGTCGGCGGAGTCGATCATGAGGTTGGCGGCGGCGGTGTAGGCGGCCACCCAGGCGGCTTCGATCTCGCTGTTCCACACCTCGCGCGCGAAGCGCCGGATGGTGGCCAGCAACGCGTTGCCGACCGCCGTGTAGTGCTCGGCGATCACGCCGTACTTGCGATGGTCGCGCCCGAGCTGGCTCAGGTAGCCGGCCATGCTGTCGGGACTGTCGAGGCTCCAGACGATCCGGGTCAGCGAGCTGAACAGCCGGTCCCTCTGGACGTCCATCGCCGGGGGGAACATTCCCCGAAGGTGTGGATTCTCGGCGAAGAGGCGCCCGTAGAAGTAGGCGGTGGCCTTGTCGGCCACCGGCTCGACGACGGAGAAACTCTCCTTGACGAGGCGCGGATTCAACGACATATAGCTTTTACCCCACCTTTCGATCGGAACGGTTATTTCCGATCGAGTCGCAGCACCTCCCTGGCATTCCGGGTGAAGAGCGTCCGGCGGCCCCGGCCCAACCGATCGCTCGAATTCGAGTCTTACACCCGCTCTCGGGCGTCACAACCGTTTCCCCTCAATACGGTGCGAAGTAGAACTATCCGTAACGGTACTGTTATTTTCCGTATCAGAAGTCACAGAAGAAAAAGCGAATAATCATCACTTTCGCGTTAGGCCATTCTCAGCACGCGTCCCGCGCGGACTCCGCCGAACTCCCCGTCCTCGATCACCGGCCGCCCTTCGAGCAGAACGTGCACGATTCCGGTGGGCCGGACGGAAGGCTCCAGATAGGTGCCCGCGTGCCCGACGGTCTCCGGGTCGAAGACGGTGATGTCGGCATACGCGCCCGCTCCCAGCCAGCCCCGGCCCGCCAGCCCGAACTGGTCGGCCACGTGGGAGGTCATCTTGCGCACCGCCTCGGCCATCGGCACCACGCCGCGCTCGCGCACGTAGGCGCCGAGGAAGCGCGGGAAGCAGCCCCACGTGCGCGGGTGCTCCAGCCCGACGGGAGCGCCGTTGTCGGAGCCGATGCCGATCAGTGGATCGGCCATGATCTCGACGACGTCGGCCTCGTCCATCATCTCGATGACCATCTGCGCGGCGGGGTCCTCGGCGACCAGGTCGCAGAGTGTGTCCCAGGTGCCGCCCAGGTCGGCCAGGGTCCGCCCCGCCACGCCGGGCCGGGCGTGCGAGGTGATCAGGACCTTGCCGGGCGAGGCGTCGCGCCACAACCCGGACCCGGAGCTGAGCTCCAGCAGCCTGGCCCGCTCCTCGGGCGACGACAGCCGGGCCGCGACGTTGCCGCCCGACAGGGCGACGGGCGGCAGCAGGGCGGCCAGCACGGTCGAGCCCGCCAGGTAGGGATACTGGTCGCCGAGCACGTCGACGCCGCGGGCGCGGGCCGAGCGCAGCCGCTCCAGCAGCATCGAGGCCTGGCCGTGGTTGGGCAGCCCGCCCACCTTGCAGTGGGAGACCTGCAGCCGCACCCTGGCCCGGGTGGCGACCTCGATCGCCTCGTCGAGCGCGGCGGCCAGCTCCGAGCTCTCGTTGCGCATGTGCGTGGTGTACGGCCTGCCGTACGCGTGGGCGACCCTGGCCAGGGCGACCAGCTCCTCGGTGTCGCCGTAGGAGCCGGGCGGGTAGATGAGGCCGCTCGACAGGCCGCACGCCCCCGCCTCGAAGGCCTCGCGCGCCAGCTCGGCCATCGCCTCGACCGACGTCGTCTCGGAGAAGCCCGACACGGCGGCCCGCAGCGTGGAGTGGCCGACCAGGGTGGCGACGTGGTTGGTGGGCCCGGCGGCCTCGATCGCGTCGAGGTAGCCGGCGAAGCTCCAGTCGGGCACGGCGTGGCCGGTCAGCTCCTCCAGCGCGGGAGCGGAGGGCGCGTAGGAGAAGCCGCAGTTGCCGTTGATCTCGGTGGTGACGCCCTGGAAGAGCTTGAACGGCTGGGGCTGGTCCATCAGCGGTACGAGGTCGGAGTGGCAGTGCGCGTCGATGAAGCCGGGCGCGACGGCCAGGCCCGAGACGTCGATCACGCGCGACGCCGTGAGCCCCGGTCCCACGGCGGCCACCCGGCCGCCGGAGATCGCCACGTCGGCCACCACGCCGGGCGAGCCGAGACCGTCGTACACCGTGCCGCCGCGAAGCAAGAGATCCATACGTGTCACCCAACACCCTGATATTTCGGGAAATCTTGTTGTAACAGACCTAAGAACCGGCCACCGCTTGGTCGATAACGACGAAGAGACGGCCGCCACCCCCCGCCTAGCGTGCCAGCATGACGATGTCGTTGGCTGAACTGAGCAAACGCTTCCGTATCCCCGGCGCGAGCCTCGCCTACTGGCACGACGGGCACCTGCGCGAAGAGGCCACCGGGGTGCTCAACCTGGACACCGGCGTGGAGGTCACCCCCGACTCGCTGTTCCAGATCGGCTCGATCACCAAGGTCTGGACGGCCACCCAGCTGATGCTCCTGGCCGAACAGGGCGAGATCACGCTCGACGCCCCCGTCGAGGGCTTCCCCGGCGTCACGATCAAGCACCTGCTCACCCACACCAGCGGCATCGACGGCGACTTCTTCCACGACACGGGACGCGGCGACGACTGCCTGGCCCGCTACGCCGAGGACGCCAGGCACGTGGCCCGCGTGCATCCGCCCGGCGCCGCCCACTCCTATTGCAACACCGGCTTCTCCCTGGCCGGACGCGTCATCGAGACCGTCACCGGCACGGTGTGGGACGCCGCCCTGCGCGAGCAGATCATCGAACCCCTGGGCCTGACCCACACCTGGACCCTGCCCGAGGACGTGCTGCGCTTCCGCGCCGCCACCGGCCACCTCGGCGAGCCGGGGGAGGAGCCGTCGCCCACCCCGCGCTGGGGCATGATGCGCACCGTCGGCCCCGCCGGGCTGATCTGCTCCACCGCCGCCGACGTGGTGCGGTTCGCCCGCTCCTTCCACGACGGCGCCCTGCTGACGCCCGCGAGCGCCGACCTCATGGTCACCCCGCACGTCGAGCTGCCCGCCAACCCGTACGGCACGCACTGGGGCCTGGGCTGGATCCTCGACACCTGGCAGGGCCGGGCCGTCTGGAGCCACGGCGGCAACACCATCGGCCAGTCGGCGCAGCTGTGGACCCTGCCGGGCACCGGCACCACCGTCTGCGTGCTGGCCAACGGAGGCGACACCTACGGCTTCTTCCAGGCCGTCGCGCAGGAGCTGTTCCCCGCGTTGTGCGGGGTGCGCCCGCACCCGCTGCCGCAGCCGCCCGGCGAGCCCGCCCCCATCGACGGCCGCCACGACGGCGTCTACGAGCGCGAGTCGGCCCGCATCACCGTCGAGGGCGCCCGCATGACCTACCTCAACACCAGCGCCTTCGCCGACCTCGACGAGCCGATGCTCTTCGACCTGGTCGCGCTCGACGACGACCGGTACCTCGCCCGCCGCGAGGGCACCGCCACCTGGGTCGGCGTCACCTTCGCCACCCGCGACGACGGCACGCCCTACCAGTACTTCAGCCTGCGCTCCACCCCCAGGCTTCCGTGAACGAGACCGCCGAGCTGACCATCAGCGAGCTGACCGAGGTGGCCGACCACCATCGCGCCGCCGAGCTGATCACCCGCATCTGGGGCAGCATGCTGCTCGAACCCGGCCTGATCAGGACCATCTCCCACGTGGGCGGCTACGTGGCGGGCGCGCACGCGCAGGGCGAGCTGGTCGGGATCGCCGTCGGCTTCTTCGCCGGCGACGGCCACCTGCACTCCCACATCACCGGCGTGCTGCCCGGCGCCCGCGGCGGCACCGGGTACGCGCTGAAGCAGCACCAGCGCTCCTGGTGCCGCGAGCGCGGCGTGCCGTACATCTCCTGGACCTTCGACCCGCTGGTCAGCCGCAACGCCTACCTCAACGTGCACAGGCTCGGGGCCCGCATCGCCGCCTACCTGCCGGACTTCTACGGCACCATGAGCGACTCGATCAACGCGGGCGACGCCAGCGACCGCCTCTACGTCGTGTGGGAGGTGGAGCGCCCCCGCGACCCGTCGGGGGCGGCGGACGCGGCCGTCCTGCTCGGCAGGGACGGCCTCGACCCCGTGCGCCTGGGCGTCCTGCCCGGCGAGCACGAGCGGCTGGCCGTGGCGATGCCCAAGGACGTCGAGGGCCTGCGCCTGCGTGCCCCGAACAGCGCCAGACGCTGGCGCGCGGCCGTACGGGAGGCCCTGATGACGGCGGCCGACGCCGGTCACGAGATCGTCGACGTGACACGAGATGGGTGGTATGTCCTGAACCGTGAGCAACAGCGTGAGTAGCCTGGCCCGGATCCTGGACGACCTGGGCTCGACGTTCCTCGACGTCGTGGCCTCGCCGGGGGAGCTGGAGTGCGAGATCAGCTCGGTCCAGATCTACGACCCGCTCGACGAGCTCAGCATCGGCCGCGGCGCCATCCTGCTCGGCGTGGGCGTCGAGGGCGCGGACCGCGTCTGCGCCCTGCTGGACGAGCTCGGCGCCCAGCAGGCGGCGGGGCTGGTGGTCAAGATGCCGGTCCAGCTGGACGAGGTGGTGCGCGCCAAGGTGCTGCAGACCGGGGTGGCGCTGCTGGGGCTGACCCGCGCCGCCTCCTGGGCGCAGGTCGCCGCGCTGCTGCGCTCGCTGCTGGCCGAGGGCGACGTCGCAGGCGAGCCCGCCGAGAGCCCCGACGACCTGTTCACCCTGGCCAACGCCGTGTGCGAGCTGCTCGACGCGCCGATCACCATCGAGGACCGCTCCTCGCGCGTGCTGGCCTTCTCCGGGCGGCAGGACGAGGCCGACCAGGCTCGCATCGAGACCGTGCTGGGGCGCAAGGTCCCCGAGAAGTACCAGCGGCTGCAGGAGGAACGCGGCATCTACCGCGAGCTCTACCACTCGCGCGAGCCGATCTTCTTCGACCTGGGCAACGGCATGCTGCCCCGCGCCGCGATAGCCGTACGGGCGGGCGACGAGATCCTCGGCTCCATGTGGGCCACCGTCGACGGGCCCCTGCCCGACGGCAGGCGGCGCGCCTTCGCCGACGCGGCCAAGATCGTCGCCTTGCACCTGCTGCGCCAGCGGGCGGGCGCCGACGCCCAGCGCCGCCTGCGCGCCGACCTGCTCTCCACGGTCCTGGAGGGCGGGCGCGACGCCGCCGACGCCGCCGCCAGGCTCGGCATCGCCACCGAGCGCGTGTGCGTCCTGGCGGCCGGGCTGCACGAGACCTCGATCGAGGACGCCGCGGGACGCGAGGGCGAACGCCAGCGGTTCTGCGACGCGCTCGCGCTGCACGTCGGCGCCATCCACCCGCACGCCGCCGCCGCCCTCGTCGGCAGCGTCGCCTACGCGGTGCTGCCCATGCACGCGCCGGGGCCGGACGCCGAGGCCCGCGCGGTCAAGGTCGCCGAGAGCTTCCTGGCCAGGACCGGGCGGCGCTTCCCCGCCGCCATCGGCGTCGGGCGCCTGGTCAACACGCTGGCCGAGGTGGGCAGATCACGCGCGGACGCCGCGCGTGCGCTGCGGGTGCTGCGCTCGCGCGGCGCCTCGGGCGTGGCGGCGTCGTACGCGGAGGTCTACTTCGACTCGCTGCTGCTGCAGCTGGGCGACCTGGTGGCGGCCGAGGAGCAGCCGCCCGCCGGGCCGTACGAGAAGTTGCTGGCCTACGACGCCGAGCACGGCACCGACCTGGTGCTCACCCTGCAGGCCTACCTGGACCACCTCGGCAACGTGCACGCCGCCGCCAAGGCCGTCCAGGTGCACCAGAACACCTTCCGCTACCGGCTGCGCAGGCTGACCACGATCTCGGGCCTGGATCTCGACGATCCCGGCGCCCGGCTCGCGGTCAGCCTGCAGTTGCGGCTCCACCAGTGACTACTTGGCCAGCATCCTGATCGTGCTCGGGTGGAAGGGGCCGCCGATGCGGGCGAACTCGGCGCCGTTGCCGTACAGCGGCGTCGTGGTGTCGGCGAAGGGCACGATGTCGGCCTTGGCGAACAGCGCCTCCTCGGCGGCGTTCCACTTGGCGCAGCTCTCGGCCTCCGTCGGGGCCTTGGCCGCCTCGACGATCAGCCGGTCGTAGTCGGCGTTCTTGATCGACGACCAGTTCGCGCCGCCCTCGGTCGGGGCCTTGCCCGACAGGAACGGCACGATCATGCTCGGCAGCGGCACGTTGACCTGGATCCAGCCCGCGTCCCAGTCCATGGAGCCGTCGTTGATCGCCCCGAGCTGCGCCGAGGTGATCTGCTTCAGCTCGGTCTGCACGCCGAGCGCCTCCCACTTGCTCTTGACCAGCTCCATCGCCGACTTGCCCGGGTCGCCGTGGTCGGTCAGGTAGACGAAGGTGGCCTTGAGCGGCTTGCCGCCCTGCCCATATCCGGCCTCCTTGAGGAGCGCGGCCGCCCCCGCCGGGTCGTGCTGCGGCAGCTTGGAGGTCGTCACGCCGGGGCAGACCTTGGGCTGCATGCTCAGCCCCTCGGGCAGCGCGCCGGTGCCGCTGGTGGCCACGCGCATGAGCTCGTCGAGGTCGAGCGCCATGGTCAGCGCGCGCCGCACCCGGTCGTCGGCGGTGGCCCGGCCCGCGGCCTGGTTGAAGGTGTACTCACCGAACATCAGCCGGATCTCGGTCTTGAACAGCTTCTTGGCCTCCACGCGCGCCCGGTCGGGGCCGATGATGCTGGCGGCGTTCAGCTGGCCCGACAGCAGCAGGTTGGCGGCGGTCGCCTCGTTCTTGATGACCTTGAGGATCACCTTGTCCGGCAGGCCCTCCTGCTGCGCGGTCACCCCGCCGGGTCCCCAGGCGTAGTCGGCGCGCCTGGTGAGGGTGTAGTGGTCGTCGGCGACCGACTCGGTCAGGGTGAACATGCCGGTGCCGTGCTTGCCCGTCTTGAGCCCGGCCGGGTCCTTGAGCCCGGGGCCGCACACGATGAAGACGCTCGACAGGCGGCGCAGCAGGAACGGGTCGGCGTTGGTGAGTTTCACCGAGACGGTTCCCGCGGCGTCGTCGCCGGAGGCCTTCAGATCGGTGGGCACGAACAGGCCGTACAGCTGCGACTTGTTGGCGGGGTCCGCGATGAAGTTGAGGCTGCCGGCGACGTCGGAGGCCTTCAGCGGGCTGCCGTCGGCGCACTTCACGTCCTTCTTGAGCGTGAAATCCGCCGATTTATCGGTGGATTTCCAGTCGGCCGCGAGCTGCGGGATGATCGTGCCGTCGTCCTGATAGGCGATGAGCGTGTCGTAGAGGAAATAGTCGACGTTCCGCGGCTCCGACAACGCGGTCAGCAGCGGGTTGAGGTCGCCCGGTTCCATGATGGCCATCGTGAAGGTGGCCCCCTTGGCGTATTTCCCCGCCGCCTGCGAGGAGGCCGTGGGGCTCGCGGTCCCTCCGGAACCGCCGCACGCCGCGGTCGCCAGGGCCACCGCGCTCATCACCCCGAGCAATCGTGCGCGCATCGCCAACTCCCATCTGAGCTATGCCTGGATACCGGTCAGCGTGGACCCCGGAGCTTTCCTCTGCATCGTGAGATCCGCCAAAGCAACGAAATATCGCGGTATTTCTCGACAACTCCTCGTCGAAGCCGACAGGCCGCACCGCCCCGACTGGGTCAAGTGAACGATGCCGATTTATCGCCACAACTGGTTAGATGCCCGACATGCCCCGCCATCCCTGGGCCCACTACCTGCTCCGCCGTGCCACCCGCTTCCTCGTCAGCATGGCCCTTCTCGTCACCGCCACCTTCGCCATGGTCCACGCCATCCCCGGCGACCCCGTGCGCGCCGCCCTGGGCGCGACCGCCTCGCCGGAACTGGTCGCGGCCAAGACCCACGAACTCGGCCTCGACCTGCCCGTGTGGCAGCAGTACGTCCGCTACCTGGCGGGCCTGTTCTCCGGCGAGCTCGGCACCTCCATGACCTCGGGCCTGCCCGTCGCCCAGACGATCGCCGACCGCCTGCCGTACACGAGCCTGCTGGCCGCCGTCGCGCTGGCGGTGGTCATGCTCGTCGCGGTGCCGGTCGGCATGGCCATGGCCGCCGTCACACGTGGCGGGCGCGGCCGGGTGAGCGAGCTGCTGTTCACCGGCGTCGCGGGTTTCCTGGCGGTCGTGCCGGAGTTCCTGCTGGCCGTCTGCTTGGTCGCCCTGTTCGCGATGGGCCTGGAATGGCTGCCGGTGGCCGACGTGACCGGCAGCATGGGCCCCGAGTTCTACATCCTGCCCGCGCTGGCCCTGGCGATCGGCCCGGCCGCCGCGCTGGCCCGCATCGTCCGGGTCGAGGGGCTGCAGGTGCTGGCGTCCGACTACGTCCGCACGGCACGCGCCAAACGCCTGCCCGCCCGCGTGGTCCACCTGCGCCACGCCCTGCCCAACCTGCTCACCTCCGCGCTGACGATCGGCGGCCTGCTGGTGTCGGGGCTGGTCGCGGGAAGCGTGCTCGTCGAGAACGTCTTCGCCTGGCCGGGCCTGGGCACCGCCCTGGTCGAGGCGATCAGGGCCAAGGACTTCCCGGTGGTCCAGGGCGTCGTGCTGATCTACGGCAGCGCCGTGCTGCTGGTGAACTTCGGGGTGGACCTGCTGCTGGGACGGCTGGACCCGCGCTCGGTGATCGGGGAGTCGTGATGTTGCGCATCGCCGCGCTGCTGTCGCTGCTGTTTTTGCTCTTCCTGACGGTCCTGGGGCCGGTCATCTGGGGCGACGACGCCCTGGCCATCGACACCGCCGCGCTCGCCCAGGGCGCCTCGGCCGCCCATCCGATGGGCACCGACGGGCTGGGCCGCGACGTGCTGGCCCGCATCATGGTCGCCTCCCGGCTGACCGTCGGCCTGGCCCTGCTGACGACGGCCGTCGCCGTCGCCGGCGGGCTCGTCCTCGGCGGCCTGCCCGCCGTGCTGGGGCCTCGCGCCGGGCGGCTGATCAACGGCTTCGTCGGCCTCGTCGTCGCCTTCCCCGGCCTGCTGATCGCGCTCGTGCTCGCCGTCGTCTTCGGCAGCGGGGGCACCGCGGCCGCGCTGGCGATCGGCGTGGCGTCGATCCCGAGCTTCGCCCGCCTGACGCAGACCCTGGCCGCCTCGGTCGCCGGCCGCGACTTCATCGCCGCCGCCCGGGTCCTGGGCGTGGGCCGGATCAAGATGCTCTACCGGCACATCCTGCCCAACATCGCCGAGCCGCTGGTCGTGCAGGCCACCCTCGGCGCGGGCGGCGCGCTGCTGGCCTTCGCCGCCCTGTCGTTCCTGGGCCTGGGCGTGCAGTCCCCCGACTACGACTGGGGCGTGCTGCTCAACGAGGGGCTCAACCGCGTCTACATCAACCCCGCCGCCGCGCTCGGCCCCGGCCTGGCCGTGGTGCTCGCGGGCCTGGCCTTCAACGTGATGGGGGAGTACGCCGCCCAGGCCTTCGGCGGCAGATCCCGCGTGCTGCGCACCCGCGGCCGCTCCTCCCGGCCCGCCCCGGGCCCCGCCCTGCGGGTGCGCGACCTGACGGTCAGGTACGGCGACGCGGTCCCGGTCAAGGGCGTCTCCTTCGAGGTCGCCCCCGGCGAGCGGGTCGGCATCGTCGGCGAGTCCGGCTCCGGCAAGAGCCTCACCGCCCTGGCCGTCTCCGGCCTGGTCGAGCCGCCCGGCCAGGTCACCGGCGCCATCGAGGCCGCCGAGACCGCCATGGTCTTCCAGGACCCGATGACCTCGCTCAACCCGGCGCTGCGCATCGCCACCCAGCTCGCCGAGGTTGCCACGACCCACGAGGGACTCTCGCGCCGCGCCGCCCGGTCGCTGGCCGTCACCCGCCTCACCGACGTGCACATCGCCGAGGCCGCCCGCGTCATCCGCCAGTATCCGCACGAGCTGTCGGGCGGCATGCGCCAGCGCGCGATGATCGCCATGGGCCTGATGGGCACGCCCCGGCTGATCATCGCCGACGAGCCCACCACCGCGCTCGACGTGACCGTCCAGAAGCAGATCCTCGACCTGCTGCGCGAGGTCAGCACCACGACCGGCGCCGCGATCGTGCTCGTCTCGCACGACCTGGCCGTGGTCGCGCAGCTCTGCTCGCGCGTGCTGGTCATGTACGCGGGCGTGATCGTCGAGGACCTGCCCGTCTCGCGCCTGCTGGCCGGATCGTCGCAGGACCCCGGAGCGGCGGGCCCCGCGCACCCGTACACGCGGGCGCTGCTGGCCGCCGTGCCCGACCTGACCGCCGACCGCTCGCGGCCGCTGGCCACCATCCCCGGGCGCATGCCCTCCCCGCTGGACGTCACCGGCGGCTGCCCCTTCGCGCCGCGCTGCCCCCGCGCCGACTCCCGCTGCCACGCCGAGATGCCCGCCTTCGACGGCGCCGTCGCCTGCTGGCACCCGCACACCGCAGGTCACAGCTCGGAGCACATCAAGGAGACCGGATGACGGCCCTGGAGTTCGACGGCGTCTCGGTACGGCTCGGCCGGGGCCGCAGGGCGGTCACCGTGGTCGACGACGTCACCCTGACCGTGCCCTCGGGCGGCGTCACCGGCCTGGTCGGTGAGTCGGGCTGCGGCAAGACCACGCTGGCCCGCGCCGCCGTCGGCCTGGTGCCGCTGTCGAGCGGCGCCATCCACCCGCGCAGCCGCGTCCAGCTCGTCTTCCAGGATCCCTACTCCTCGCTCGATCCCCGGATGACCGTGGGCGCCGCCGTCGCCGAGGCCCTGCCCCGCCGTACGCTCTCCGGCGAGGTCGCCCGCCTGCTCGACCTCGTCGGCCTGGACCCGGAGCTGGCCGTACGGCTGCCGCGCCACCTGTCCGGCGGCCAGCGCCAGCGCGTGGCCCTGGCCCGCGCGCTGGCCGCCCGCCCCGAGGTGGTGATCGCCGACGAGATCACCTCGGCGCTCGACGTCTCGGTGCAGGGGCTCGTGCTCAACCTGGTCCGCGAGATCCAGCGCGAGCTCGGCCTGACGATGTTGTTCATCTCCCACAACCTGGCCGTGGTCCGCTACGTGAGCGACCACGTGGCGGTGATGCGGGCGGGCCGGATCGTCGAGAGCGGCCCGGTGGAACAGGTGCTCTCCGAGCCCGCCGACCCCTACACCCGCACCCTGCTGGCGGCGGTGCCGACGCTCAGGTCAGCACCGGGAGCGTGAGCGCCGAGGTGTGGCCGATCTCGTAGGAGACCCGCTTGCCGGCCACGGCCGAGGCGACCGGCTCGCCGGTGCCGTGGTTGCGGCCGAAGCGCGGGAAGGAGCCGCCGGAGACCTGCACGCGCAGCCGGTGGCCGCGCAGGAAGCGGTAGCCGGTGGGGAACAGCTCGACCGTGACCTCGTCGTCGCCCGGGGACAGGCGGAGCACGCCGTCGGTGACGTTGCGCGACAGGCCCGCCTGGTCGACGTCGCACAGCCGGACGAACAGGTCGCCGAACCCGGTGTCGGTGCGCACGGCGACGCGCGCGGTGACCGGGCCGACCAGGTCGAGGTCGCGGGTGAGCGGGGCGGAGGTGTAGACGAGCACGTCGCGGCGGCGCTCCAGCTCGCGCTGGTCGCGCTGGCCGCCCTTGCCGCCGAGCAGCGGCCCGCCGACGGTCGGGGTGGGGTCGGAGGGGTCGTAGACGAACGTGTCGTGACCCGGCTCGACGGGCGCCTCCCAGCCGAGCCCGCCGCGCGGACTCAGGTGCAGGGTCGTCGGGGTTGCGGGCGGCGGCCAGCTGTCGAAGTCGAGCCACTGCCGGGCGTTCTGCAGGTGCAGCCGGACCGGGGCGCGGCGGAGCTGGGCGCCGTCGTCCATGAGGTGGGCGCGCAGCCAGGAGACGGCGTCGACCAGGCCCGCCCGGATGGCGCCCGCGTCGTGGCCCCAGGGGCCGATGGTGATGCGGGTGTTCCGCCCGGCGGCGAAGTCGGCGATCGTCTCGGGCAGGAAGATGTCGTACCAGCCGCTGACCATGCTGGCCGGCGTGGTCAGCCCGGCCGCGGCGGGGCTGTGGTCGCTCTCGGCCCAGAACGCCCTGTCGTGGTCCACGACGTCGCGGAAGAAGGCCGACGGCCTGCCGACCGCCGCCAGGTCGGCGGTGGCCAGCGGCAGGTGGCGCTTGGCCCGCTCGACCTTGCGGTGGTAGAGCGGGCTGATCGGGGCGCCGAGCGGCGCCGACTCCTGCACGGTGATCAGCGACGACCAGCCGAGCAGGTTGTGCAGGGCCAGGGTGCCGCCCGGATAGAAGGTGTTGACCAGGCCGGAGGCGGTGATGCCCAGGCACATCGCCGACAGGGGCCGCTCCAGGTAGGGGCCGAAGGCCCACTGGGTGTAGCCGCCGTAGCTGTTGCCCGCCGTGGCCAGGCGCCCGTCGCACCAGGGCTGGGCGCGCAGCCACGCGGCCGTCGCCAGGCCGTCGGCGCGTTCCTGGGCGAAGGGCATGAAGGTGCCGCCCGAGCCGAACGTGCCGCGCACGCTCTGCGCCACGACCTGGAAGCCCTGACGCGACAGCGCGCCGCCGAGCAGCCGTGATTCCAGGTTGGCCCTGCCGTACGGCGTGCGGATCAGCACCACCGGCAGCGGCCCCGCGACCCCTTGCGGGCGGTAGCGGTCGGCCAGCAGGACCGTGCCGTCGGGCATCGGCACGCGCAGATTCCTGGTGACCGTGACCGCGTTCGTCCGTGCCTGGGGCAGGCCCATGAGCCTGTCGATAAGTCGCCCGATCATGTGCGCAAGTATCCCCTTATATCAAGGCGACGTAACCGTGATCGTGCGCAAAGCGGGCGATGCCAGGATGTCGGCCTCGCAGAACCGCTGGGTGATCCACCGCTTGGCCGAGAACTCCCTGGTCTGGTCGGCGTGGTGGGGCGAGTTCGGGTTCTCCGACTGCGAGTAGGTCAGGAAGCCCCGAGCGTCCGGGCAGCCGTCGCCGTCGAACGCGACCGCCTGCAGGTAGCTGGAGCCGTGGTTCATCTCCTTGTAGCCGCCCTGCCAGTCGGCGATCGTGACGTTGTAGACGCCGCCGTTGTGGCCGCCGCCCCCGTGGATCGGGATGCGGGTGCCGCCGCGCGTGACGTAGTGGTGCTCGCCCCACGGCGCGTCGTAGGCGATGCCCGCCTCGCGCAGGTCGGCCAGGGCGTTGCCGAAGTCGATCTGGTGGCCGAGGTTGATCGACACCCCGCGCGGCGTGGCGACCGGGTCGGCGGCGGAGAAGGGCGTGGCCCACGGGTTCTTGGTCAGCTGCTCGGGCAGGCTCGCGCCGACGGTCATGTGCTCCCAGAAGCGGGAGAACAGCACCGCGCCCCGGCTGCCCGTCTCCAGCCGCCCGTCCCAGGCCTCCAGCACGTCGCAGGAGTTCGCCACCGCGATCGGCCCCACCCGCGAGGGCGCGTGGCCGAGCGGCATCGTGCGGCACAACTCCAGCACGTCGGCCCTGACCAGCTCCCAGGCGTGGAAGCGGTTGGTGAAGACCAGCTGCTCCATCGAGGCCCTGGTCAGCCCGGTGCCGAGGGCCGGGATGGCGGTCAGGCCGTAGCGGGTGCGCAGGTCCTGCTGAACGCCGGTCCTGACCTGGTGGCGGGGATAGGCGGTCAGGCGGGTGGTGTCGTTCAGCAGCCACGGGCTGTCGTTGGAGTTGGCGACCCAGGTGCGGTTGGTGATGGCCGGCTGGTTGGCGGGGCCGAAGACGCCCGGCACGATCGCGTCGGGATCGGTGCCCGGCTGGCAGAGCGTGCGCGTGCCGTCCAGGATCGCCACGTAGCTGAGGGTGCTCGCCAGTTGCCCGAGCACGGTGACGCACTCGTCGAGCTGGGCGTCGGAGATGTTCTGCACGACCTGGATGTCGGAGAAGTAGGCGTTGCCCGCCGCGTCGGCGGCGATGGTGTTGACCCACGGGATGCCCTGGTTGCGGCGCAGCGCCTGGTCCAGCTCGGCGACGCTGCCCGCGTGGTCCATGTCGAACCAGGCGTTGGCGGCGCGCAGGTTCGTCACGTTCGCGTCGGCGATCGTGAAGGCGAGCAGGCCCGCCCACGGCGTCGGCAGGGAGGTGATCTTCGTGGTGACCGGGCCGTAGCGGGTGGACCAGACCTTGCGCGTCACGGTGCCCGTGGAGGTGGGCACGACGATGTCACGGCTGGTCATCTGCTCCACCTGGCCGTCGACCAGGTAGGAGGTGGGGGAGCCCGGGATCGTCTTCAGGTCGTAGATCACGAACGGGTAGCTGGCCGAGACCGTGTGGCTCCAGGCGACCCTCTCGTTGAAGCCGATCTGCACGCCCGGCAACCCCAGCAGCGACCCTCCCGACACGTTCAGCCTTCCGGGCAGGGTCAGCTGCGACTGCCAGAAGCGCAGGCCGTCGTGCCACGGGAAGTGCGGGTTGCCCAGCAGCAGGCCCCTGCCGCCGGCCGAGCGCTCGCCTCCCACGGCGACCGCGTTGCTGCCGATCTGCCGCTCGCTCTGGAACCGCGCGGCCCAGGCGGCGACCTCGGCGGGCGTCGGCGCCGTGCCCGTGCCCCGCGTCAGGTCGGCCTGGGCGATGCCCGCCGCCGCCTGGCCCAGCCCGCCGTACAGCATGCGCGCGTAGACGAACAACCACGCGTCGTGCTCGCTGATCGGCCGCAGCCACGGCTTGCCCGCGCAGCGGGTGTCGGTCGTGCCCTCGCCTACCGCCCTGTTGTAGCCGGCCACGTAGCCGCGCAGGATCTCGAAGATCTCCGTCCTGGGTCCCTGCGGGTACGGCTTGGCGAGCAGGCCGTCGAGGGCGGGGGAGACGCTGCGGAAGTAGACGTCGCTGTCGAGGTTGACGTCGGCGGTGGAGTAGACGTCGTCGCCCGGCACGCGCAGCGGTTCCGCGTCCACGCCGAAGGCCTTGCCGTCCTTGCCGAAGAACAACGACCGCTCGCCGCGCACGGTCACGTAGCCGTTGGCGAGGGTGCACAGGTTGTCCTTGGCCATCGCGTATCCCTGGCCGAAGCCCAGATCGCCGTACGTGCCCGCGGTGATGTGCGGGACGCCGTACTCGGTGTAGCGGATCGTGGCGCTGTAGGCGGGCGTGGACTGCACCGCGACGGCACCGCTGAGCAGAGGGAGCAGGCATAACAGACGTTTGATCATCATTCGAGTCTGAGCTCGGCCTCCCGGCCCGCCATCGTCGAAACCGCCCAAGCGACGCCGGGCCGTTGGTGCCGAAACCCCACTCCCGGCGCCGGTCGCGCAGGGTGAGCCTTCGCCGCGATCACGGGCGAGGCACTCGACGTCCGATAGTTTCGACTCACGGCCGAATCTTCCTTGATCGGGTGGGATGTCCGTAGAGTCGGGTGGTATGTATGCCGTCCAGCTTTATACCCTTCGTGACCAGTCATCCCTCAGTGACACCCTCCATCGTCTCGCCGGACTCGGATACGCCGCCGTCGAGCCCTTCGACATCCTGACCGACACCGCCGGCCTGCGCTCGCTGCTCCAGGAGACCGGGCTGCAGGTGCGCTCCGCGCACGTGCCGATCATCGGCGAGCGGCGTCAGGAGGTGGCGGAGGCGGCCGGGGTGCTCGGACTCGACACGGTCATCGTGCCCTTCCTGCCCCCGGACGACTTCGCCGACGCCGGCGCCGCACGCAAGAGCGCCGAGGCCGTCAACGAGGCCGCCGCCTGGGGCGCGGAGCACGGGCTGCGGGTCGGCTACCACAACCACAACTGGGAGCTGGCCCAGTGGGACGCCTTCCTGGACGCGCTCGACCCCTCGGTCTTCCTGGAGGTGGACGTCTACTGGGCGCACGTGGGCGGCGCCGACGTGCCGGAGCTGCTGCGCGGCCTGGGCGAGCGGGTGCGCTTCCTGCACGTCAAGGACGGCCCCGCCAACACCACCGACGCCATGACGGCCGTGGGTGACGGCGTGCTGCCGATCAAGGACATCCTGGCCGCCGTGCCGCACGCCCAGCGCATCGTCGAGCTCGACCGCTTCGACGGCGACATGTGGGACGCGGTCTCCCGTTCGATCGCCTACCTGCGGGAGGTGGAGGCTTGATCGGCGTCGGCATCATCGGGTGCGGCAACATCAGCCACGCCTACCTGCGCAACTTCCAGACCTTCCCCGAGGTGAAGGTCGTCGGCGTGGCCGACCTCGACGTGGAACGTGCCCGCGAGACCGCCGAGCAGTACGGCGTGCCCGTGTGGGGCGAGGCCTCGGAGGTGATCAACCACCCCGACGTGGAGCTGGTCGTCAACCTCACCGTTCCCGCCGCCCACGTCGAGGTCTCGCTCACCGCGGTGCGCGCGGGAAAGCACGTCTACGTGGAAAAGCCCCTCGCGCTCGACCCCGAGGCCGGCAGGGCGCTGCTGGAGGAGGCCGACAAGCTGGGAGTGCGGGTCGGCTGCGCCCCCGACACCTTCCTCGGCGCGGGGCTGCAGAGCGCCCTGCGCGCGGTGAGCGGCGGGCAGATCGGCGTGCCAGGCTCCGCCCTCACCCTGCTGCAGGGACCGGGACCCGAGGCGTGGCACCCCAGCCCCGCCTTCTTCTACCAGCGGGGCGCCGGGCCGCTGTTCGACATGGGCCCGTACTACCTCACCGCGCTCGCCGTCCTGTTCGGGCCGGTCACGCGGGTCGCCGCCAACGGCTCGCGCGCCCACACCCGGCGCAGGGTCGGCTCCGGGCCGCTGGCCGGGACCGAGTTCGACGTCGAGGTGTTCACCCACGTCAGCGCGCTGCTGGAGTTCGCCTCCGGTCAGAACGCCACCGCGGTGTTCAGCTTCGACTCGCCGCTGCCCCGGCACGGCTTCATCGAGATCACCGGGACCGAGGCGACGCTGGCCGCTCCCGACCCCAACACCTTCGCCGGGCCGCTGCGGCTGCGCAGGCTGGGGGAGGGGGACTGGATGGAGCTGCCGGTCGACGGGACGACGGTGGGGCGCGGGATCGGCGTGGTGGAGATGGCGCGCGCCATCGCCGCCGGCCGGCCGCACCGCGCCTCGGGCGAGCTGGCTCTGCACGTGGTGGACGTGATGTGCGCCATCGTCGAGTCGGCGGAGCAGGGACAATTCGTCCCGATCACCTCGACCTTCGAGCAGCCCCCGCCGCTGCCGGAGGACTGGGACCCCGCCTCCGCATGACACACCGCCGGGCGGGGGCGACGACCACCCGCCCGGCGATGGGTCAGCGGGAGCTCCCCGGCAGCCCTGACAGTCCCGTCGGTGCCGTCGCCTTTCCCGCCAGGCGATCGACCGTGGTGACGCCGTCGACGAGGGCGTCCAGCGCGCCCGTCATCGTCGGGCAGTCCCGCGCCGGGTGCTCGGCCGGGCAGTCGCGGGCGTGCACCAGGAACTCCCGCGCCTGCGCGGCCCGCGCGACGAGCTGGTCCAGCTGCCCGATCTGCTCGTCGATCGACGAGCGCCAGCGCGGCGCCGGGCCGTCGAGCACCGCCCCCGCCGTGTCGAGCGAGAGCCCCAGCCGCTGCGCGATCCGCAGGAAGGCGACCCGGCGAAGCTCCCGCCTGCCGTACATGCGCCTGCCGCCCGCCCGCGCGGCGGGCGGCACGAGCCCGAGCTCGTCGTAGTAGCGCAACGCGGAGGCGCTGATCTCCAGCCGCCGCGCGGCCTCACCGATGGGAATCAGGTCCATGTCTTCCATTTGACGTCACGCGTCGTCATGAGAGGAAGCCGCGCAGTGCCTGGATGTACTCCTGCGGCCGGTCCTCGTGCACCGCGCTCCCGGCCGACGGCACGGTGACCACCTGGGCCCCGGGGAAGGCGGCGAGGTACTCGCCCGGTGTCAGCGCCTGGTCGCACGAGCCGCGCACGATCAGCACCGGCAGCACCGGCAGCGCCGACGACTCCGGCACGTCCGCGGCGCGCAGCCGTGGAGCGGGGCGGTCGAGCAGGTCGGCGTAGCCGCCGCCCCCCGGGGTGCTGGGCGCGGGCGCGCCGGGGCAGTGCAGCGCGGGCGCGGTCAGCCGGTGGCGCGTGTCCAGCCGGGCGTCGAGTTCGGCGTCGTCGGCGAAGGTGCGCACGGCGCCGGGGTCGACGCTGGCGAGCACGTCGATGGCCAGAGAGCGGGGATGCAGCATCGACAACGCCAGCCGCCCGCTCTGCGCGCCGTCGAGGTGGGCGAACATGGCGGGGCGGGTGCCGAGGGGTTCGGGGGAGGACAGCACGAGCCTGGCCACCCTGCCGGGGAAGGCCGTGACGTAGGCGGCGGCGACGGTCGCGCCCTCCGCGTGGCCGACGAGGGTCAGCTTCGCGGCGCCGAGCCGCTCCCTGATCTCCTCCAGGTCCTCGACGTCCCGTGCCAGGCCGTACCCCGAGGGGTCGGTCAGCCGCGCCGAGCGGCCCGTGCCGAGGCGGTCGTAGAGGTAGACGGCGTGCCCGTCGGCCCGCAGGGAGCTGAACGTGCGCGACAGCCCGGCGAGGTCGGGGCGCCCGTGCAGGACGATCACCGGCTCCGGCCGCGGCTTGCCCGGGGCGTGCCGCACGTACGCCAGCCGCGAGCCGCTCTTCAGCTCCCACGTCTGCTGCCCGGCCAGTTCGGGCAGCGCGGCGGCGCGGTCGGCGGGGTTGAGCGCGGCCACGCTGACCTGCCAGCCGACGAATGCCGCGACGCCCAGCACGATCAGCGCCCGCACGGTGCGCAGCACCGGCCGCCCCGGGCGGGGCACGCACAGCAGCAGCCCGAGCAGGAAGACGCCGCAGAAGGCGGCCAGCCCCGCGACGGTGTAGACGGTGGGGCTGGCGGTGACCGAGGCGACCCCGGCGAGGGTGGCCAGGCCGAGGACGGGTGCCAGGAGCAGGACCCCCAGCCCGGAAAGCGCTCGCACGACTCGCCTCACCATGAGGATCGAAGCTATCGCTTTTCTGGTGGAATATCGGGAGCTACCGAACAAAAGGAGTTGTAGTGCCGCTTTTCGATCTACCCCTCGAGCGTCTGCGTGAGTACCGCCCCGAGCGGGACGAGCCCGCGGACTTCGACGGCTTCTGGGCCCGCACCCTGGCGGAGGCGGCCGAGCACGACCTGGCCGCCGAGTTCGTCCCCTACGACGTGCCCCTGGCCAACGTGGAGGTCTACGACGCGTCCTTCTCCGGCTGGGGCGGCGACCGCATCCGCGGCTGGTTCGTCCTGCCGCGCGGCGCCGAGGGCCCGCTGCCGTGCGTGGTGCAGTACATCGGCTACAGCGGCGGCCGGGGCTTCGCCCACGACAACATCCTGTGGGCGACGGCGGGTTACGCCTACCTGATCATGGAAACCCGCGGCATGGGCGGCGGCAACACCGAGCGGCCCGGCCACACGCCCGACCCGCACGGCGGCGACCACGTGCACGCCTTCGGCATGATGACGCGCGGCGTGCTCGACCCCGAGCAGTACTACTACCGCCGCGTCTTCACCGACGCCGTGCGGGCCGTCGACGTCGTCAGGTCCCACCCGGCGGTGGACCCGTCGCGCATCGCGGTGCTGGGCGGCAGCCAGGGTGGCGGCATCGCCCAGGCCGTGGCCGGGCTCCGTCCCGACCAGGTGCGGGCGGCCCTCATCGATGTGCCGTTCCTGACGCATTTCCGCCGCGCGGTCGAGATCACGCCGCGTGACCCGTACGCGGAGATCGTGCGCTTCCTGTCGACCCATCGCGACGCCGAGGAGCAGACCTTCCGCACGCTGTCGTACTTCGACGGGCTCAACTTCGCCGCCCGCGGCCGGGCCGACGCGCTCTATTCCGTCGGCCTCATGGACGACGTGTGCCCGCCGTCGACGGTCTTCGCCGCCTACAACCACTGGCAGGGCGAGAAGGAGATCAACGTCTACCCGTGGAACAACCACGAGGGCGGCAGCGGCTTCCAGAAGGAGGCGCAGCTGCGTTACCTGGCCGGGCTGTTCAAGGGCTGATCAGGGTACGGCGGGCGAGCGGTGCGCGTGCCCGCCCGCCGTACATGCTCATGGCTGTTCTGTCACCGTGAAGGAGAGCCCGCCCTCGGCGGTCTCCCCGGCATCCAGAGCCTTGTCCCCCAGGGCCACCGCGGCGGTCTGGTCGAGGTAGACGCGGGCGCCCTCCTTCTCCACCACCTCGTCGGCCGGTTCGGGCCCCGTCGCGAGCGACAGGACCAGTGAGTCCGCCTCAGGACCCTTGGCCGAGATGCGGATGCCGCTCGACTCCGGCTGCGGCGCGGTGGCCGTCAGATCGCGGATCGCCTGGGCGGCGTTGGTTGTCAGGGTGAGCACGTCGGCTCCTCCTCACCTTTCGATTCTCGGACCCGTCCGGCCCTGCCCGTTTTCTACCGACTCAATCACCATTGACGCTTCACTACTTATTTTAAACAATGCACAAAGCCTAAAAATATGGAGTGAGACATGGCTGAGGCCTCCCCCTACCTCAACGGCGTCTTCCGGCCCGCGGAACGCTGGAGCCCGGTGCACGACAAGGCCACCGGCGAGCCGATCGGCCGGTACGCGCCCGCCGGCGCCGCCGACGTGAACGAGGCGGTCGCCGCCGCCCGCGCCGCCCAGCCGGGCTGGGCCGCGCTGGCCGCTCCCGAGCGCGCCGCCTACCTGCGCCTCATGGCCGAACATCTGCAGAGCCGCTTCGAGGAGCTCGTACGGCTGAGCATGAGCGAGACCGGCGGCCTGCGCCGCAAGGCCGAGGACGAGGTGTCGACCGGCATCAAGCAGCTGCACATCTCCTCGGTCCAGGCCATGGGCACCGCCGGCGACATCCTGCAGCCGTACAAGGCGGGCAAGGTCTCGCTCTCGCGTGCCGTACCCCTGGGCGTGATCGGCGTGATCACGCCGTGGAACTACCCGCTCAACCTCGCCATGCGCGCGGTCGCGCCGGGTCTGGCCTTCGGCAACACGATCGTGCTCAAGCCGGCCGAGCTGACCCCGTTCATCGGCGGCCAGGTCATCGCCGAGGCCGCCGACGCCGCGGGCCTGCCGCCCGGCGTGCTGAACGTGCTGCCGGGCGACGGCCCGGAGGCGGGCTGGGCGCTGGCCGAGCACCGCGGCCTGGACCTGCTGGACTTCACCGGTTCGCGGGAGGTGGGCCTGGCCATCGCCGCCTCGGCGGCGGCCGACCTGCGCCCGATCCGGCTGGAGCTGGGCGGCGACAACGCCTTCATCGTGCTCGACGACGCCGACGTCGACCTGGCGGCCGACCACGCGATGATCGCCTCGCTGGAGTTCCAGGGCCAGACGTGCATCAGCTCCAGCAGGCACCTGGTCATGCGGCCGGTGGCCGACCGGTACCTGGCGGCAGTCACCGAGCGGGCCGCGGCGATGGAGGCGGGGCGCGACTTCGGCCCCCTGATCAGCACCGCCCAGCGCGACCGGGTGCACGCGCTCGTCGAGCCCTCCGTCGCCAAGGGCGCCAGGGTGCTGACCGGAGGCACCTGGGACGGACCGTTCTACCGGCCGACCGTGCTGGCCGACGTCACCCCCGACATGCCCGTCTTCACCGAGGAGATCTTCGGTCCGGTGCTGCCGGTGACGGTCGTCGACTCGGAGGAGGAGATCATCGAGCTGGCCAACCGCCACCCGATGCTCATGAACTCGGTCTTCACCGCCGACCTGATGCGCGGGATGGCGCTCGCGGAACGCCTGCACGCGGGCGAGGTGCACGTCAACGACGCCCACGCCCGGCACGGCGCGGAGAACCAGATGGCGGGTTTCACCAAGCGTCAGTGGATCGGTCTAACCCGCTGATCACCGCCGTGTCGGATAGGAAAGTTTCTTAATTTAAGTGTTGACTCAAGGTGAAAGGTCACCGTAACGTCACGGGTGCCGTTCACAGTTGCGGCCTTTGTTCACATATGTGAATCGAAAGGCAACCACATGCGAACCATCCCCCTGATCGCGGCCCTGCTGGCCTGCCTGCTGGCACCCCTGCCGGTGGCACTGCCGGCGCGGGCCGCACCCGCCCAGTTCACCCACCCCGGCGTCCTGCTCGGACGTGCCCAGCTCGACGTCATGCGAGCCCGGGTCCGAGCCGGCGCTCAGCCCTGGAAGAGCGCCTTCGACCAGATGATGGCGCACAACCTGGCCTCGCTCTCGCGCACGCCCAAGCCCAGGGCTGTCGTCGAGTGCGGCTCCTACTCCAACCCGAACCACGGGTGCACCGACGAGCGCCAGGACGCCCTGGCCGCCTACACCATGGCGCTGGCCTGGTACGTCACCGAGGACACCCGCTACGCCACCAAGGCCATCCAGTACATGGACGCCTGGTCGGCCACCCTCCGCGACCACACCAACAGCAACGCCCCGCTGCAGAGCGCCTGGTCGGCGTCGAGCTGGCCGCGCGCCGCCGAGATCATCCGCTACACCTACTCCGGCTGGTCCCAGGCGGGCATCGACCGCTTCTCCACGATGCTGCGCACCGTCTACCTGCCCGAGGTGATCAACGGCTCCAACAGCAACGGCAACTGGGAGCTGTCGATGATGGAGGCCGCGCTGGGCATAGCGGTCTTCCTGGAGGACCGCTCGGCCTACGACCGCGCCGTGGCCCGCTGGCGCAACCGGGTGCCGGCCTTCATCTACCTGGACAGCGACGGCGAGCTGCCCCGCACCGTGCCCGGCAGCGGCCTCGACACCCGCTCGGAGATCGTCGGCTACTGGCACGGCCAGACCACCTTCGTCAACGGCCTGGCGCAGGAGACCTGCCGCGACTTCGTGCACACCGGCTACGGCCTGTCGGCCGTCTCCCACTTCGCCGAGACCACCCGCCTGCAGGGCCAGGACCTCTACCCGGAGATCGCCGACCGGCTGCGGCACGCCCTCGGCCTGCACAGCAAGTACGAGCTCGGCACCGCCCCGCCGTCGTGGTTGTGCGGCGGCAGCCTCAAGCGAGGCCTCGGCCCGATCACCGAGGTCGGCTTCAACGCCCTGCACAACCGCATGGGTTACGCGATGTCCAACACCCAGGCCCTCACCGAGCAGCGCCGCCCGGCCGGCACCAACGTGCTCTTCGTGGCCTGGGAGACCCTCACCCACGGAGGAGCCCCGTGAAGCGCGCCATCGTCATCACCGCCACCGGCCTGCTCGCCCTCACCGCCCTGACCGCGCTCCCCGCCCAGGCCGCCGTCGGTCAGATCACCGGATTCGGCGGCAAGTGCGTCGACGTCGCCGGGGCCGCCAGGGCCAACGGCACCCAGGTCCAGCTCTGGACCTGCAACGGCACCGCCGCCCAGAGCTGGGACGTGCGCTCCGACGGCACGATCCGCGCCCTGGGCAAGTGCCTCGACGTCAACGCCGCCGGCAGCGCCAACGGCACCAAGGTGCAGATCTGGGACTGCAACGGCACCGCCGCCCAGCAGTGGCGCGCCGCCGCCGACGGCACGCTCCGGGCCCTCGGCGCGTGCCTGGACGCCACCGGCGTCAGCTCCGCCGACGGCACCCCGCTGCAGATCTGGAGCTGCGGCACCGGCGCCAACCAGAAGTGGACGCTGCCCGGCGGCGGCACCCCCGAGCCGCCCACCGGCAAGATGGCCGGAGCCCCGTACCTCTACATGGGCTGGGGCAGCCCGCCCAACCCGGGCACCGTCATGGACGCCACCGGTGTGCGCTCCTTCACCATGGCCTTCATCCTGTCGGGCGGCGGCTGCACGCCGCGCTGGGACGGCTCGCGCCCGCTCACCGGCGGCGCCGACCAGCAGGCGATCAACACGATCAAGGGCAGGGGCGGCAGCGTCCAGGTGTCGTTCGGCGGCTGGTCGGGCAACAAGCTCGGGCCCAACTGCTCCACGCCGGCGGCCTACGCCGGTGCCGTCCAGCAGGTCATCAACGCGGTCGGCCCGGCCGTGGTCGACTTCGACATCGAGAACAGCGACGAGTTCACCAACTACACGGTGCAGGACCGCATCCTCAACGGCCTGAAGATCGTCAAGCAGAACAACCCGAACGTGAAGGTCGTCGTGACCTTCGGCACCGGCGTCAACGGCCCCGACGCCGCCGGGATCCGCCTCATCAACCGCTCCCGCGAGCTCGCCGTGCCGATCGACAACTACACGATCATGCCGTTCAACTTCGGCGGCTCCAACCTCTACGCCAACACCGTCAGCGCCTCCGAGGGGCTCAAGAACGCCCTCAAGAGCGCCTACGGCTGGAGCGACGCCCAGGCCTACGCCCGCATGGGCATCTCGGGCATGAACGGCCTGTCCGACCAGCGAGAGACGACCACCGTCGCCACCTGGACCCAGATCCGCGACTGGGCCAGGTCCAGGGGCCTGACCAGGCTGGCCTTCTGGTCGGTCAACCGCGACCGTCCGTGCGCGGGCGGCCTCACCGACACCTGCAGCGGCGTCCCGCAGGCCAACTGGGACTTCACGCGGGTGACCGCGGGATTCTGATCACCTGGAGGGTCGGCGTACACTGGCACGCCTTCCCCATTCGCCCGGGGTCGGGGGAGTGGGGGAGAGCGTGCCGGTCAGGACGCAGAAGCTGATCTATCGTCCCGGGTCGCTGGTGATCATCACCGGCCTGCCGGGCGCGGGCAAGAGCACGCTGCTCAGACGCCTGTACGGCCTGAGCGGCCAGGAGGACCGGCCGCACCTGCGCGGCCGGGTGAGCGTCATCGACTCCGGCCAGTCCAGGCTCACCTGGGCGGGGCGGCTGGCCTGGGCGCCCAAGCAGGTCCGCACCGCCGTCGTGTGGGCCACCCATGTCGGCCGCATCTCCCGCGCCCTGTCCGCCGGCCGGTCGGTCGTCGCCCACAACCGCGGCGGCCACCCCCTGGTCCTGTACGGCTTCGCCTGGCTGGCCAGGCGAAGCGGCCTGCACCTGATCCTGCTGCAGGTCGACCAGGAGCAGGCCCAGCAAGGCCAGCGGTCACGCGGCAGGGTCGTGCCCGGCCCCACCTTCGCCCGTCACGTGCGACGCCACGAGGCGCTGCTGGCCCGGGTCCGGGCAGGAGACCTCGAACCCGCCGCCAGCGTCACCGTGCTCACCCGCCCGGCCGCCGACCTGGTGGAGACGATCGACTTCACGCCAGGACACTGACCTCTACCCCCACTGCTCGGCCAGCTTGCGCAGCTCCGCGGGGTCGCGCGACAGGCCGTGGCGGCGGGTGACGGCGGCGAGCCTGCGCACGATCTCCTCCACCGGCCGCTCCGCGCTCTCGCGGAGGGTCTGCCTGATCTCGGCGTCGTAGGCCGCGAGCACCTGGGACAGGTGCTCGCGGACCTCGTTCTCGAAGTGGGGACCCCACACAACCGTCATGCCGCCATCCTGGGCGCCCCGGCGGAGGGCGCCCTGGGAGAAACGCGGCACTTTGAGCTCTGATGAACGAGCGGCCCCCGTCAGCTGGAGAACGCGGGCATGATCTCGTCGTGGATCAGCCGCAGCTGCGTCTCCACCGGCGCCACCTGCGGCAGGTCACGTCCCATGAACTGCTTGACCAGGGTCGCGTCGGTGATCGCCAGGATCATGTGGTTGACCCCCGCGGGCTCGATCTCGCGCTTGATCTTCTCCACGCACTCGGCGGGCGTGCCCGCGATCGACAGCCGCTCGCCCAGCTCGGGCGTGGTCAGCTCGATCGCCTTGGCCAGGTCTCCGGCGCCGAGCGCCTCGACGATGGGCTTCATCGTGTTGGGGTTGACGCCGTTGCGCTCCAGCTGCTCGGCGGGCATGGAGGAGGCGTAGAGGCCGACCATGCTCCTGGCCGCCTCCTTGGCGACGGCCGAGTCTGGCCCGGTGGCGAAGACGACCCAAGCGCCGATGTCCATGGCGGCCGGGTCCTTCCCGGCTCGCGACGCGCCGTCGCGGAAGTTGGAGACGAGGTAGTCGTAGGCCTCGCGGGTGTAGCTGAGCGCGTGGTGCACGCCGTCGGACAGCTCGCCCGCCGCCTGGAAGGACCTGGGCCCGCGCATGGCGCCGAACTTGACGGGCACCCGCTCCTGGACGGGCCTGGCGAAGGTGAACAGCCCGTTGTAGGTGAAGAACTCGCCGTTCATGGTGATCGCGCCGGTGTCGAGCAGGGTGCGCACGACGTGGGCGGCCTCCTTGACCCGCGACAGCGGCTTGCTGACGGTCCAGTCGATGCCGTACTGCGCCAGCAGCCCGAAGTTGCCGCAGCTGAGCACCACCTCGGCGCGGCCGCCCGACAGCTCGTCGAGGGTGGCGGCGGCCTGGGCGATCAGCGAGGGCTCGCGCAGCACCACGCTGGAGACGCTGGGGCCGAAGCGGATGCGCGAGGTCTGCTGCGAGGCGGCGGCGAACAGCAGCCACAGGTCCTTGTGCCAGGTCTCGTCCGCGGCGTAGCAGGCGTGGAAGCCGAGCTCGTCGGCGAGCTTGATGGCCTCGATCGACTCGGTGAGCGGATAGTCGGGCAGCATCACGTAGCTGAACTTCATCTCAGCCTCCTGAAGAGGGGATGGCGTCGCCCGCCGGGGCGTCGCCGCGGTCGTAGGGCCGGACGACGAGCAGGTAGACCAGCCCGAGGCCGATCACCACCAGTCCGGACAGGAGCACGAGGTAGTTGTCGTACCAGGGGGCGTCGGGCGTGCGCGGCCAGACCATGTTGAGGACGGCCAGCACGCCGTAGGCCAGGGCGGCCACGTTGACGGCCGTCCCGGCGGCGCCGAGGGTGAACGGCCCGGCGGGCCGCCAGCCCAGGAGGCGGGCGCGGAGCGCGGCCAGCACCACCATCTGGAAGGCCAGGTAGATGCCGAGCACCGCGAACGAGATGATCTTGACGAGGGCTTCCTCGGAGACGATGGAGCCGATGACCACCACCGCCGGGACGATCGCGGCGACGGCCAGCGTGTACGGCGGGACGTGCCGGGCGGAGGAGAACGTCGACAGCAGCCTGCTCCCGGCGATCATGCGGTCGCGGGCGTAGGCGTACAGCAGGCGGCTGGCGGCGGCCTGCAGGCTCATCGCGCACGACAGGAACGACAGCAGCACGATCGCCAGGACGACCTTCAGGCCCGTCGTGCCGAAGGCCGCGGTGAGCACCCCGGTGACCGGGTCGCCCGCCGTGCCGGCGATGACCGCGCCGAAGTCGGGGACGGCCAGCACCAGCGCGAGGCAGACGAAGGTCGCCGCCGCCCCGCCCACGTAGATCGTCATCCGCATCGCCCTGGGGATGCGCCTGGTCGGGTCGGGCACCTCCTCGGCGACGTCGCCGCAGGCCTCGAAGCCGTAGTACTGGAAGATGCCGATGAGCCCGGCGGCCAGGAAGGCCGCGAAGTAGCCGGTCGAGGAGCCCGCGCCGAAGGAGTCGAACAGCACCCCGAGCCCGTGGTGGCGCTCGGTCAGCAGCAGCCAGCCGCCCACCACGAGCGCGCCGGCCAGCTCGGCGGCGAAGCCGATGATCGCCGCCATCGCCAGCGCCCGCGTGCCCGCCAGGTTGATCGCCACCGCGATGGCCAGCATGACCAGCGCGCACAGGATCGTGTTGGTGGTGCTCACCCCGATGCCGAGGAAGGCGCTGAGGTAGGGCCCGGCGCCGTAGGCCACGCTGGCGATCGTCACCAGCAGCGCGATCAGGTAGACCCACCCGGTCATCCAGGCGTAGCGCCGGCCCCACAACCGGCGCGCCCACGGATAGATGCCGCCGGTCAGCGGGTACTGCGACACGATCTCCCCGAAGACCAGCGCCACCAGGAACTGCCCGGCGCCGACGATGACCAGGCTCCAGATCATCGGGGGCCCGCCGGTGGCCAGCGAGACGGCGAAGAGCGTGTAGATCCCCACGACCGGCGACAGGTAGGTGAAGCCCAGCGAGAAGTTCGCCCACAGGCTCATCTCCCGCCGGAACTGCGAGGTGTAGCCGAGGTCGGCCAGGCGGCCTTCGTCAGTCGAGGTCATCGAGCAGCTCCTCGCCCGAGATCACGGTGTGGGCGAAGTGGCGGTGCATCCAGGCCAGGTGGTCGGCCCGCGAGCGCACCAGGCGCAGCGTGTCCCAGTTGGGGAAGACCTGCTGGAGCACGTGCTCGGTCATCAGCGCCGGATCGACCTCGAAGACGTGGGCGAACCGGGTGATCGCCACCGGCGAGGCCCGCTCGGCCGAGGGCGGGGTCATCTCCTTGTCGTAGCGGTAGCTCATGAGTAGGCCCTGTCCAGGAGGTACTTGCCCGGGTTCATGATGTTGTTCGGGTCCAGCTCGCGTTTGACGGCGAGCATGATGTCGAAGCCGCCGCCGAGCTCCTCCGGCACCAGGTCGACCTCGCCCTCCCGGCACGAGCCGTGGCAGGCGCTGATCGACCCGCCGTGGCGCAGGGCGACGGCGGCCAGGTCGCGCTTGGCCTTGACCCACGCCGCCCACGAGACGTCGTCGAGGCGCTGCTCCCAGATGCCGATGTCGATCTCGGTGAGGTAGTCGGCCCCCGTCGAGCCGTTGGTGTAGGCGAACATGCCCCAGTCGTCGAACACGTCGCTGGTCCTGCGCAGCTCGGCGGCGATCTCGTGCCACGCGAGCCGTACGGCCGGCAGGTTGCCGTAGGTGATGGAGGCGTCCTCGCAGTGCCAGCTCATCGGCACCACCTGGCCGGCGCGGGTGCGGCCGTGCAGGGGAGTGGCGTAGCGGTCGTGCCTGGCGGCCCAGTCGCCCTGCGAGATCTCGTCGCCCAGGTAGCGGGCGCCCAGGTCGCGCGCGATGCGCATGAGCCGCCGCCCGCCCGCCCTGACCTCGTCGTCGTAGCCGTACAGCGCCGCGCAGACCAGGGCCTTCACGCTCGACGGCTGCGGGATGTAGGCCTCGTCGTCGCGCCGCAGGTAGTCGACCTTCCACTCGTCGAAGAGCACCGCGGCGGCGAAGGTCGCGACCCCGGCGCGGGCCAGCGCGCCCACCGCCCGGTAGGCGCTGTCGTAGTCCTCGAACGCCCAGAACGGCGAGAACTCCGCCTCCGGCTTGGGGAAGAGCTTCAGCGTGGCTTCGGTGGCGATGCCGAGCGTGCCCTGGTGCCCCATGAACAGGTGCTTGAGCTGGTAGCCGCTCGACGACTTGGTGATCTTGCCGCCGATGCCGTCGCCGATGTGCACGACCTTCCCGGTGGGCAGCACGTGGTCGAAGCTGAGCACCAGGTCGCGGGTGTGGCCGTAGCGGGATCCGATCAGCGACCAGCCGCTGGTGCCGATCCTGCCGCCGACCAGCGAACAGGGGTACGACGCGGGGTCGTCGGGATAGAACAGCTCGTGCGCGGCCAGCACCTCGTTGAGCTTGAGCGCGTTGATGCCGGTCCCGACCGTGCAGGTGCGGTTGACCAGATCGATCTCCTTGATCTGGTTGATGCGCTTGACGTCCAGGAGGATGCCGCCGCGCAGCGGCACCGCCCCGTCGGTCAGCCCGGTGCCGCCGTCGCGCGGCACGACCGGGATGCGCAGCCGGTTGGCCAGCCTGACCACCTCGGCCACCTCCTCGGTGGAGGCGGGCATGACCACGACGTCGGGCATGCGCTCGGCCCAGCGGTGCACGGGGAAGGGCGCGGGCACGCGGGCCCGGTTGAGGCGGTCGGCCTTGCCGGTCAGCACGTACGGCTCGCCGAGGATGCGCCGCAGCTCCTCGACGACCGGGTCACTCAGGGCGACGGCGGTCACGGCTCGCCCACCCCCAGCGATTCGGCGAGCAGCTCGTGCAGGTCGACGACGCCGATCGTGCCGACCTCCGACAGCGGGCGCTCGGCCCACGGGCAGGCGGTCACCAGCGTGTCGACGCCCAGCTCCAGGGCCTTGTCCACGCGGGCGGCGCTGATCTTCGCGGTGAGTTCCGGCTTCTCGATGGCCAGCCCGCCCCCGGCCCCCGAGCACGAGGACCACTGCGTGACCCGGTCGACGTCGCGGAAGTCCAGTCCGGGGATGGACCGCAGCAGCTCGCGCGGCTCCTGCCAGATGCCCTTGCGCTTGTTGAGCCGGCACGGGTCGTGGTAGGTGACCGAGCGCTCGACGGGCACGTGCGGGGTGAGCACGCCCTCGCGCACCAGCGAGGCCAGCAGTTCGATCACCAGCACGACTTCGATGTCGAACTCCTCGCCGAAGTAGCGCGGGTAGTCCTCGGTGAAGGTGATGTAGTCGTGCGGGTCGAGCACCAGCACCCGCCGCACGCCGTGGGCGCGCCAGTCGTCGAGGTTGTGGCGGGCGAAGCGCTGCGCCTGCTCGGCGTAGCCCATCTCGGCCGCGGGCCCGCCGCAGCACCACTGCTCGTTCATCAGCCCGAACTTGTAGCCCGCCAGGTTCAGGATGCGGGCGACCGCGCGGGGTAACGAGGTGCGGTAGAAGGCGGCCTCGCAGTCGACGAACAGGATCGTCTCCCCGCCGACGGGCAGGTCGAGCCCCTCGGCCCAGTCGCGCACCCGCTCCTGGGAGACGCCGTCGAGCACCGGCTCGTGGGAGTTCCGATCGGTCAGCAGGTTCCACCGTTGCCAGCCCGGCTGGTGGACACCTTCGGAGACGGCCAGCCCTCGCATCGCCTTGACCAGGTCGACCGTGCGGGTCCTGAAGCGGTAGAAGTCGCCGGTGAACAGGGAGTTGGGGCAGCGCAGCTCGCAGGCGCCGCAGCCGGTGCAGTTGACGTAGTCGGCCGCGACGTCGGAGACCTCCAGCTCGCCCTTCTCCATCGCCACGACGTTGGCGTGGAAGGCGGTGGGGCTCCACGACTCGTTCCTGGTCACCTGCATGACCGGGCAGACCTCGCGGCAGAACTTGTGTCCCGAGGAGAAGCAGTTGTAGGCGGCATCGCGCCACTCTTCGAGGAACATCACTTAAAACTATGAGTTCATATTTCATAAGGCAATATGCTGGATCCCGTGACCCAGCTTCCGGACGCCGCCGTCTTCTCGCCTCTGGACGACGGCTCAGGACGGGTCGAGGTCGTCGTGCGCCGCCTCGGCGAGGCCATCGCGCTCGGGCTCATCACCGACCAGCTGCCCGCCGAGCTGGAGCTGGCCGCCCAGCTCCACGTCTCCACCGTGACCCTGCGCGCGGCCCTGGCCGCCCTGCGCGAGCGCGGCCTGGTCGAGACCCGCCGGGGCAGGGGCGGCGGCACCTTCGTCGTCGGACCCGCCGACCCCTCCACCGCCCGGCTGCGCACCCGCCTGCGCGAGCTGAGCAGCTCCGAGCTGCGCGAGATCGGCGACTACCGCTGCGCCATCGCCGGCACCGCCGCGCGCCTGGCCGCCGTCCGCGCCTCCGCCGACAACGTCGCCCGCCTGCGCCACGTCGTCGACCGCCTGGAGGCCGCCACCTCCACGGGCGAGCGCCGCCGCGCCGACGGCCGTTTCCACATCGAGGTCGCGGCGGCCGCCCAGTCGGTGCGGCTGACGCGCGCGGAGATCGACATCCAGGGCGAGGTGGGCGAGCTGCTGTGGCTGCCGTACGGCGAGGCGGTCGATCCGGCGCTGGTCGTCAGCAGCCATCGCGAGGTGATCGAGGCCGTCTCCGCCCGCGACGCGGAACGCGCGCGCACGCTCACCGAAGAACACATCGACAAGGGCATAGAGCGTCTGATGGAGTTGCACTGGCGGCTGGTGGCCGGGAGGTGACCATGAACGAGTTGGCCGATCGAGCCCGCTCCATCATCGAGGAGGTCTTCGCCTCCCTGGAGGAGATCCGGGAGAGCGTCGTCGCCTGCTACCGCTCGTCGGCGGGGTTCTGCACCGCCGACCTGGCCGGGGTGCGCCCCGACATCTTCCGCTGCCTCGGCCGGGCGCCCGGCACACTCGCCGGCGCCGGGATGATCGTCGCCCCCGGCGTGCTGGCCGACCGGCCGCGCTGGCTCGAATGGTGGCAGGCCCCCGACCCGACCTTCCTCGACGTCGACCTCGATCCCGACAGCCTCGACTTCTACGACTACACCGCCGCCGAGTGGTTCGCCGTGCCCGAGCGCACCCGCCACCGGCACATCGTCGGGCCGTACGTCGACTTCGGCGGCACCGACACCTACATGCTCACCCTCACCACGCCGGTCGAGGACGGCCCGCGCTTCCTGGGCGTGGTCGGCGCCGACGTGCGGGCGGCGAGGTTCGAGGCGCTGCTGCTGGCCGAGCTGACGGCGTGCCCGACGGAGGTGGCGCTGGTCAACGCCGAGGGAAGGGTCGTGGTGGCCAACTCGCCGCGGCACCCGGCGGGCTCGCTCCTGCACGAGGCGGGCGAGCGCCTGCCGGGGTTGCCGTGGGCCCTGGTCAGCGCGAGACAGGCGGCCGGCGCCTCGGCGAACCTTTAGATCGCGCACAGCGATTGCTCTTATCTGGAATGAGAGTGTCGTTCGCCATGCCCGGCACAGTTCTCGCTCCCACCATTGAACCGGCCGCTCACCCCACGGGCAACCGGTTAAACAGCGAGGCGTAGACCAGCCGGCCGCCGTCGGTCACCACCTGGCCCGCCAGGTGACCGCCGGTGAGCGTCGACAGCCGCAGGTCCAGGTACCGCTCCTCCTCGACCGCCTCCACCGGGCCCATCGGCACGGCCGACAACCATCCGGCCACCCGCTCGGACAGGGCCGCGCGCTCGCCGTCGAGCTCGCGCCGCAGCCCCGCCAGGTCCGTCGCCCCGTACGGCACGGCGGGCGCCACCGCCGGCTCCCGCTTCCACGCCGCCACGCCGTAGGCGAAGCAGACCAGCGCCATCCACAACTCGGCGAAGTAGCCGGGGTCGGGGGCGATCTCCAGCCCCGCCCAGCGGTCGCCTTCGAAGAACGCCGCGCCCAGCTGGCCGGGCACCAGCTCCAGCCGGCTCTGGAACTGCGTCAGCACCGCGCGCCTGCGCGACAGGATCTGCTCCAGGTGGCCCCGCGAGGGCAGATCGTAGCCGCGGTTGAGCTCGGCGATGTCGTCCCACAGCTTGGAGTAGCCGCGCTGACCGCGCAGCTCCAGCGCCCTGGCCCGCAGCTCGACCGGCAGCACGAAGAACCACTGGTCGTCGCGTCCGGACAGGAAGCCGCCCTGGCTCTGCTGCACGCAGCAGGCGTCGTGGAAGACGCGCTTCTGACCGGCGGCCAGCAGCGCCGAGCCGCACAGCGCGTGGTTCTGCGCCGCGTCCTGGACGTAGCCGATGTGCAGCGGCACGATCGCCACGCCCTCGGGCATGCCGTTGTACAGCTCCACCTGGCCGTAGCCGACGACCCTGCTGAGCTTGAGCCCCGAGCGCGGCGGGACGAAGCCCGGCCTGACCGGCCCGGTGACCGGCACCATCGTCAGGGCTCCCGCGCGTTGCGGCGTGCCCAGCCGGTAACCGCTCAGGTCGAGCGGCGCGGGCATCAGCGTGTCGAGCTCGCTCATGAGTACCTCCTCCGGATCCAGTCGGCGCCCTGCGGGGCGTGGGTGAGCAGCCAGGGCAGCAGCCCGGCGAAGTCGTCCTCGTGCCAGAAGCCGTGGCACGGCAACGACGGGGCGGGGTTCCTGAACGTCAGATCGTCGCTTCCGGTGAAGGTGGCGCGGCACATCACCACCGGGACGTCGATCCCGGCCCGCGGCAGCGTCGCCGCCACGCGGGCCAGGTCGCCGGGACAGGCGTTCTCGTAGCCGTCGCTCACCACGGCCACCAGGTCGGGCCGGTGCTCCAGCGCGTCGAGGACGCCGGAGGCCAGGTCGGTCTCGCCGGACGCGCCGACCTCCACGACCGTCAGCCGGGCGCACACCTCGGCCAGCACCAGGCGCAGCGCGAAGGCCTGGGCCAGCACCGCCCACTCGCGCTCGCCGTACCCGCGCATCGACGGCGAGGTGTCCAGGACGAGCGCCAGGTGCCCCTCGAAGCGGGGCAGGCCGCCGGTGAGCGCGCGGGTGTAGCGGCCCAGCGCTGGGCGCAGCTCGGCCTGCGGGCCGCCCCGGTACAGGTGCACCAGGGTGGCCGCGAGGTCGCCGCGGTTGGTCGGGGTGACCGTCGCGGGCCGCTCGGCGCGGGTCTCCAGCGGCACCGGCGCCTCCACGGGCGCGAGCGCGCCGTGCACGCCGGGGGAGTAGAGCCGGGTGAGCCGCTCGCGCGCGACGCCGGGGTCGGCGACGAAGCGCAGCAGGTGCCGGTGGAGATAGCCGGAGCCGCTGGCGCCCTCGCGCACCAGCCGGGCGCAGCCGCGGGCGGTCGCCTTGCCCAGGGCGTGCTCCAGGATGTCGGTCAGGGCGGGGCGCCGGGCGTCGACGAGGGTGTCGAAGTCCGGGTGCTCCAGCACGAACGCCACGGCCGCGCGGGTGAGCCTCTTGTTGCCGCGCCGCATCCGGCGCAGGGCCAGCAGCACGGTGATCACGTGTGAGGGCGGCACGCCGTACATCAGCGCCCGCACCGCCGCGTCCTGGCCCTCCCGTGGTGCGGCCAGCGAGCGCAGCAGGACCCTGGCCCGCTGCCACGGCTGGACGCCGGGCACCAGGGCGAGCAGGGTGTACAGCTCGGCGTCCTCCTGCTGGGCCGTGGCGTGCAGGTCCGCGTCGTCCCAGCGCGGCTCGCCCGTCCTGGGCAGGACGAGCGGCTCGGCGTGGTCGCGGAAATGCGCCAGCAGTAAGGAAATGTCCATAAATAACGAGAGTAAAGAGAAAGGCGCGGACTTTCCGTTTATTTATTTCCCGACGGTTCCCCCTCGGGACGGGTCCACCGGCGGCGTCCGAGGGTGGCGGTCAGGCCGAGCGGGATCGCCAGGAGCGCCGCCCAGCCGAAGATCTCGGCGTACCTGTCCGCCTGGGCCAGCGGTCCGGCGAGCACCGCCGCCAGGGCGCCGCCGAGGAACAGGCAGCCCGCGAACGCCGACACCACCGCCGCGCGGGCCCGCGGCAGCACCTCCGTGGCCCAGGTCTGCAGGCTCGAATGCATGAACGCCCACGCCGCGCCGATCAGCACGGCCGCGACGCTCGCGGTGACGACCGAGGGGCGCAGGGCGATCAGGCCGCACCCGGCGACGGCCCCCGCCGCGCCCAAGCCGATCAGCCGCGAGGCGTGCAGGCGGCGCGACAGGCGCCCGGCCAGGGGCGCGCAGACGAAGACCGCCACGCCGTACAGCGCGGTCACCGTGCCCGCGATCGAGGCGTCGACGCCGCTCGCCTCGATCGCCGAGGGCAGCAGCGTCAGCACGCCCAGCAGGACCAGGCCCTCGACGAAGGCCAGGCACAACACCAGCGCCGCCCAGCCCGAGCGGCCGAGCGCGACCAGCGGCGCCAGCAGGCCGGGTTCCGCGCGCCTGGGCGGCGCGGGCAGCCCGCCGACGGCCACGGCCAGGGCCAGGGCGGCCAGGCCCGTCGCCAGGAACGCGGCCCGCCAGCTTCCGTACTGGGCCAGCAGGCCGCCCGCCCCGCAGGCCAGCGCCGTGCCCGCCGCGACCCCCGACATGAGCCGGGTGATCTCGCGCTGCCGCAGACCGGCCGCGACGGTGTCGCCCACGTAGACCAGGCAGGCGGGGATGGCGGCGCTGAAGAACGCGCCCGCCAGGCCCCGCGCGACGGCCAGGCTCGCCGCGTCGCCGGCCAGGGCGGACACCATCGTCGTCACCCCGGACACGGCCAGCGCGGCGCGCAGCGTCGGGACCAGGCCGAACCGGTCCGACAGGATGCCCCACACCGGCTGGAGCAGGCCGTAGGCCAGCACGTAGGCGCCGATCGCGTTGACCACCTGGGCCAGCGGCAGGCCCAGGTCGCGCGAAATCGCGATCAGCATGGGCGGCATCGCGAAGCGGTCGAGGGTGCTGACGAAGGGGACGATCCATAACCGGCGAGGGGTCATGATCGTAGCTTGCCGCACGGTCAGTGGTTCACCCTCCGCAGGTACGGCCGGTAGGCCCAGCCTGGCGACCCGTCGTCGCTCCCGACGCGCACCCAGCCGCCCTGGCTCTGGCACGAGCCCCAGATGGTCTCCATGTAGCCGGCCGCGCCGACGGCGTCGTACCCCGTCCCGGGGCCGGAGCGGATCCGCAGGTTGGCCGGGTACGGCGGCATGACCTGGTAGTAGCAGCCCTCGGCGGACGCGGTCGATGCCGTGGGCGCGGTGGCGGCCCGAGCGGCGGCCGGTGCTGCGACGAGGGCGAGAGCCGCCAGCGAGGTGACGGCGATGATCCTGCGCATGCTGCATCCCTCCAGGAGAACCGGGGGAAGTGCCACCCATTTTATCCCGATATATCCAGATATGAGAAGGTCGGTGAATTCCTCCGACTCACCCCCTCCTCACCGAACGGGCGCTTGGGACATGGAAGAGTGACGGTGAGGCGTTATGGAAAGATGGAGGAATCGTGGCTGACATTACGCAGACCCCGGAATGGGCGGCGCTGAACAAGCACTACGACGAGTTCGCCGGCAGGACACTGCGCGAGCTGTTCGCCGAGGACCCCCAGCGGGCCGAGCGCATGAGCCTGACCGCCGGAGACCTCTTCCTCGACTACTCCAAGCACCGCGCCGGCGCCGAGACCATGGAGCTGCTGCTGGCCCTGGCCGCCACGTCCGCACTGCGTGAGCGCATCGAGGCCATGTTCACCGGCGAGCACATCAACGTCAGCGAGGACCGCGCCGTGCTCCACGTCGCGCTGCGCATGCCCCGCGACGCCCAGCTGGTCGTCGACGGCCAGGACGTGATCGCCGACGTGCACGCCGTCCTCGACAAGATGGGCGCCTTCGCCGACCGGGTGCGCTCCCAGGAGTGGCGCGGCCACACGGGTCAGCCCATCAAGACCGTGGTCAACATCGGCATCGGCGGCTCCGACCTCGGCCCCGCGATGGCCTACGAGGCGCTGCGCGACTTCCTCGACGCCGGCATCGAGGCACGTTTCGTCTCCAACATCGACCCCGCCGACATCACCGGCGCGCTGCGCGGCCTCGACCCGGCCACCACGCTCTTCGTGATCAGCTCCAAGACCTTCACCACGCTGGAGACGCTCACCAACGCGCGCGTCGCCCGCGACTGGCTGGTCGACGGCCTCGGTTCCGCCGACGCGGTCGCCAAGCACTTCGTGGCCGTCTCCACCAACGCCGAGAAGGTCGCCGAGTTCGGCATCGACACCGCCAACATGTTCGGCTTCTGGGACTGGGTCGGCGGACGCTACTCCTACGACGGCGCCATCGGCTTGTCCCTGATGATCGCGGTCGGCCCCGGGCGCTTCCGCGAGATGCTCGACGGCTTCCACACCGTCGACGAGCACTTCCGCACCGCCCCCTTCGAGGCCAACATGCCGGTGCTGATGGCCCTGCTCGGCATCTGGTACGCCGACTTCTTCGGCGCCGAGACCCGCGCCGTCCTGCCGTACTCCCAGCGCCTGCACCGCTTCCCCGCCTACCTGCAGCAGCTGACCATGGAGTCCAACGGCAAGTCCGTGCAGGCCGACGGCACGCCGGTGACCGTGCAGACCGGCGAGATCTTCTGGGGCGAGCCGGGCACCAACGGCCAGCACGCCTTCTACCAGCTGCTCCACCAGGGCACCCGGCTCGTGCCCGCCGACTTCATCGGCTTCGCCGAGCCGCACGAGGACCCGGCGGGCATGCACGACATCCTCACCGCCAACCTGCTCGCCCAGACGACCGCGCTGGCCTTCGGCAAGACCGCCGAGGAGATCGCCGCCGAGGGCACCCCGGCCCACGTCGTGCCGCACAAGGTCATGCCGGGCAACCGCCCCACCTCGACCATCCTGGTCCCGCGCCTGACCCCGCACACCCTGGGCCAGCTGGTGGCGCTCTACGAGCACATCGTCTTCGTCGAAGGCACCATCTGGGGCGTCGACTCCTTCGACCAGTGGGGCGTCGAGCTGGGCAAGAAGATGGCGCTGGCCCTGGAGCCCGCGCTGACCTCGCCGCAGCCGGTCGCCGACTACCCCGACGCGTCGACCGCACAGCTGGTCCGGAGGTACCGGAAGCTGCGGGGACGCTCCTGAGTCCTTACATTTAGTTCCATGAACATCATGGAGCTGCTGGACCAGACCACCGACGCCGCCACGGTCGGCCGGGTCTTCGGTCAGCCCGTCACCCACGACGACGTCACCATCATCCCGGTCGCCCGGGTCGCCCAGGCGGGCGGCGGAGGCACGGGGAAGGGCTCGATCGACGAGCCCGGCGGTGGCGGTGGCTACGCCGTCGCGGCCAAACCGGCCGGGGTGTACGTCATCAAGGACGGGGAGGTGTTCTGGAAGCCGGCCGTCGACGTCAACCGCATCGTCGTGGGCGGGCAGCTGGTCATGGTGGTGCTGCTGATGACGCTCCGGGCGATCTTCCGCAAGCGCCGCAAGTGACGCCCGCCGCCCCGCCGTACGACACGGGCGTCGTGCGGCGCGGGCTTGGTACGGCGCGGGCTTCGTGCGGCGCGGGCCTCGTGCGGCTCAGCGCAGGTCGGCGCCGCGCTGGGCGTAGGAGCGCAGGTCGCCCCGCTGGATGGCGCGGCTGATGTCGCTGGGCGAGACGATGCCGGCCACCCGCCCCGTCTCGTCCAGCACCACCGACCGCCCGTCGGCGCAGCCGTTCATCCGCGGCAGCAGCTCCACCAGCGGCTCGGCGGGGCTCGTCAGCGGCAGCTCGTCCGGCGGGCAGGCGATCTCCGACAGCCGGGTGGCCGCGTGGCGCTCCCTGGGCAGCGCCCGGATGCGGTTGAGCGTCACCAGCCCGGCGAAGCGCCCGTCGCGGCCGATCAGGGGGTAGGCGGAGAAGCGCGAGTGCAGCAGCACCCGCCCCACGAAGGAGAAGACGCTCTCGTCGGGGTCGGCGGTGACCGCCGGCGAGCTCATCACGTCGCCCACCCGCAGCCCCTGCAGCGCCGACGACGCCTGGGCCTGCGCCTCCTCGGCCGCGGCGGCGTTGACCAGGAACAGTCCGATCACCGCCAGCCACAACCCTTGCAGGCCGAGGCCGGTCACCACCTCCAGCAGCCCGGCGGCGATCAGCACGTAGCCGAAGATCCGTCCCGCCTTGGCCGCCGTCACCGCCGCGAAGGTCCTGTCGCCTTTCCACGCCCACAGGCCCGCGCGCAGCACCCGGCCGCCGTCGAGCGGCGCGGCGGGGATCAGGTTGAACAGCGCCAGCACCAGGTTCACCCCGGCCAGGTACAGCAGCGTGCCCTCGGCCAGGCCGCCCAGCGGCAGCGACGACACGAGGAACAGCAGGGCGCAGCCGAGGCTCGTCAGCGGGCCGACCGCCGCGATCCGCAGGTCCGCGCCGAGGGAGCGGGCCTCGCCCTTCAGCTCGGCCACCCCGCCCAGCAGCCACAGCGTGATCCCGGCGACCTCCACGCCCTCGCGCCTGGCGACCAGGGCGTGCGCCAGCTCGTGGGCGAGCAGGCTCGCCAGGAACAGCACTCCGGCGAGCGTCGCCGCGAGCAGGTAGAGCGCCGTGCCGTACCCGGGGAAGGCCGCGGGGAAGCGGCCGAAGGCCAGGCCCAGGATGAGGACGGCCAGGATGAGCACGACGGAGAGGTTGAGGCCGACGGGGACGCCGCCCACGCGGCCCAGGGGGATCGTGGGGCGCACCGGGTGCCTCCCGTCGGCTGGGTCGTGCCTGACTGCTGCTCGCCGCCCGCCGGCCTGACCGGCGGGCTCCGGCGGTCAGCCCGTGGCGGCGGCCGGCGCCCGGTGGACCGCGGCGTCCCGCGACGGCGGTTCGACGAGTGCCGTCACATCGGCGATCGCGTCGCTCAGCAGCCCCTTCAGCACGGCGTCCGGGTCGCTGATGCAGGCCTGCGCTATGCCCACCACCGACAGCTGGACCGCGTTGGGCGCCGCGTACTTGCGGAAACCCTTGTCGGTGATGCGGGCGGCGCGGCTGAAGCGCCGGGCGTACTCCGCGGCGAGCGGTACCTGTTCCATCGCCCGGCGGCCGGCCTCCCCGAGCCTGCCGGGGGCGCGCCCGTCGAGGCGGGCGAGCATCTCCTCGGCCGCCAGCACCGACACGGCCAGCGCCAGCTGGCGTTCCGCGGCGGCGACGGGCAGGGCGGTGGTGGCGCACCTCAGCGAGAGGGTCGCGTCGATCCGCAGGTCGTCGCCGGTCAGCCCGATGATGGACGGCACCAGCGTGACGAGCTCGCCGCGCCGGGCGTCGGTGGTGTTGTCGTTGACCAGCCTGGCCAGGGCGGCCAGCAGCGGGTGGGTGCAGGCGGGGTGGTCGCTCCACCGTTCGCCTGCGAGATAGGAGGCCAGCTCCATGAAGCAGGCGCCGCGCCTGGGATTGCGGTGTCTGCCGCGGGAGAGAACGGGCATGGGTTCAAGGTGAGTGTCCACGAGGGCTCCACTGCTCAGCGCGTTCGCCTGTTCTTCCAGTCTGCGCCGCCGACATCGTGTTCGCCAGAGCGCACGACAGGATCATCCTGCCCACGACAAGAAGGTCCATTCCTGAACATTCGGCACTAGTCGGGACTTTTGTTGAATAGGGCGCACGGGGATCTCTTCGGTAAGCCGAGTTCGGCGCACGCTTTCGTGCTACCTTTCCCAGGCATTTGCCAAGCTGAGCCGCATGGGGGCCGACGTTGAGATGGGTGCTTCTGCTGATGGTGGCGGCCTTCTGGGCGGTCGTGCCCCAGCCGGCCTCCGCTGAAGAGCAAGGGCGAGTGGCGCTCATCGGCGTCCCCGGCCTGCACTGGGACGACCTGAGCCCCGAGCGGACCCCGAACCTGTGGAAGCTGGCCGGCCAGAGCGCCGTCGGCTCGGTCTCGGTCAAGGTCGTGGGCACCACCACCTGTCCCTACGACGGCTGGCTGACGGTGTCGGCGGGCCGCCGCGCGGCGGTGGGCGGCGGTTGCGGCCTGGCCCCCGAGCCGATCGAGCAGGGCGACGGCGCCGTCGTGCCGGGCTTCACCGACCTGCAGCGCTCGGGCGAGGGCGTGCACGCGGGCACCCTGGGCGAGGCACTGCACCAGGCCGGCCAGTGCACCAGCGCCGTCGGCAAGGGAGCCGCCGTCGCCCTCGCCGACCGGGCGGGCAAGGTCGATTACTACGGCCCCGGCCTCCAGTGGGCGGGCGACCTCGCCAAGTGCCGGGTCATGGCGATCGACATCGACCATCTGATCAGGCCCTACCTGCGAGACGGCAAGCTGCCCAAGGAGCCCGAGGTCCTGACGGCGGCCGAGCGTCAGCAGGCGGTCAAGGCCGCCGACAACGAGGTGAGCGTCGCGCTGGGCATGCTCCCCGCCGACACCCGGGTGATCCTGGCGGGCCTGGGCGACCACGGCAGCGTGCCGCACCTGCGCGTGGCGATGTGGAAGGCGCCGCAGGTCCAGGGCGCCTACCTGACGACCACCTCGACCCGCCGCCCGAACATCGTCATCATCCCCGACCTGACGCCCACGATCCTGACCGCCGTGGGCGCCCCGATCCCGCCGCAGGTCGTCGGCGTCGCCTTCGGCACCGGCGCGGGCGCGCCCCTCGCGGAGGCGGCCGAGACCCTGCGCCGCTCCGACGTGACGGGCGTGACCGTGCGCGGGCTGACCGGCCACTTCTTCACCGGCTTCGCGATCCTGCAGGTCGCCTTCTACGCCGTGACCTTCCTGCTGCTGCGACAGCGGCGCAGGGCCACCGTCGCGGCGGCGCTCGGCCTGGGCCTGGCCTCCATCCCGGTCTCGACCTACCTGGTCAACCTGCTGCCCTGGGCGCACGCCGGCGTGCCCGGCCTGGCGCTGGTCGGCGGCGTGCTCACCATCGCCACGATCATCCTGCTGATCAGCGTCTCCGGCCCGTGGCGCAGGCACCCCCTCGGCCCGCCCGCGATCGTCGGCGGCATCACCGGCGCGGTGCTCCTGGGCGACCTGCTCACCGGCACCACCCTGCAGTTCAACAGCCTCATGGGCTACACCGCGGTCGTCGGCGGGCGCTACCACGGCCTGGCCAACATCCCCTTCGCCCTGCTGGCGACGGCGGTGCTGATGGTGACCGCGGTCGCCGCCGACGGGCTGGTGCGCTCCGGGCGCAAGCGCGTGGCGGTCAGCCTGGTCGTCACGCTCGGCGTGCTGGCGCTGCTGCTGGCGGGCTGGCCCGGCATCGGCAGCGACTTCGGCGGCGTCATCGCCTTCGTGCCCGGCATCGCGGTGACCGCCCTGCTCGTGGCGGGCAAGCGCGTGTCGGTCATCAAGCTGGGGCTCTTCTGTGTCCTGGGCGGGCTGGTCGTCAGCGCCATCGCGGTCCTCGACTTCATGCGGCCCACCGCCTCCCAGACCCACCTGGGCCGCTTCGTCGGCCAGGTGATCGACGGCACGTTCTGGCCGCTCATCGGGCGCAAGCTCGGCGCGATGCTGAACACCCTGCTGTCGCCGAACCTCATGCCGATCGTCATCGTCGGCCTGGCCTTCCTGATCTTCGCGATCATGCGCCCCGGCAAGGTGAGCGTGGGGGCGGTGCCCGAGGCCTTCACCCGCGCCCCGATGTTGCGGGCCGGGCTGATCGGCGCGCTGGTCAGCGCCGGGGTGGGCATGCTCGTCAACGACTCGGGCACCGCGGTGCTGTCGATGGCGATCGCGCTCGCCGTACCCCTGGTCCTCTACGCGGGCGTGCGGAGCATGGCCATGGCTCCCACGCAGGTGCTCGAGGAGCCGGGAGGGGCCGAGCTCACCCCCGTCTCATGAAATTCTCTTTCAGTTTACCGTTGGGTCTTGAAACTTAATACCATCTAGCGATTGAGTCTGGGTCGTGCAGACCCTCACCATCGCACTGACCGCCACGCTCTTGTTAGGGACGCCGCCGGTCGAGGACGCCCCCAGGGCGTCCTCGTACGACGCGCCCTCCACCCTCGTGGCGGCCCCCGCGCCGAGCTTCCTCGAGACCGCGAGCCGCGAGCGCCCCGTCGCCCCCGGCATCACGCTGACCTCCTTCGACCGCTACGACGCCGCGGGCTGGCTGCGCGCCGACGCACTCTCGGCCGACCTCGGCACCGCCAAGGCGGGCTACCTGTTCTCCGGCGAGGTCTCCAAGACCGAGCCGCTGTCGGGGCCCGCCGGACGGGCCAGGGCCGTCGCCGCCGTCAACGGCGACTTCTTCGACATCAACCAGTCCGGCGCCGCCCAGGGCATCGGCGTGCAGGACGGCAAGCTCGTCCAGTCGCCGGTGGCCGGCTGGGACAAGGCGGCGGCGATCAGCCCCGACGGCGTCGGCAGCGTCATCACCGCCGCCTTCGAGGGCACCGCCGCCGTCCCCGGCGGCACGATCGCCCTCACCCAGTTCAACCAGCGCGTCCAGAGCGGCGGCGTCGGCGTGTTCACCTCGCTGTGGGGCTCCTACACGCGGGCACGCGCCGTCGAGGGCGCGCCGCGCGTGACCGAGGTCGAGCTGCGCGACGGCGTGGTCCAGGCCGTACGGCAGGCGGCGGGCACCGGCCCGGTCACCGCCGGCACCTCGATCCTGCTCGGCCGCGAGGCGGGAGCGGACGCCCTGGCCGCCCTGAAGCCGGGCGACGCGGTCGACGTGACCTACCAGCCCAAGCCCGACGGCATCCAGACCGCGGTCGGCGGCAGCCACGTCCTGGTCAAGGACGGTGCCGTCGTCCCGATCACCGACCCGGCCGCCCACCCGCGCACCGCCGTCGGCTTCTCCGCCGACGGGCGCACCATGCACGTGCTGACCGTCGACGGCCGCCAGGCCGACAGCCGCGGCGTCACGCTCAGCGAGCTGGCCGCGATGATGATCGAGCTGGGCGCGCACAACGCCCTCAACCTCGACGGCGGCGGCTCCTCCACGCTCCTGGCCCGCGAGCCGGGCTCGGCCTCCGTCCAGGTCGAGAACAGCCCCTCAGACGGCGGCGAGCGGCACGTGCCCAACGGCCTGGCGCTCTACGCCCCCGAAGGCAGCGGCACGCTGAAGGGCTTCTGGCTGGAGACCGCCACCGACCCGGCCAAGGCGCCCGGCGTCGGCCCCGTCGCGGGCGGACGACCCGAGCGGGTCTTCCCCGGCCTGACCCGGCGCCTGACCGCCGCCGGATACGACGAGACGTACGGCCCGGCCCAGGGCGCACCGCACTGGCGCGCCAACCCGGCCGTGCACGGCCTGGTCTCCTCCAAGGGGCTCTTCCGCGCCCTGGTCCCCGGCCAGACGACCGTCACCGCCTCCCGCGACGGCGCGAGCGGCAAGCTGGACCTGACCGTCCTGCAGCCGCTGGTCAGGCTCGGCTCGACCGCCGACCGCATCAGCCTGCCGGGGGCCGAGGCGCTCGGGACGTTCGGCGTGGTCGGCTACGACCGCAACGGCAACACCGCCCCCATCGAGCCCGCCGACGTGAAGCTCACCTACGACCAGGCCCTTTTCGAGGTGACCGCGTCGCAGCACGGCTTCTTCCAGATCAAGCCCAAGCAGGCGACCGGCTCCGGGCTCATCACCGCCGCCGTCGGCCGCACGACCGTGGCCGTGCCGGTCACGATCGGCTCGGTCGAGGCGCCGGTGGCCGACTTCGAGAACGCCTCCTCCTGGACCTTCGCCGCCGCGCGCGCGACCGGGTCGCTCGGGGCGGCCCCCGGGCAGAGCGGCACCGGCCTGAAGCTGTCGTACGACTTCACCCAGTCCACCGCCACCCGCGCCGCCTACGCCAGCCCGCCCGGCCAGCTCGTCGTCGAGGGGCAGCCGCAGGGCTTCGGGATGTGGATCCACTCGACCGGCAAGGGTGAATGGCCCAGCCTGGAGTTCTACGACGGGCTCGGCCAGTCGCAGATCCTGCGCGGGCCGTACCTGACCTGGACGGGCTGGAAGTACGTGGAGTTCGCCGTCCCGGCGGGCGTCACCTACCCGCTGCGGTTGCGGCGCTTCTACGTGGCCGAGACCAAGCCGGACGCCAAGTACACCAACGAGATCGTCATCGACGGGCTGGTGGCAAAGGTGCCGCCGCCGGTGACCGTGCCGCCGGTGGCCAAGGTCGCCGACCCCGTCGTCGTGCCGTCGGTGTCGGAGTCCTCGTGGCGCTTCGCCGTCATGTCCGACGCGCAGTTCGTCGCCCGCGACCCCGACAGCGACATCGTCCGCAACGCCCGCCGCACCCTGCAGGAGATCAAGGCGGCCAAGCCCGACTTCCTGCTGATCAACGGTGACCTCGTGGACGAGGCGTCCCCCGCGGACTTCGAGCTGGCCAAGCGCATCCTCGACGAGGAACTGGCCGGGACGCTGCCCTACTACTACGTCCCCGGCAACCACGAGGTGATGGGCGGCAAGATCGACAACTTCAAGGCCGCCTTCGGCGACACGTACCGGAGCTTCGACCACAAGGGCACGAGGTTCGTCACCCTCGACACCTCGCGCCTGAACCTGCGCGGCGGCGGCTTCGACCAGGTCGCCCTGCTGCGCTCGCAGCTCGACGCGGCGGCCGAGGACGCGGCGGTGGGCTCGGTCGTGGTGCTCTTCCACGTGCCGCCGCGCGACCCCACCCCCGGCAAGGGCAGCCAGCTCGGCGACCGCAAGGAGGCCGCGCTCGTCGAGGGCTGGCTGGCCGACTTCCAGCGGGAGACCGGCAAGGGAGCGGCGTTCATCGGCTCCCACGTGGGCACCTTCCACGCCTCCCGGGTCGACGCCGTGCCGTACCTGATCAACGGCAACTCCGGCAAGAACCCGGCCACCCCCGCCGACGACGGCGGCTTCACCGGCTGGTCGTTGTGGGGCGTCGACCCCGTCAGCGAGGCGGAGGCCGCGCACGTGCGGCGCAACTGGTTCGTCGACGCGCCCACGTGGATCGGCGCCCAGGTGCGCCCGCACGTCGACACGCTGACGCTCTCGGCGCCGTCGTCGGTCGAGGTCGGCACGCCGGGCAAGGTCAGCGCCTCGCTGGCCCAGGGCAGCCGGGTCGTGCCGGTCGCCTACCCGGTGTCGGCGCAGTGGTCGGGCTCGCCGTCACTGCACATCGGCGGCAGGGCGGGGCTCAAGCCGTGGCACGTGGCCTGGCTCGACCCGGCCGGCGGCACGCTCACGGCGATCAGGGCGGGGCAGGTGGTGATCTCGGTGACGGTCAACGGCGTCAGCCAGTCGGCCACCATCGCCCTCGCCGCCCGCGCCGCCGCCTGACGTGACAGTGCCCGATCCCGGCCCGCCCCTCCGCGGGCCGGGATCGGGCACTGGATCGCCCTAGACTCGCCATGTGAGCAGCACCGACGACCTCGAGGCGCTGGCGGGTCTGGCCGACCCGGCGCGGCGACGGCTCTACGACCTGGTCGCCGCCTCTCCCCGCCCCGTGGGCCGCGCCGAGGCGGCCGAGGCGGCCGGCATCTCCCGCACCCTGGCCGCCTTCCACCTCGACAAGCTGGTCGAGGCCGGACTCCTCGACAGCGGCTTCCAGCCCCCGGTGAAGAAGGGCCCCGGCAGCGGGCGCCCGGCCAAGGTATACACCCGCGCCAGGCGGGAGCGCGCCGTCTCCCTGCCTCCCCGCGACTACGTCACGCTAGCCGCGGTCCTGGCCGAGACGGTCGAGCTGCTCGACGCCCAGGACAAGGCCGAGCAGGCGGCCAGGAAGGCGGGGGAGAAGCTGGCCGCCGGCGGCGGAGACCTGCTGGAGACGCTGCGGGAGCGCGGCTACGAGCCGTACGCCGAGGGCGAACAGATCCGCCTGCGCAACTGCCCCTTCCACACCCTCGCCGAGGAGCAGCCGGTGCTGGTCTGCTCGCTCAACCTGGCGTTGTGCCAGGGCCTGCTCCAGGGGCTGGGGCAGGATCCCGCCCGCGCGAGCCTGGACCCGAGACCGGGTGAGTGCTGCGTCGCGGTTTCTAAAACAAACAAAAATTGACATAGTGGTCGCATGCATCTCGCACAGCTGAACGTGGCGCGCATGGTCGCGCCCCTCGACGACCCCGTGATGGCCGACTTCAAGAACGCCCTGGGCCCGATCAACGAGCTCGCGGAGAGCACTCCCGGCTTCGTGTGGCGCCTGAAGGGCAGCGACGACGACCCGACCGCGCTGGTCGACCACGACTACGGCGACTTCGCCGTCACCTACTCCATCTGGGAGTCGCGCCAGGCCCTGTGGGACTTCATCTACCGCACCGGCCACCTGCCCTACCTGCGCCGCCGCCGGGAGTGGTTCCACCACACCACCCTGCCGAGCGCGGTGTTGTGGTGGGTGGAGGAGGGCGAGATCCCCTCGCTCAAGCACGGACTGGAGCGGCTGGAGCACCTGCGCGAGCACGGCCCCACCCCGCACGCCTTCACCTTCAAGGACTTCTACGAGACCACCACGATCCCCAGGCACATCTCGTCCTGGGTGCCCTCGCCCCAGACGACGTAGCGCGGCGGCAGGTCCTTCAGCACCGGCAGCTGGGCGCGCAGCCCGGCGTCGTGGGTGCAGGTGACGGTGACCTTGTCGCCCTTCTTGACGGCGACCGGCTCATCGAGGGGCTGCAACGCCTGGTTGTCGAAGTTGTACTGCGGCACGTCGAGCAGCGTCTTGCCGTTCAGCTCGACCTTGATCGAGCGCCCGAGCAGGTGCATGTGCCCCGCCAGCGCGTGGATGGTCGCCGGCTGCTCGACCGGGATCGTGCACGACTGGGTGGCGCCCGCGACCGGCTTGTTGCCGTTGCACCACTCGCTGAGCTGCTGGATCTGCGACAGGGACCGCTCGCCGAACCGCTTGCCCACGTCGGCCACGGCCGCCTCGCGCGAGCACAGCGGGCCCTTCTCCGCGTCGGTGCACGGCAGCTCGACGGGCGCGGGGAACAGCGCGGTGCCGAGCGGCGTGCGCTTGCCGCTGGCCATCCGCATCCGCACGCCCGATTGGTCGCTCGTCGCGGGCTTGCCGCCGAGCGCCAGCGTGCTGTAGTGCACCTGCATGATCAGCATGCTGCCCGGAGCCATCGGATAGCCGAGCTTCGGGTCGAGCAGCACCTCGTTGGTGCCCGGCGCCCAGTGCCCGATCCAGTCCCCCTCGACGCCGGCGTCGCCGAAGCAGGTCCAGCCGGGATCCGGCGACTCGGTGTCGAGCTTGCGCGCCTGGCCGACCTTGTCGGCGCGGAAGAAGATCGCGTGGTGGACGACGTCGCCGTTGCCCGGCAGGAACTGGGTGCCGGCGAGGTAGGTGTCGGGCGCGACGATCTTCGGGTCGATCAGGAAGCAGCGGTATTCGTCGGTGCCGCCGCCGGTCGGCTTGGGCGTGTACGGCTCGGCCATGGTGAGCGTCACGAAGCTCTCACCCGTGCGCAGCGCCGCGGCCGGCGGAGTCGGCGAGGCGGAGTGCGGCCCCCCGTGCGTGGAGGCCGAGGGCGAGCCCCCGGCGGAGTGGCCGCCCCCGTGGGCGGACGTGGAGGCGGTGCCCCCGCAGGCGGCCAGGAGAGCCGTCACGAGCAGGCCTGCGGCCCCGATGGCGATACGTCTCATGCCTCCACGGTCTCGCGCGGCCGGGGCGCCTGTCGTCGTGCCACGGTAGGGACCGCGTCACCCGTTGGGAGGAGGCCCGCTCTCCGCCAGAAGGGCGGCGGCCAGCCGTCCGGCCGCCGCGGAGGCCAGGAAGTAGGCCAGGTCGCCGTCGAGGCCGCGCCCCATCGTCGACAGGCGCGCGGGGGAGGCGTCGAGCGCCTCTCGCAGGCCCTCCAGCTCGACGTCGACCAGCTCGTGCCGTACGGCCAGGGCCTGCGCCTGCTCGCGCACCCGCTCGCCGAACGGGCCCGGCAGCGCGGGCACCGCGACCAGGGCGGACGCCAGCGCCACCCTGCCGTAGGCGGTCAGCGAGTGGTGCGACAACCCCTGGTGCCGCTCGCGGGCGTCGCCCTCGCTCACCCGCAGCGCCGCGACCGGGCGCCCGCCCAGGACGGCGGCGGCGTTGACCGCCTCGCCCGCCGACACCCCGGAGAAACCCCACCGGGTGCCGGTGCCGAGGTTGCCAGGCCCCTGGGTGACGATCGCCACGTCGGCGCCGAGCACGTGGCGGGCGGCCAGCAGCCCGGTGTGGGTGGTGACGGCCTCCACGTCGCCGCCGAAGGCCTGGCCGACCGTGACGACCGCCTCCAGCCAGCCCGCCTCCTTCAGCTGCGCGCACGACATGGAGAACCACGCGGGCAGCGCGCCGCCGTCGAGCATCACGTAGACGGCGCGGGCCGTACGCGGCAGTCCGGCCAGGACGGCGGGCAGCGCCGAGTGGAGGTCGGCGACCACGACGGGCATGCCGTCGAGGGTGTCGGCCTCGCGCAGGACCTCGTGCCACGGCGAGTCCTGCTCGTCCGCGCCGAGCACCGTGGCCTGCAGCGGCGTGTACCGGGCCTTCACCAGGTGGCCGGGGCCCGACGGATCTTCCGGCAAACGGTTCGGCAGGGCCACCACCATGGCGTAACCTCCCGTACCGAGACCCATCGCGAGCGCGGTCGTGTTGAGCAGCACCTCGTCACCGGGTTCGGGGCGGCCCACGAGCGCTGGATAGGCCAGCGCCCGGCAGGTGCCCTCCGAGGCGACGGAGACCACCAGCTCCACCGCTCCCGGCCACTCGCGCCGGATCTCGAGCACCTCGCCTTTGCGCCATCGGATCACGCAGGGCAGGCTATACGTGGAGGGGACGATGTCGCGCAGGAAAACCGAGCGGTTGCTGAATCTTGTGATCTGCCTGCTCGCGACGCGGCGTCCGCTGTCGGCCGAGCAGATCCGCCAGGCCGTTCCCGGCTACGACCGCGAGAGCGACGAGGCCTTCCAGCGCATGTTCGAGCGCGACAAGAACGAGCTGCGCGAGATCGGCATCCCCATCGAGGTGATGCGCGACCCGTGGGAGGACGAGCCCGGCTACAAGATCGAGCGTCAGTCCTACGAGCTTCCCGAGATCACGCTGGAGCCCGACGAGGCGGCGGTGCTGGGCCTGGCCGCCCAGGTGTGGCAGCGCGCGAGCCTGGCCGACGCCGCCTCAGGCGCGTTGCTGAAGCTGCGCGCGGGCGGCGTGCAGACCGACGCCTCGCCGCTGGGCGGCGCCCTGGAGCTTCGCGTCGACAGCAAGGACCCGGCCTTCCCCGCGCTGTGGGAGGCGGTGCGCGACCGCAAGGTGGTGCGCTTCGACTACCGCGCCTCGGGCAGCGAGAACGTCCGCACCCGCACCGTGGAGCCGTGGGGCGTGGTCTCGCGCCGCGGCCGCTGGTACCTGGCGGGCTTCGACCGCGACCGTGACGCGCCGCGCGCCTTCCGGCTGTCGCGGATCATGGGCGAGGTCGCCACGCTGAAGGGGCCCTTCACCGTCCCCGACGGCGTCGACCTGCGCGAGATGGTCGGCTTCCCCGAGGGCGAGCCGATGGAGGAGCGCACCGCGATCGTGCTGGTGAGAAAGGGCACGGGCGAGGGCCTGCGGCAGATCGCCAGGGCCGTGCGCCCCGCCGACGAGGAATGGGATCGGGCGGAGCTGACCTTCGCCGACCCCGAGCGGCTGGCCGGATGGCTGGCCAGCCTGGGCGCCGACGTGCAGGTGGTGGAGCCGCCCGACGCCCGCGACGCGGTCATCAGAAGGCTCAAGGGGGCATGGGCATGAGTGGAGCGGCCGACCGGCTGCCGAGACTGCTGGCGCTGGTGCCGTACCTGATGTCCCACCCCGGGGCGCAGGTCGGCGAGGTGGCCCAGGTGTTCGGGCTGAGCGAGAAGCAGCTCATCGACGATCTCCAGCTCGTGTGGATGTGCGGGCTGCCCGGCCACACGCCGGGCGACCTGATCGACGTGTCGTGGGACGGCGGCGAGATCGTCATCGACAACGCCGACACGATCGCCAGGCCGTTGCGGCTGGGCATCGACGAGGCCAGCGCGCTGCTGGTGGCGCTGCGCATGATCGGCGCGATGCCGGAGGTCGCCCAGGGCGACGCGCTGCCGAGGGTCGTGGCCAAGCTGGAGCAGGCGGCGGGCGCGGGCGCGGCGGCGGTCAGCAACCAGGTGGAAATCGACGTCGACGCCACGCCCGACGCGCTCCCGCTCGTGCGCGAGGCGCTGGTCAGGGGCCGCAGGGTCTCGCTGCGCTACTACGTGCCCGGCCGCGACGAGGTCACCCCGCGCGAGGTCGACCCGACCAGGCTGGTGATGGCCGACGGCCGCACCTACCTGGAGGGCTGGTGCTACCGCGCCGAGGGCATGCGCCTGTTCCGCCTCGACCGCGTGATGTCGGTGGAGGTGCTCGACGTGCCCTCCAGCCCTCCGGCCGAGGCCGAGCCGATCGACGTGACACAGGGCGTCTTCCGCCCCTCGCCGACCGACCGGCTCGTGGTGCTCGAGGTGACCGCGGCCGGCCGCTGGGTGGCCGAGTACTACCCCTACGAGGAGGCCGCCGAGCTGGGCGAGGGCCGGTTGCGCATCACGTTGCGCGCCCGCGACGACGACTGGGTGCTCAAGCTGATGCTGCGCCTGGGCGACACCGGGCGGGTGGTCTCGCCGGAGAGCCTGGCCGAGAAGGTTCGGGCCGAGGCCGGGCGGGCCCTGGCGTTGTACTCTTCTGCCCCATGACGTGGATCTACGTGGGCGTCGGCGCGGCGGGCCTGCTCGTGCTGGCCGTCCTGGGCATCCGGGTGCTCGTGGCGGCCCGCGGCCTGAACAGGCAAATCGCCGCAGCTCATGAAACATTTGGGACAGAACGGCCGTCGGAGGGATGAGACTGTCCTCAGGGCAGCGTACGATCGTGGCTGAGAACAGCCATCTGGGCATTTAAGGAAGTCGCATGAACCTGGGACCTACGGAAATCATCCTGATCCTGCTGGCTCTTGTGCTGCTCTTCGGCGCCAAGAAGCTGCCGGACCTGGCTCGTGGTGTCGGCCGGTCGCTGCGGATCTTCAAGGCCGAGACGAGCAAGCTGTCCGAAGACCCCGACGAGGACGTCAAGACCTACACCGTCCAGCAGCAGCCGCAGCCGCTGCAGGCCACCCCCGTGCTGAGCCCGGAGGAGCAGGCCCGCAAGCTCGAGGAAGAGGCCGCCCGGCTGCGCGCCTCCGCCCAGGCCGACAAGAAGGCGTAAGCATCAGCGATGGCGCTGCTCAAGCGGTCGGGCAAGAACAGCCCACCCCCTGACCCCGAGGGGCGCATGCCCCTCATGGACCACCTGCGCGAGCTGCGGAACCGCATCCTCATCTCGATGGCGGCCGTGGTCTTGGCCATGGTGGTCGGATTCCTGGTCTTCGATCCGGTATGGGCAGTGCTGAAGGAGCCCTACTGCTCCACGGAGGCCTCTCGCCAGCTCACCGGCGAATGCAGCCTGACCTACACGGGCATCTTCCAGTCCTTCTTCATCACGCTGAAGGTCTCGGCGATGGTAGGCATGATCATTGCCTCGCCCGTCTGGCTGTACCAGCTCTGGGGTTTCGTCACCCCCGCGCTGTACAACAAGGAGAAGCGTTACGCGATCACCTTCCTGGGCCTGGCCGTCCCGCTGTTCGTCGGCGGCGCCTTCCTGGCCTACGTGATCATGGACACCAGCCTGGCGTTCCTGCTGTCCTTCAGTGTCGACGGCTCGGTGGCCACGATCGGCATCGACGACTACCTCGACTACATCCTGATCATGATCGTGATCTTCGGTGTGTCGTTCGAGCTGCCCTTGGTGCTGATCTTCCTCAACATCCTGGGCGTGCTGTCCCACGCCACGGTGGCCAAGCACCGCCGGATGATCATCTTCCTGATGTTCGTCTTCGGAGCGGTGGTCACACCCGGCGGCGACCCCATGGCCATGATCGGGCTGGCCCTGCCCATGATCATCCTGTTCGTGGCGGCCGAGCTGTTCATGTACGTGCGTGAGAAGCGCGCCGCCAAGAACGACGAGTTCGCCGACCTGTCCGACGACGAGGCCTCCGAGCTGCCCGTCGACGAGGAACCTCTGGATTCGGAAGGGGAACGCCGGTAGGTTGCGGGCGTGTCCCCGCACCTGGCCCTGCTGGCCAACCCCACCGCCCGCAACGGCGGCGCGCTGCGCCTGATGGAGCCGGTGGTGCGCCGTCTGCGCTCGCGCGGCGCCGACGTGAGCGTCATCGTCGGTGACGACGCGGCCGACGCGCTCGACCGTGCCTGCACGGCCGTGGCCGAACGTCCCGACGCCCTGGTGGCCTTCGGCGGCGACGGGCTGGTGCATCTGGCGCTCCAGGCGGTGGCGGGCACCGACGTGCCCCTGGGCATCATCCCCGCGGGCACCGGCAACGACATCGCCTCGGCCTTCGGCCTGCCGTCCAAGGACACCCTGGCGGCGGCCGACGTGGTGCTCGGCGGCACGCCGCGCGTGGTCGACGCCGCCCGCATCGCCGACGAGTGGTTCGCCGGGGTGGTCTGCTGCGGATTCGACTCCCGCGTCAACGAGCGCGCCAACCGCCTGACCCGCCCCCGCGGCGTGGCCAAGTACCTCGTCGCCCTCGCCCAGGAGCTGCGCTCGTTCCAGCCGATCCCCTTCCGCGTCGTGCTCGACGAGCAGGAGGTGCTGGAACTGGAGGCGATGCTGGTCGCCGTCGGCAACACCTGCTCCTACGGGGCGGGGATGAAGGTCTGCCCGTCGGCGCTCTACGACGACGGCCTGCTCGACGTGACGATCCTCGGGGCGGTGGGCAAGGGGGAGTTCCTGCGCACCTTCCCGCGCGTCTTCAAGGGCACCCACGTGAGCCATCCGGCGGTCATCACCAGGCGGGCGCGCAGCGTCAGGGTGGAGGCGCCCGACGTCGTGGCCTACGCCGACGGGGAGCGGGTCGGGGCGATTCCGGTGACGTGCGAGGTCGTTCCCGCAGCTCTCAGCGTTATTACTTTGTAAAGGCGCCCGGCTTGGACGGACCGGAATCTTGGTTTCGGTAGGCTGACAGGCATGACGACGCCAGCTTCACCAGCGGAACGGTACGCGGCCTTCCGGGAGAAGCTCTCCGGCGACGGCCCCGCGATGACCTCCTTCCGCGGGCTGTACGACTTCGATCTCGACGAGTTCCAGCTCGACGCCTGCCGCGCCCTGGAAGCCGGCGACGGCGTGCTGGTGGCCGCGCCCACGGGCTCCGGCAAGACGGTGGTCGGCGAGTTCGCCGTGCACCTGGCCCTGGAGCAGGGGCGCAAGTGCTTCTACACCACCCCGATCAAGGCGCTGTCGAACCAGAAGTACAACGACCTGGTCAAGAGGTACGGCACCGCCAAGGTGGGCCTGCTCACCGGCGACAACAGCGTCAACGGCGAGGCGCCGATCGTCGTCATGACGACCGAGGTGCTGCGCAACATGCTCTACGCCGGCTCCGGCACCCTGTCGGGCCTGGCGTTCGTGGTGATGGACGAGGTGCACTACCTGGCCGACCGCTTCCGCGGCGCGGTCTGGGAAGAGGTCATCATCCACCTGCCCGAGTCGGTGCGCATCGTCGCCCTGTCGGCGACCGTGAGCAACGCCGAGGAGTTCGGGGAGTGGCTCGGCACCGTGCGCGGCGACACGACCGTCATCGTCGACGAGCACCGCCCGGTGCCGCTGTGGCAGCACATGATGGTCGGCCACCGCATCTACGACATGTTCACCACCGAGGCCGGCGACGGTACCGACCACGGGGGGCCCAAGCACATCAACCCGTCGTTGATGCGCATCGCCCGCGACGAGGAGCGCCTGGCCGGACGCGGGGGCAGGCGAGGGTACGGCAGGCCGCCGCGCAACCGGCCGCCCGACCGCGCGCAGACGATCGAGAAGCTCGACTCCGAGGGCCTGCTGCCGGCGATCACCTTCATCTTCTCCCGCGCCGGCTGCGACGCGGCCGTGATGCAGTGCCTCTACGCCGGGATCCGGCTGACCGACGAGCGCGAGAAGCACGAGATCCGCCAGATCGTCGACGAGCGCACCGCGCACCTGCCCGACGAGGACCTGGCCGTGCTCGGCTTCCTGGAGTGGCGCGACTGCCTGGAGCGCGGCCTGGCCGCCCACCACGCGGGCATGCTCCCGGCCTTCAAGGAGGTCGTCGAGGAGCTGTTCGTGCGCGGCCTGGTCAAGGCCGTCTTCGCCACCGAGACCCTCGCCCTGGGCATCAACATGCCCGCCCGCACGGTGGTCATCGAGAAGCTCGACAAGTGGAACGGCGAGATGCACGCCGACCTGACGCCGGGCGAGTACACCCAGCTCACCGGCCGGGCAGGGCGGCGCGGCATCGACGTCGAGGGCCACGCGGTGGTGCTGTGGCAGCCGGGCATGGACCCGCTGTCGGTCGCGGGCCTGGCCGGCACCCGCACCTACCCCCTGCGCTCGTCGTTCCAGCCGTCGTACAACATGGCGGTCAACCTCGTCGGCCAGTTCGGCCGCGAGCGTGCCCGCACCCTGCTCGAAGCCTCCTTCGCCCAGTTCCAGGCCGACCGGGCCGTGGTGGGGCTGGCCAGGCAGCTGCGCAAGCACGAGGAGGCCCTGGCGGGCTACAAGGACGCCATGACCTGCCACCTGGGCGACTTCCCCGAATACGCCGCGCTGCGCCGCCGGCTGTCCGACCGCGAGGCGGAGCTGGCCAAGCAGCGCGGCCACGCCCGGCGTGCCGCGGCGCTGCGCTCGCTGGAGGCCCTCAAGCCCGGCGACGTCATCAGGGTCCCCGGCGGGCGCCGTGCGGGGCTGGCCATCGTCCTCGACCCCGGCATCACCCCGCGCGGCGAGGGGCCGCGCCCGCTGGTCCTGACGATCGGCAAGCAGGTCAAGAAGCTCGACCCGGCCGACTTCCCGGTGCCCGTCGAGCCGATCGAGACGCTGCGCATCCCGAAGAACTTCAACTCGCGCTCCCCGAAGGAACGCGCCAACCTGGTCTCGACGCTGCTGGCCAAGGTCGGCGACCGTGACCTGGGCAAGCCCGACCGGGCCCGCGACCACGCCGTCGAGGACGCCGAGCTGCTGGAGCTGCGCCGCCTGATCCGCCAGCACCCCTGCCACGGGTGCGACGAGCGCGAAGACCACGCCCGGTGGGCCGAGCGCTACTACAAGCTGCTGCGCGAGACCGAGGGGCTGCGCCGCCGGGTCGAGGGCCGCTCCCACGTCATCGCGCGCACCTTCGACCGGGTCTGCGGCGTGCTGGAGCAGCTCGGCTACCTGGAGGGCGAGACCGTCACCGAGGCGGGCCGCCGCCTGGGCCGCCTGTACACCGAGCTCGACCTGCTCACGGCCGAGTGCCTGCGCTCCGGCCTGTGGGACAAGCTGGAGCCCGCCGAGCTGGCCGCGTGCGTGTCCGCCCTGGTCTTCGAGTCGCGCCAGTCCGACGACGCGCGCCGCCCGAAGATCCCCGCGGGCAACGCCCAGGACGCCCTGACGGCCATGATCCGGCTGTGGGGCGAGCTGGAGGGCATCGAGCGCGACAACGGCGTGTCCATCATCCGCGAGCCCGACATGGGCTTCGCCTGGGCGGCCTTCCGCTGGACCAAGGGTCACTCCCTCGACGCGGTGCTGATGGACGGCATCAACGGCAACGAGCTGGCGGCGGGCGACTTCGTGCGCTGGGTCAAGCAGCTGATGGACCTGCTGTCGCAGCTCGGCGACGCCTGCCCGCCCGGCAGCCCGGTCAGGCAGACCGCCTCCAAGGCCATCGACGCGATGCGCCGCGGCGTCGTCGCCTACTCCTCGCTGGTCTGATCGTTCCCGCGGGGCGCGATCGCGTGCCCCGCGGGGACGAGCCGCTCGTGGAAGCCGCCGTCCGGCGAGCGCACGATCACGCCGGTCTCCACGCCGTGCTCGGCCTCATGCCGGTCGGCGCTCTGCAGGCCGAGGCAGATCCAGCGGGTGACCAGGAAGGCCACCACCGGGCCGATGACCACGGCGTACCTGAAGAAGATCGTCACGGTCTCGACGGTCAGCTGGAACTGGTGGGCGAACTGGTCGTTGGCGGCCGAGGCCCACAGCAGTCCGTAGAAGGCCACTCCCGCGACGGCGATGGCGGTGCGCACCGGCGCCTGCCGCGGCCGCTCCAGCGTGGCGCTCGCCCCTCGCCCCTTCAGCAGCCGGCGTTCGGCCAGCGGGTAGAGCGCCAGGACGGTGAAGAAGATCCCTGGCAGCACGATGACGGGGACCAGGACGGCCAGGCTCAGGGTGTAGCCGCCGAGCGTCACCTCCCAGCCGGGCATCAGCCGCAGGGCGCCGTCGAGGAAGCCCATGTACCAGTCGGGGACCGATCCGGCCGAGATCTGGGTGGGCCTGGCGGGGCCGTACAGCCAGATGGGCGCGACCTGGAAGGCGAAGCCGAGGACGATCAGCATGCCGAGCGTCGCGACCGCCATCAGCGGGCGCGCGCCCGGCCTGGCGGGCGCCGCGTCGGTGAAGTGCGTGTGGCCGTTGCGCCGCACGAGCCAGGCGCGCGCGGCCAGCAGCGCGGCCATCACGGCGGGGATGACGAGCGCGTGTCCCCAGTACAGGGTCGTGATCACGCTCTGGCCGGGGAAGTCGGTGCCGAACAGCAGCATCACACCATAGCTGCCCACCAGCGGCAGCGACTGCAGCACCGACTTGATCAGCCAGAGGCTGCCGCCCGACAGCATGTCGTCGGGCAGGATGTGGCCGGTCTCGCCCGCCGCCATGCCCAGCGGCAGCAGCGCCACCCAGATGAGCCACTGCGCGGTGCGGGGCCGCCGGTAGGCGGCGGTGGCGAACATGCGCAGCAGCTGCAACGCGACCGCGGCCACGAAGACGAGCGCCGCCCAGTGGTGCATCTGGCGGATGAGCAGCCCGCCGCGCACCTCCAGGCTCAGGTGCATCGTGGAGTCGAAGGCCCGGCTCACCTGGGTGCCGCGCAGCGGGGCGTAGGTGCCGTCGTAGGTGACCGGGGCCATGCTGGGGTCGAAGAAGAACATGAGGATCGCCCCGGTCACCATCAGAACCCCGAACGACCACAGGGCGATCTCGGCGAACATGAACGACCAGTGGGAAAACCGGAACTCGCGACGCATGGGTCCCCCTTCGGATCCGTCTCGACAACAAGACGAAACGGGGCGGCCAAGCGTGACGTCCCGAGGGAGTGAATCCCGTCACGTTCTCCTTTGGTGGAAATAGTTCGCTATAGTGCCATTCGTGGATCTTGTGGCGTTGGGAGAGCGGCTCAGAACCGAGCGCGTACGGCGGGGCGTCACGCTGGAAGGGCTGGCCGCCGCCAGCGGGGTCAGCCGGAGCATGATCTCCACCATCGAGCGGGGGCTGAAGGCTCCCACCGTGATCGTGCTGGCGCGCCTGGCCACCGGCCTGGGCACCACCGCGGCCCGGCTGCTCGACGAGAGCACCAGAGCCAAGGTCATGGTCATCCGCCACGAGCAGCAGCGCGCCCTCGTCGACCCCGGCGGGTGGGAACGCCGCATCCTGTCGCCGAACCTGCCGGGCGTGGAGTTCGAGTTCATTCGCACCACCGTCCCCCCGCACGTCGTCCTCGGCGAGTTCGCCGCCCACGCGGCGGGCTCGCGCGAATACGTCGCCGTCGAGAGCGGCCGGCTCACCGTCACCGTCGCCGGCGAGGGCTACCTGCTCGAGGCGGGCGACTCCCTGTACTACGACGGCGACCAGGTGCACTCCTTCGCCAACCACCACGACGCCGCGTGCGTGTACTACACCGCCATGGAGGTCCCGTGACCATCACGTCGTTCCGCCCTGAGTCGGCCTACTGCCAGGGCGCCCTGGCCACCGACGTCTCCCGCCTGCTGTTCGTCAGCGGCCAGATCCCCGTCGACGCCGACGGCCACGTGCCCGGGACCTTCGCCGACCAGGCGCGCCTGGCCTGGCGCAACGTCGAGTCGGTGCTCGCCGAGGCGGGCATGGGCCTGACGGACCTGGTCAAGGTGACCGTCTTCCTGTCGGACCGCCAGTACCGGCGGGAGAACTACGAGGTGCGCAAGGAGGTGCTCGGCGAGCACATGCCCGCACTGACGATCATCATCACCGGCATCTACGACGAGGCGTGGCTCCTGGAGATCGAGGCCGTGGCGGCAAACTGACCGCCCGGTCAAAGTGACGTGTTCGTAGGTTCACCCAACGTCACCATGTGGTCAGTTTCCGGGATGATCGCAGCGGAAATCCCCATGTCGAACGCGTAAAAGCCCTCGGACGCACTACCGCTGAGGCCCGCCCACCCGCGGAGTGCGGCCACCCCGCCCGGAGGTTGGAAGATGTTCGCTCTCCTTGCCGCCCTGCTGTTCGTCCTCGCCCTCGTCTTCGAAATCGCCGGCGTCGCCGTCGGCGGCGTGGTCACCGTCGCCACCCTCGGCACCGCCGGCCTGCTCTGCGTCGCGCTCCACCTCATGGGCGTCGGCGCGGGCTGGAGCCCCCTCAAGAAGTGAGTGACACCCGGAACCGGTTACCCGGAAAGCCGCCCCGCGTCCGGGGCGGCTTTCCCGCCTTCCAGGGGTCAGATCCCGGCGAGGACCTGATCGACGACAAGCCGCACCCCAGGCCACCGCCACCCGCCGGGCCGCGTGACCGCGTACATGCGCCGCCGCACGTCGAGCCCATGAAGCGGCAGCAGCCTCACCCCCGCCCGCGGCGGCAGGAAGGCGGGCACCAGGGCGATGCCCAGCTCCGACTCGACGATGTCCAGGACGAGCTCGAGACTGTCGGCCCGGTGCGCCACCACGGGCGTGAACCCGGCCAGCGCACACACCCGCGCCGCCAGCTCGTCATCGGCCCGGCTCCGCGAGTTGACCACCCAGGGCGTGTCGGCCCACCGGGCCAGCGCGTCAAGAAACGGCGCACCACCACGTCGAGCGGCACCGCCCAGCGTGCCCTCGAGGGCCGCACCCGCCCCTCTGTCGAGCGTCGCCCCCGGCCGGGCGTCGATTGACGCGCCCGGCCCACCGTCGAGCGCCGCGCCCGGCCGGGCGTTGGGAAGCGCGTCCGTCCCTCCGCCGAGCGTCATGTCCGTCCCTCCGCCGAGCGTCGTGCCCGCCTCGAGGCCTGTCCCGTCGTCGAGTGACACGGCAGCCTCCGAGGTCGGCCCGCCCGCCTCGACGCCCGACGTGCCCGTGAAGGACGCGCCTGCCTCGGAAGCCGTTGCCCCCGGTGCGCCGGAGACGAGCGTGCGGGTCGTCGGCGTCGAGCCGCCCCGCGTGCTGCCGAGGGCGGCGTCCGTCGAGGGCCACTGCTCACCCTGCTCGCTGGAGCCGTACGCGGTGGCGAGGGCGGCTGGGACGGCGAGCACGAGCGGTGTGTCGCACAGCAACTCCGTGGGCTCGCGGCCGGCACACGGCACGAGGTTGTAGTCGTACACGAACCCCAGCTCGATCCGCCCCGAGTCGAGCAGCTCGAACACCTCGTCCGGCTCGTGCTCGCTGAGCAGCAGCCGCAGCGACGGATGGCTGACCGCGAGCCTGCGTGCCACCGGCAGCAGGTCGCGTGAGAGGGCCCCGGCGAAGGCGGCGATGCGCAGGGTGCCGCTGGGTTCGCTGAGCGGGTCGAGTGCGGCGCGGGCTTCGGCGACGGCGGCGAGGATGCGGCGCCCGTGGTCGGCCAGCAGTTCACCGGCGGGTGTCAGCCGCAACCGGCGGCCGTCGGGCTCGACGAGGGTGGCGCCCACGTCGCGTTCGAGGGTGGCCAGTTGCTGGGAGACGGCCGAGGTGCCGTAGCCGGTGGCCTCGGCGACGGCGCGCAGGGTGCCGCGGCGTTCGAGTTCGACCAGGACGCGCAGGAGCCGGGTATCCATCTGTCCAGGATATGCGGATATATAGTCCGCGATCATGTGGTGGACGCGGACGTAGTCCATGCAGTGACATGGACGCCATGACGACCTCCACTTTCTCCTCCGGCTCCCGCCTGGGCGCCGTCGGCATGGCTCTGGGTTCCATGGCGAGCGTGCAGATCGGCCTGGGCGCCTCGACAGGCCTGTTCGATCGGGTGGGACCCGCCGGCAGCGCCTGGCTGCGGCTGGCCTTCGCCGCCGTGTTCTTCGTGGCGCTGGCCCGGCCGCGGATCCGTTCGCTGCCCCGTGCCGACGTCGGGTGGTCGCTGCTGCTCGGGGTGGTGACCGGCTTCATGACCGTGTTGTTCGTGGAGGCGATCGCCCGGATCCCGCTGGCCACCGCCACAGCCCTGGAGTTCCTCGGGCCGCTGGGCGTGGCCGTGCTGCGGCGCAGCGGGCGGTGGGGGCTGCTGTGGCCCGCGCTGGCGCTGGCGGGGGTGCTCGCGCTGACCAGTCCCTGGGAGGGCGGCACCGACCTGCTGGGCGTGGCCTTCGCGCTGGGGGCCGGGGTGTGCTGGGGCGCCTACATCCTGCTCACCCAGCGCGTGGGGGAGCGGCTGCCGGGGGTGCAGGGGCTGGCCATCTCGATGCCCGCCGCCATGGTCGCCGTCGCCGTGGTGGGGCTGCCGCAGGCCGCTGCCGGGCTGAGCTTCGAGGTGGTGTGGCAGGCCGCGCTGCTCGCGCTGCTGCTGCCGGTCGTGCCCTTCACGCTGGAGCTGATGGCGTTGCGGCGCCTGCCGAGTGCGGTGTTCGGGGTGCTGATGTGCCTGGAGCCGGCGATCTCGCTGGTGGTGGGCGTCGTGCTGCTGGGCCAGATCCCCGGGCCTGTACAGGCGGCGGGGATCGTGCTCGTCTGCCTGGCCGGGGTGGGAGCGGTCAGGCCCCAGGTGACAGCGCAGCCCCCGACCGCACCCGAGCCCGGCGCGGCCCCTGAGCCCGAGGCGCCCCGAGACCGCGTCGGGAGCGGCTCCTAGGGTGTCCGACGTGCCGCGCCGGGGGCAGCTCGCGGCTCCTAGGTCCCCGACGTGCCGGGGGCGGCACCACGTGGTCGGCACCGCGCCCGAGGTTGCCCGAGGTTGCCCGAGATTGCCCGAGGTCGCCCGAGGTCGTCTGGTGGCGCCCGAGGTGCCCCGAGGTGGCCCGAGGTGGCCCGAGGTGGCCCGAGGTGGCCCGACCGCGCCCGAGGTCGCCCGAGGTGGTGCCGGGTTGCGGGCCCCGTGACGGCGCCATGAGCCCCGCCCCTGCTCGCGGTCCCTCTAGGCGAGGGTGAAGCGCACCTCGCGGGTGGCGGGGTCGGCCTTGACCAGGCGTACGGTCACCCGCTCGCCGAGCGGCAGCGCCTCGCCGTCGCAGCGGGCGATGACCGCCGGGTCGAGCAGCTGCACGAGCCCGCCCTTGCGCCGCTCGTCGATGTCGATCACCGACGCCTCGAAGGTCTGCCCCACCCGGTCGCGCAGCACGAACGACTCGACCAGGTCGACGCAGGCCCGGTCGACGGCGTTGGCACGGCGGCCGGTGGTCGACATGATCTCCGGCACCTCCGGCAGCGCCTCCTGGATCTCGTCGGGGACCGGCTCGCCGGCGGCGACCGCCAGGCAGATCTCGGCCGCGTAGCGGTCGGCCAGGCGGCGCAGGGGGGCGGTGACGTGGGCGTACGGCGCCGCGACGGCCGCGTGGTCGGCGTGGGAGGGCGGCGCCCCGTTGAAGGCCACGTAGCCGCTGCCGCGCAGCAGCACCTTGGACTCCTGCAGGAAGGCGGCCTGCTGCGGCTTGCTCGGGTCGAGATCGTGCACGACCGCGCCGTACGTGGCGCCCTCGGGCCAGGGCACGTCGAGCGCGGCCGCCACGCGGCGCACCTTGGCCAGGTCGGACGAGTGGGGCGGCGGCAGCACCCGGAGCAGCCCGAGCTCGGCGTCGAGCATCATCGCCGCGGCGGCCATCCCGGTCATCAGCGAGATCTGGGCGTTCCACGCCTCGGAGGGCAGCGGGACGCGATATTCCAGCCGGAAGTCCTCGCGCTCCCTGGCCGCCGCGTCGAGCGCGACGATCTCCTGCTCGGGCGTGGGCAGCGTGACGCCGCCGCGCTCGCGCTCCAGCTCCAGCCGGAGCCGGCCGACCTGGGCCAGCAGGCGCAGGGTGCCGTCGGCGGTGCCGGTGTCGACGGCGGCCTGGACGTAGTCGTAGTCGAGGCGTTCGCGGCTGCGCACCAGGCCGCGCTGGACGTCGGCGCCGATGGTGCGCCCTTCGGCGTCGAGGTCGATGCGCCAGACCGCGGCCAGCCGGTCGGCGCCGGGCAGCAGGCTGGCCGCGCCTTCCGACAGCACCGGCGGGTGCAGCGGCACCTTGCCGTCGGGCAGGTAGACCGTCTCGCCGCGCTGACGCGCCTCGACGTCGAGCGCGCTGCCCGGCCGTACGTAGGCGCCGACGTCGGCGATGGCGTACCAGACGCGGTAGCCAGGGCCGAGCTGTTCGATGCAGAGCGCCTGGTCGAGGTCCATGGAGCCGGGCGGGTCGATGGTGACGAAGGGCAGTTCGGTCAGGTCGCGGCCGGTGTGGGCCGGGGAGGTGGCCATCCACTCGGCCTCGTCGAGCGCGGCCTGGGAGAAGGCCGACGGGAGCTGCTGCTCGCGGCGGATGCGCTCGAAACCCTCGGTCAGCTTGCGATGCGCCTGCTCCGGCACCCGGATTCTGGTCGACACGGGATCAACCTATCGGGTGCTGAGGGTCCGGCAGGCGAGCACCGCTGCGGAGCCTCGTCAAGATCTTTCCTTTTGTCCCGGTTCTGCTTGGCTTTGGGATTGACGATCTCTACGTGGAGGTGACACTTGCTGACCAAACGGTTGGCCAGGTGGGCCGCGGCGGTCTGCCTGGCGATGGGGATGTGCCTGGTCGGAGTGCCGCCGGCCCACGCGGGCACCAGCGGCATCACCTACAACGGCAACGGCAGCGCGTACGCGGGGTTCATCGACGACGCCGTCTACTGGTGCAACTCCGGGTGGGAGATGGTCTACCTGGAGGACACCGTGGCCGACGGCCTGGGCGTGCGCGCCTACGTGAACGGCTACTTCTACTACGACTACACCGGCGGCGCCTCGGGCGGCGGCGGGGACCACTGCTACAACTTCAGCGAGTGGAACCACGTCTCCTTGCAGGCCTGCAGCCGTAACGCCGTCAACGGCACGATCCGGCTGTCGAACTGGGGCGCGACGGAGGGCTTCTATGCGTGAGCTCCCCAAGTGGGCCCTGGCGGCGGCCGCGGTGGCGGTCGTGGCCGGTGGCGGCGCCTGGCTCTCACAGCCGGGCGCGCAGCCAAGCGCACAGCCGGGCGCGCAGCTAAGCGCACAGTCAAGCGCACAGCAGGGCGCGCAGGCGGGCATGCAGGCGGCGCGCCCTGGAAGCCAGGCGGTCGCAAGGGTCGCCGTCATCCCCGAGGCGCAGCAGCTGTGGCCGCGGGCGGTCCACCGCGTCCCCAGGACGCTGCCCGAGGGCGGCCAGGTCGTGCCCAGGCTGCTGCTCGACTCCTCGACGCTGCTGTTCACGGCCGAGTCGAGCTTCGAGAGGGCCGACGCCCTCCTGACCTACGACCTGGCCTCCGGCCGGGTGACCAAGCTGGCCGACATCCCGGTGCCCGACGGCTCGACCGTCTTCGCCTCCGACTTCGCCGCCGGTGACGGCGAAGTCGTGTGGTGGACGGCTCGCAAGGGCCGCGACGGCTCGCTCGTGGAGATCTGGAGGGTCCCGGTGAGCGGCGGGACGGCCGAGGTGGCCCTGTCCATGACGGCCGGGGACCGCTCGGGACACCCCACGGCGCTGGCCGTCGCCGACAAGGAGATCGTCTACTCCCTCGGAGCGGGCGGGGTCTACCGGGGCACGAGGCTCGTGCCCGGCACCGAGGGCCAGTATCTGCTGAACTGGCCGTGGATCGGCTCGCCGGGGCCGCGCCCGCACGGCGACGGCAGCTTCGCCTCCGTGCGCAACCTGCGGACCGGCCAGGCACGCACCGCGGCCACCTCGGCGGCCGCGGGGAAGATCGTGGCCTGCGGCTTCACCAAGTGCCTCCACGCGGCCGGGCAGGGGCGATCGAGCACGCTGGTCGCCGCCGACGGCAGCACCACCCACCTGCCCATCGTGGCGGGCGGGGTGCCCCGCCGCCTGCTGAAGGACCGTTTCCTGGCCACCGCCGCCCCCGAGGACGGCCGGCGCAGGCCGGTCATCTGGGACGTGGACCGGGGCGTGGCGGGGGCGCTGGGACCCGCCAAGGGCCCGGCCGAGCCCTTCGAGGGAGCCTGGGCGATGCCCGACGGCAGGACCGTCGGGTTCAAGCTGGATAAGGAGTGGGTGATCGTGGACCTGGAGGCGATCAGCTAGCGGACTTGGCCAGCTCGTTGAGCAGCCGGTTGAGCGGACTGTTGAGGTCGTAGCGGTCCGCCAGCCGTACGAGGGCCTCGGGGTCCTTGGGCTCGGCGGGCAGGGTCAGGTCGGCGTCGGGGAGCGGGGCGTCGGGGGCGACCTCGACCACGGCGGGGGCCACGGACAGGTAGTCGCGCGCGGCGGCCAGCTTGAGCCTGGCCCCGGCGGGGAAGCCCTCGGTGACCCCGCCGTCGAGCGCCTCCAGCAGGCTCCGCAGCGAGCCGAAGCGGGTGATGAGCGAGGCGGCGGTCTTCTCGCCCACACCCGCGACGCCGGGCAGGCCGTCGCTGGGGTCGCCGCGCAGGGTGGCGAAGTCGGCGTAGCCGCGGCCGGGGATGCCGTACTTCTCGGTGACGAAGCCCTCGTCGACCACCTGGAGGTTGCGGATGCCGCGCGCGGTGTAGAGCACGCGCACCGGGCGGCTGTCGTCGACCAGCTGGAACAGGTCGCGGTCGCCGGTGACGATGTCGACGGCGCCCTTGGAGCGGTGGGTCAGGGTGCCGATGACGTCGTCGGCCTCGTAGCCCTCGCACTCGAGGCGCGCGATGCCGAGGGCGTCGAGGACCTGCTCGATCACCGGGATCTGCGGCACCAGCGTGTCGGGGACCTCCTCGACGTCGCCGTGGGCCACCCGGTGGGCCTTGTAGGTGGGGATCGCCGACACCCGGAAGGCGGGCCTCCAGTCGGCGTCCATCGTCGCCACCAGCTCGGCCGGCCGGTATTGCCGCACCAGGGTGGCGATCATGTCGATCAGGCCGCGCACGGCGTTGACCGGCATGCCGTCGGGCGCGGTCATCGACTCGGGGATGCCGTAGTAGGCGCGGAAATACAGCGACGGGGTGTCGAGCAGCATCAGCACCGGTCCAGTATGCCGGTGCCCACCGACAATGGCGCGGAAGCGGCCTGCCGGGGTCGGTCAGGCGAGCATGCCGATCGCCAGCAGGCAGGCGTCGTCCTCCGGGTTGGGCCCGCCGATGGCCTCCAGGAGCCGGTCGAGCCCCGCGTCGAGGTCGAAGGGCGGCAGCTCGCGGGCGGCGCCGACGGCCAGCTCCAGCCCCGCGTCGAGGTCGCGGGTGCGCCGCTCGACCAGGCCGTCGGTGAACAGCAGCAGCACGTCGCCCTCCTGCAGCTGGGTGACGGCCAGGTGGTACGGCTGGTCGCAGGTGGCGCCCAGCAGCACCCCGCGCGGCGCGATGAGCTGGTGGGCGCACCCGTCGCGGACCAGGATCGGCGCCAGGTGACCGGCCTGGCCCCAGGTGAAGGTCCGGCTGACCGGGTCGAGGTGGCCCAGCACGCAGGTGGCGGTGGTGTCGTCGAGGCGGTGCATGACCAGCTCGTTGAGCCAGCCGAGCAGCCGGTCGGCGGGCTGGCCCGTCATGGTCAGCCCCACCAGCGCGTGGCGCAGCTGCGCCATGTGGGCGATGGCCGGCAGGCCGTGCCCGGAGACGTCGCCGATGGCCAGCAGCACCCGCCCGTCGGGCAGCGCGGCGGCCTCGAACCAGTCGCCGCCCAGCGAGGCGGTCTTCTCGGCGGGCACGTAGCGCACGGCGACGCGGGTGCGAGTCAGGTCGAGGTAGCCGGAGTGGGCGGGCAGGATCGCCTCGCGCAGGGTGAGCATGACGGTGCGGTCCTCGGCCGCCTTCTCCCGCTCCTCCAGCAGCTGGCGGCGCGACTCGCTCATCATGCGCTCGGCGCGGCGGCGGCCGGTGATGTCCTGGATGACGCCGTGCACGCCGGCGTGCCCGTCGGGGGCCTGCAGCGGCTCCAGCACCATGCGCACGTTGCGCACCTCGTCGCCGCGCCGGATGCGGAACTCGGCGTGCCCGGCCGCGCCGCCCTGGCCCACGGTCGCCAGCAGCCGTTCGAGGGCCTGCTCGTCGCCAGGCTCGACGTAGGCGGCGAGCTCGGCCAGCCCGACGGGACCGCTGGCGCGGTCTCGGCCGAAGATCACGTAGACGTGATCGGACCAGATGATCTCACCGGTGCGCGCGTCCCATCGGACCCAGCCCATGTTGCCCAGACGCTGGGCATGGGCCAGCTGGACGGACAGCAGCGCGGCGTCACGCTCGGCCTGCTGCTCGGTGAGCTGCTTGACGAGCTCGGCCGCGGTCAGCGGGCGGTCTTGCGACGAGGGTACGACGCCGACCATATGACTCACTCTCAAACCTCAACGGAACAGGACAATTGCCCCCACAGTACGTGATCGCCCTTGAACGGAGTGTAGCGATAGCTTGCCGTGTTGTGAGAGCTTTTCGTGGATTTTGCCTACCTGCGCCGGAGTAGATTTGAGCCCGTGACTGACTCAGAGCTGTACCCCGTGTCCCGGCTTTCCGCAGTTCGGCAGGCGACCGCCCAGGCCGGGCTCGACGCCCTGCTGCTGACCCCCGGCCCCGACCTGCGCTACGTCAGCGGCTACGAGGCACTGCCCCTGGAGCGTTTGACCTGCCTGGTGGTGCCCGCTTCGGGCGAGTCCTTCATGATGGTGCCACGACTGGAGCTCCCCGCGGCGCAGGCCTCGCCCGCGTCTCGCCTCGGACTCGACTTCGTGGCCTGGGACGAGACCGACGACCCGTACGCCGTGGTCGCCTCCAGGCTGGGCCGCGTGGGCACCGTGGGCCTGGCCGACCGCATGTGGGCGATGGCCTCCCTGCGTTTCCGCGACGCCATGCCCGGCACCGAGCAGGTGCTGGCCGGCAGCGTGTTGCGCGAGCTGCGCATGCGCAAGTCGCCGGTGGAGGTCGACGCGCTGCGCGAGGCGGGCGCCGCGATCGACGCCGTGCACCGCCTGGTGCCGAACTTCCTCAAGGCCGGGCGCACCGAGCGCGAGGTGGGCAAGGACATCCACGACGCCATCCTGGCCGCCGGCCACGCCACGGTCGACTTCGTCATCGTCGCCTCAGGACCCAACGGCGCCAGCCCCCACCACGAGGTCTCCGACCGCGTCATCCAGCCGGGCGAGCCGGTCGTGGTCGACATCGGCGGCCAGTTCCACAGCGGCTACTGCTCCGACTCCACCCGCACCTACTGCGTGGGCGAGCCGCCGGCCGACTTCGCCGAGTACTACGCCGTGCTGCAGGCCGCGCAGGACGCCGCGTGCGCGGCCGTACGGCCGGGCGTGTCGTGCGAGTCGGTCGACGCCGCGGCCCGCGACGTGATCGCCTCCGCCGGGTTCGGGCAGTACTTCATCCACCGCACCGGCCACGGCATCGGCATCGAGACGCACGAGGAGCCGTACATCGTCTCCGGCAACGCCGAGCTCCTGGAGCCGGGCTTCGCCTTCTCCGTCGAGCCCGGCGTCTACCTGCCCGGGCGGCACGGCGCCCGCATCGAGGACATCGTCGTGTGCACCGCCGACGGCGGCGAGCGCCTCAACACCACCACCCGCGATCTGGTCATCGTCTAGGGGAACCGCTGACGCTCTGATGGCGTTGATCCCAGCATGCGTAGTTCCGTCTTCGGCAACCTGGATCCCCAGCACGCCCCGCCCGGTTTCGCCCTGGCCAACTCCAAGATGCTGCGGGTGCAGCTTCCCGAGGTGCTGGCCAGGCAGGGCTCGATGGTCGCCTTCCAGGGGCAGATGACCTTCGACTACGAGGGCTCCGGCGGCATGGGCAAGCTGTTCAAGAAGGTCGTCACCGGCGAGGGCGTGCCGCTGATGCGCGTGCGCGGCCAGGGCAGCCTCTACCTGGCCGACAACGCCGACGACATCTTCCTGTTCTACCTGGAGGACGAGGGCATCACGGTCAACGGGCGCAACCTGCTGGCCTTCGAGCCGCAGCTGAAGTGGGACATCAACCGCGTGCAGGGCGCGGGCGTGGCCGCGGGCGGGCTGTTCAACACCACCGTCACCGGCACCGGCTGGGTGGCGGTCACCGCCCACGGCACCCCGATCACCCTGGACGCCGGCCAGGCGCCCACGTTCGCCGACGGGCAGTCGGCGGTGTGCTGGAGCGCCTCCCTCCAGGTGGGGGTCAACCGCACCTTCAAGGCGGGCGCCATCATCGGGCGCGGCAGCGGCGAGGCCATGCAGCTGGCCTTCCAGGGGCAGGGGTTCGTGCTCATCCAGGCGAGCGAGGGGCCGCCCGTCGTGTCGGCGTCCTGACCTCCGGAAGATTTCTCCACGAAGCACGAAATGATGGCCGCCTGCCGTACATAGGCCTAGGTGACCGCATGGAGGCGCTGAGCGAGGAGTCCGGCCCGTGTCCAACGAGCAGCCGCAGCAAGCACGGCTGGCCCGGTTCGAGGCCGTCTACCGGCACAACTACAGCCTGATCACCGCCTACGCCGCGCGCCGCTGCGCCTCACCGCAGGACGCGGCGGACGTGGTCGCGGAGACCTTCACCGTCGCCTGGCGCCGGTCGGGCGAGCTGCCCGACGGCGAGCAGGCGACGCCGTGGTTGTACGGCGTGGCACGCAAGGTGCTGGCCAACCACTTCCGCGGCGAGAACCGCAGGCAGGCGCGCAACGTCGAGCTCGACGCCGAGCTGGCCGACCTGTACGCGGCCGCGCCCGAGCAGGGCGTCGGGGTGGCCGCGATCGGCGAGGTCTTCAGGGCGCTGGGCGACGACGACCGCGAGCTGCTCGCCCTGGTCGCCTGGGAGGGCCTGGACCGTGAGCAGATCGCCGCCGCCATGGGCCTGTCGCGCAACGCCGTGCGGATCAGGTTGCACCGTGCGCGCAGACGCTTCGCGCGCGCCCTGGCCGTGGCCGGGGTGCGCGGCGCCGATCAGACGCTGCAGATGGAGAGCTCGCTGTGAACGACGTCGACAAGATCACCGAGAGGCTCGCCAGGGTGGGGCGCGACCACCCGGGGGCGAAGGAGTCGGACCCAGGAGCCCGCGCCCTGCTGGCGTCGATCACCGCGGACGAGGAGCGGAGCCCCGCGCCGCGTCGCCGCCTGCCCGTCGCGCGGCTGGGCGTGGGACTGGCAGCGGCGGCGGCGCTGGCCGTGGGCATCGTGGTCGTCCCGAGCCTGCTCGACGACCGTCCGGGCGTGAGCGCCTCCTACGCCGTCACCAGGTCGCCCGAGGGCGTCGTGATCATCGTGGTACGCGACTTCTCCGACGCGCCCGGGCTGGCCAGGACCCTGGCCGAGCTGGGCGTGCCGGCCATCGTCGACCTCGTCCCCGAGGGTTCGCGCTGCCGCGAGCCGCGCGGCGTGTCGGTGGACGACATCCCCAAGGGGCTCTACTCGCTGCCGGAGAACATCGCGAGCGACCCGAAGGGGCCGGGGTGGCAGATGCGCATCGACACCCGCCTGTTCAGGCCGGGGGAGACGTTCGTGTGGACGATCTCCCCGCACGCCGACGGGGGCAGCTCGACCAGCACCATCCTCATGAAGGACCCGGTGGCGCCCTGCGTGCTGGAGGCCGATCCGCAGGCGGGGTCGCGCATGGTGCAGGGGGCCGCGCTCGCCGACCGCCGCGGCGGGTCGCTGGAGGGCTTCCGCTCCGACGAGAAGAGCGTCGGCGAGGTGCGGGCGGAGCTGGCCAGGCGCGAGCTGAAGGCCGCGTACGTGATCATGGACGTGCCCGAGGGCAACCCCGGCGGCTACGCGCGGCGCCCCGGCCAGGACAGGACGGTCGGCGACGACTGGGTGGTGTGGGAGGCCTTCGACGCCGAGCCGGGAACGGTGCGGCTGCTGGTCACCGAGCGGCGCTACGACCGCAACCCGGTGTACGGCGGGCCGCGCGACGCCGTCCTGCCGGAGTAGGCGGAACCCGGGGGCCTCGCGCGGTGTAATCGCGGTGTGAGGAGTGTCGCCCGGCTGGCGCTGCTGGCCATGCTCGCCGCGTGCTCGGCCCAGCCGCCGGGCCCCGCGGCGGGAGCACCGCCGCGGGGCGGCACTCCCGGAGCCCACGGGCCCGCGGCGACGGCCCAGGAGACGCCCGGCCGGACGACCGCGGGCCCGCCGGAGCCAGTCCGGACGACCGGGCAGGCGCGAGACCCGGCCGGTGCCGTCGTCACGACGCCCGGCGGGAGCCGGTACGACGCGCGTCCGCTGACGGGCGCTCCCTTCCCCGCCCGCACCGGGCTGAGGCTCCTGCTCTCGCCCGCCCTGGAGGTCCTGGACGTCGACAGCGGCGGCAGGCGGCCGGTCATGGGCGTCCCGCCCGACCCGGGCCGGTGGCTGGAGAGCGCGGGCGGCCTGGCGGTGACCCGGTCGCTCGGCAAGGTCTACACGCTGCGCAAGGGCAGCCTGACCGCCACCGACGCGGGCCCGGCCGCCGACATCGAGCCAGCGGCCGACGGCAGGAGCGTCTGGCTGACCTCCACCGAGGGCTGCACGACCCATCGCGCCGACCCGTCGGGTGCGCCCCGGACCGCGCCCAGGCGCGTCCCCTGCAACGCGGTCACCGTGGACGACGTCCCGGCGGGACTGCTGCTGTGGCTGCCCGAGTTCCCTCCCTCCAGCCTGCTGCTGCCCGCCCGCGCCGGCGAGGCACGCCCGCTGCCGTGGCTCGTCGACGGCGTGGTCGGGGGCGATCTGGTGCTCAGCGCCCCCTCGCGCGGCAAGCCCGTCACCCTCGCCGACCTCGGCACCGGCAGGAGCACCACGATGCCGTGGCCCAGCAGGATCGGCGCCGCGGGCAGGATCGTGGCCTCCGGCGGGGCGGGCAGGGCGGCGGTCGCCTTCTACGACGCCGACCCCGCGCCCTGGCTGGCGGTCGACGTCTGGCTCCTGGACGTGGCCGAGCGCCGCTGGCGTCAGCTGCCCGGCATGCCCGTACGGCTCGCGCGCAAGCCGTACCTGGCCTGGACCTCGGACGGGCGGCTGCTGATCCTGGCCACGAACGCGGGTGAGGCCGACGCGACCCTGGCGTCGTGGGACGGCGCGACCCTGCGCGTGAAGAAACTGACCGGTCTGTCAGCGGACGGTTTCGTGCTGTGGTGAAAGGTTGACAAGGGATGTCAAATGGCCGACAAATCCACAAAGTGGAAAAATAGGTCTTGAGGGGCATTTGAGGCGTTGCTAGATTCTTGACCACTCTCCTGACTCGAGTAACACCTGCAGGGATGGTGCTCGATGTATGTCTCGCAAGTGCCGATGGCGATCAAGATCCTCATCGCGGGCGGCTTCGGCGCGGGCAAAACCACCCTTGTCGGGTCGATCTCCGAGACCAGACCGTTGCGCACGGAGGAGAGCATCAGCGGGTTCTCCGCGGTCGCGGGCAAGACCACCACGACGGTGGCCATGGACTACGGGCGCCTGACCATCCGCGACCAGTACACCCTCTACCTGTTCGGCACCCCCGGCCAGGAGCGGTTCTGGTTCGTCTGGGACGAGCTGGCCTCCGGGGCGATCGGCGCCGTCGTCCTGGCCGACGTGCACCGGCTGGCCGACTGCTTCCCCGCGGTCGACTACTTCGAGCAGAACCGCACGCCCTTCATCGTGGCGCTCAACAGGTTCGAGGACCTGCCCGAGCTCGAGGTGAGCAGAGTACGGCAGGCGCTGGACCTGCCCGACGACATCCCGATCGTGCTGTGCGACGCCCGCAGGCGCGAATCGGGCAAGGAAGTCCTCATCGCCCTGCTCCAGCACGCCCTCACCCGCAACGGCACACCCGCCTGACCCGATACCTTTGCCCCATGGAGGAGATCGACCGCCGCATCGTCACGCTCCTGGCCAAGGACGGCCGGATGAGCTTCACCGATCTGGCCAAGGAGACGGGCCTTTCGGTGTCGGCCGTGCACCAGCGGGTGCGCCGCCTGGAGAAGCGGGGTGTGCTGCGGGGCTACACAGCCGTGATCGACCACGACGCGATCGGGCTGCCGATGACCGCGTTCGTGTCGATCAAACCGATCGACCCCGCCGCCCCCGACGACGCCCCCGACCGCCTGGCCCACCTGACCGAGATCGAGGCCTGCCACAGCGTGGCAGGCGACGAGAGCTACATCCTCAAGGTCCGCGTGGGCTCCCCGCACGCGCTGGAGGACCTGCTGCAGCGCATCCGCGCGGCGGCCAACGTCTCCACCCGCACCACCGTGGTGCTGAGCACCCCCTACGAGCACCGCCCGCCCCAGCTCGACCTCGACGGCGAGCAGTAGGCGCACGACCCCCACGTCCCCGCGCGGGCGGAGACGTGGAGGTCCGGTGGTGCGTCAGCGGTGCGGGGCGAAGTGCTCCCGCAACCGCTCCTTGGCCTCCTGCGGGGCGCCCAGGTGCTCCATCCCCAACAGTGCCGCCCCCACCAGCGGCGGCACGTCGGCCACGACCGGCTTGGCCTGCGGGGCCCGCGCGGCGAAGCGCTCGTCGAGCAGGCCGTCGAGCAGGGTGTGCCGGGCGGTCAGGATCCCGCCGCCGAGCACGACCTCGGTGGGCGTCTCCAGCAGTCCCAGCCGCCGCAGGCACGTCTCGGCCATGGCGACCACCTCGTCGGCCTGCCGTACCACCAGCGACCTGGCCACCTCGTCGCGGTCGGCCACTGAGAACAGGCCCGGGGCCAGCTCCAGCAGCCGGGTCGGCCGCACGCGGCCGAAGTGCAGCTCCAGCACCAGCTCGGCGACGGTGGCGACGCCGAAGTGCGCACGGACCACGTCGATCAGCGCGGTGGCCGGCCCGCGGCCGTCCTCGCCGCGCGCGGCGTGCCAGAGCACCTCCTCGCCCAGCACCTGGCCGCCGCCCCAGTCGCCGCTGATGGAGCCCAGGGCGGGGAAGCGGGCGACCTGTCCGGTGGGGGAGACGCCGACGGCGTTCATGCCCGCCCCGCACACCACGGCCACGCCCCAGGGCCCCGAGGCCCCGGCGCGCAGCAGCGCGAAGGTGTCGTTGGCGACGGTCGCGCTGGAGGCCAGGCCGCGCGCCATGAGCTCGGCGTGCAGCTCCTCCTCCTCGACGGGCAGGTCGGCCCCGGCGAGGTAGGCGGCCAGATGCGTGGCGTACGGCGGGGCGGACGCGGCGCCGCATGCCTGCCGTACCGCCTCCTCCAGGACGTCGACGGCCGCGCGCACGCCCGCGCTCTGCGGCTCGAACCCCGCCGACCGCCCGGTGCCCAGGACGGTGCCGTCCCCGGCGACCAGGGCGACGGCGGTCTTGCTGTTGCCGCCGTCGACGGCCAGCACGGTGCCGGCGTTCACACCCACGGCAGGTACCTGCCGTTGGCCTCCAGCAGCAACGTGGTCAGCTCGTCCGCGACGGCCAGCTGACCGACCAGCGGGTGCGCCAGCAGGGCGTCGTGCACCCGCTCGCGCCCCCCGTGCAGGGCGGCCTCCAGGGCCAGCTCCTCGTAGGCCGACACGTTCGCGATCAGCCCGCGATACAGCGGCTCGACCGGCTCGACCGGCAGCGGGAGCGCTCCCGCGGACGAGATGCGTGCGGGGACCTCGATGACCGCGTCGTCGGGCAGGAACGGCAGCGTGCCGCCGTTGCGGGTGTTGACCACCTGCACGTCGCCCCGATCGGAGGCCAGGGAGGCGACCAGCGCCACCGCGGCCTCGGAGTAGTAGGCGCCGCCGCGCTTGTCGAGCTGCGCGGGCTTGGTGTCGGAGGCGGGGTCGGCGTAGATCCGCAGCAGCTCGTCCTCCAGCGCCGCGACCTCCGCAGCCCGCGACGGCTTGCTGCGCTGCTCCTCGACCACCTGGTCGTGGGCGTAGAAGTAGCGCAGGTAGTAGGAGGGCACCACGCCGAGCCGGGTGATCAGCTCGAGCGGCAGGCCGAGCGAGTCGGCCAGCTCCTGGTCCAGCATCCGCGGCAGGACGTCCTCGCCGTCGAGGTAGACCGCCCGCTCCCACGTCAGGTGGTTGAGCCCGACGTGGCCGAGCGTGATCCTGGAAGGGTCCACGCCCAGCCTGGCGGCGAAGCGGCGCTGGAAGCCGATCGCCACGTTGCACAGCCCGATCGCGCGGTGCCCGGCGTCGAGCAGGGCCCTGGTGACGATGCCGACCGGGTTGGTGAAGTCGACGATCCACGCCTGCGGCGCCCGCTCGCGGATGACCTCCGCCAGCTCCAGCACCACCGGCACCGTGCGCAGCGCCTTGGCCAGCCCGCCCGCCCCCGTGGTCTCCTGGCCCACGCAGCCGCACCGCAGCGGCAGCGTCTCGTCGACGTCGCGGGCGGCCTGGCCGCCGACCCGCAGCTGCAGCAGGACCGCCGCGGCGTCCTCCACGCCGCGACGCAGCTCGGTCGTGGCGGTGACCGCGGCGCGGTGGCCCGCGCGGGCCAGCATGCGCCTGGCCATGCCCGCGACCAGCTCCACCCGGTCGGCCGCCGGGTCGATCAGCGTGATCTCGGTGAGCGGGAGTTCCTCCCGCAATCGGGCGAACCCGTCGATCAGCTCGGGCGTGTACGTCGAGCCGCCCCCGACTACCGCGAGTTTCAACCCTTCACTCCCGTCAAGGTGACGCCCTCGATGAAGACTCTCTGGGCGAAGAAGAAGACGATGATCACAGGTGCCGTCACCAGCAGGGTGGCGGCCATGGTGAGGTTCCACTGCACGCTGTGGAAGGCCTTGAAGGTGGCCAGGCCCAGCGACAGGGTCCAGCTGCTCTGCTCACCGGGGTCGGTGTAGAGCAGCGGGCCGTAGTAATCGTTCCAGCAGTAGAAGAAGGTGAACAGGGCCACCGCCGCGATCGCCGGGCGCGCCATGGGCAGGATCACCCGGATGAGCGTGGTGAAGTCCGAGCAGCCGTCCACGCGGGCGGCGTCGGTGTAGTCGCGCGGGATCGTGACCAGGAACTGCCGGAGCAGGAAGATCGAGAACGCGTCGCCGAGCAGCATCGGCAGGATCAGCGGCCACAGCGTCCCGGTCAGCTCGAAGCGGGCCCACAGGGTGTAGACCGGCACCGCGACGACCTGCGGCGGCAGCATCATCATGGTGATGACCAGCAGGAAGGCCGCCTTCCTGCCGCGGAAGCGGAAGCGGGCCAGCGCGTAGGCCACCGGCACCGACGACAGCAGCATGAACACCGTGGCCGTGGCCGCGTAGACGAAGGTGTTGGCCGTCCACTGCAGCAGGTGCGACTTGGAGAAGACCTCGGAGAAGTTGGACCAGTTCCACTCCTGAGGCCACAGCGAGCTGGTCAGCGCCTGCTCGTCGGTCATGAGCGCGGTCAGCGCCACGAAGACGATCGGCGCGGCGAACATGATGGCCAGCGCGATGGCGATGGCGTGGGTGGCGATGAAGTACAGCGTGCGCCGCCTGCGGGTGCCGCTGCGCGGCACGGGCCTGGCGCGGTGCGAGGCCGGGCGCGCGGTCAACGTCGACGTCATCAGGACTCCTCGGCCTTGCGGAACTGCCGCAGCAGCATCAGCGTGAAGATCATCGCGGCGGCGAACAGCAGCAGCGCGTGGACCGAGGCCACGCCCATCATCCAGTCGCGGAACCCGGTGTGGAACAGGTGCTGCGGCAGCGTGAGCAGCGACCCGTCCGGGTAGCCGGGGGTGAAGGTGCTGCCCGCCGAGTCGGTGCCGCCCGACGCCACCCGGGAGGCGATCATCGCCTGGGTGAAGTACTGCAGGGCGTAGATGACCCCGGTGATGGCCGAGAACATCAGCACCGGCGAGATCATCGGCAGCGTGACGCTGCGGAACTGCCGCCAGGCCGAGGCGCCGTCGATCGCGGCCGCCTCGTACAGGTGCTTGGGCACGTCCAGCAGCGCCGCCAGGAAGATCATCATCGTGTTGCCGATGCCCCACATGCCCAGCAGCGTCAGGCTCGGCTTGGACCAGGCCGAGCTGCCGAACCAGTCGGGCCCCTCGACGCCGAAGAAGCCCAGGATCTGGTTGACCGGACCGGTGGCGGGGTTGAGCAGGAAGACGAAGGCGACCGTCCCGGCCACCAGCGGCACCAGCGAGGGCAGGTAGAAGATCGTGCGCAGGATGCCCGCGCCGGCCTTCACCTTGGTGAGCAGCTGCGCCATGCCCAGCGCGAACAGCAGCTGGGCCGGGACCATGAAGACCACCAGCCACAGCGTGTTGGCCGCCGACTGGATGACGAGCTGGTCGGAGAAGACGTAGGCCCAGTTGTCCAGGCCCACGTACTCCAGCGTGAACAGGTCGTAGCGATGGAAGGAGAAGAAGATGGTCGCCAGGAACGGATAGACGAAGAACAGCGACGTCCCGACGAGGAAGGGCGAGAGCCAGAGGAGAGCCTTCAGGCCCTCGCCGCGCCGCCCCCGTGACGGAGGGGGCGGTGCGGCGTGGGTGGCAGCCATGGTCAGCCTCCGGCCAGCTTCAGCTTGTCGTTGATGCGCTTGTCGACCTGGGCCATGGCGGCGTCGAGGTCCTTGACCTTGCCGGCCTCCCACTGGACCAGCAGGTTCTGCACCTCGGCCTGGTTGAAGACGCTGTTGACGGAAGCGGGGACCGTGGTGGTCCGCGGGTGGTTGAAGATGTCGATGAAGGTCTTGAAGTTGTCGTCGACCAGCAGGTCGGGCGAGGCGGCGGCGTCCTTGGTGGTGGGGACGTTGCGCAGCTTGTTGGAGAGGGTCACCAGGCCCTCGGTGTCGGTGGTGAGGTACTTCAGCAGCTCCCAGGCGTGCTGCGGGTTCTTGGCGCCCTTCGGGACGCCGATGACGGTGCCGGCGGTGAAGCCGCTGCCGTGCAGGTCGGGCTTGTCGTCGGCGACCGGCAGGGGAGCGGTGCCGAACTTCAGGTCCTTGGTCGCCTCGGGGTTGGCGGCGATCATGCCGAGGCGCCACTCGCCGTCGAGGATCATGGCGACCTTGTTCTTGAAGAACGGGTGCTCGGCGCCCCACTCGTCACCCAGGCCCTTGCGGAACTTCTCCAGCTTGTCGTAGCCGTACCAGTCGACGAGCTCCTTCTGCCAGGTCATCAGCTGCTTCCACGCGGGGTCGGAGCCGATGGCCGAGGTGCCGTCCTCGTTGTACCACTTGGCCCCGGTCATCGGCGCCATGTGCGAGGCGGAGTTCTCGTAGTACTGGAAGCTGGGGATGAACCCGGCCACCTTGATGTCGCCGTTGGCGTCGCGGACGGTGAGCTTCTTGGTCAGCTCCGTCAGCTCGGTCAGCGTCTTGGGCGGCTGCTCGCCCTTCATCAGGTCGGTGTTGTAGAACATGCCGTAGGCGTCGGCCAGCAGCGGCATCGTGCACCGCTTGCCCTCGAACTCGGTGTAGGAGCGCGAGGTCGCCGGCAGGACGTTCAGGTCGATGCCGTCGGCCTTGATGACCTCCGTCAGATCCTGGAACGCTCCCGACTTGCACCATTGGGCGACGTTGTCGGTGGTGAACGAGGCGGCCAGGTCGGGCGCCTTGCCGCTGCGGATGGCCGCGGTGATCTGGTCGTCCTGGATGCCCTTCTTGGCGACGACCTTGATCTGCGGGAACTTCTTGGTGAAGCCGGTGATGGCCTCCTCGAAGGCCTTGACCTCCGAGTCGGCGGAGAAGCCGTGCCACAGCTCCAGGGTGGCGGGAGGCAGGGCCGCGGCGACCGGCTCCGTGCCGGTCGTGGTGGGTTTGGCCTGGGCGCCCAGGGTGGGCGCGGGAGCCTTGCCCGCGGTGCAGGCGGTCAGCGCCAGGGCCATGAGCCCGGCGGCCGCGAGGGGGGTGAGGCGCACGGAGAGTCCTTTCTAGGGGAAGACCTCTTCACGGGTCGCGTCCAGTGCCAGGCCGAGCGCCCCGGCCAGGACCGGGTTGCCCTCGACGGCCGACATGCGGACCTGCGGCTGGGGGATGGTGAGGGCGTGCAGCTCGTGCTCGACGAGCTCGCGAAGCGTCTCGCCGCCGGCCTGGACGGCGCCGCCGGTGAGCACGATGAGCGCCGGGTCCAGCACCGAGGTGATGGCGGCCAGGCCCACGGCCAGGCGGGCGGCGACGTCGCGCAGCCCGGCCCTGGCCTCCTCCGAACGTCTGGCCGACTTGGCCGCGGCGGCGATCGCCTGGCGGAAGTCGGCGCCGCGCACGCCGTACGAGCGCAGGACCTTGTGGATCGCCCGCCCGCCGGTCAGCGCCTGGTAGCCGTGGTCGTCGGTGCGGCCGGTCTCCCGGGCCGTCGGCGCGCCCGGGGTGGGCATGTAGCCCACCTCGCCCGCGCCCCCGGTGAAGCCCCGGTGGATTCGGCCGCCGAGCACGACCGCGGCGCCCAGGCCCTCGTCGGCCCACAGCAGCACGAAGTCGTCGTGGCCCATGGCCGCGCCGCCCGCCTGTTCGGCCAGCGCGACCAGGTTGACGTTGTTCTCCACCGACACCGGGGCGCCCAGGCCCGCCGACAGCGTGGGGAGCAGGTCGGGCATCTGCCAGCCCGGCATGTCCTTGGCGGTGGCGTAGCCGAGCTTGCCGGTGGTCGGGTCGATGGCGGCCTGCACGCCGATGACGACGTGACGCGGCGGCGCAGGAGCGGCCGCCCCGTCGAGGGCGGCCTTCAGCCGCTCCACCAGCTCGCCGGCGGGCCGGCGCGGGGTGGGCAGCGTGTACTCGCCGACGACGGTGCCGGTCAGGTCGGCCACCCTGGCCTCGATGCGGTCGGGGGTGACGTCCAGCGCGGCGGCGTAGGCTGCGGCCGGGTTGATCCGGTACACCTCCGCCGTGCGCCCCGGCAGGCCCTCGCGGATGCCGTCGAGCACGACCAGGCCCGCCTCCTGCAGCCTGACCAGCAGCTGAGATGCTGTTGGCTTGGACAGGCCGGTGAGCGTGCCGATCTCCGGCCGGGTGAGCGGTCCGCGCTCCAGCAGCGCCTCCAGCGCGGCCCGGTCGTTGATGGCGCGCAGCAGGCTGGGCGTTCCCGGTTTCACTTCCGCAACTCCGATCAGAGTTAGGAAACTTTCCTAACTTCAAGGTGACCGTACGGAAATGGGCCCGCGGTGGTCAAGAGGCGAAACCAAGACGTGACACAGTCGTGGGAAAGCCCCGCCCTGGCATACTGGAGAGCTGAATCGATAAGGAAATGGCCGGAGTGTCCCATTACCACTAATTCGGAGCTCGCCAAGGAGCAGGAGTACGTCTCCCGCCTCTACGACCGCCTCGACGTGTTGCGCGAGCGAACCCAGCGTCAGCTCAAGGAGATCCTGGCCACCGGTGCGGTGGGCACCCATCAGAACCGCTCGGAGCGCGACGACTTCGCCGTCATGTACGCCAACCGGCTGGCCCGGCTGTGGGCCGTCGAGCGCGGGCTGGCCTTCGGCCGGCTCGACCAGGTCGATGGCGACCGGTTCTACATCGGCAAGCTGGGGCTGACCGACGACGAACAGGAACGCCTGCTCATCGACTGGCGCGCCCCCGTCGCCCAGCCCTTCTACCAGGCCACGCCGCGCTCTCCCATGGGCGTGACCCGCCGCCGCCACCTGCAGTCGCGCGGCCGTACGGTCACCGGCGTCGACGACGACCTGCTCGACCTCGACAACCTGGCCGAGGCCGACCGCGCGACACTCAACGGCGAGGCGGCGCTGCTGGCCGCCCTCGACGAGGAGCGCACCGGCCGCATGCGCGACATCGTCGCCACCATCCAGGCCGAGCAGGACCGCGTCATCCGCGACGACCTCAACGGCGTGCTCGTCGTGCAGGGCGGGCCCGGCACCGGCAAGACCGTCGTCGCCCTGCACCGCGCCGCCTACCTGCTCTACTCCCACCGCGAGCGCCTCGAGCGCCGAGGCGTGCTCATCCTCGGGCCCAACCCGACCTTCCTGCGCTACATCGAGCAGGTGCTGCCCTCTCTGGGCGAGACCGACGTGCTGCTGTCGACCGTCGGCGAGCTGTATCCGGGCGTGCATGCGACACGCCGCGACACGCCCGAGGCGGCCGCGCTCAAGGGCGACCTGCGCATGGCCGAGGTCCTGACGCGTGCCGTACGCGAACGCCAGCGCGTGTCCCGCACCGCCATCGAGCTGCCCCTGGGCCGCTACACCCTGACCATCGACGGGCGCATGCTCGAATCGGCGCGCAACAAGGCGGTCAAGTCCCGCCGCCCGCACAACGCCGCCCGCGCCGTCTTCGTGCGCTCGGTGCTCAACGCCCTGGCCCGCCAGGCGGGCAAGAAGATCGGCAAGGGCCTGCTCGACGACGAGGAACTGGCCGACCTGCGCGAAGACCTGCGCACCGAACCGGCCGTGCGCGCCGCGCTCAACCGCTTCTGGCCCTACCTCACCCCCCAGCGCCTGCTGCTGACCCTGTACGGCTCGGCCGAGCGCATGGCCGCCGCCGGGCTCACGGAGCGGGAGCAGCGGCTGCTGGCGCGCACGTCGGCCGAGTGGACCGAGTCCGACGTGCCGCTCCTCGACGAGGCGGCCGAACTGCTCGGCGAGATCGACGAGCAGGTCCTTCGTGCCTCCGCGGCGATGGCCGAGGAGGAGCTCCTGGCCGCCCGCCTGGCCGAGGAACGCGAGCGCCAGAGCGAGCTGGAGTACGCCCGCGAGGTGCTCGAGCTGACGGGCCTGTCCGACGTGATGGAGGCCGAGCGCCTGGCCGAACGCCAGCGCGGCGAAGGCCCCTACCTCACCACCGCCGAGCGCGCCGCCGCCGACCGCACCTGGGCCTACGGCCACGTCATCGTCGACGAGGCGCAGGAACTCTCGCCGATGGCCTGGCGGGCGATCATGCGGCGCATCCCGACCCGCTCGATGACCATCGTCGGCGACATCGCCCAGACCGGCTCCGCCGCCGGTGCGCGCTCCTGGGCCGCCGCGCTCGACCCCTACGTGGCCGGACGCTGGCGCCAGCGCAAGCTCACCGTCAACTACCGCACGCCCGTCGAGCTCATGGAGGTCGCCGGCGATGTGCTCGCCGCGATCGACCCCGCACTCGAAGCACCCGCCTCAGTGCGCCACAGCGGCCAGCACCCCTGGTCGGCGCCGCTGGAGCGGCTGCCGGAGCTGGTCGCGGCATCGTCCGGCAAGACCGTCGTCATCGCGCCGTCGGCGATGCTCGACACGCTCGGACTCGAAGGCTCGGTGATCGTACGGCCCGGCGAGCGCTCCGACGCGCTCGACGCCGCGGTGTCGGTCATGGCCGTGACCGACGCCAAGGGACTGGAGTTCGACTCGGTGATCGTCGTCGAACCGGCGCTGATCGTATCCGAGTCGCCACGCGGTTTGAGTGATCTTTACGTAGCCTTGACTCGGGCGACGCAGCGTTTGGGCGTCGTGCACGACTTGCCGCTTCCATCCAGTCTGCGGCGGCTGGTCCTAGCTGCGAAAACTTGATGTCGCCGCTGATCGGGACACGGTTGACATCATCGCCAGAGTCGGTAGTTTGCTGCGCAGTCCAGCACGGGACTTGGCCGGTTGGCCGTCTCTGACATCGACGGATCCTGCGTCCGTGACGAAGCCCTCGGGTTCCGTCCACACAGCCAGGTGCAGGGCCGTCGGTCCGTCGAGTCGGGGCACCCCAACCGGGCGGGGGGTTGGACCCGGGACGGGCCCGGCAGCCCAGTAGACAACGGAACTCCGCGCTCGCCGCCGACGAGACGGATCCGGTCCGAAGGGTTGCCGGGCCCTCTTCCCGCTCCCGTGCGCCTGGACCACCGCGAGAGCGCCGGGTGATCCCACGACGGTGGGGTCACCCTGCCTTGCGTTTACGCCGGGATACTCCTCGGGGGCGGTAGCTTTTCATGCAAGCCGTTTTCATCGCGAGGAGAACCCCCGGCCGTGGCGCAGGACCTTTCCGACACCGCTGGCACCCCGGTGCCGCCCGGCTCCGCCACGCCCACCCCGGCTGACGGCGCCCCGCCTCCCGCTGAACCTTCCGCCGCGCCTCCTGCGGTGCCCTCTGCCGTGCCGCCTGCCGTGCCGCCTGCCGTGCCGCCTGCCGTGCCGCCTGCCGTGCCGCCTGCGGTGCCCTCTACCGTGCCGCCTGCCGTGCCTCCCGCCGTTCCGCCGTCTGTGCCCTCCGAGCCCGCGGAGCCGCCCGTGGGAGTGCCGCCGGGCAAGGAGCCGCGCAGGGTCCTGCTGGCGAGAGTGGCCGCCGCGGCGGTCGGCGGACTGCTGCTCTACCTGTCCTTCCCGCCCCTCAACTGGTGGCTGTGCGCCCCGCTCGGCCTCGCCCTGGTGGCGGGCAGCCTGTACGGCACGCGGCCCCGCAGAGCCGCCTGGCTGGGCTACCTGGCCGCGCTGGTCTTCCTCCTGCCCGCCCTGGCCTGGGTCCGCCCCATCGGCTACGACGCCTGGCTGGCGCTCGTCGGCGTGGAGTCCGCGTTCTACGCGCTGATGGCCGCCGGAGCCGCGATGGTGATGCGCCTGGCGTGGTGGCCGCTGTGGTTCTCGGCGCTCTGGGTGGCCATGGAGTGGATCCGCGGCCTCGTGCCCATCGGGGGCTTCCCGTGGGCGAGGGTGGGATTCAGCCAGGGCGAGACGCTGTACACGTACTACGCGGCGCTGGGCGGCGTGCCGCTGGTGTCCTTCGCCGTCGCCCTCAGCGGCACCCTGCTCGCCGCCGCCGCCCTCCGCCTGCTGCGCCGCCGTACCGAGGGAGCGGCCGAAGCCGGGGAAACGGCGCCGGGCGTGCGCGGGGAAGCGGCGCCGGGTGTGCGCCGTGGCGCGGCGCCGGTGTGGAAGGTGAGCGCCGCGCTGACCGCCGGCGCGCTTGCCGTACCCGCCCTGACCTTCCTCATCCCCCGCCCCGGCGACGAGGGCAAGACGGTCAACGTCGGCGTCGTCCAGGGCAACGTGCCGGGCGAAGGCATGTACTTCCTCGGCGACGAACCCGCCGTGGTCCTGAAAAATCATGCGAACATGACGCATGAGCTGGCCAAGCGGGTCCGGGAAGGGAAACTCCCGAAACCCGACGTCGTCGTGCTCCCGGAGAACTCCACCGACATCGACCCCTACGCCGACCCGGCCGCCCACGCCATCATCGACGCCTCGGTCAAGGACGTCGGCGTGCCCACCCTGATCGGCGCCGTCGTCGGCATCGGCCAGACCGAGCGTGCCACCCGCAGCCTCGTGTGGGACCCGGTCACCGGCCCCGGCGCCTACTACGACAAGCAGAAGCTGGTGCCGTTCGGGGAGTACACCCCGATGAAGGAGATCTTCCTGGCCCTGTTCGAGCGGGCCAGCCTGGTCGGCCGCCAGTCGGTGGCCGGCACCCGCGACGGCGACCTGAAGATGGGCCCCGTCATCCTCGGCGCGGTCAACTGCTACGAGGTCGCCTACGACGGCATCGTCCGCGACACCGTGCGCACCGGGGCGACCCCGCTGGTGGTCCAGGGCAACAACGCCAGCTACGCCCTGTCGAACCTGCCGCCCCAGCAACTGGCCATGTCGCAGTTGCGCGCCGTCGAACACAACCGCGCCGTTGTGACCGCCTTTACCACGGGGATCTCGGCATATGTGACTCCAGAGGGTAAGGTCTCCTGGCAGACCGCCGAGCGTGTCCCTGACGCGACCGTGGTCACCGTTCCGGTCCGCACCCAGGGCACGATCGCCACGAAGGTGGGGAGCGCGCCGGAATGGGCATTGATAGTGGTGGGAGTGGGGGCCATCGGGGCCGCCGCATGGCGTCGGGTGAGGCATCGCAGCTGATGGAGACTCTGGGCAAGGTTCTTGTCATCGTCCCCACCTACAACGAGCGGGAGAACCTGCCTGTTATCGTCGAGCGCCTGCGATCGGCCGTGCCCGAAGCCGACCTCCTGATCGCCGACGACAACAGCCCCGACGGCACCGGCAAGATCGCCGACGAGTTCGCGGCCACCGACGACCACATCCACGTTCTGCACCGCGAGGGCAAGCAGGGGCTGGGCGCCGCCTACCTGGCGGGCTTCGCCTGGGGGCTGGAGCAGGGCTACGACGTGCTCGTCGAGATCGACGCCGACGGCTCCCACCAGCCCGAAGAGCTCCCCAAGCTGCTGCGCGCCCTCACCGAGGGCGCCGACCTGGCGATCGGCTCGCGCTGGGTGCCCGGCGGCAAGGTCGTCAACTGGCCGGCGCGCCGGGAGTTCCTGTCGCGCGGGGCGAACATCTACACGCGCGTCATGCTCGGCATGCACGTCCGCGACGCCACGGCGGGCTTCCGCGCCTACCGGGCGGCCACGCTGGAGAAGATCGGCATGGCCGACGTCGAGTCGCAGGGGTACTGCTTCCAGATCGACCTGACGCTGCGCACCGTCCAGCAAGGGCTGCGGGTCGCCGAGGTGCCCATCACGTTCGTGGAGCGCACGCAGGGGCACAGCAAGATGGGCAGGGCCGTCGTGACGGAGGCGCTGTGGCGGGTGACCGTCTGGGGCGTCCAGGGCCTGCCCCGCCGCTTCCGCCGCACCCGCCCTTGACCGCGGCTGCTTCCACCCGGCGCCCGTGCCACCACCGCCGCACGTGGCACCCGCACCCCTCTCCCGGCGTGGCACGGCTCGTGGTGGAACGTGCGGCCGTCGCCGGGCGTTAGCCTTCATGTAAGGCTTTCGCGTGCGAGTGAGGACGACGATGCGGATCCTGCTGTTCCTGGCGTTCCTGGTGGTCCCGGTCCTGGAGATCTGGCTGCTCATCCAGGTCGGCCAGGTGATCGGCGGCTGGACGACTGTGGCGCTGCTGATCGCCGACAGCCTTCTGGGCGCGTGGATCGTGCGGCGGGAGGGGCGCAGGGCCTGGAGGGCGCTCCAGGAGGCCCTGGGCGCCGGGCGCATGCCCGACAAGGAACTGGCCGACGGCGGCCTGATCCTGGTGGGCGGCGCGCTGCTGCTGACCCCCGGCTTCCTGACCGACGTGTTCGGCTTCCTGTGCGTCCTGCCGTTCACCAGGCCGCTGATGCGCCGCCTGGCGGGCTGGTTCTTCGCCAGGCGCGTCAAGACGCTCGCGCAGGCTTCGCCGTACTCCAGGCTGGTCTTCCGCGACGGTGTCGACGACTACAGCGGCAAGGTCGTGCACGGCGAGGTCATCAAGGACGGTGCGGTGATCAAGGACGGCGTCGTCGTCAAGGACGACGAGCGCTTGCGCTGACGCCGGGCCGCGCGCCTGCCAGACTGATCACATGGACGCCTTACCGGGGGTCAACCCCGAGATTCCCAGCCCGGCGCGCATGTACGACTACTACCTGGGCGGCAAGGACCACTTCGCCTCCGACCGGGCGGCGGCCGAGCAGATGATCGAGCTGGGCCGCCGGATGGGCAACGACGCCCGCGAGCTGGCCCGCGCCAACCGGGGCTTCCTGGGCAGGGCGGTCCGCACGCTCGCGGAGTCGGGGATCCGGCAGTTCCTGGACCTGGGCGCGGGGCTGCCCACGCAGGAGAACGTCCACGAGGTCGCGCTGCGGCACGCCGCCGACTCCCGGATCGTCTACGTCGACAACGACCCGGTCGTGATCGTGCACGCGCACGCCCTGCTGAGCGACTCCCGCTCGACCGTGGCGGTGGCGGGCGACCTGCGCGATCCCGAGGCGATCCTGTCCGATCCCGAGGTCACCGGGCACCTCGACCTGAGCCGGTCGTACGCCGTGCTGATGGCGGCGGTGCTGCACTTCATCCCCGACGACGCCGAGGCCGTCCGGGTCACCGGGGTCCTGCGTGAGCGGCTGCCGAGCGGCGGATACCTGGTGCTGTCGCACGTCAACGCGGGCGACGTCAACGCGTCGCTGGCCGCCCAGGGGCAGCAGGTGTACGCCAAGAGCTCTTCGGGCGGGCTGGCCAACCGCGACGCCAAGCAGATCCTGACCTTCTTCGACGGCCTCGACCTGCTGGATCCGGGGCTGGTGCCGGTGGGCGCGTGGCGGCCGGATCCGGATGCGATCGACGTCGCCGACGCGGATCTGTCGCGGCCCGGCATCGCGGGCGGCGTGGCACGCAAGCCCTGAGAAAACGGAGAACCCCGGACGTCTCCGTCCGGGGTTCTCTTCACACCATGTGAGATTCAGGCGCTCTTGCGGCGCTGGGCCCTCAGGACCGCCAGCCGCTCGTTGAGCACCTCTTCCAGGTCTTCGATCGAACGCCGCTCCAGGAGCATGTCCCAGTGCGTCCTCGGGGGCTTGGACTTCTTGGCCTCCGGCAACTCGCCGTCCACTCGCCAGGCGGTGACGCCGCACATGCGGCATTCCCAGGTCGCGGGGACCTCGGCCTCGGCGGCAAGCGGGACCTCGAAAGTATGGCCCTTGGAGCAGGTGTAGGACACGTCCTGGCGCGGGGCCAGATCCGTGTTACGGTCGTTCTCGTAGCTGGTTGCCCCGAGCCGGGTGCCACGAAGCGCGCGCTCGCCCATGTCTAAATGCCTCCTACAGGGCCCCCATCGTGAGGGTCTGTCTCCCACGGTGTCTAACGCTTGATACCGTGATGGGATTCCCACATGGCGGTTGATCCAATCGCGCTTTTTCGGCTTTCCGTGTGACGGCAGTGGTTGACCGCCGATTCCGGGTCCAGTCGAGGCGATGAGTCAACCGCATCGCCCTCGAAGAACGACGGCGGGAGCCCCGGCATTCCCAGGCCCTCGCGCGGGTACGGCATGCGGTCGTTATCGCCCGGTCACCAGGGGCACCACGCGCTTGTCTCCCAGTTCGGTGAACAACACGAGCGGGGCGGCGCTCAGGCCCACCAGGCGCCCGATAGCCGGCCTGCCCTTCTCCCGGGCCAGGGCCGGGCCGATCGCCGCCATGAAGGCCGTCAGGGCGGGTAGCGGGCGGACCCACAGCGTGAGCTCGGCGATGCGCCCCTCGTCGTCGAGGCGCACCAGCACGCTCTCCTCCAGCTCCCGCCGTCCCAGCCGGGCCGTGGCGGCCAGCATGCGGGTGCGGTCGTCGCCCACGTCGGTGTGGTAGCGGATGTCGCTCAGCAGGGGCAGCACCGCGGAGAACAGCTCGCGCAGCTGCCCGACGCCGCGGAAGGTGGTGCGGGCGCTGAGCGGGGAGTGCAGGACGGCATCGGGGGCCAGCGTGGAGACGAGAAGGTCGAGATCGTGCTTCTCGCCGGCCTCGCGGTAGCGGCGGGTGGTTTCTGCTGCTGACATAGTTCAGATTTTGAACTGACTGAGTGCATAAAATCAACCCATGAACAGGTTCACCGAGATGCACTGCTCGATCGCGCAGGCCGTGGGAGTGGTGGGGGAGCCGTGGACGCCGCTGATCCTGCGCGACCTGTTCCTGGGGCTGCGCCGCTTCGACGACCTGGCTGCAGACCTCGGCGTGTCGCGCAACCTGCTGACGCAGCGGCTGGAGCGGCTGATGGAGGCGGGGGTCGTGGAGCGCCTGCCGTACCAGGAACGGCCGGTGCGCTACGAGTACCACCTGACGCGGGCGGGGCTGGACATCGTGCCTGCGCTGACGACGCTGATGGCGTGGGGCGACAAGTGGTCGACGCCGCCCGGGGGGCCGCCGGCGTTGCTCATCCACTCGTGCGGCGAGCAGTTCACGCCCGTGGTGGCCTGCCCGCACTGCGGGGGAGAGGTGACGGCGGAGTCGATCACGATGATGGGAGGCCCCGGCGCCGCGCCGGGACCGGGCACGTGGGTCCTGGCCGGGGGGTCGGGCCCGGTCGACTGAAACCCGGGCTGAGGTGGCGGGTGTCAGCGGCGGCCGAGGCGGCGGGCCCAGCCGACCGCGCGCCGCATGACCGGCCGCGACTCCGACACCTCTCGCGTCGCGGCCCGCAGCTCGGCCGTCACCTTCACCAGGTCGGCCGTCACCTTCTTCAGGTCAGGAGGCTGCGCCGCCTTCTTGCGCTGGTTGACCCGGATCAGCCGGTGGTCGCCCAGCGGGTCGACGGTGTGCCACAGGTCCTCCTGCTCCTTGAGCCAGCCCAGCAGCTCCTCCCGCAGCCGGGTCGGCTCCCCCCAGGTGGCGTAGAGCTTCTGCGTGGTGATGCAGATCGGCGACAACCCCAGCGTCGAGACCGCCTCCCACACCGCCAGCGCCACCCCGGGCGTGTGCTCGCTGCGCACGTCGTCGAAGACCACGACCCCGTCGGCGGTCAGCAGGGCGCGCGCGGAGTCGACGTCCTGGCGTACGTGGACGTACAGGTGCGAGGCGTCGACGTGGATGAACCGGCACGAGCCGGGCTCGACGTGGTCGAGGATCACCGACGTGGGGCCGTGCACGATCTGCGGCAGCTCGGCGTGGTGGCTCAGGTAGTTGCGCTCGAAACGTTCGCGGGTGAGCTCCTTGTACGAGCCCGCCTCGGGCTCGCCGGACTCGAACAGGTCGCAGACCGTGAAGCGCTCGCCCGCGCGCAGGTGCCGGCCGATGAGCACGGCGCTCTTGCCCAGGTAGCACCCCAGCTCCAGCAGGTCGCCCCGGTCGTCACGGGACAGGAACCAGTCGAACAACCGCTGGTCGGCCGGCCAGAACCAGCCGGGAATGCCGTCGAGCTCGCGCGTCATGGCCGGACGCTAACAGCGCTCCAGCGCCGGGCTGAAGAGGCTTTGCCGCCTCGACATCGCCCCGTCGCCGAATGTTCCGCTCAGATCTTGGCGGGCACCTGGTTGCCCGCGGCGCGGATGGCCTTGGGCAGGTCGAGCCGCCACAACATGAGGCCGCCGATGATGAAGAAGACGACCAGCGACAGGATCGCGATCCGGTAGCTGTTGGTCAGGTTCACCGCCAGCGCGATGGTCCACGAGCCGAGCAGGGTCGAGCCCTTGTCGCTGATCTCGTAGAGGCTGTAGTACTCGGCCTCCTTGCCCTGCGGGATGACGTAGGAGAACAGCGAGCGCGACAGCGCCTGGGTGCCGCCCATCACGATCGCGATGGCGAAGCCCATGGCGAAGAAGGCCGTGGCGGAGCCGCGCGGCAGGAAGTAGGCGACCGCGACCACGATCGTCCAGGCCACCAGGGCGAAGAGCACGACCTGCTTGGCGCCGTAGGTGCGGGCCAGGCGGCCGAGCAGCAGCGCGCCGAAGAAGGCGACCAGCTGCACCATGAGGATGGCGCTGATCTGGACCGTCTGGCCGAGGCCGAGCTCCTTGCTGGCGTAGGTGGCCGAGAAGGAGATGACGGTCTGCACGCCGTCGTTGTAGATCAGGTAGGCGACCAGGAAGCCCAGCGTCAGCGGGTAGCGGCGCAGCTCGCGGATGGTACGGCCGAGCTGGCGGAAGCTGCCTGCCACCGCCTGCCCGGTGGTCTCGGCGCCCCGGGCGAGCGGGCGGCGGTTGCGCAGCCGCAGCAGCGGGATGATCGTGAAGCCGCCCCACCACACGCCCGCCGAGGCCAGCGCGATCCGTACGGCGTCGCCGGCGGACACGCCGAGCGCCTCGTGGCCCAGGAAGATGCCCAGGTTGATCGCCAGCAGCAGGAAGCCGCCCAGGTACCCGAATCCCCAGCCCTGCGCGGAGACCTTGTCGCGCTCGTCGGGTGTGGAGATCTCCGGCAGGAAGGAGTTGTACACGACGAAGGCGCAGGCGAAGGAGACGCTGGCGATGATGTAGAGGAAGCCGCCGAGCAGGTAGCGCCCGTCGGCGATGAACCACATGGCCAGGGTGGCCGCGGCGCCCAGGTAGGCGAAGAAGCCCATGATCTGCTTCTTGCGTCCCGTGTGGTCGGCCAGCGCCCCGGCGACCAGCATGAGCACGACCTGGATGATCGCGGCGGTGCCGACGACGAACGGGTAGAACGCTCCCGGACGCATCTCCAGGCCGAGCACGTCGATGTAGCCCAGCCCGGGGCTGGCCGCGACGAGGGCGTCGAAGGTGTCGGCGCCGCAGGTGGCGTCGGCGGCGAAGTCCTTGGCGCACGCGGCCGCGGTGGCGATCTCGGTCAGGTAGGGCCCCAGGAACACCGTCAGGACGGTCGTGGGGAACGCCGAGTTGGCCCAGTCGTAGAAGTACCAGCCGCGTTGCTCGCGCTTGCGCGCGGCGGGGGAGTCGTCGAAGACCGCATGCGGCGAGGGGACGGTCATGCTGCGTCCTGTCGGGGATGGGGGTGTTGTCGGGTGATGGCCGACACCTTGCAGGTTGTCGCAGGTCCCGGAGGTGCGGGATCGGCTCGCCATGACCGTACAGTGATCGCTTCCCGAGTGGAAGAGGGCCCCACGAGGCTCGCATTTCGGGCCGACCCGACCCCCGGAGACGACGAAAGGCCCCGCCGGAGCGGGGCCTTTCGTGACGGGCTCAGCTGGCCCAGTCGAGCAGGGGCCGGGTGTTGCTGGGGTGGCGCAGCTTGGACAGCGACTCCTTCTCCAGCTGCCTGATCCGCTCGCGGGTCAGGCCGAGGTGCTTGCCGATCTCGTCGAGCGTGTGCGGCTTGCCGTCGATGAGGCCGAAGCGCAGCGCCATGATGCGCGCCTCGCGCTGGGACAGGTTGCCCAGCACGCCCCGCAGCTGGTCGGCCAGCAGCTGCCGGTCGACGATCTCGGAGGCCTCGGGGGAGTCGACGTCCTCGATGAGGTCGCCGATCGTGGTCTCGCCGTCCTCGCCGATGGTCGCGTTGAGCGAGATCGGCTGGCGGGCCGTGCGCAGCAGTTCCTCGATCTGGTCGGGAGTCTTGTCGAGCTCGACGGCCAGCTCCTCCGGCGTGGGCTCGCGGCCCAGCCGCTGGTGCATGTCGCGCTCGATGCGCGACAGCTTGGAGAGCATCTCCAGCACGTGGACGGGCAGCCGGATGGTGCGGGCCGAGTCGGCGAAGCCGCGCTGGATGGCCTGGCGGATCCACCACATGGCGTAGGTGGAGAACTTGAAGCCCTTGGTGTAGTCGAACTTCTCCACGGCCCTGATCAGGCCGAGGTTGCCCTCCTGGACCACGTCGAGCAGGGCCATGCCGCGGTCGGTGTACTTCTTGGCCACCGAGACGACCAGGCGCAGGTTGGCCTCGAGCATGTGGTCCTTGGCGCGACGGCCGTCCTCGACCACCCACCCCAGGTCACGGCGCATCGAGGGGGTGAGCTTGTCGGCCTGCTCCTCGAGCTTGTACTCGGCGTACAGCCCGGCCTCGATGCGGCGGGCGAGCTCGACCTCCTCGGCGGCGGTCAGCAGCGTGCGGCGGCCGATCGACTTGAGGTAGGTGTGCACCGAGTCGCCCATGACCGAGGCGGTGTCGTCGAGGTCGAGCGACTCCTTCTCCAGCTCGGCGTCCTCGGCGTTGAGGTCGATGTCGTCGGGAGAGCCGTCCTCGTCGTCGGAGGCCGTCGCCTTGGCGGCCTTCGTGGTCTTGGCCGCGGCCTTGGTGCCGGCCTTGGTGGTGGCCTTGGCGGCCTTGGCCCTGGCGGGCTTGGCGGCGCTTCCCGGCGTGCTCTCGGAATCGGTCGTTTGGGCTGCGGGCTTCTTGGCGGTAGCCTTCTTGCGAGGCGCGGCCTTGGAGAGCGACGGCTCGTCCTCGGCGGCCAGGCTGACGCCGGCCTCGGTCAGCTCACGCAGGATCGAGCGGCCCTGGGCGGGGCTGATCCCGGCCTCGGCGAACGCGTCGCGCAGCTCCGCGAGCGACAGGTGACCCTGGGCTCGTCCTCGGTCGAGAAGCTGGTCGAGGGTGGCGGGCGTGGAAGCCACAGCGGTGGTGGGCATGAGGACACCTCCTCCTCGCGGAGTCGAAATCTGTGCTGGCATGTGTACGGGGGCGGGCGGCTGGCGTTCGTGGGAGCCGCATCGACGCACCAGTACCAATAACGTCAATTTCCGCAGATTGTTCCCGCCGACCGAAAACTCCTGCGGGGCGAAAACGCAGGTGGGCCGCCCGGAGGCGACCCACGTGGCCTACATCACTGGGGGAAGTTCACTCCTCGGGGCCGACGACCACCACGGGCATGGGCATGGGCTCGGCGCCCTGGAGCCGCTCGGGGGTCCAGTACTTCGCCACCTCGCCGGGGTCGGCGTTGAGCTCGTGCGAGACGACGAACTCCGGGACCTTCTCGTCGTCGGACGAGGGCTTGCCCGAAGGCGGGGGAGTGGTCACGTCCTTCACCACCGCTCTGGTCTGTCCGCGGACGGATTCCAGCGCACCGGCCGAGGCGGAGGCGGCCACGTAGACGCCGCCCGCCACGACGGCGGCGACGACTCCGGCGGACACCCACAACTTCCGGGACTGGTTCATAGACACAACCCTATGACGCATCCTCGGCGCGGTCAGTTCCATGCCGAAGCGATTCGAGATCTGTCTTGCCGTTGGCCAGGAGTGGCAGGCGGGGCAGAAGGCGCAGGTGGCGCGGGGCGGCGTGGGGTGGCAGGCGGTCCTTGACGTACGCGCGGAGCTGCTCCAGCGTCGGCGCCCTGCCGGGGTGGGAGGGCACCACGACGGCCTCGACGATCTGGCCCCACTCGTCGTCGGGGCGGCCCACGACGGCCACGTCGGCGATCTCGGGGTGCTCGGCCAGCACGGCGGAGACCTGGGCGGCGACCACCTTCTCGCCGCCGGTGTTGATCACGTCGTCGGCGCGGCCCAGCACGCGCAGCCGTCCTTCGCTGAGCTCGCCCAGGTCGGAGGTGGCGAACCAGGGACCGTCGAAGGGCTCGCCGAAGCGGTAGCCGGAGAACAGGACGGGCCCGGCGATCTGGATGAGGCCGTCGGGGCCGATTTTGAGATCTACATCGTAAAGGGGTCGGCCGTCGTACACGCAGCCGCCGCAGGTCTCGCTCATGCCGTACGTCGTCACCACCCGCGCGCCGAGGCCGCGAGCCCGGTCGAGCAGGCTCGGCCGGGCCGGCGCGCCGCCGAGCAGGATGGTGCGGAAGACCGACAGGTCGGCGCCCATCTCGACCAGGCGGTGCAGCTGGGTCGGCACGAGCGAGACGTGGTCGGCGCCGGAGGCGGACACGGCGGCCGGGTCGAAACGTTCGTGGATGATCGGCTCGCTGCCGGCCAGCATCGAGCGGACCAGCACCTGGAGCCCCGAGACGTGGGAGGGCGGCAGGCAGCACAACCAGCGTTCGCCGGGGGAGGCCGCCAGGCGCCTGAGCGAGGCGGCCGCCGAGGTGCGCAGGGCCGGGGCGCTCAGCTGCACGCCCTTGGGCGCGCCGGTGCTGCCGCTGGTGGCGATGACGACGGCGACGTCGCCGGGCACGCCCACGCCGTCGTCCTGCCGTACGCCGCCGATGTGGGTCGGGCGCAGGGCCCGCACCGCGTGCGCGGGCGTTCCCGGAGGTAGGGGCAGTACGGCGGGGCCGTCGCCGGACAGCGCGGCGGCGACGGCGGCGGCGAGCGCCGGACCCGGTGGCGAAACCACCGCGTGCAACGCGCGCTCCAGATTCGATGACCTCCCCGGCATGTCCGTAAGGTTAGCTCTGTGAACGACCCCGTCATCTTCCGGATCCCGATGCGCACCCGTTTTCGCGGCCAGACGGTCCGCGAGGGAGTCCTGCTGCGGGGACCGGCCGGATGGGGGGAGTTCTCGCCGTTCCCTGAGTACGGCCCGCGCGAATGCGCCCGGTGGCTGGCGTGCGCGCGGGAGGCCGCCTTCGAGGGCTGGCCGGCGCCGCTGCGCTCCCGTGTCCCCGTCAACACCACCGTGCCCGCCGTCGGCCCCGAGCACGCCCACGAGCTGGTCCGGCAGTCGGGCGCGGGCACCGCGAAGGTGAAGGTGGCCGAGAAGGGGCAGAGCTTCGCCGAAGACCTGGCCAGGGTCGAGGCGGTGCGCGACGCGCTCGGCCCCGGCGGCAGGGTGCGTGTCGACGCCAACGGCGCCTGGGAGGTCGACGAGGCGGTGCGCAAGCTCAGGGAGCTCGACCGGTTCGGCCTGGAGTACGCCGAGCAGCCCTGCGCGACCCTCGACGAGCTGGCGCGGGTGCGCCGCTCACTCGACGTGCCGATCGCGGCCGACGAGTCCATCCGCCGCGCGGAAGACCCGCTGAAGGTGCGCGCCGCCGAGGCGGCCGACATCGCGGTGGTCAAGGTGCAGCCCCTGGGCGGCGTGCGCGAGGCGCTGCGCGTGGTGGAGGCGTGCGGGCTGCCCGCGGTCGTCTCCAGCGCCGTGGAGACCTCGATCGGGCTCGCGGCCGGCCTCGCGCTGGCCGCGGCGCTGCCCGAACTGCCCTACGCCTGCGGCCTGGGCACCCTCAGCCTGCTGTCGGGCGATGTCACCACCGAGCCCCTGATGCCGGTCGACGGGTGGCTCGAGGTGCGCCGCCCCGACGCCGACGCCGTGTCCGATTTCCAGATCGATTCCCCCTCATGGTTGCGCCGTATGGAGGCAGCACAGTGAATCCCGCCACCGCGCTGGCCGCAGTGCTCATCGACGAGCTGGTGCGCTGCGGTCTGACCGACGTGGTGCTGGCTCCGGGCTCGCGCTCGGCCCCCCTCGCCCTGGCCTCGCACGCGGAGTCGCGGGTGCGGCTGCACGTGCGGCTCGACGAACGTTCCGCGTCCTTCCTGGCCCTCGGCCTGGCCCGCAGGGCCGAGCGGCCGGTGGTGCTGATCTGCTCGTCGGGCACGGCCGTGGCCAACTTCCACCCGGCGGTCGTGGAGGCCAGCGAGTCGGGGGTGCCGCTGCTGGTGCTGACCGCCGACCGCCCGCCGGAGCTGCGCGGCACCGGCGCCAACCAGACGATCGACCAGATCAAGCTGTACGGCTCGGCGGTGCGCTGGTTCGCCGAGGTGGGCGTGCCGGAGGAGCGGCCCGGCCAGGTGGCCTACTGGCGTTCGCTGGCCTGCCGCGCCTGGCAGCGGGCGCTGGGGCCGCACGATCCCGGCCCGGTGCACCTGAACCTGCCCTTCCGCGAGCCGCTGATCCCCGACGGCGACTCGACGTGGTGCGAGTCGCTCGACGGCGACAGCCAGGGCGGCCCGTGGATCCGCGCCCGGGTGGCGCCGCCGCCCGTGGCCTTGCACCTGCCGCCGACCAGGCGCGGGGTGCTGGTGGTCGGCGACGGCGCGGCCAACGTGCGGCGTTACGTGGCGGCCGCCGGGATGGCGGGCTGGCCGGTGTTGTCGGAGCCGAACGGCAACGGCCGCTACGGCGACCACGCCATCTCGACCTACCACTACCTGCTGGGAACCCCGGAGTTCGCCGAGGCGCACCGGCCCGAGGTGGTGGTGACGCTGGGCCGTCCGGGGTTGTCGCGCCCGCTGATGTCGTGGCTCAAGCGGGCCTCCTCCGACGGCGCCGAGCACATCGTGGTCGCCACCGACCTGACCCGCTGGCCGGATCCGACACGTTCGGCCACGCAGGTGGCGCAGGCGGTGGAGATCCCGGTGGCGGCGGGCGACGACGAGTGGCTCAACTCCTGGCGCCGGGCCGACCTGGCGGTGCGCGGGGCGATCGACGGGATGCTCGACGTGTCGGGCCTGTCGGAGCCGAGGCTGGCGCGTGACCTGGTCGAGGCGCTGCCGAACGGCTCGTTGTTGTTCACCGCCTCCTCGATGCCGATCCGCGACCTGGACCAGGCGATGCGGGCCAGGCGCGGCATCCGCGTGCTGGCCAACCGGGGCGCCTCGGGCATCGACGGGATCGTCTCGACCGCGATCGGCGCGGCGCTGGCGCACAACGGGCCCTCGTTCGCGCTGCTGGGCGACCTGTCGTTCCTGCACGACCAGAACGGGCTGATCCTGGGCGACCGGGAGCCGCGGCCCGACCTGTGCCTGGTGGTGGTCAACAACAACGGCGGCGGCATCTTCTCGCTGCTGCCGCAGGCGGCGCTGCGCGATCCGTTCGAGCGGATCTTCGGCACGCCGCACGGGGTCGACTTCGGGTACGTGGCGGCCTCGACGGGCACCCCGTACACCCTGGTGACCGACGAGTCGGAGCTGGTCAAGGCGCTGCGCGGCGAGGGCCTGCGCATCGTCGAGGTGCGCACCGAGCGGGAGGGCAACGCGCAGCTGCACGCGCAGCTGCGCGATGTGGCCCAGGTGGCGCTGCGGGACGCGCTCTGAGGCCTCCGGCCGTGGGGGTCCCACGGCCGGAGAGCGGTGTTCTCAGTAGGGGCGCTGCAGGAAACGGCCCAGCGCCGGGTCGTACAGGCGCCCGCCCGCCAGGACGGCGCCGCCCGGCAGGGTGGGCCGGTAGGCGCCTCCCAGCCAGCCGTACCTCAGCAGCGGCTGCGTGGTCACGCCGAACTCGTCGTAGGCCGCCACGGTGGCCAGCTCCTGGACGAGGTCGAGCTCGGTGCCCACGTGCCCGTCGATGGTGAGCAGCTGGAGCCGGACCGCCCCGGCAGGGCCGGTGAGCGCGGCCAGCGCGCCGCCCGGTCCCGCCACGTGGCGCACGACTGTCGTGCCGGAGGTGGTCCAGGCGGGCCGGTCGCCGTCCGAGCCGTAGTGGTGGACGGTGACGGCGCCCGTCTCGGTGGTCTCCGACCGGACCCGCCCGGCCGGGTCGTGCTGCCACGCCACGCTCCGGCCGCCGGAGGTCAGGACGGCGGGCAGCCCGTCGGCGGTGTAGGAGAAGGTGCGCCCGCCGGGCAGTGACGTGGCGCGGCCCGCCGCGTCGTGGGCGTAGCCGTCGCCGGTGGCTGTGCCGTCGGCGGCGTAGGTGTAGGCGGTGACGGTCGAAGCCGCGTCGTCGGCGACCGGGCAGTCGAGGTCGGAGGCCTGGACGGCCAGCCGGACCCGCTCGCCCCTGGCGTTGTGGTCGTAGCGGCGCAGCGTGCACAGCGGGAAGCCGAGCTCCAGCACCGAGGAGAGCAGGCCCGCCCGGTCGTAGGCGAGCTGGCGTTCCGTCATGGTGTCGGTGCGCAGGCGCAGCATCTCCTGCCCGTGCACGTTGCGGCCGATCTGGTCGATCATCACCGGCCCTTCCAGGCCGTCGCGGGTGTAGATGCGGGCGTAGGCCTGCCCGCGCTCGTCGAAGCCGTTCAGGACGTGCAGCCCGCCCGGCAGGTCGCCGCCCGACAGGCGGCCCTCGGCGTCGTAGCGGGCGGTGAAGGTGCCCGCGGCCGAGTCGGTGAGCGAGGTGAGCAGGCCGCGCGGCTCGACCGCGTGGTCGTAGGTGTAGACGGTGGTGGAGGGGGCCGAGTCGACGACCTTGGCGGGCCGGTCGAGGTCGTCGTAGTCGGTGCGGGTCTGGCCGCCGTCGGCGTCGGTGTGCGTGATCGGCCGGCCCAGCAGGTCGTGTCCGGTCACGACGGCCTGCGTGCCGCGCGTGCGCTCGGTGAGGCGGCCGGTGGCCTGGCTGTAGCGCAGCCCGGTCTCGGGGTCCTGGCCGGTCTGGGTGGCGATGGGCCGGCCGGCTCCGTCGTGCCTGATGGTGGTGGTCGTGCCGCCCACGGTCACGGTGTGCGGCAGGCCCGAGGCGGTGTGGGTGTAGAGGCGCTCGCCGTCGCGGCAGGGCAGGCCCGCCCACTCCGGCCTGCCGCCGCACTCGCCGCCGCCCGTGGCCGCGTAGAGGGTGCGCGCGGGGGCGGTGGTGGTGACGGCGCGTCCGCCGGGGTCGCGCACGGTCGTGAGCGGCCTGCCGGTGGCCCAGTCGTAGGTGAGGGCGGTGGTTCTGACGTCGGCGTCGGGCAGGGACTCGCGCCCGACGATGACGGCGCCCGTCCTGACCGTGGTGGGCAGGTCGCGGGCGGTCGCGGTGGCGGGCCGTCCCTCGTCGTGGACGGTGACGGTGCGGGTCCTGGCGCCGATGGCGTACCCGGCGGGCAGGTCGTCGACGTCGGACTCGAGGTTGACGATGTGGACGGGGCTGAGCTCCTCGAGCTTGCGCCGGCCGGTGGCGTCGTAGACCGAGCGGGTCGAGAGCAGTTCCGCCCGCTCGTCGGGGCTGTAGCCGGTGATCGCCAGCTCGGCGAGGCGGTCGTCGGTCATGGGCCGCTGCGACAGCTCCCTGTTGCCGGCGGTGAGCACCCGTATGGCGTGGCCGGACCGGTCGTAGTCGGTGGCGGACAGGTGGCCGCCGGGGGTGAGCACGTTGACGGCCCGGCCCGAGGCGTCCAGGTAGGTCACGGTGGCACGGTCGGTGGCAGGGCCGGTGGAGTTCGGCGGGTGCACGGCGGTGGCGGTGACCGGCGCCGTCGCCTGGCCCCAGGCGGCGATCTGCTTGGCCGTCATGTCGGCGGGGCCGCCCGCGGCGGTGGTGAGCGGCACGCCGTACCCGATCGTGGTGGTCGCCTGGCCGGAGACCTGGTCGGCGGTGCCCGGCTTGAGGGTGGCGCGGGTGACCGAGCGCAGGCGGCCGTCGCTGTCGTAGTCGAAGGTCCAGGGCAGCTCGCCCGGCGGGGTGAGCGTGGTGACGCGCCCGGCGGCGTCGTAGCCGTACAGGGTCTTCAGCGGCGGGCTGATGCGCGGGTCCCAGGTCTGCGCCAGGCGTCCTGCCGCGTCGTAGCCGTACTGCGCGACCGTCTCGCCCTTGAGGGAGACGGTGGCCAGCCGCCCGGCGGCGTCGTAGCCGAAGCCCAGTGTGTGCCCGAGCCGGGTGATCGAGGAGGGCCGCAGCCGGTCGCCGGCCTGCTCGTAGACGTGCCCGTCGGGCACGCGGAGCTCGCCCTGCCCGGTGAAGGTCGTGACCTCGCCGCAGGAGGCGTCGGTGAGCGTGTAGGCGCCGGTGAGGGTCAGGTGCTCGGCGCCCGGTTCAGGACGCCAGCCGTCGGCGGTCCTGGTGAACTGCACGGGCGAGCCGTCGGCGCGGGTGAGCTCGACCGACGTGGGCGAGGTCTCGCGCAGCGTGGCCAGACCGGCCGTCCACTCGGGCAGGCGGGAGGAGACGCTCCTGGTCAGGGCCAGGCCGAAGGCGCCTCCTGCCGTGGTACGCAGGCGGTAGTCGCCGGTCTGCAGGTTGAGGACGCCGGGCCCGACCTCGCTGGTGGCGGCCCTGGTGGCGCGGCGGTCGACGACGACGTGCGCGGGGCCGGACTCGTACGGCGGGGCGGAGGCGCCGGAGACCACCGCCCTGACCTGGACGGCGGCGTCGCCCAGCTGGGCGGCGGCGTCCCAGGCCAGTCCCGACACGCCGTTGGGGGCGGCCACCGGCCAGGCGGTCAGCGGCTTGCCGTCGGCGCCCGTCACGTGGGCGGGCGGCAGGTCGGCCCAGGTGTCGAGGTCGGAGCGGCGGAACTGGAACCTGGCCTGGGTGAATCCCGTCCCGGTCACCGCGAGCGGGACCCTGCCGGTGCTGCGCAGGCCGTCGGCGGGCGCGGTGAGCGCGGCCACCGAGCTTCCCGAGCCCACGTTGAACGTGTACGCGGTGGTGGGGGAGGTGTTGCCCGCCTTGTCGATGGTGTAGACGCTGAGCGTGTGGGCGCCGGTCGAGGGCGGCGTCAGCTTGGCGGTGACGGCCGCGCCGGTGGTGGCCGCCTTCGTGGTGGTGCCGTTGCCGAGCTTGTAGGCGATCCAGGCGGCGTCGGTGCTCGCCGGGGTCATGGTGAAGGTGCCGGCCTTGCCCGCGTCGCCGTGCCAGCCGCCGTCGGCGGGGTAGTCGGCGGAGGCGACCCTGGGGGCTGCGGGCTTGACGGTGTCGACGGTGAAGGACCAGCTCTGGTAGGCCTTGGACGACAGGGAGCCGTCGTTGGACCACGAACGGACCGTGTAGGTCCTGCCGTTGACGAGCTTGCCCGCGGGCACGTTGCCGGTGGAGGAGAATCCGCCGCTGGCGACGTAGGCGCCGTAGAGGTTGTCGATGACCGGCGTGCTGCCGTCGTAGACGTCGAACAGCCCGCGTACGTTGCCGCCGTCGGGGTCGCCGACGTGGGCGCGCAGCTGCGGGGTGGCGGTACCCGTCCACTTCTTGCCCGCGTGGTCGGTGTGCGGGTTGACCCAGGTGGAGACCGGCGTGCTGGGGTAGGAGTTGTAGGTCACCGAGATGGAGGGCACGTTGGAGGCGGCGTCACCGGAGTTGAAGCGCTTCCAGCCGTACTCATCGCCCTCGTCCTTGGCCCTGATGCCCATGCCGGAGCGGGTCCAGCCCTTGTCGGCCCAGTGCTGGGCGAGGGAGGTCACGTTGGCCTTGACCCAGCCGTCGGCGCAGCCGGTGCCCCAGCCCTTGGTCTCGGTCGAGGTGGCGTGAACGACCGCGATCTCCGGGCCGGGCCAGCGGGAGGCCGTGGTGGCCTGGTTGGCCGTGCCGACCTGCCATGACCTGGCCTGGCAGGACCACGAGTGCCAGTTCCACAGGTTCAGGGTCGCGGAGGTGATCTTCTTGCCCGCGATGCCGGCGGTGTTCCAGGTGATGAACGAGCGCGCCACCTGGCCCGAGCCGTTGTTCCCGATCTTCAGCTCGTCGGTGGCGGACTGGTCGGTGCCGTACCCCTGCTGGACGAAGGTGTCGAAGGTGCCGCGCACGGTCAGCGCGGGGTCCACGGTGACGGGGTAGACGGTCGCCGGGTCGTTCAGGAAGGCGGGGTCGGGGGTGAGGACGAGGTCGTCGCCGCGCAGCTTGAAGGCGACGGGAGCGCGGCGGGCGTGCTCGCCGGAGCCGGGCGCGATGGAGGCGTCCCACATGACCGGGGCGGGCAGGCTCATGACCGCCCTGCCCTTCGGGTCGGCCAGCTCGATTCCGCCGTCGGCGGCGGCGCGCGGCTTGAGCTTGGGCGAGCTGAACCTGAGCGTGTATTCGAGCGGCGTGGCGGGGCGCTGGTTGAGCAGGAGGAACTGTTCGGCGCCCGTCCTGGTGGCCTCGACGACGAGGTCGGCTCCGGGGAGCACGCCGGGGTAGGTGGCCTTGGCCCCATCGAGCTTCGGCGCCGGGAGCGTGCCCTTCCACTGCAGGGTGACCTGCTGCTCGCCCTCGCCCAGGGTGATCAGGTCGGTGTGGCCGCCCGCCGTGCGCTGCCGGGACGAGGCTCCGCCGCCCAGGCGCAGCCGGCCGCGGTGCCCCCTGGGGGCCACCTGGCCGTCGGGTGTGGTGGTGAGGGTGATGTCGACGGGCTTCCACGCGCCGTCCTGGCGGTAGCGGACGGGTCCGGCGAAGGTCTCGAGGGTGAGGGTGCCGTCGGGGTTGGCGTAGGTGGTGGTGGTCTCGGTGCGGGCCGACTCCACCTCCACGCGCGTGCCGCCGAGGCGGGCCGACAGGCGCGCGGACGGCTCGTCGGTCGCCACCGGCCCGGGCGTGGCGGCCAGGGCGGCAGGGGCGGAGGGTGGGGGTTCGGCCGTGGAGGGCTGCGCGGTCAGGGGCAGCAGCAGGAGGGCGAGGCCACCGGCGAGGGCCCGTGGCAGGAGGGCAGACATGAGGGCTCCGGGTCAGGGGTGTGCAGGCGTGAGACGGCGCCCCCGCCGCGAGGGCGGGGGCGCCGGGGGAGGCGGTGCCTAGTTGTTCATGCAGCTCTTCTTGCGGACCTCGTACCAGACGATGCCCGGAGCCTGGAAGCGCACGGCGAAGCACTGGCCCTGCCTGGCGGCGTCCCTGAACTTGTAGATGGCCGAGGCGCCGGCCACGGTGTAGGCGGTCTTGCAGATGACCTTGGCCTTGCCCTTGAGCTTGTCGCAGACGCTCTTGAGCGCCTCGATGGCGCCGGCCACGCCGCCGACGAGCCAGACGCCGTAGATCTGCTTGGTGAGCTTCCTGGAGAAGATCAGGCGGCACATCGCCTTCCACCACTCACACTGCAGCTTGAGTGCGGGGTCGGCGACCACGGGGTAGGCGGCGCCCGCGTGGTTGACGGTCTGGACGAGCGTCATGCCCTCCACCCGGTAGGAGGTGGGGACGGGGTTGCCGTCGGCGTCCTTGGCCCAGGGCAGGTCGATCTCGGCGAGGTAGACGTCGTCGGTGTAGATCAGGACCGTGCCGTCGTCCTCCTCGACCTGCAGCTCGCTGTTGGGCGGGGCGGAGATGGGGAAGCGGTACTCCGTCGGCGCCGAGGCGTCGTGGATGATCGTCAGCGACCGGGCGATCCGGTCGGTGCGCTGGTGGGCGTAGGAGACGCTGGGCCGGGCGGCGGCGTAGGTGACCAGGCCCGGCAGTGCCTGGTTGCCCGCGGCGGCGGCCTCGGGCAGGCCGATGCCGATCTCGCTGTCGCTGACCACGGCCACGAGCGAGCGGCCGGGGTCGGTGGCGGCGGCGAAGACGCGCTGGGTGTTGCCTTCGGGGATCTCGACCGGCGGGACCGTCTGGGCCTCTTGGACGATGTCGGGGACGACCTGCTGGAGTGCGGCCAGCGTCCGGTCGTCCTGCGCGGAGACGGGGCTTCCGTAGACGCCCGCGCCGCTGAAGGCCAGCGCCGTCACCAGGGTGACGGCGAAGGCCCGTGCGGAGATGCGCATGGATGTCCTTCCACATGCGTGAGGGGGAGTGCGCAAACGCCGCAACCATAAAGATCATTTAAGAACATGAAATGATCTTGGATGGCCTTGCGGTAAACGTTTGCGGTCCTCCAAGCTCCGCTCAGCGCTCGATGAGGGTGACCTCCAGGGAGTAGTGGGAGGCGCGGTAGACGTGGGAGCCGTGCTCTACGGCGCGGCCCTGGTCGTCGTAGGTGGTGCGGACCATGGTCAGCAGGGGCGCGCCCCTGCGCTCCTCCAGCAGCTTGGCCTCGTGGGCGCTGGCCGCCCGCGCGCCGACACGCTGGTTGGCCACCCGCATGCGCACGCCCGCGCTGCGCAGCAGTTCGTACAGTCCCCGGTTGTGCAGGCCCTCGGGGGTCAGCGGGGCCAGGCCCACGGGCAGCCAGTTGTGCATGATGGCCAGCGGCTCGCCCGCGGCGAAGCGCACCCGCTCCAGGTAGATGACGTGGGTGCCGGTCTCGACGCCGAGGATGGCGGCGATCTCCTCGTCGGCGGGGCGGGGCTCGAGGGCCAGCACCTGGGTGGCGGGCTCCTGGCCGGCGCGGCGCAGGTCGTCGTAGAGGCTGGTCAGCTCGACCGAGCGCTTGACCTGGCCGTGCACGACCTGGGTGCCGACGCCCCGCTTGCGGACCAGCAGGCCCTTGTCGACCAGGTACTGGATCGCCTGCCGTACGGTCGGCCTCGACAGGCCCAGGCGGTCGGCGAGGAGGATCTCGTTGTCGAGCCGGGCGCCCGGCGCCAGGTCGCCGTTCTTGATCGCTTCGGCGATCTGCTCGGCCACCTGGAAGTAGAGGGGCACGGGGCTGGATCGGTCCAGGTCGATCGCCAGGTGCGAGGTCATGTGATCAGGGTAATGGGGTCAGAATGTCCTGACAAACGGCTACGGTGGAAATATGGCGCCTTCAGCTGAACTCCTGGACATCGCGGTGGAAGCGGCCCGGACGGCGGGGGAGCGGCTGCGCGCCGCGTTCCGCACCAGGCCCGCCGTGGAGACCAAACGCGACTTCCACGACCCGGTGACCGAGCACGACCTGGCGGCCGAGGAGACGATCCGCGCGGTGATCGCCAAGCGTGCGCCGGGCAGCGCGATCGTGGGGGAGGAGGGCGGGGGAGCCGCGGGCGAGGGCGTCACGTGGTTCGTCGACCCGATCGACGGCACCGCCAACTTCGCCGCCGGGGTGGCCTTCTGGTGCGTGTCCATCGGCGTGGCCGTGGGCGGGGACCTGGTGGCGGGCGTGGTGTACGACCCGGTGCGCGACGACCTGTTCGCCGCCTCGGAGGAGGGCGCGTGGTGCAATGGCGCCCCGCTGCGCAGCCGGGGCGCCACGCGCGACCGCGAGGCGATGTTGCTGACCAGCTATCCGACCCCGCGCGACTTCGACGAGCACGGTGACGAGGCGCTGCGGCGATACGGCAGGCTGCTCACCTCGTTCTCGGCGCTGCGCCGCCCCGGCAGCGCCGCCCTCAAGCTCGCGCACGTCGCGGCCGGCTGGTCCGACGCCTGCTTCGGGCGCGGCGCGAGCCCGTGGGACGTGGCCGCGGGCGCGGTCCTGGTACGGCAGGCGGGCGGGCTCTACCTCGGCGACCCCTTCCGGGTGGGCCCCTACCTGGCGGTGGTCGACGGCTTCGACCTGGACTCCTCCGCGCTTCACGAGCTCGACCCTCGTACGAGCTCGTGAGCGGGTTCACGGCGTGCCGGTCAGCGAGATCACGGTCGGCGAGAGCGCCTGGATCACCAGCCAGGTGATCCCGAATCCGGCGATCAGCGCCAGCGGAATTCCCACGAAATTGATGAGCAGCTCTCGCCTTAGCCGCCCGCGCCTAAATGCCCCCATGGCTTTGCCCCCTTCGTCCGTAAGGAAGGTTTCCAGTCGCGCATTGACATGGGCGCAAAGACCTCCGTATAAATCCCGCTAAGGGGGTCCAAAGACGGGGGCGTCATGGATTTCAGGGTGCTCGGCCCTGTGGAGGCCGGCAGCCCGGCTACTCGGCTGCCGCCGAAGCCGTTGCTGCTGCTCGCCACGCTGCTGTGCGAGGCCAATACCCGCGTGGGGCACCACCGGCTGGTGGAGGCGCTGTGGGGCGCCAGGCCGCCGGAATCGGCGGCCAGCAGCATGCGGATCTACGTTTCGCAGGTGCGGCAGGCGTTACGCGATGACAGCAGGATCGTGGCGGAACGCGGTGGATATCGGATTCGCATAGATCCGGGGGAGCTCGATTCTCACGAGTTCGAGGAATTGGTCCGTCAGGCGGCCTCGGCCGACACCGCCACCGCCGGGCGGTTGCTGGGCCGGGCGTTGCGGCTGTGGCGTGGTCCCGCGTTCGCCGATCTGGAGCACCACGGCAGCCTGAGCGCCACCGCGGTGCGGCTGGAGGAGCTGCGGGTCAGCGCGACCGAGCAGTGGGTGGCCGCGGAGCTGGGGCAGGGCAGGCACCGCGAGGTCCTCACCGAGCTGCAGACGCTCGTGCGCGCCCACCCGCTGCGCGAGCGGTTGTGCGGGCTGCTGATGCTGGCGCTGTACCGCTCGGGGCGCCAGGCCGAGGCGCTGGAGGCCTACGGGCGCACCGGGGCGCTGCTGGCCGAGGAGCTCGGCGTGGATCCGGGGGCCGAGCTGCGGCGGGTGTACGAAGGGCTGCTGCGTGGCGACGAGGGCGTCGCCGCAGACCTGGGGGTTCGGGGATCGCTCCCGGCGCCGGTGCCGGCGCTTGCCGTACCCAGGGAGCTGCCCGCTCCGGTGCCCGGCTTCACCGGCAGGCAGGCGGCGCTGGCGGCCCTGGACCGGTTGCTGCCCGGCGACGGCGCGAGCCCGCCGATGGCGATCTCCGCCATCGCGGGCGCGGTGGGCGTGGGTAAGACGGCGCTGGCGGTCCACTGGGCGCACCGGATCGCCGGCCGCTTCCCCGACGGCCAGCTCTACGTCAACCTGCGCGGCTACGAGCGCGCCCTGCCGATGCGGCCGCTCGACGCGCTGGCCGGATTCCTGCTCGCGCTGGGGGTGCCGCGCGAGAGCATCCCCGGCGAGGTGGAGTCCGCGGCGGCCCGGTTCCGCTCGGTGGTGGCCGGGCGCCGGATCCTGGTGCTGCTCGACAACGCCGGCTCCGCCGACCAGGTGCGTCCCCTCCTGCCGGGCACGCCCGGCTGCCTGGTCCTGGTCACCAGCCGGGACCGGCTCACGGGCCTGCTGGCGCGCGAGGGCGCCAGCCGGGTGACGCTGGGCGTGCTGAGCCAGGACGGCGCCAGGGCGCTGCTGACCGAGGTGCTCGGCCCGAGCCGGGTGGAGGCCGAGCCCGGGGCCACCGCCGAGCTGGCCGAGCTGTGCGGCAGGCTGCCGCTGGCCCTGCGGATCGCCACCGCGTACCTGTTCGACCATCCCGGCCAGACGATCGCCGACTACGTGCACACGCTGCGCACCGGTGACCCGATGACGGCGCTGGCGATCAGCGGCGAGCCCGACGCCGCGGTGCGGGCGGCCTTCGACCTGTCGTACGGCACGCTGGATCCGGCGGCGCGGCGGGTCTTCCGGCTGCTGGGGCTGGTGCCGTGCGACGACTTCGACCTGCGCGGCGCCGGCGTGCTGGCCGGGATGGCCGAGCAGGAGGTCGCGGGCGCGGTGGACCGGCTGGCCGACGCGCACCTGATCGAGTGGCACGGCGGCGGCCGGTTCGGCCTGCACGACCTGCTGCGCCGTTACGCGGGCGGGCTGGCGCGGCAGGAGGACGGCGAGGCCGAGCGGGCGGCGGCCCGCCGGCGGCTGTTCACCTGGACGCGGGACATCACCTCGACGGGGGCGCCGCCGTACCCGGGCTACGCCGGCTGCCCGCGCTCGACCGCCTGCCGTCAGTGGACCTAGGCCCGCTGTCCATAGGATCACCCTTATGGGAGCTTTGAGTGGTATTCGGGTGATCGATGCGGCCACGTTGTTCGCCGGGCCGTCGGCGGCGATGATGCTGGGCGACTTCGGCGCCGACGTGGTCAAGGTCGAGCACCCGCGCAGGCCCGATCCCTCGCGCGGGCACGGCGCCTCCTCGGGCGGGGTGGGCCTGTGGTGGAAGACGCTGGGCCGCAACAAGCGCGCCGCCGCGGTCGACCTGTCGAAGGCCGAGGGCCAGGAGATCCTCAAGCGCCTGGCCGAGCGCTCCGACGTGCTCGTCGAGAACTTCCGCCCCGGCACCCTGGAGCGCTGGAACCTGGCGCCCGAGCTCCTGCAGGAGCTCAACCCGCGCCTGGTGGTGGCGCGCATGACGGGGTTCGGCCAGGTGGGCCCGATGGCCTCGCGGCCGGGGTTCGGCACGCTGGCCGAGGCGATGAGCGGGTTCGCGGCGATGACGGGGGAGCCCGACGGTCCGCCCACGTTGCCGCCGCTGGCGATGGCCGACGGCATCGCCGGGCTGGCCATGGCGTACGCGGTCATGGTGGCCCTGCACGCCCGCGAGCAGACGGGCAGGGGCCAGGTGATCGACATGGCGATCATCGAGCCGATCCTGGGACTGCTCGGGCCGCAGATGACGGCCTTCAAGGAGCTGGGGGTGGTGCCGCAGCGCACCGGCAACCGCTCCAGCAGCAACGCGCCGCGCAACACCTACCGCACCAGGGACGGGCGCTGGGTGGCCATCTCCACCAGCGCGCAGAGCATCGCCGAGCGGGTGATGCGGCTGGTGGGGCGCGAGGACCTGGTGACGGAGCCGTGGTTCGCCACGGGGGCCGGGCGGGTGGCCCACGTGGAGGAGCTGGACGCCGCGGTGGGCTCGTGGATCGGCGAGCGGGACGCGGCGGAGGTGATCGCGCGCTTCGAGGAGGCCGACGCGGCGGTGGCTATGATCTACAATGTAAAGGACATCGCCGATGACAAGCAGTACGAAGCGCTCAACACCTTCATCGAGCTCCCCGACGAGGAGCTCGGTTCGGTGACCATGCAGAACGTGATGTTCCGCCTGTCGCAGACGCCGGGACAGGTGCGCTGGCCCGGCGCCGCGCACGGCCGGCACACCGACGAGGTGCTGGGGGAGCTGGGCTACGACGCCGCGCTGATCGCGCGGCTGCGCGCCGACGGGGTGATCGCATGATCGTGACGTGGCTCTACGTGCCGGGTGACCGGCCCGAGCGGTTCGCCAAGGCGGCGGCGTCCGGCGCGGACGTGGTGATCATCGACCTGGAGGACGCGGTCGCTCCCGATGGCAAGGACACGGCGCGGGAGAACGCACTGGCCTACCTCGCGGCGCGGGAGCCGGGAGGCCCCGCGATCCACGTGCGGGTCAACGACCTGGCGACGCCGCGGGGCCGCGACGACGTCAGCGCGTTGATGGGCAGCGGGGTCGACGGGGTGCGGGTGCCGAAGGTGGAGGCGCCCGACGTGCTGGACCTGCTGGGCGACCTGCCGGGATACGCGCTGCTGGAGTCGGCCAGGGGAGTGCTCGGCGCGGCGGCGATCGCCGCGCACCCGAACGTGGCGGGGATCGCGCTGGGGGAGCAGGACCTGGCGGCGGAGCTGACGATCACGGCGGACAGTGCGATGGATCACCTGCGGCTGCAGGTGATCCTGGCCGCTGCGGCGGCCGGGCTGCCGCAGGTGCCGATGTCGGTCTACCCGGACGTGCGTGACGAGGCGGGGCTGCTGGCCTCCTCGGCGCGCGGGCGTTCGATCGGGTTGTACGGCAGGGCGGCCATCCATCCGCGCCAGCTCCCCGTCATCCGCGAGGCCTTCCGGCCGAGCGGGCAGGAGGTGGAGCGGGCGCGGGAGGTGGTGGCGCTGGCCGGGCAGGGGGCGAGCGCGCTGCCCGACGGGCGGTTCGTGGACGCGCCGGTCATCGCGCGGGCGCGTCAGGTGTTGCGGCTGGCCGGTGAGGAGATCGAGATCTAGCCCTTGTAGACCCACCGCTGCTCGATCTCCTCGCGGGAGGGCGGTGGGCCGGGGAGAGGGATGGTGCCGGGGGCCTTGAGCGAGTCGAGGGCCAGGGCCAGGTAGCGCAGGCGCAGCTGGGCGGAGCGTTCGTCGTCGCCGAACTTGATCGACGACAGCTGCTCGAAGAGCGCGGCGAGGTCGTCGACGATGATGTCGGAGCGGATGACGCCGGCCTGCTGGGCCCGGTCGAAGAGCTGGATGGTGAGCTCGTTGGCCTGGACGGAGGCGTGGTAGAGCTCCTCGGTGGGCTGGAAGGTGCCGGCCAGGGCGATGGTCAGGGCGTTGGTGTCGTAGACGACGACGCCGCGCAGGAACTCGGCCAGGCCGTCCCAGGGGTCGTCGATGGCCAGGCCGTCGTGCGCGGACTTGATGTAGAGCTGCAGCCCGTCGAAGCAGAGCTTGCGCAGGAGCTCTTCCTTGCTGGAGTAGCGGCGGTAGAGTGCGCTGATCCCGACGCCCGCCCGTTCGGCCACGGCGGCGATCGGGGCGCCCGGGTCGGCGGTGAAGACCGCGCGGGCGGCCTCGAGGATCAGCTCGTCGTTGCGCGCGGCCTGCTTGCGGCGGCCGCTCAAGGGTTGGGACGTCATGCCCCCACTATACATGGAACAGATAATTCCGTTCTAGTCCTAGCTCTCGTCAAGAGGTAAGTATGTCTTGACAAAGCGTTCACCGGACGTTCATTTTTGAGGCACCTCGGGGCACGCTCTGCCGAAGGAGCCCACATGCGAACCGTTCCGGCCGTCTTATCGGCCCTGCTGCTGCTGACCGCCTGCGCCCCCTCCACCACGGGAGCCTCACCCGCGCCGGCCGCCCCCAAGCCCGCCGCGTCGCAGGACCGGGCCTTCGACCTCAACCAGCTGATCACGGCCGCCAAGGCCGAGGGCAGCGTGGTCGTCTACGACTCCAGCGGCGACATCGAGGACGTCGCCAAGGCCTTCACCGCCAAGTACGGCATCGCGATGGAGGGGGTCAAATCCGACTCCCCCGAGACCGCGGAGAAGATGATCCGCGAGCACGCCGCCGACAACGTCACCATCGACGCCACCATGTACGAGGACGGCGGCGTCCTGGTCGGCCAGCTGCTGCCGCAGCAGATCGTGCACACCTGGATCCCCGGCGACCTGGCCGGCGACATCCCGGCGGAGAACCGCAACCCGCTGATGGCCCTGGCCAAAGCCACGATCTTCGCCTACAACACTACGCTGTCGCCCGGCGGCTGCCCGGTCAAGAACGTCTGGGACCTGACCGAACCCGAATGGCGCGGCAAACTCGTCATGCAGGACCCGCTGGGCAAGCCGACCGTGCTGTCGTTCTTCACCCAGCTCGACGCGCACGGCAACCAGGCCCTCGAGCAGGCCTACCAGGCCAGGTACGGCAAGCCGCTGCAGACCTCGGAGAAGAGCGCCACCTTCGAGCTCATCAAGCGCCTGGCCGCCAACGACCCGGTGCTCACCGGCGCCGACGAGGACATCTCCGGGGCCGTCGGGCCGAAGGACGCCAAGGACGTGAAGATCGGCCTGATGTCGATCTCGAAGTTCCGCAACAACCAGGACAAGGGCTACACCCAGGCCGCCTGCACCGGCATGCAGCCGTTCGCGGGCTTCAGCTACCCGAAGTACGCGATGATCGCCACCAAGAGCAAGCACCCGAACGCCGCCAAGCTCTTCGTGCACTTCATCATGACCGAGGAAGGCGTCAAGCACGAGATCGCCGAAGGCGGCGTCTCCGGCAACGCCACGGTCAAGCCCCTGGTCACGCCCGAAGGGCTGAAGGACTGGAAGAGCGACCTGTTCCACACCGACTCCGGGCAGCTGCTGGCCGACTTCCAGAACCGGCAGGTCGTGTCGGACTTCTGGCGCGTCAACCACGGGTGATGGGGTGGGGACTCCTCATCGCGGTGCCGTTCGTGCTCGTGTGCGGGGCCAACGACGGCGCGGTCCTGCTCGGCCTGGCCCTTCGCGCGGGGCTGGGCAGGGCGGCGCCGCTGCTGGCGCCGTCGACGCTGGTGCTGTCGCTGGTGACGGTGCCGGTCCTGTTCGGGTACGGCGTGGCGGGCACGTTCACCGGCGGCCTGGCCGGGCTGAGCGGCGGGCCCTTCCTGGGCGGGGTGGTCACCTCGCTGGTCGTGGTCGGGGTGCTCAGCTGGCGCGCACTGCCGACGAGCCTGACGCTGGCCCTGGTGGGCGGGCTCACCGGGGCGGCGCTCGGAGGCGGGCTGGCGGTGTCGTGGGATCGGGTCGCGGTGGTGCTGGCGGCCGGGCTGGGCGCTCCGCTGGCGGGGCTGGTTCTGGGCTACCTGCTGGGCGCGGGCTCGCGCCGGGTGCCCGGCTCCTCCCGGATGCCGGTGGTGGCGCGGGCCCTCGGGGTGGGCAGTTACGCCCTGCAGTGCGCGGCGTACGCGGCCAACGACGGGCAGAAGATGTTCGCCGTGCTGGCGGTGGCCGTCGGCGGGACGCCCGGGTGGGGGTGGCTGGTGGCGGTGGCGCTGGTGTTCTGCCTCGGGGCGCTGCCGGCGGTGGCCGGGGTGGGGGAGCGGCTGGGGCGCGGGCTGGCGTTGCTGCGGCCGGTGCACGTGATGTCGGCGCAGGGCGCGTGCGCGGCCGCGGTGCTGGCGGGGTCGGCGCTGGGCAGCCCGGTGAGCATGACGCAGTCGCTGTCGGCGGGCGCCGTGGGGGTGGCGGCCAGCGAGGGCGTGCGCCGGGTGCGCTGGCCGCAGGTGCTGCGGCTGGGGCTGGCCTGGGTGCTCACGCTCCCCTCCGCCCTGGCACTCGGCGCCGTGGCGGGACTGCTTACACGCTGAAGCCGGTCCGGTGGTCGGGGGCCCGGTGGCGCGGGGTGCGGGCGTGCGGGCGGTGGGCGTCGTGAGCCGGGCCAGGCGTGGCGGGCGGTTGCGGCGGGCGTGGGACGACCTGCGCGGCGCCTCGGGCCCGCGCATCGTGGCGCTGGTGGCCGCCCAGATCGCCACCGCCCGCTCCGGCGCCGTCCTGGCGCTGGAGACCGCGCACGGCCGGGTGGCGCCCCCGGTGGCCAGGGCGCGCATGGCCCGCATCGAGCACGAGGGCGACGCGGCCAGGGCCGAGCTGGTCAAGGCCCTGCGCGGAAGCCTGGCCACCCCGATCGACCGCGAGGACCTCTACCGGCTCTCGCGCAGCGTCGACGACGTCCTCGACCACCTGCGCGACTACGTGCGCGAGGGCGACCTGTTCGGCCCCACCGGCAGCGGCGCCGGGGCGGACACCGCGCGCTTCGCCGTCGAGCCGTTGCGGGCGATCATCGACGGCCTCGACGGCCTGCAGGTCGCCCTCGGGCGGGTGCTGGCCGATCCCGCCTCGGTGACCTCGTGCGCGCTGGCGGCGCGCAAGGCAGGCGGACGGGTGCGCCAGCACTACCAGACGGAGCTGGCCAGGCTGTTCGCCGGCCCGCTGGAGATGGAGGTGCTGCGCCGGCGCGAGTTGCTGGCGCGGCTGGACGCGGTGGGCAGGCGGCTGGGCGAGGCGGCCGACGCTCTGGCGGATGCGATGTTGAAGAGGAGCATGTGATGTTCAAGTCCAGACCCCGCCTGCGCTACCGCTTACAGGTGCTGCGCCACGATCCGACGGCGGCGATGGGGCTCGTCCTGGCGGTGCTGCTGGTCTACCTGGTGGTGGCGCCGCTGGGGGCGGTGCTGTCGGACGCCTTCCGGGTGCAGTTCGGCGACCAGGTCCATGCCGGCCAGCAGCCGGGGGAGTGGACCGGCTACTACCTGTGGCGGGTCTTCCGCTCCCAGATCGCCGAGCTGATCTTCTGGGAGCCGCTGCTGAACACGGTGGTGATCAGCCTGGGCACGGTGGCGTTCGCGCTGCTGGTGGGCGGCGGCATGGCGTTGCTGGTGGCCAGGACCGACGTGCCGGGCAGGCGTTTTCTGGCCGGTGCGCTCGTCGTGCCGTACATGCTGCCGTCGTGGACGTTCTCGCTGGCGTGGCTGACGTTGTTCAAGAACGAGCGCGCGGGCGGGCAGCCGGGGGTGCTGCAGGCGGCGGGGGTGCGCACGCCGGACTGGCTGGCCTACGGGGCGGTGCCGATCACCGTGACGCTGGGGCTGCACTACTTCCCGTTCGTCTTCCTGCTGGTGGGCAATGCGTTGCGGCGCATCGACTCGCAGCTGGAGGATTCGGCGCGCATCCTGGGCGCCTCGCGGGCGACGGTGTTGCGGCGGATCACCGGGCCGCTGCTGCTGCCGGCGTTGTCGAGCGCGGTGCTGCTGGTGGTCGGGCGGGTGCTGGGGACGTTCGGCACGCCGTACATCCTGGGCTTGCCGGCCGACTACCGGGTGTTGTCGACGGGGTTGTACCAGTCGATCCGTGACCGGAGCACGGGCGTGGCGTCGGTGCTGGCCGGGGTGATCGTGATCATCGGGGTGGTGGTCGTGCTGGTGGACATGCGGCTGATGCGCGAGCAGCGGCGGTTCGTGACGGTGGGCGGCAAGGGCGCGATGGACCGGGTCGGTCATCTGCGGCGCTGGCGCTGGCCGTTGTGGGCGGTGGCGGCGGGGGTGCTGATCCTGTCGGTGGTGGTGCCGATCATGACGTTGCTGCTGTCGACGGTGATGCGCACGCCGGGGGTGTGGCGGCTCGACAACTTCACGCTCGACTTCTGGCTGGCCGAATCCCTGCCGGGCGCGGTGGGGTTCCCGCACGGGGTGCTGCGCGGGGGCGAGTTGTGGGAGGCGGCCTACAACAGCCTTGTCATCGTGGGACTGGCCTCGGTGATCTGCGGGGTGCTCGGCCTGCTGGTCGGCTATGTGGTGGTCAGGGGCACGGCGCCGCGGGTGGCGGCGCTCCTGCGGCAGGTGTCGTTCCTGCCGTACCTGATTCCCGGCATCGCCTTCGCGGCGGCGTCGTTGTCGTTGTTCGCGGTGCAGCGTGGTCCCGTCCCGGCGCTGTACGGCACGACGGCGCTGCTGGTGCTGGTGATGGCGGTGACGCATCTGCCGTACTCCTCGCGTTCCGGCATCGCGGCGATGACCCAGCTGGGGCGCGAGCCGGAGGAGGCGGCGCAGATCTGCGGCGCGTCGTGGCCGGCGCGGATGCGGCGCATCGTCTTCCCGATCCAGAAGGGGGCGCTGGTGACGGGGGTGGTGCTGCCGTTCGTCTCGGGGCTGAAGGAGCTGAGCATCGTGATCATGCTCACCACCACCGGCACCCAGCTGCTCACGACGTTGTCGATCACGCTGGTCGACTACGGCTACACCCAGCTCGCCAACGCGGTCGTGCTGATGATCGCGCTGGTGTCGTTCACGATGACCTACCTGGCCCAGCGACTGACCCGGAGCAGCCTGGCTTCCGGGCTCGGAGGATGAGTTGATCACTTTACGCGGAGTGTCGAAGAGCTACGGCGGCTCCGACCTGGCGGTGCGGGATCTGGATCTGGTGATCCCGACCGGTTCGTTCATGTGCCTGCTGGGTCCCTCGGGCTGCGGCAAGACCACCACCCTGCGCATGATCGCCGGGCTGGAGCAGCCGTCGTCGGGGACGATCGAGGTCGACGGCAGGGTCCTGGACTCGGTCGAGCGCGGCCTCTACGTGCCGCCGGAGAAGCGGCGCATGGGACTGGTCTTCCAGAACTACGCGTTGTGGCCGCACCTGACCGTGCTGGGCAACACCGAGTTCGGGCTGCGCATGCGCAAGGTGCCCGCGGCCGAGCGGCGCGAGCGGGCGATCGAGGCGCTGCGCATGGTGCGCGTGGACGACGCCCTGGAGCGCTACCCGTCGCAGCTGTCGGGCGGCCAGCAGCAGCGGGTCGCGCTGGCCCGCATGCTGGCGGTCAACCCGTCGGTGCTGCTGCTGGACGAGCCGCTGTCGAACCTGGACGCGCGGTTGCGGCTGGAGATGCGCGCCGAGTTGAAGCGCATCCACGAGGAGTCGGGCACGACGGTCGTGTTCGTCACCCATGACCAGCTCGAGGCGATGACGATGGCGACCGACGTGGCGGTCATGGAGGCGGGGCGGCTGCAGCAGGTGGCGCCGCCGATGGAGATGTACCACCGTCCGGCCAACCGGTTCGTCGCCGAGTTCGTCGGCAGCCCGCCGATGAACCTGCCCACGGGCGCGCTGGCCGAGTCGCTGCTGCGGTGCGCGGGTGCCGGGTCGGGGGTGGGCGTGCGGCCGGAGGCGCTGCGCCTGGGCGAGCCGGAGCCGCAGGCCTGGCAGGAGGAGGCGGTGGTGGAGGCGGTGCTGCCCGCGGGCTCGTCGTGGACGGTGCGGTTGCGGGTGCTCGACGGTGAGCTGTTCGCGCTGTCGTTCAGGGAACTGGAGGTCGAGGCGGGCCAGAAGGTGCGCGTGTGGGCGCGCCGTACGCAGGTGCACGTGTTCGACGCCGAGGGGGTGCGGGTGTGAAGGCGCTGCTGCTGGACTTCGGCGGGGTGCTGGTGCAGACCTCCAAGCGGCCTTCGTGGGCGGCCGAGCTGGCCAAGGAGGTGCACCAGCGGCTGGCGCGGGCGGGCTTCGCCGGGCTGGCGGCCGAGGAGATCGAGGTGGACATCAGGGCCGGGGCCGACGCCGACCGGTACTGGAAGGACGCCATGTCGCGGCTTGCCGCCCCGGTGGAGATGACGCATCGGGGGTTCTGGGGCGATTTCGTGGCCGCCGACTGGCCGCAGGCGGCGCGTGAGCTGGTGAGGGCCGAGGCGAGCGCGTTGTGCCGGCGCATGGGGGAGCTGCGGCAGGAGCGGGTGGTACGGCCGGGCATGCGCGAGCTGCTGGAGCGCTGCCAGGTGCCGGTGGCGGTGGTGAGCAACGCGTTGTGCGGGGCGGTGCACCGTGACTTCCTGGCGGCGGCGGGGGTGGAGGTGGCGTTGCAGGTGTACAGCGACGAGGTGGGGGTGCGTAAGCCGAACCCGGAGATGATCTGGATCGCGACGCGGGCGCTGGGGGTGGACCCGTCGCGGGTCTGGTACGTGGGCGACAACTACGACCGGGACGGGTTGTGCGGGGTGCGGGCGGGCGTGGGCACCACGGTGATCATGCGCTCGGACAGCACCGACACGATCCCGTACCGGGTGCGTCAGCGGCCCTCGGCCGTGGTCGAGGACGCGGCGGGGCTGCTGCGGCTGATGGAGGCGTCGTGAGCGAGGAGCTGATGCGGGTGGCCGAGGAGGCGGCGCGGGCGGTGGGGGAGCCGTTGCGCGCGGCCTTCCGTTCGCGTCCGGCGACGACGGCCAAGCGCGACTTCCAGGATCCGGTGACCGAGCACGACCGGGCGTGCGAGGAGATCATCCGCGGCGTGATAGCGGCCCGTGCTCCCGGCGGCGTGGTGGTGGGGGAGGAGGGCGGCACCACCGGCACTCGGGGCGGTGAGGGTGGGCGGGTGACGTGGTTCGTCGATCCGATCGACGGCACCGCGAACTTCGCCGCCGGGCTGCCGTTCTTCTGCGTCTCGATCGCGGCGGCCGTCGGGGGCGAGCTGGTGGCGGGCGTGGTGTACGACCCGGTGCGCGAGCAGCTGTTCTGCGCCAGTGACGGGGGCGCCTGGTGCGACGGGGTGCCGCTGCGCAGCACGGGCGCGTCGGCCGATCGGGAGGCGATGTTGCTGACCAGCTTCCCTGCGCCGCGCACGCTGGCCGCCGACGGTCAGCGCGCGCTGGACGGTTTCGCCCGGCTGCTGGCCTCGTTCGCGGCGTTGCGCCGGCCGGGCAGCGCCGCGCTCAAGCTCGCCCACGTGGCGGCCGGGTGGGCCGACGTCGCGTACGGCAGGCAGGCCAGTTCGTGGGACGTGGCGGCGGGTGCGCTGCTGGTCCGGCGGGCGGGCGGGGTGTTCCTGGGCGACCCGTTGTCCGGCGGCGACTATCTGGCGCACGTGGCGGGCTTCGACCTGCCGGGCTCGGCGCTGGCCGGGGTGGCCGGGGACCTGCTCGGCGCGGGGCGGTGAGCGGGGTGGGGGCGATCGAGTGGATCGTCACCGATCTCGACGGCACGCTGGTGGGGCGGGATCTGCGGATGGTGGAGGCGAGCAGGGCGGCGCTGGGGCGTTTCGCGGAGGCGGGTGGCCGGGTGGTCATCGCCACGGGGCGCAGCGAGGCGTCGGCTCGCCGCTACTACGACGAGTTGCGGCTGCGTGGTCCGGCGATCCTCTACAACGGGGCGCGCACGGTGGACCTGGGCACCGGTGAGGTGCTCCATGAGCGCACGCTGCCGGCGCACGCTCTGCCGTACCTGGTGGAGAGCCTGCCGGAGGGGCTGTATCCGGTGGCGTTCGTGGAGGGGCGCGCGTATGCCGCGCATGATGTGCCGGAGCTTCGGGAGTACGCGCGGCGTGACGGGCTGCGGCTGGAGCGGGCGTGCTGGGCGGAGCTGGCGCGGCGGCCGGTGACGAAGGTGATGCTGATCGGAGAGCCGGGGGTGCCGCCGGTGGTGGAGGGCACGACGGCGGTGCGGTCGGAGCGCACCTACCTGGAGTTCCTGCCGGAGGGGGCGAGCAAGGGCGGCGCTCTGCGGGAGCTGGCCGCGCGGGAGGGGGTGGCGATGGAGCGGGTGGCGGCGATCGGTGACAATCCCAACGATCTGGACATGATCGAGGTGGCGGGGCTGGGGGTGGCGGTCGGGGACGGGCACCGGGTGGTGCGCGAGGCGGCCGACCGGGTGGTGGCCGGGTGCGCGCAGGGCGCGGTGGCGGAGCTGGTGGCGCTGGCGCTCGGCCGGTGAGCCCTCCATGGGCCCTGTCAGGCGGCGGCCCCGGCTCGGAACTCCGAGCCGGGGCCGTCAGTGCGTTGCGTGTCAGTCGAGGTCGAGCGGGTCGCTCACCTCGTCCCAGTCGACGAACTTGAAGTTCGTCGCCTCCCGCTCGCCGTCGCCCGGCGTCTCCACGCCGTCGTGCACGACCAGCAGCCCGTCGGGGTAGCGCGAGCCGAGCGGGGTCGTGACGACCATGGCGCCGTCGCTGGTCTGGGCGCCGTCGATGGAGCCGCCGTGCACCCGGAACTGGGCCAGGTAACGGTTGCCGCTCTCGCGCTCGTAGACGGCGAAGGTGTCGTCGCCCTGGCTGGAGGCCAGCAGGTAGCCGTCACCGTCGTCGCCGTAGGCGATGGTCAGGCCCTCGGCGTCGGCCGACAGGCGCCGTCCGCCGTAGCCGGGGTCGGGGCCGGGGGCGCACTCCTCGGTGCCGGGGTCGTAGGTGCCCGGCCTGCCGTACTCCTTGACCTTGTCCATGAGCACGGGCGGGCCGGTGAGGTCGGCGCGCATGCGCCAGACGCCGACGTCCTCCTGGGCGGCGTAGAGCACGTCGCGGTCGCGGTCGACGACCATGCCCTCGACCTGGGGCAGCTCGCCGGGTTCCAGGCAGGGGGTCCAGGAGGTGCCGTTGGGCAGGGTGAAGGCGGCGGGCAGGTCGAGGGTGCGCACGAGGGTGTAGGAGACGCGCCCGCCGGCGGTGGCGGTCAGCCTGGCCAGGCCGATGCGGGTCTGGTGGCGGCGGCTGACCAGGGCGAAGGTGCCCGTGCGATCCTGCCAGGTGGCCAGGCCGTAGGCCGTCTCGGCCTCGTTGACCTGCTCCTGGGTGCTGTTGAAGACGTACGGCACGGCGGGATCGGTGAGGTCGGTGAGCTGGCCGGTGGCCGGGTCGATGCGGTAGATGCGCAGGTGGTCGCGGCCGCGGTCGGAGACGACGGCCAGGTCGGCGCCGGCGCCGGTCGACAGGCGGAAGCCGTAGACGAGGTCGACGTTGTTGAAGCGGCCGGGCTCGTCGTCGGGGCCCGGCGCGGAGGGGGCGGGGATGTGCTGGCGCTGGGCGCCGGTCAGGTCGTAGACGTACAGGCCGCCTTCCTTGGCGGTGGCGATGACGAGGCTGCGGCCCGGCCGGGTGGGGTGCACCCAGATGGCCGGGTCGTCGCCGTTGGCGTTGCCTCCTGCCTCGTCGTCGAAGAGGGCGGGGGTCTCGGCGTCGGCGGGTGCCTCGGTGATGCCGCTGGTGGGGGATAACCAGGTGGTGATGGCCAGAGCTGCTGCTAACAGGGGGCGCATGGCGACTCCACGGGTTGGATGTGACGTCACGATGTCATGACATATGAGTGAATACAAGGTGAACAAATGAGCTTGTAAGTCCGCATGTCTATACATAGCGTTGACGAGCTCGTTAATCGGCGGTTACATCGGTTCATGAAGCGAACCCCGATCTTTGTGGCGTTAGCCCTGGTTCTTGCCGCGTGCAGCAGCGGGGGACAGGAGCCGGCGGCCCAGCAGCAGACCCAGCAGCAGACAGGGCAGTCAGGGCCGGCCGCGGCGGCGGGCGCGACCTTCGCCGTGATCACCCACGCCTCGGCGGGCGACTCCTTCTGGGACGTGGTCAAGAACGGCGCGGAGGCCGCCGGCAAGGCCTACGGCGACACCGTGACCTACCAGGGCGACGGCGACCCGGGCAAGCAGTCGCAGCTCATCGACCAGGCCGTCTCGCAGAAGGTCGACGGGATCGTGGTCTCCATGGCCAACCCCGACGCGCTCAAGGAGGCCATCGCCAAGGCTGTGGCCGCCAAGATCCCGGTCGTCACCATCAACTCGGGCGCCGACCGCTCCAAGGAGTTCGGCGCGCTGACGCACGTGGGCCAGTCCGAGGACGTGGCCGGCCGGGGCGCGGGCGAGCAGCTGAAGGCCGCGGGCGTGACCAAGCTGCTGTGCGTCATCCACGAGGCCGGCAACGTCGGCCTCGACCAGCGGTGCAAGGGCGCCGAGGAGACGCTGGGCGGCACGGTCGAGCGCCTGCAGGTCGACATCGCGAACCTGGCGGACGTGACCTCGAAGGTGGCGGCCAAGCTGCAGTCCGACAGCGCGGTCACCGGGGTGCTGGCGCTGAACCCGGGCGTGGCGGTGGCGGCGCGCGACGCGATCCGCGACGCCGGCTCGCAGGCCAAGCTGGCCACCTTCGACCTGTCGGCGGACGTGGTGACGGCGATCAAGGACGGGCAGATCCTGTTCGCCGTGGACCAGCAGCAGTACCTGCAGGGCTGGCTGCCGATCACCTTCCTGCACCTGTACAAGGCCAACCTGAACACGGTCGGCGGCGGCCTGCCGGTCAACACCGGTCCCGGCTTCGTCACCAAGGACACCGCCGAGCAGGTGGCCAAGCTGACCGAGGCCGGCACCCGATGACGGGTCCGCAGCCGAGCGGGGCGGGTCCGCGGTGACGGTCGCCGCGAAGGCGGACGAGCGGCTGGCCCAGGCCGGGATGCTGCGCCGGCTGCTCATCCGCCCCGAGCTCGGGGCGGTGGTGGGCGCGCTGGTGGTCTTCGCCTTCTTCGCCACCCAGTCGCCGGTCTTCCGCTCGGTCGACGGGGTGGCCAACTGGCTGGACCCGGCGGCCACGCTGGGCATCATGGCCGTCGCCGTCGCCCTGCTGATGATCGGCGGCGAGTTCGACCTGTCGGCCGGGGTGCTGACCGGCACCAGCGGGCTCGTGCTGGTCACCCTGGCCACCCGCTACGGGCTGAACGTGTGGCTGGCGATGGCGGCCGGGCTCGTCGTGGCCCTGGCGGTCGGGCTGGTCAACGGGCTGGTGGTGACGCGCACCAAGCTGCCGAGCTTCATCGTCACGCTGGGCACCTTCCTGATGCTGCAGGGCGTCAACCTGGGCGTCACCAAGGCGCTCACCGGCACCGTGCAGGTCAGCGGCCTGGCCAAAGCCGACGGCTACGAGGTGGCGCGGGCGCTCTTCGGCGGCACGATCGTGATCGGCGGCACGCCGTTCCGGGTGGCGATCCTGTGGTGGATCGGCCTGACGCTGCTGGCGACGTGGGTGCTGATGCGCACCCGCGCGGGCAACTGGATCTTCGCCGTGGGCGGCAACGACCAGGCGGCGCGCGCGGTCGGGGTGCCCGCGGCCCGGGTGAAGATCGGCCTGTTCATGACGACGGCGGTGGCGGCCTGGCTGGTGGGCTCGATGATGGCGCTGCGCTACACCAGCGTGCAGGCCAACATCGGCATCGGGCAGGAGTTCATCTACATCATCGCGGCGGTGATCGGCGGCTGCCTGCTCACGGGCGGGTACGGCTCGGCGATCGGCGCCTCGATCGGTGCGGTGATCTTCGGGATGGCCGACAAGGGCATCGTCTTCCTCGGCTGGGACGCCGACTGGTTCAAGTTCTTCCTCGGCGCGATGCTGCTGCTGGCCACGCTGGCCAACCGGCTGGTGCGCCGCTACGCCGAGCAGGTGAGGCATTGATCCTGGAGACGCGGGAGATCGGTAAGTCGTTCGGCTCGGTGCTGGCGCTGCGCGGGGTGTCGATGCGGGTGGAGCCCGGCAGCGTCACGTGCGTGCTGGGCGACAACGGGGCGGGCAAGTCGACCCTCATCAAGATCCTGTCGGGGGTGCACAGGCACGACAGCGGGGAGTATCTCCTCGACGGGGCGCCGACCGTGCTCGACAGCCCTCGCCAGGCCCTCGACCTGGGCATCGCCACGGTCTTCCAGGACCTGGCGATGATCCCGCTCATGTCGGTGTGGCGCAACTTCTTCCTGGGTTCGGAGCCGCGCAAGTCGCTGGGCCGGTTCGACGTGGCGGCGGCCAAGCGCATCGCGCGCGAGGAACTGCGGGCGATGGGCATCGACATCCGCGACGTTGACCAGCCGGTGGGCACGCTGTCGGGCGGCGAGCGGCAGTCGGTGGCGATCGCGCGGGCGGTGTACCTGGGCGCCAGGATCCTCATCCTGGACGAGCCGACCTCGGCGCTGGGGGTCAAGCAGGCGGGGGTGGTGCTGCGCTACATCGTGCGGGCCAGGCAGCGGGGGCTGGGGGTGGTGTTCATCACGCACAACCCGCACCACGCCTATCCGGTGGGGGACCGGTTCCTGCTGCTGAACCGGGGGGTGAGCCTGGGGGAGTACGCCAAGGAGGAGATCGCGCTGCAGGAGCTGACCACGCTGATGGCGGGAGGGGCGGAGCTGGAGCAGCTCGAGCACGAACTCCGCGGTCAGTGATCTACTTTGTAAAGGCAGCGGGTTTTTCAAGAATCACCGAGAAACAACCCCCACAAACCCGCTCCCTAGGATGAGAGCGTGGCCAAGCCGTATCTGACCTTGACATCCGTGTTCGAGCACGAGACGGAGGTGCGGCGTTCGCGGTTCGTGTGCGCCGTGGCTCCGGCCGGCAGCGTGGAGGAGGCGGCGGCGTTCATCGCCGGGCGCCGTGCGCTGCACGCGGGTGCGACGCACAACTGCAGCGCCTACGTGATCGGTGAGTGGGTGCAGAAGGGCGACGACGACGGGGAGCCCGGCGGCACGGCCGGTACGCCGATGGTGCAGGCGTTGGTGGGGCGGGGTTTCGCCGATGTGGTGGCGGTGGTGACGCGGTACTTCGGTGGGGTGTTGCTGGGTGCGGGTGGGTTGGTGCGGGCTTATGGCGGGGCGGTGACGGAGGCGTTGGATCGGGTGGAGCCGGTGCGGATGGTGCCGGCTCGGGTGATTCGCGTGTCGGTGGCGCACGATCAGGCGGGTCGGGTGGAGAGTGATCTTCGGGGGTCGCGTTTCTCGGTGCGTGAGGTCGTCTATGGGGCTGACGTGCGGTTCGTGGTCGCGGTGGGGGTCGACGAGGTGGAGGGTTTCACTGATTGGGTGGCCGGGCTGACGGCGGGACGCGCAAAGGTGTGGGTGGAGGGGGACATCCACGTGCTATCGTGAACGCGATGCTTTGTTGTACCCATGAAACGTGCGAGCGCCTGGTGGACGAAGTCCCCTTGGGCGCTTTTTGTTTGCCGGTTCTGTCCGGATGTGGGGCACATAGCTCAATCGGGGGCGCGCACGGTGCACGCTTCCAAGTGCCCTATCAAAGGAGATAGACATGGCTACCGGAACTGTGAAGTGGTTCAACTCGGAAAAGGGCTTCGGCTTCATCGCCCAGGACGGCGGTGGCGCTGACGTCTTCGCTCACTACTCCAACATCGCCAGCTCGGGTTACCGCGAGCTGCACGAGGGTCAGCGCGTCTCGTTCGAGGTCACGCAGGGTCAGAAGGGCCCGCAGGCCGAGAACATCGTGCCTGAGTAAATAGTTGGGAAAAAGGGGGCCTTCGGGCCCCCTTTTTTTCATCCCTCCAGGGCGTACTGCATGACGCGGAACTTGGTCTGGGCTTCGGCGAGCTCGGCGGCGGGGTCGGAGTCGCCCATGATGCCGCAGCCGGCGAACAGGCGGGCGCGGCGGCCGTTGATGTGGCCGGAGCGCAGGGCGATGCCCCATTCGCCGTCGCCGGCGGAGTCGATCCAGCCGACGGGTCCTGCGTAGCCGGCGCGGTCCATGCCTTCGATGTCGCGGATGAGCTGGACGGCCTTGTCGGTGGGGGTGCCGCCGACGGCTGCGGTGGGGTGCATGGCGGCGACGACGTCGAGGACGGAGGCGCCGTCGGCCAGGCGGCCGGTGACGTGGCTGGCCAGGTGCTGCAGGTTGGGCAGGACGAGCAGTTCGGGTTCGTCGGGGGTGTGCAGGACCGAGCAGAGCGGCGCGAGGGTCTGGCGGACCGAGGCGATGGCGTATTCGTGCTCGTGGCGGTCCTTGGCGGAGGCGAGCAGGGCTTGGCCGCGGCGGTGGTCGTCGTCGGGGTCGGTTCCGCGGGCGGTGGTGCCGGCCAGGACGAGCGATTCGATTTCGGCGCCGGTGCGGCGGATGAGGAGTTCGGGGGTGGCGCCGATGAGTCCCGCGACGGAGAAGGTGTAGCAGTCGGGGTAGCGGTTGGCCAGGCGGCTGAGCAGGAGGCGGGCGTCGATGGGGTGCTCGGCGGTGGCGACGAGGTCGCGGGCGAGGACGACCTTGTCGAGGTCGCCGTTGCGGATGCGGGCCGAGGCCTGGGCGACGATGTGCTGCCAGGCGGGTGCGGTGAGGCTGCCGTCTCCGTAGCTGATGCGGCCGGGGGCGGTGACGGGGCTGGCGTGGTTGAGTGCGGGGTCGCCGATGGTGGTGAGCCAGGTCTGGCCGTCGCGGCGGGTGAGGGTGGCCTGGGGGATGACCAGGACGGAGCCGGGGCTCTCGGGGTCGAAGGTGAAGCTGCCGAAGGCGGCGGGCCGGGGCGCGCCTGGTTCGGTCGACAGGTCGGCGAAGGCGTCCTTGAGCCACTGGCGGGCCCAGGTGAAGCGGCCGGGTCCGGTGGGCACGTTCACGCGGGCGGCCTCTCCCCACCCGACCAGGCCTTGGCCGTGCCGTACCCAGGCGTATGGTGCCGGGGTGGGCAGTGCCTTGAGCAGGTCACCGGGGTCGCGGACCGTGGTGGTGCGAACCGGCAATGGGTGGGTTGTTCCCAGTGCGACACTCACTCAAGACACTCTATGCGGAATCTGAACACGTTCGACTTCCGGCCCCCGGTCTGTCAAGAAGCGATGCGAAGTGGGTTCGGCTCGTATCCGGGGGCGGGGGTGGTCTCTACCGTCGGATCATGTTCGCTCATCTGGCGGTAGCCGCCGTTGTCGTGTCGTCGTCCCTGCAGCCGCTTCCGTCGGCTCCGTCGGTGATGGCGGCGCTGGGGGATTCGATTTCCGCGGGCTTCAACGCGTGCGGGTGGTATGTGGCGTGTACGTCGCGGTCATGGGCGGCGGGTGACGATCGTGAGGTGAACAGTCACTTCGTACGGCTGGGCATGCGGGAGGGCAATCTCAACTTCGCGGTGCCGGGGGCGACGTCGGCGGATCTGGGCGGTCAGGTGCGTCAGGCGGTGGACGCGGGCGCGGGGTATGTGACGGTGCTGATCGGGGCTCAGGACGCGTGCGTGTCGAATGAGCGGAAGATGACGCCGGTGGCGGTGTACCGGGATCGGGTGGCGCGGGCGTTGTGGGCGTTGAAGGGCGGGGCGCCGGGGGTGCGGGTGTTCGTGGCGAGCATTCCGGATGTGCGGCGCTTGTGGCAGGCGGGCAAGGACAACGTGATCGCGCGGACGTTCTGGGCGGTGGGGCGGATCTGTCAGGCGATGCTGGCCGAGCCGACGTCGACGGCGCGGGCGGATGTGGAGCGGCGGGCTCGGGTGCGGGCGCGGGTGGTGGCCTACAACGAGGTGCTGGCGGATCTGTGCGCGCGGTTCGGGCCGAACTGCCGGTTCGACGGGGGTGCGGTGTTCGCGTATCCGTATTCGCTCAAGCACATCAGCAAGTGGGATTTCTTCCATCCGAACGCGGTGGGGCAGAAGGCTCTGGCGGAGGTGACGTACAAGAAGGGGTTCGACTGGCTCAACGGCATTGGCGAAGCATGACGCTCTTGTCGCCGGGGGTGACGGGGAGCTTGTACTTGAGGGCGACCTGGGCGAAGCGCACGGCGTAGGCGCAGCGGATGGCGCGGCGTGGTGGGAGCCAGGCGGCGGGTCCTGAGCCGTCCTTGGCCTCGTTGGCGGTGCCGAGGACGGGCAGGAGGTTGAGGGGGTCCTGGGCGAAGTCGAGGCGTTTGCTCATGCGCCAGCCGCGGGCTCCCATGTACCAGGCGTAGGACAAGGGGACGACGTGGTCGACCTGGATGTCGGCGGGGCGGGTGACGGTCTGGCCGGTGTAGGGGTCGTCGAGGCGGATGGCGGTGACGGTGCATCCGTCGCGGGTGACGTCGTGGCCGTCGCGGGCCAGGAGGTCGTCGCGGGTGCGGCAGCCGTTGCGGGCGTAGGGCACGCCGGGGGCGGTGTCGGTCCAGTTGTCGCCGTAGCGCAGGCGGTCGTAGCCGCGTCTGGCGCCCATGGGGCGGGTGCGGAGGGTGGCGATGAGGTCGGCGGCCTGGCGGCGTTCGGTGGCGGTGGTGAGGGGGGCCAGGCCTGAGCGGACGCCGTCGCCGTTGTGCAGGGGGCTGGCGGCGGCGGCTTGGGGGGTGGAGTGGGACTGTCCGAGCAGTGAGGCGATGATGACGGCGCCGGCCAGAACGGCGACCGTGTCGCGGGTGCTCAATCGCGCCTCCTTCCTCCAGCAGTGTCGATGAGGTGGGCGATTCCGTCCAGCAGGCGGTTGAGGCCGTGGTCGAAGAGGCTGTCGAGGTCGTAGTCGAGGGCTGGGTCGGCGATGAGGGCGGTGAGGTTGGGGTGGTCGCCGTCGTCGAGGATGGCGTTGAGCTCGGGTTCCTGGCCGGCGAGCCATTGTTCGTCGTCGAGGCCGCTGTCCTGGGTGAATGCGGCTTCGGTTTCGAGGTTGACGGCGACCCCGCGGACGTAGGTGGCCAGGGCGAGGGCGGCGTGGAAGGTGTCGTTGGGCGGCAGGCCGAGGTGGTTGAGGGCGCGCAGGGCCCATTCGGTGTGGGCCATGCCGGAGCGGGCGAACATGGGGCGGGTGAAGGAGATGACCTGGGCGAGCCAGGGGTGGCGGCGGTAGGTGGCCCATTGGAGGCGGGCGAGGGTGTCGAGCTGGGCTCGCCAGCCGGGTGGCGGGGGGTCGGGCAGGGGGATCTCGCCGAGGGCTGCGTCGGTCATGTGGAGCAGGAGGGTGTCCTTGTCGCGGATGTGGCGGTAGAGCGACATGGTGGGCAGGCCGAGTTCGGTGGCCAGGCGGCGCATGGTGAGGGCGGCCAGGCCTTCGGTGTCGGCGATGTGCAGGGCGGTGGCGAGCAGCTGGTGCTTTTCGGCTGCGGGGCGTGGGGTGTGGTGGGGGTCGCTGACGACGGTGCCGACGCCGGGCAGGGCGTGGACGAGGCCCTGGTTCTGGAGGGTGGTGAGGACTTTGGTGGCGGTGGCCATGGCGACGCCGTAGTCCTTGGCGATCTGGCGGGTGGAGGGGATGCGGTCGCCTGGGTGGAGGCGGGCGATGTCGCGGGTGAGGTCGGCGACGATGCGCAGGTAGGGCGCGGTCACACTAGTGCACTCTAGCGGTGCACTAGTGCGCTTGGCCATTTACCGCGCTGAATAAGCGTTTGTACGTTGTACGCATGGATGTTGTGATCTCAGGGGCCGGGATAGCCGGTCCGGCGCTGGCGTGGTGGCTGGTGCGTAGCGGGCATCGGGTGTGCGTGGTGGAGCGGGCGGCGTCGCTGCGTTCGGGTGGTCAGGCGGTGGATTTCCGCGGCCGGGTCCAGCTGGGGGTGCTGGAGCGGATGGGGCTGCTGGAGGCGGTGCGCGAGCGTCAGACGCGCATGGGCGCGATCGCGATCGTCGACGAGCGGGGTCGGCGGGTGTCGTCGGTGCCGGCGCAGCTGTTCGCGGGGGATGTGGAGATCCTGCGCGGCGATCTGGTGCGGGTGTTGTACGAGGCGACGCGTGACGACGTCGACTACGTCTTCGGCGACACCGTCGCGGAGTTCGGCGGGGGGCGGGTGCGGCTGGCGTCGGGGGGTGAGCGGCCGGCGGATCTGGTGGTGGGCGCCGACGGGCTGCGTTCGGGGGTGCGGAGGCTGGCGTTCGGGCCGGTGGAGCCGGTGCATCTGGGGATGTACGGCGCGCTGTTCACGGTGGCGGGTTCGGGTGAGCCGGGGACGGCCACGATGTTCAACGCGCCGGGGGTGGGGGCTGGGGTCTTCCATTACGAGGGGCGCAGCGTGGGCAGCCTGGACTTCGCCTCGCCGGTGGTGGCCGATCCGCGTGCGGCGCTGGCCGGGCGGCTGGTGGGGGCGGGCTGGCGGGTGCCCGAGCTGCTGGCGCAGGCGCTGGAGGCGGGCGATCTGTATCTGGACGCGGCGGCGCAGTTGCGGCTGGAGCGGTGGTCGGCCGGGCCGGTGGTGCTGGTGGGGGATGCGGCCTGGAGTCCCGGTCCTGGCGGGATGGGGACGGGGCTGGGCGTGGTGGGCGCCTATGTGCTGGCGGGGGAGCTGGCGCGGGGGGCGGAGGGGTTCGCGGGGCGGTATGAGGCGGCGTTGCGGCCGTATGTGGAGGTGTGCCAGAAGCAGGCGCTGGGGTCGGAGGCGTTCCTGGTGCCGGGGACGCGGCGCGGGATCTGGGCGCGCAATCAGATGTTCCGCATGTTGCCGTACGTGCCGTGGCGGGGGGTGGTGCGGTGGATGGCGACGAAGGCGGCGGAAAAGGTCTCGCTCGCCGACTACGCATCGGAGTAATCATGTAAGCATGGACGAGTATTCGCGGGTGGTGTCGTCGGTGGCGGCCGAGCTGATGCCGAAGGTCGCCTCGGTGCGGGCCGGGCGGGGCAGCGGGTCGGCGGTGGTGTTCACCGCCGACGGGTTCCTGCTGACCAACGCGCACGTCGTGGGGTCCGCGCGGTCGGGCACGGTGGCCTTCGCCGACGGCAGCTCGGGCGACTTCCGGGTGGTGGGGCGCGATCCGCTGTCGGATCTGGCGGTGATCAGGGCGCAGGTGCCGGCGCCGGAGCCGGTGGTGCTGGGTGACAGCGACGATCTGGTGGTGGGTCAGCTCGTGGTGGCGGTGGGCCATCCGCTGGGGCTGGCCGGGTCGGTGACGGCCGGGGTGGTCTCGGGGCTGGGGCGTTCGCTGCCGGCGCGGGCCGGCTCCGCCGTACGGCTGATCGAGGACGTGATCCAGACCGACGCGGCCCTCAACCCGGGTAATTCGGGTGGTGCGCTGGCCGACGCGCGGGCGCGCGTCGTCGGGATCAACACGGCGGTGGCGGGCGTGGGGGTGGGGCTGGCGGTGCCGATCAACTCCACCACGCGGGCCATCGTGGCGGCGCTGATGCGTGACGGCAGGGTACGGCGGGCGTTCCTGGGTCTGGTGACCTCGCCGGCGCCGCTGCCGGAGGGGCTGCGGCGGCGCACCGGCCAGGACAGCGCGCTGCGGGTGGTGGAGGTGGTGTCCGGTTCGCCCGCCGACCGGGCAGGCCTGCGGGCGGGCGATCTGGTGTTGTCGGCGGGGCGGGTGGCGGTGGGCGACGCGCAGAGCCTGCAGCGGCTGATGTTCGCCGAGGCGATCGGGCGGCCGTTGCCGGTCACGGTGTTCCGCAACGGCGCGCTGGTGGATGTGATCGCCGAGCCGGTGGAGCTGACGGTTCAGGCCTGAGCTTGCGAGGTCTCGGCGGGTTTGACCGGCCGGACGTAGGTGCCGTTGCGGCGGGCCAGGAGTTCCTCGAACAAAGCCTCCCACTGGGCGCCGACGGCCGCGACGTCGTAGGTCTTGGCCGTGTCGAGGGCTCCGGCGGCCAGGTCGGCGCGCAGCTGCTCGTCTTCGATGACGCGGTTGAGCGCGGCGGCGAGGTTGTCCTCGGTGCGCGGTTTGACCAGCAGCCCGTCGAACTCGTCGGTGATCATTTCCTTGGGCCCGTGGGGGCTGGCGAAGCTGACGACGGCCAGGCCCTTGGCCATGGCTTCGAGGATCGTCATGGGGAAGCCCTCGTGGCGGGAGGACAGCACGAAGACGGAGGCCTGCTCCAGTGCGGCGTAGACGTCGGGGGTGGGGCCCATCATCTCGACCTTGCCGGTCAGGCCCAGCTCCTCGATCTGGGCGCGCAGGTTCTCCTCCTGCGGGCCGGCGCCGTAGATGCGCAGCTTCCAGCCGGGGTGGACGGCGGCGACCTGGCGCCAGCAGCTGATGAGGCGGTGGAAGCCCTTGAGCCGGGTCAGGCGGCCGACGGTGACGACGATCTTGCTGTCGAGCTTGGCCAGGCTGCCGGTCATGGGCGGCACGGCGTTGGGGATGCGGGTGAGCTTCTTGGGCTTCTTGGTCAGGGCTTCGCGATAGTCGCGCAGGTCGGCCTTGGTGAGGGTGACCAGGGCGTCGAAGCGGCGGTAGCGCCACTTGATGAGCTCCTGCATGGGTTCGGCCTGGGTGCGGAAGGCGACGTGCTCCTGGCCGATGGTGATGACGCTGGGCGGGGTGAGCTGGGCCATGGCGAGGTTGAGTCCCGGCCGGGTGGCGATCAGCACGCCGGTCTGCAGGGAGCGCAGGTAGCGGGCCAGCTGGATGTCGGTCCAGACGTTGAAGCGGTGGAAGGCCGTCTCCTCCTCGGGGATCAGGCGGCTGGGCAGCTTGGACAGCTGGCCGCGCAGGCCCGTGCGCTCGGTGAGGCGGTCGTCGAGGAAGCGGAACTTCACGCGCGGGTCGATGGGGAAGAACGGCTCCTCGGCCTCCTTGAGGATGGAGACGATCTCCACGTCGTGGCCGACGGAGGCCAGATGGCTGGCCTGGTTGAAGACGGTGCGGATGGTGCCGCCCATGCCGTGGGCGTGCAGCAGCAGGAAGCGCACCTGCTGGATGGAGGGGGGTGGTGCGTTGCGCGCCCGTCTGCGGTTGATGCCGTTGTAGAGCCGTCTGACCGCTGCTTTGCCCTTGCGTGCCACTCCGCGCACCGGTGGAGTCCCCCTCTGTCTGGACACTATGTGGAGCCGGAGGGTGTGCTCCGGCTGTGCTCCCGTGTCGGCGGGTCGGTGGCCGGTCGTTCCCCGTGGCCAGCTTCCCCGCCTGTGCCCCTTTAGACGCGGAAATGTCGGTCAAGGTTGCATGCGTGGGCGAGGTGAACGGCCGGGAGTGTGCGGCGGGCGGCGTTCCAGGCGTTCGAGCGCGACGCGGATGGCGGTCTCGAGCTGGGTGTCGACGCCCTTGGCGTAGTCCTGGGGGGTGATGTCGACTTCGATGTCGGGGTCGGTGCCGTGGTTCTCTACCTGCCAGCCGCCCTGGCCGGAGGTTCCGCCGAAGGTCGCGTCGGAGGAAGCATCGGAGGTCTCGTCGGAGGTTGCGCCGAAGGTCTCGTCGATGGTCTCGTCGATGGTTTCGTCGAAGGTGAAGGAGAACTCCGGCTGGGTGGTGAGGGTGCCGTCGGCCAGGGTGTGGCGGGGCCAGATGCCGACGACGCCGCCCCAGGTGCGCTTGCCGACCAGGGGTCCCAGGCCGAGGAGTTTGAAGGTGTGGGCGAAGATGTCGCCGTCGCTGCCGGCGTACTCGTTGGCGATGGCGACCATGACGCCGCGCGGTGATTGCGGCGGGTAGGGCTCGGGGTCGCCCCAGCGCGGGTAGTCGTAGCCGATGCGCCGGCGGGAGAGTTTCTCGATGAGCAGGGCCGAGACGTTGCCTCCGGAGTTGAAGCGCACGTCGACGATCAGGGCCTGGCGGTCGTATTCGGCGAGGAAGCCGCGGTGGAACTCGGCGAAGCCGTCGGTGCCCATGTCGGGCACGTGCAGGTAGCCGACGCGGCCGCCGGACAGCTGGTGGCAGCGCAGGCGGTTGAGGTTGACCCAGTCGCGGTAGCGTCCGGGGCGTTCGTCGGCGATGGCGTTGACGCAGACGTGGAAGATCTGCTCGCCGCGCTGGACGGTGAGTTCGACCTCCTGCCCGGCCTGGTTGACCAGGCGCTGGTTGGGGGTGATGCCGTCGCCGCCCGGCTGGGCGCCGATGGGGGCGCCGTTGATGGCCAGGACGGCGTCGCCGGGCCGTACGCTCACGCCGAGCCGGTTGAGGGGCGAGGTGGCTTCGGGGTCCCACGGGTCGCCGTGGACGAGGGCGCCGATGTGGTAGCGGCCGTCGCGGTAGTCCCAGTCGACGCCGAGTTTGCCCTGGACGTAGTCGGGTCCCGGCCGGTATTCGCCGCCGCTTTCGTAGGCGTGGCTGGTGCCGAGTTCGCCCTGCAGTTCCCACAGCAGGTCGGAGAACTCGCTGCGGGTGGTGACGTGGTCCAGCAGGGGGCGGTAGCGGTCGTGGACGGCCTCCCAGTCGAGGCCGGACATGTCGTGGCTCCAGAAGTGCTCGCGTTGCAGGCGCCAGGCTTCGCGGAACATCTGGCGCCATTCGGCTTCCGGGCAGACCGAGACCTTGACGCGGTCGAGGTCGAGCCAGCCGCTCTGGCGTCCGGCGGGGTCGTCGTCGTGTTCGGGCACCTCGCCGGCCTTGACGACGCGCAGCCGGTCGCCGGTGCGGTAGAGGAGGGTCTTGCGGTCGCGGCCGAGTTCGAAGTCGGTGACGTCGTCGGCGAGGGTCTCGGTGGTGTCCTTGTCGATGTCGTACAGCTGGAGGGTGGATTCGTCCTGGTTGAGGGCGCTGGATTGGAGGATGACCTTGCCGCGCAGGGCGGCGATGCGGTCGTAGCGGGCTTCTGGCAGGGGGAAGGCGGTGACGCGGCGGGTGAGGCCTTCGACGTCGATGGCCAGGTCGCCGGGTTCGGCCGGTTCTGTGTCGTCGTCGTCCTTGTGGTCGAGGGGGCGCGGCTGGGGCACGAACGGGTCGGGCGCGTCGGCCTGCAGGGAGATCGCGTACGGCTTGGCTCCGAGGGGGAAGCCGAGGTCGAACTGGAGCGCGTCGTGGACGGGGCTGAAGCAGCGGCTGCCGATGAAGTACAGGTAGCGGCCCTGGGGGTCGAAGGCGGGGGCGGCGTCGCGCAGGACCGGTTCGGTGGCGTGCAGGGTCTGGCCGGTGGCGGGGCGGTGCAGCTTGATGACGGTGGTCTGGGCGGTGGTGGCGGCGGCGTAGGCCAGCCAGGTGCCGTCGTGCGACCAGGCCAGGTCGGCGGGGCAGGCGTGCGGGTTGGCCTCGACGAGGGTGGTGGTGGCGCCGGCCAGGTCGACCAGGTGGAGTTCGTTGCGGTGGTTGGTGACGGCCAGGCGGTCGTGGACGGGGTCGGGGGCCAGTTCCACGATGCGGCCCAGGGTGGCCAGCGTGGTCTGCTGGCCGTCTGCGGTCTGCTGGCCGTCGAGGAGGACGAGGTGTTCGTCGCCGTGCTCTCCGCTGGCGGCGGCGACCAGGCGGCGGCCGTCGTTGAGGAAGGTGAGCAGGCGGTAGCGCACGCCGTCGTTGTCGCCGTGCTGGCGGACGGGTCCCTCCCAGTTGGCCAGGGTGTAGGCCTTGCCGCGGGCGGTGAGGGCGACGGCGGTGCCGTCGGGGGCCAGGGTGGCGCTGTCGAGGTAGTCGGCGGCCTCGACGAAGCGGCGGTTGCGCTGGGTGCGTGAGCTGGCCAGCCGTACCTGCAGGTGTTGCGGTCCGCTCTCGCAGTCGAGCAGGTACAGCTCGCCGCCGGCGTGGTAGACCAGGCGCCGCCCGTCGCTGGAGAGGTTGCGGGCGTAGAAGTCGGTGTGGTGGGTGTGCCGGCGCAGGTCGCCGCCGTCGGGGGTGCAGGAGTAGACGTTGCCGACGCCTTCGTGGTCGGACAGGAAGCAGACGCGCTCGCCGGCCCAGCAGGGGGCGGCCAGGTTGCCGGGCAGGGAGATGAGGCGACGGAAGGTGCCTTCGCCGCGGGTGTCGATCCACAGGTCGCCGACGGTGCCGCCGCGGTAGCGCTTCCAGCGGGCGGGGTCGGCGGTGTTGCGGCCGAGCACGATCATGTCGTGGGGGCCGTGCGCGATGGAGTTGGCCGGGCCGTACGGCAGGCGTTCCGGGTGGCCGCCGGGCACGACGCGGTGCAGCCATTTGCGGCCTTCGAAGGGCTGGCACTGGTCGCTGGCGTACAGGACGGCGCCGGCGGGGTCCCAGCCGGTGACGGTGCAGCGGGCGCCGTGGAAGGTGACGCGGCGGGCGGCTCCGCCCTCGGCGGGCATGACGTAGACCTCTTCCGGGCCTTCTTCGCGGCCGACGAAGGCGATCTGGTCGCCGCGGGGGGAGAAGCGCGGGTAGGCGGCTTCGGCCACGCCGGCGGTCAGGCGGAAGGCGCGGCCCCCGGTGGCGGAGACCATCCAGAGGTCGTCCTCGGCGGTGAAGACGACCACGTCGCCGAGGATGGCGGGAAAGCGCAGGTAGGCGGGCATGAAGGTTCCGTTTCGACGGGCCGGCAGCCGGGGTTGTACCCCGGCTGCCGGCTCGATCCGCCTGCGTCAGGCCTCGGGTTCCTTGCGGGCCTGCTTCTTGGCGCTCTTGGCGGCGCGTGTCGACTTGATGGCGGCCTTCTTGGCCTTGCCGGACTTGGCCGCGGGTTTCTTCCTCGCGTCTGTCATGGTGTTTCCCCCGATGATGCTGAATGCCCTGTTTGGGCGTCCGTGAGTTGAATACCCACTATGTCGAGAGGTGTAGCAACGAATGTGGCCGAAAGGATGACCGCGGGGGCCGGATAACCCTGCTTTCGGTTCAGGGGCGGCGTTCGGGACTTGGCGACGATGTGGCGCATGCTTCCCCTTCAACACGCGCCCTCCCCTGCGACGCGGGCGCGCCTGCTCTGGCTCGACGTGGTGCGCGGATTCGCGCTGTGCGGCATCCTGCTGGCCAACGTGCGGCCCATCGCCAACGCCGGCGAGGCCGTCATCGCGGCCGGGCCCGCCCCCGCCTTCTTCGGGCAGATGTGGCCCGGCCTCTTCGTCGACCAGCGCTTCTACCCGATCTTCTCCCTGCTGTTCGGCGTCGGCTTCGCGCTGCTGTACGGCTCGGCCCAGGCGCGGTCTCCGCGTCCCCGGCTGATACTGCTGCGCCGGCTGCTGGTGCTGCTCGCGCTGGGGCTGGCGCACATGTTCCTGCTGTGGCGCGGCGACGTGCTCACCATCTACGCGGTGGCCGGGCTGGTGGCGCTGCTGCCGTCGACGTGGCTGCCCCGCTGGGCGGTCGCCGTCCTCGGCGCGGTCGTCGTGGCCGCCTCGCTGGCGTTGTCGGGCGGGGCGTTCACGCTCGTGCCCGGCCTGTTCCTGCTGGGGGCCGCGCTGGTGCGCTACGGGGTCGTCGATGCGGCCGAACGTTCGGCGAAGGGAGCCGTGGCGGGGGTGGCGCTCTTCGCCGTGCCCGCGGTGCCGCTGCTGGTGTGGCAGGTATCGCTGGACCCCGCCGACCCCGCCTTCTCCCGGGCGTTCGCCCTCGCCGGGCTGGCGGTGGCCGGGGTGTACGTGTGCGCGATGGCGGCGCTCATGCACACCTGCGCGCGGCGGGCGCTGGTGGCGGCGTTCGCGCCGCTGGGGCGGATGGCGCTGACCAACTACCTGAGCGCCACAGCCATCGTGCTCGCCGTACGTCCCCTGGTGGGCGGGACGCCCGACCAGTGGGGGCAGGGGACCGTCGCGGTGATCGCGGGGGCGGTGCTGGCGGCGCAGTGGGCGTGGTCGAGCTGGTGGCTGGCCCGCTACCGGCAGGGGCCGCTGGAGTGGCTGTGGCGCTGGGCCACCTGGGGCCACCGCCCACCCTTCAAACGAACCCCACCGACCACCACCTGATGACCGGGCCGCCTCCACCGGGGGACCTGCGCGACACCCGGTGGCCGGGTCGGCCCCTCCCGCGACTTGGCGCACCCAGCGGCCAGTCACACCCGGCGGACGGTCACACCCAGCGGCCAGTCACACCCGGCGGACGGTCACACCCGGCGGACGGTGATGCGGCCGTAGCCGGTGCGGGCGCGCAGGCGTACGGTCTGCGCGCCCTCGGCCGGTGGCGTGGCCGCGGGCCGGGGCACCTCCACCTCGCCATAACTGGAGCTCACATCCAGCCACGCGGCGCTCCCGGCACCGATGCCGACGTCCAGATCCCCCGAGGCGGTCTCCAGCGACACCGTCCCCCGCACCACCTGCCCGACCCGGATGCTGCCGTGGGCGGTCTTGGCCGCCAGCCCCGCCAGGGCGCGCTCGACGTCGATGCTGCCGGAGGCGGTGTTCAGCCGCAGGTCCCCGGCCGCGGTGCCGATCTCGATGTCGCCGTTGGCGTTCTTGGCCACCGCCGACGAGGCCAGCTCGCCCGCACGGATGCGCCCGTTGTGGGTGGTCAGCTCGGCGTGCCCGCTCGCCCGCTCGATCTCGATGTCGCCCGAGGAGGTGCTCAGCCGCGTCCTGCCGCTCTCCTCCACCAGGATCGCCCCGTAGGAGGTGTCGAGCACGCACTCGCCCAGCACCCCGTCGGCGCGGATGTCGGTGGTGGCCTGGGCGTTGACCCGAGACCCCGCGGGAAGACCCACCCTCAGCTCCACCAGCGAGCCCCAGCCGAACCACGAACGGGACTTGGGCGACGTGACGCGCAGGCGCCCCCCGGCGAACTCCACCCTGGTCTGCTCCACGGCGGCCAGGCTGCTCTTGTCGCCCGGGTCGGCCGCCCGTACCTCGACCACCGTGTCTCCGCGCTCGGAGGCGCTCAGCCGGATCGAACCGGAGCCGATCTCGATCAGGGCGGAGATGGGGCCGGGGGTGTCGAACGTGGTCATGGGCCTCAGCCCACCCAGCCGGTGTAGCTCTGGCCGCCGCGTTCGCGCCGGGGCACCTTGGCCGGGCCGCTGTCGATCGCGGCGGACACCACGCGCACCAGCCAGGAGTTGACCGACAGGCCCTCGCGTCCGGCGGCCTCGTCGATGCGGGGCTTGAGGTGCTCGGGCACGCGCAGCGCCACCCTCACCACCGCCCCCTCCTCGGCGTCCGCAGGCGCTGCCGCCGGCGGGGCGGCGGCGACCGTGCGGGGGGTCGGCTCGTCGAAGGCGTCGTCGGCGCGGGAGGTGGGGGGCGGGGTGACGACGAAGTGCGGGTCGCGCCCGCGCAGCCGCACGTCAACGGAGCCGGGGGCCAGGTCGCGGGTGATCTCGTCGGCAGCGGCCGACAGGGCTTCCAACAGGGCCAGGCGGGTGGCGGACTCGATGGTCGCGGCCAGGCGCTCGGCCAGCGCCCGGGCCTCCTCGCCGGTCGCCTCCGCTGCCAGGGCCAGTTCGCGGCGCAGGCTGTCGATGTACGGCGAGAGGTCCATGACACCAGTATGACGCCACCCGGCACCATGCACCGCTCAGCCACGCACCGCTCAGCACGCCCACGCCGTGCCGCCCACGCCGTGCCGCCCTTGAGCCGGCAGTCCGCCCCGCTACAGCAGCGTCAACTGCTCCGGCCCCGCCACCGCCGCTTCCGCTGGGACGATGCGATGGGAGTCGCCCCGGCGACGGCGGCCGATCCCGTGGCGGTCGGCCAGCTCCTTCACCCGGGCCGCGATGTGCTCCTGGTAGCCCTTGGGCGCGTACGCCCCCCGGCCGTACAGCTCCAGGTAGCGGGGCACGAGCCGCGGATGGGTTCGCCCCAGCCACCCGAGGAACCACTCCCGGGCCCCCGGCCGCAGGTGCAGCACGATGGGCGAGACGTGGGTGGCGCCCGCCTGCGCGATGGCCCGCACCGTCTCCTCCAACTGCGCCGGGGAGTCGGTGAGGTAGGGCAGGACGGGTGCCATCAGCACCCCGCACGGGATCCCGGCGGCGTTCAGGGTGCGGCACGCCTCCAGGCGGCGCAGGGGATGGGGGGTGCCCGGCTCCACCGCCCGCCACACCTCGCCGTCGACGAAGCCGACCGACACCGCGGTGCTCACCTCGGTCACACCGGCGGCCGCGGTGAGCAGGTCGAGGTCGCGCAGGATGAGCGTGCCCTTGGTGAGGATGGAGAAGGGTGTCGCCGTGTCGGTGAGCGCCTGGATGATGCCGGGCATCAGCGTGTAGCGGCCTTCGGCGCGCTGGTAGCAGTCGACGTTGGTGCCCATCGCGATGGAGCGTCCCCGTCCCCGCCACCGGGGCGAGGCCAGCTCGCGCCGGGCGAGTTCGGCGGCGTTGACCTTCACCACGACCTTGGAGTCGAAGTCGAGCCCGGCGTCGAGGTCGAGGTAAATGTGGGTGTTGCGGGCGAAGCAGTTGTGGGAGACGACGCCGTCGGCGATGAAGTCTCCGGTGCCGGTGGTGATGTCGTAGAGCGGTAGTTCCAGGCCGAGGGGCTCCACGGCGACGACCTGGAGGCCGGCGGAGGTGCCGACCGCGGCGCCCTCGAAGGAACGTTTGCGGGTGGCGGCGGGATCGACCGTGTGGAGGAAGCGCAGCCGCTCGGGCAGGCCGCCCAGCAGGCGGACGACGCCGGGACGCTCGCTGACGTGGGCGAACCCGAACGCGTCGAGACACTCCTGGAGCTGGTCGACGAGGTCGACGAGGTCGGCGCTGGCGATCGTGAGGTCGCCAGCAATCGTGAGGTCGCCGTGGATCGGGCCGTTGTGGATCAGGCCGCCGTGCACCAGGCCGGAGTCGCCCCCGGAGTCGCCCCCGGAGTCGCCCCCGGAGTCGCCCCCGGAGTCGCCCCCGGAGTCGCCCCCGGAGTCGAAGGCTCCCGCGAGGAACCCCTTCCTCCAGCTAAGCCCCCGAAAGCCGGGTTCGTGCGACGCCCCGCAGTGGTCGAGGAAGGCCGCTCGGCGGTCGAGCGCGTCGGCGTCGGCCGGGGCGAGGCGGGTCGTGGCGTGCAGGTAGCCGTGCCGGTAGTCGTCGTCGATCTTCGGTGGCTCGGCGAACCGGCCGCTGCCCATCAGGTGGTCGCCGCGGGTGAGAACCCGTCGCCGGCCTTGCGGGGAGCCGGTGACGTATGCCCAGCCGCGTTCGGAGAGGAAGCGGTGGTCGGCGCCGGCGACGAGGCGGGTGCCGTCGGCCAGGGTGACGCGGTGGGCGGGCTTGTGGGTGGACCAGTGGGCCAGCACGTCGGTGATGACGTACCGGCGCTGGGAGCCCTGCCGTCGCGTGCCGTAGACGCGGTCGCCGACCTTCAGGTCGGCGATGGGCGCCGTGCGCCCGTCGGCCGTCAGGATGGGCGTGTCGCCCTGCAGGCAGTAGGTGCACGCGTGGCCGCATCCGCGGTAGGGGTTGATCGTGTAGTCGAAGGGCACGCGGCTGGCGGCCGGGACGCGGTTGACGATGGAGCGCGCCCGGATCTCGTAGAAGGTCATCCCGCGGAAGGCGGGCGTGTCGAAGGTGCGCGTGACCGCGCCGAAAAGGGGCACGGCGGGGGTGTCGGCCGTGCCGTCGAGTCGGAGGTTGTCCCAGCGCACGCCATGATTAGAACAGGCGTTCGACGATGATCGCAACCGGAAAGGTCGCGCAATTACCTGACCATGGAGTGGCTAATGATCTTCATGGTTGGGCAGAACCTCGGCACAGTGCTTGCGTTCCGGAGGTGCACCATGGCCTGGTCGCAGGACGAGGAGCGGTTGCTCGCGCAGATCGAGCAGCGCCTCGTCGATGAGGATCCACGGCTCGTCGCGCGGCTGGAGTCCTTCAACAGGCGTGCCGGGAAGAGCGAGACCCGCGCCAAGGGGCCGCGCCGGCGGCTGAGGCGCTCGACCGTCATCATCGCGGTGAGCTGGTTGCTGATCGCGACCCTGGTGACCACGCTGCTGATCCTGGTGCTGCGGCACGAGGCGGCGGCGATGGCCCTGCTGTGAGCCGGCCACGACCGGGCTGGCATCCCCCAGGCGCCTGCCGGTAGCCTCGCGCGCGTGAACATGCGCGCGGTGGTGTTCGATCTCGACGGCACGCTGCTCGACACGATGGCCATCTCGCCGCGCGTCTACGTCGACACGGTGCTGGCCCTGGGCGGGCCGCGACACACCCCTGACGACGTGGTGGCGATGTGGCACATCGGGCCGAGCCCGGTGGTGCTGGCCAGGCTGCTGGGCCGCGGGCTGCGCGAGGGCGAGCTGGAGTGCTACTACGCCCACGTGGAGCGTGCCGTACGGCAGGCCAGGGCCTTTCCGGGGATTCCCGAGGCCGTGGCGGGGCTGGCCGCGCGCGGCGTGCGCACGGCGGTCTACACGGCGGCCACGCGCCGGGCGGCCGAGCTGAAGCTGGAAGCGGCCGGGATGGGCGGCGCGTTCGACGTCATCGTCTGCGGCGACGAGGTGGCCGCGCCCAAGCCGGCGCCCGACGGGTTGTGGCGCGCGCTGGAGCTGCTCGGCGTGGAGCCGGCGCTGGCGGCCTACGTCGGCGACGGAGCGGTGGATCTGGGCTGCGCCAGGGCGGCAGGCGCGCACGGGGTGCACGCCTGCTGGGGTACGGCGGAGCCGGGCGGGTGCGGGTTGCCGGAGCCGGGGGCGCACGCGGGCTCGCCCGCCGCGTTGGCCGATCATCTCGGCGGCCCCCACTAGCAAGACGCGACACTATACGCAACGCAAGACGCAACGTTGCGTATAGTGTCGCACCATGACTCCCAACCCGGCCCGTCGCAGCGAACGTTCCCGCATCGCCATCCTGGCCGCAGCGCTGGAACTGGTGCGCGAGCTGGGCTACGCCAAGCTGACGGTCGAGGCGATCGCCGCCAGGGCGGGTGTCGGCAAGCAGACGATCTACCGGTGGTGGCCGTCGAAGGCGGCAGTGATCTTCGACGCCTTCCTGCAGCACAACCAGACCCCCGCCGCCGGCGAGGTCGTGCTCCCCGACACCGGCGACTTCGCCGCCGACATGCGCCTGGTGCTGCACGCCACGGTCGCCGAGTTCAACGACCCGACCTTCGCCTCGGCCTACCGCGCGCTCAACACCGACGTCCAGGACGACCCCGAGCTGGCCGAGCAGATGCTGGCCCGGGTGCTCAAGCCGACGCTGGAGGCCGTGCGGGAGCGGTTCGGCGCGGCCCAGCAGGCGGGCCAGATCGCCGACGGCGTCGACCTGGAGGTGGCGGTGGAGGCGCTGTTCGGGCCCATCTACTACCGGTGGCTGCTGCGCACGGCCCCCCTGACCGACGAGTACGCCGACGCAGTGCTGCGGCAGCTCCTGCTGGGCTGGCAGGCCTACAGGCCCTGAAGGAAGCGCGCCCCCACCGGCGCGGCGACCTTGCCGCCGCCTCCGCCGCCCTCGACGATGACCGCGAAGGCCACATCGCCGCGATAGCCCATGAACCAGGCGTGCGACCCGGCGACCGGGTTGCCGTATTCGGCCGTGCCGGTCTTGCCGTACGTGCCCGACGGCAGCCCGGCGTCCTTGGCGGTTCCCTTGACCACCACCGCCCGCATCATCTGCTTGAGCGCCCGCACCGCGTCGGCGGGCAGCTCGTGCGGCTCGGCCTCCTGCTTGCGCCCTTCGACGAGGGTCGGCGGGCGCCAGGTGCCGTCGGCGATCGCGGCGGCCACCGAGGCCATCGTCAGGGGCGTGGCCACCAGGCGGGCCTGGCCGAAGGAGGAGGCGGCCAGCTCGGCGTCGGACTCGGGCGCGGGGAAGCTCGGCTGGCGGGCGGGCACGCCGATCTTCAGCGGCTGGTTGAACCCGACGCTCTCGGCGGCCGCCTTGAGCTTGTCGCCGCCCAGTTTGTCCTGGGCCAGCGGGGCGAAGCTGGTGTTGCAGGAATGGGCGAAGGAGTCGGAGAAGCTGAGCGAGCCGAAGGAGGCGTGCTCGGAGTTGCGGATCTTCAGCCCGCCGACGGTGGCGTACTGCGGGCACTGCACGGTGTCGCCCGCCTTGACCCCCTCGGTGAGCAGGGCCAGCGCGGTGACGGCCTTGAACGTCGAGCCGGGGGCGTACTGCCCGTCGAGGGCGCGGTTCATGTCGCCGCGGTTGTTGACGACGGCCAGGATGCCGCCCGTCGACGGCTTGATCGCCACGATCGAGGTGGGCTTGTCCATCTGGTCGACGGCGGCCACGGCGGCCCGCTGCACGCTCGGGTCGAGCGTGGTCTCCAGGGGCTTGCCGGTGGCGCCCTTGAGGGTGGAGAGCGTCTTGTCGCCGAGCATGATGTCGGTGGCCGGGGTGCCGGCCAGGCGCTGCTGGAAGGTGGCCTGCAGCCCGCCGCGCCCGATGGCCTGACCGGTCTTGTACGGCGGGCCGTACTTCTTGACGTCGTCGGCGGTGGCCTTGTCGAGGAAGCCGACGAGCTGCTGGATGGAGTCGCCCGAGCCGCCGTCGATGCGGCGCCCGTCGGCGTCGGTGATGGCGGCGCGCTGGGGCCAGCGGCTCTTGAGCGAGAAGCTCGCGCCGGGGGTGAGGTCGGGGTGGAGGGTGGCGGGTTTCCAGTCGACCTTCCAGGCGCGCTCGTGCACGATGACGTCGATGGTGCCCTCGTAGCTCCACTGTCCGGCGTTGGCCAGGGTGAGCGTGGCGGTGTACGGCACGGCGGCGCGGTCGTCGCCCTCGCGCACGGCGCCGAGGGTGACCTTGGTGGCGGTGACGCCCAGGCCCTTGCGCAGCTGGTCGTAGGCGGCCAGCGACTGGGGCCGGGCGAGCTCGGCGCTCATGGCGCCGGTGTTGCCCGCCTGCCAGCCGGCGGCGAAGCGGGCGGCGGTCTCGGCGGGTGTTCCCCGGGTGTGCAGCAGGTAGTAGGCGCCGCCCGCCGCGGCGCCCACCACCAGGACGCTCGCCGCTGAGACGAGCACGATCGTACGGCCACGAGCCACTGGTCGCCCCCTGACAAGTGATGGCTGGGACCAGAAGCTTAGCGGCGACAAATCATGACTTGTCTGGATTTGCCTTGACTGATGTCGCGTACTGCGCCACGTACTCCTGACCGGACAACTTCTGGATCGCCGCCATGATCTCGTCGGTGACCCGCCGCCGGTCGCGGGCGTTGGTGTGCTCGCCCTCGAAGTGCAGCGGCTCGCCGATCTTGATGCCGATGGTCACCGGCCGCGGCAGCTTGGACCCCGCGGGCATCGCCCGGTCGGTGCCCGACAGCGCCACCGGCAGCACCGGCGCCCCCGTCTTCAGCGCCAGCCACGCCACACCCACCTTGCCACGGTACAGCCGTCCGTCGGGCGAGCGCGTGCCCTCGGGGTGGATGCCGAACAGCTCGCCCGACTCCAGCAGCTCGGCGGCGCCGTCGAGCATCGCCTGGGCCGCCCCGGCGCTCTCGCGGTCGATCGGCAGGCTGCCGCCCAGGCGCATGAAAAACTGGGACAGGGGATTGCCGTTGAAGTACTCGTTCTTGGCCGTGAAGGTCACGTGCCGCGGCAGCAGCGCCGGCAACAAGAAGGAGTCGATGATCGACAAGTGGTTGGCGGCCAGGATGCCCGGGCCCTTGGCCGGCACGTTCGCCGCTCCGGAGATGTGCGGACGCCACAACACGTGAGCTGTGGGCGCGGCGACGAACTTGACCATCTCGTACAGCAACGCATCTCTCCCGGGGTTCGTGGGGACGGCGCACCCACCATAAAGCGCAGGGGTCCCGTCGTGTGACGGGACCCCTGCGATGCCTTTAAGGCCGCTGTGGCGGTCGCCTCCTCGGCGAGAGGCACAACACGGCTCCAGCCGAACGGTATTCCGTGAAGGCGGTAATTTGCGGCCCGGGGGACACAAACCACAGCGGCCTCACCGATGCTAACGGACATCCGGGGGTTGCTATTCCACCTGACCCAAAGATTGCGCTCGCGTGATGAGGAACTCACGTTCCAGCGAGGTCCCCACCTGCGCGATCGCCTCCCGATACGCCTCCATGGCCGCCTCGAATCGCCCGAGCCTTCGCAGCAGCTCCGCCCGGGTGGCGGGCAGCAGGTGGTAGCCCGGCAGCTCCAGCCCCTCCAGCAGCCGCAGCCCCTCGGCCGCCCCTTCGGCTCCTCCGCCGGCCTCGGCGACCGCCACAGCGCGGTTGAGGCGCACGACGCCCGACCCCGTCAGGTGCTCCAGCACCCCGTACAGCTCGGCGATCTCGCGCCAGTCGGTGTCGTCGGCCTTGGCGGCGATGGCGTGCTCGGCGGCGATGGCCGCCTGCAGCAGGTAGGGGCCCGGAGCGCCCGGAGTGAGCACGGCCAAAGCCTGGCGGATCTCCTCCTGGTGCCAGCGGGTGCGGTCCTGCTCGGCGAGGGTGACCAGGCGGCCGTCGGCGTCGGTGCGGGCGTCGCGGCGGGAGTGGTGCAGCATCATGAGCGCCAGCAGCGCCAGCACCTCGGTGTCGGCCGGCATCAGCTCGGCCAGCATGCGGGCCAGCGCGATGGCCTCCTCGGCCGGCTCGCCCGCCAGGTTCTTGTAGCCCTCGGTGAAGATCAGGTAGATGACCGCCAGGACGCCGTCGCGCCGCTCGGCCAGCTCGGGGCCGGCGGGCACCCGGTAGGGGATGCCGGCCTGGCCGATCTTCTTCTTGGCGCGGGTCAGCCGCGCGGCCATGGTCGCCTCGCCGACCAGGAACATGGCGGCGATGCGGGGCGTGGGCAGGCCCGCCACGCAGCGCAGCGTCAGCGCCACCCTGGCCTCCATGGACAGGGCCGGGTGGCAGCAGGTGAAGATCAGCCGCAGCCGGTCGTCGGGAACCTCGTGCAGCTCGGGCTCGTCGACGACCAGCAGGGGCAGCTTGCGGGCCGCCACCGCCGTACGGCGCAGCCTGTCGACGGCGCGCCGGCGGGCCGCGGTCAGCAGCCACGCCGGCGGGTTGGACGGCACCGGCGGCCAGGCGGTCACCGCGGCGGCGAAGGCCTCCTGCAGCGCCTCCTCGGCCAGGTCGAGGTCACGCAGCTCGGAGGTGAGCAGGGCGAGCAGGCGCGCCCAATGGTCGCGGTACGCCTGCTCGACCGGGTTCATCCCGTGTACTCCACCACCGGCCGCACCTCGATGATGGGCTCCGGCACCGCCTTGGCCAGCTCGATCGCCTCGTCGAGATCCTTGGCGGCGATCTCGTAGTAGCCGCCCATCTGCTCGGCGGTCTCGGCGAAGGGCCCGTCGGTGACCAGGATCTCGCCGCCTTCCTTCTTGCGGACCGTGCGCGCGGTGCCGGTGTCCTGCAGGGCCTCGCCGGAGATGTAGGCGCCGCGCTCGCGCAGCATCTCGGTGAACTTCCAGTGCGCCTGGGCGGTCGCCTCGATCTGCTCCGGGGTGGCGTTCTCCCAGACGCTCTGGTCGCCGTAGAGCAGCAGGGTGTACTTCAGGCCGGGCGGCACCTCGGCGGGCGGCTCGGAGGGGTACTCCATCACGGGCCTGATCTCCACGTCGCCCGGCTGGGCCTTGGCGAACTCCAGCGCCTCGGCGTCGTCCTTGGCGTCCACCAGCATGTATCCGGTGATCTGCTCGGCCGTCTCGGCGTAGGGCCCGTCGGTGACGATCCCGTTGCGGATGGTGGTGGCCGTGTGCGACAGGGCCAGCTCGTTGCCGCCGCGCGCGGCCCCGCGCTCGTCGAGCATGGCGCTGTAGGCGCCCCACTCGGCGTAGACGGCCTCGCGCTCGGCCTGAGTCGCGTTCTGCCAGGGCTTCTCGTCGCCGACGACGAGCAACACGTATTTCATGTCGAAACCTCCTTGGCACCATGACGCGCGGGCGGCTCGGGAATCGACAGCGCTCGCACAAAACTTTTCGGATCGTCGGCGTGCACCCGGATGAGGCTGGCGGTGCCGGTCTTGCCGAGTGGCCGGGTGACCGTCACCGGCTCGCTGAGCCGGATGGTGACGTTCGTCTGCGAGGAGACGACCACATCCAGGCGATCGTCGGCAAGCGTGACCACGCCGCCGTCGTGGATCTTGGCGTCGGTGCGGGCGCTCTCGACCAGGTGCAGGGGGATGCGCAGGTCGAAGGCGGCGCCGTAGCGGATGCGCAGCTCGCCGTCGCCGATCAGGTGGGTGCGGGTCCGGCAGGCGGCGATGACGCCGAGGATGAGGACGACGGAGTAGAGGTGGAGCACCACCATGGCCTGGTGCAGCCACGGCCAGGGGATGAGGAAGTAGAGGGCGACGCCCTCCAGCGTCATGGCGAACAGCCACACCAGCAGCGTGGAGGACTGGCCGCGGAAGTAGCCGAACGGCGTCACGCCGGGCCTTGCGTCGTGTTTGAGGCCGCGCGCCCAGTAGTACAGGCTCGTGGTGGCCCTCAGCTCGTGCATGAACAGTCTGCGGATCACCGGGTGTCCCTTTCGCCGAGCAGCTGGAAGGCGTGGCGGACGATGGCGGCCTGGCCGGGGGTCAGGTCGGCCAGGAAGGCCGCGCCGAAGGGGCTGTCGAGCATCTCCTGGCCGTCGCCCGGCAGCACGCCCGCCGGGAACAGGGCCAGCAGCTCGCGCGCCACCTGCGGCACCCTGGGGTCGCCTGGATCGCTCACCTCGTCCATGGCGGCGTAGACGTCGGCGACGCGCTGGACGAACGCCGGATCGTCGGCCATCGGGCCGAGCATCGTGACGATCTCGTCCTTGACCTGCGGGCTGGCGGCGGTGTCGAGCATCGCCAGCCACTGGCGCTCCTTGGCCAGCAGGCCCTGGGCCTGGGCCGGGATGCGGGTGAACAGCGCCGCCATCTCCGGCGAGACCGGGTCGTCGGGATGCAGGTCCTGCTGCGCCATGAGCGCCGCCAGCCGTTCGCGGCGGCGCGCCAGGTCGGCCTCCTGGCGGGCCAGGTCGGCGTCGAGCTCGCCCAGCACCTCGCGCAACTCCCGGCCGTAGTCGTCGGCCAGCACGTCGCGCACCTCCTCCAGCGACAGGCCCAGCTCGGTCAGGCGCCTGATCCTGGCCAGCTCCACCGCGTCGCGAAGCCCGTACACGCGATAGCCGTTGGCCCGGCGCCTGGGTTCGGGCAGCAGGCCGAGCTGGTGGTAGTGGCGCACGGCCCGCGTGGTCACGCCGGCCAGGGCGGCCAGTTCTCCGATCCGCATGACTCCATGAAAAACGTTGACGCTACGGCAAGGTCAAGTTGATCTTCGAGGTCACGCCAGGGGGCGGGCCTCGGGCAGGCGCAGGCGGTCGACGGCTTCGCGGCGGGTGCGCTCGGGGCGGCGGTCGTAGCGGGCGGTCGTGGCCGGCGAGGAGTGCCCCACCAGCGCCTGGGCCGTCGCCAGGTCCACCCCCGCGTCCAGCAGCTCGCCGATGAAGGTGCGGCGGAAGTCGTGGGCGGTGCGCCGCGGCGCGCCGGCCTCGCCCAGCCGCCGGGTGAGGATGTCGGCGATGCCCTGCCCGCTGAGCGGGCGCGGGCGCAGGCCGCCGGTCTTGGTGAAGGGCGAGAACAGTGGCCCGGGCGAGTCGCCGCGCACCGCGATCCACCGCTCGACCAGGGCGATCGCCTCCCGCGTCAGGTACACCATGCGCTGCTTGTCGCGCTTGCCGCGCACGCGCAGGCTGCGACCGCCGCTGTCGTAGTCGGCCAGGGTGAGCCCGGCGATCTCGGAGCGGCGGCAGCCGGTGGAGTACAGCACCGCGATGAGCGCCGCGTCGCGCACCCCGGCGGGCGTGGCGTCGCATTCGGCCAGCGCCGCCCCGACGACCTCGGGCGGGACGTGGTGGCCGGTGGGCAGGCGGCTTTGCCGTACGGGGGCCAGGTCGGTGGCGCGGGCGTGTTCCTCGGCGGTCAGCTGCCCCAGCCGCCAGGCCTCCTTCAGCACGCGGCGCAGCGCCACCAGGTGCTTGTTGACGTAGGCGGCCGACCAGCCCTGCTCGGTCAGCAGGGTGCGGATGCGCACGGTGTGCTCGTAGCGCAGCAGGTGCCAGGGCAGGCCGCTGCCGGTGACGGCCTGCTCGCCGCTGATCAGGCGGGCGATGCGGTCGAGGCAGCCCTGCATGGTGCGGCGCGACTCCGGGCTGGTGAGGGAGTCGAGATAGACGTGGTACGGATCACGGACCGGTTCCACCTGCAGCGCTAGCTCACTCACTCTCCCGATCATGCCAGAATACGGCTAGGTTATACGTATAAACGACCCTCCCGGAGGCCCCCAGTGCAGCTGAACATCCACGAGCGCGGCGACGGCGACCGGCTCGCCCTGCTCATCCACGGCGGGATGAGCGACCACCGCACCTGGCACGCGGTGGAGGACGAGCTCATCGCCCGCGGCTACCGCGTCATCGCCCCCGACCTGCGCGGCCACGGGCTCAGCCCGCGCGGCGGCTACAGCGCGGAGGCGCTCGGCGCCGATCTGGTCGAGAACCTGCCGACCGGCGCCGACGTCGCCATCGGCCACTCGCTCGGCGGGCTCTCGCTCGGGCTCGCGGTCGACAAACTGCGGCCGAAGAAGGCGATCTACTCCGATCCCGGCTTCAAGCTGGGCAACGTGCCCGCCGAGGCGACGACCTTCATGCGCAAGATGGTCATCACCGCCACCGCCGAATCGGTGCGGACGATGAACCCGCGCTGGTCCGACGCCGACATCGAGGCCGAACTGGCCGGATTCGCCCTGTTCGACCTCGACTTCTTCGAAGGCGTCGTGGAGGGCGTGGTAGCCGACCACACCCCGCCCCTCGTCGTGCCCTCGCTGGTGCAGCTGGCCGAGCCCAGCTTCACCGTCACCCCAAAGGACGCCGTCGAGCTGGCCGGGCTCGGCTTCGAGGTGCGCACCGTCAAGGGCGCCGGGCACTGCATCCACCGCGACGACTTCGCCGGGTTCATGGCCTCGCTGGAGGGCTGGATCTGAGTTCGGCCACCGCCGCGAGCAGGCGCTGGACGTCGTCGCGGCTGTTGTAGTGGACCAGACCGGCGCGTACGGCTCCGCCGCCGTCTCGCACGCCGAGCGCCCCGGTCAGCTCCCACGCGTAGTTGTGGCCCGACCAGACGTTGACGCGGCGCTGCGCCAGGTGTTCGGCGACCTCGCGCGGGGTCAGGCCGGAGACGGTGAAGTAGGCGGTGGCCGTACGGCGGGCGGGCTTGCCGTACAGGGTGACGTGGGGCATCGCGGCCAGCCCGTCGACGAGCCCGGCGAACAGCTCCAGCTCGTGCGCCTCGGCGGCGGCCATGGACGTCAGCAACCGCTGACGGCGGGAGGACGGCCCGGTGGTTGCGGGGGCATCCACCGGGCCCATCCACGCCAGCCCCGCCAGGTGGTCCACGGCCGCCGTCACCCCGGCCAGGTCGGCGAAGGCGGCGGTGCCGGTCTCGAAACGGTCGGGCACCGTGTCGGGCGCCGGGGTCAGCTTGTCGGGGAAGATCGTCGCCAGCAGCCCGGGATCGGCCACCAGCGCCCCGATGTGCGGCCCCGACCACTTGTAGGCGCTGGTCACGTAGAAATCGGCCCCCAGCTCGGCCATGTCGACCGGCCCGTGCGGGGTGGCGTGCACGCCGTCGACGAACACCAGCGCCCCCGCCCGCCGGGCGATCGCGGCGATCTCGGCCACCTCGGGCCTGGTGCCCAGCACGTTGCTGGCCGCCGTCACCGCCACCAGCCGGGTGCGCGGCCCGACGAGCTCGCGGTACTGCTCGACCGGCAGCTCGCCGGTGACCGGGTCGACCTCCGCCCAGCGCACCGTGGCGCCGGTCTGCGCCCAGGGACGCACGTTGGCGTCGTGGTCCAGGCGCGACAGCACGATCTCGTCGTCCGGCCCCAGCCGCAGGGCGGCGGCGATCCGGTAGGTCAAGGTCGTCATGTTGGGTCCGAACACCACCCCCTCGGCGCTGCCGCCGACCAGGTCGGCCACGGCGGCGCGGGCCTGCTCGACGATCTGGCCCGAGCGGTGGCTGGCGGGGAAGGCGCCGCCGACGTTGCCGATGCCGGCGCGGTAGGCGGCCGAGATGGCCTCGATGACGGAGACGGGGGTCTGGGTTCCGGCGGCGCCGTCGAGGTAGGCGTAGCCGTCTGACAGGGCGGGATAGGCGGCGCGGACCGCATCTAGGGGGAACACGCGGCTGTTATGCCCCTTGAAGGCGTCGGACAAGTCTGGTTTGTTCGGGACATGGCGCAGCTGTCGGCACTGGACGCGCAGTTCCTCCACTTCGAGACCGCCACCAACCACGCCAACATCGCGGGACTGGCCGTCCTGGAGGGCGACGTCAACCGTTCGGACCTGCAGGACCTGCTCGAGCAGCGCCTGCCCTACGTCCCGGCGATGCGGCGCAAGCTGGCCCCGGTGCCGTGGGGGCTCGACCACCCCTACTGGGAGCAGGAAGACGACCTCGACCTCGACTACCACGTGCGCGAGATCGGCCTGCCGCCGCCCGGAGACGACCGGCAGCTGGCCGAGCAGGTCTCGCGCCTGCACGCCCGGCGCCTGGACCGCGGTCACCCGTTATGGGAGATCTACCTGATCCACGGCCTGTCCGGCGGCCGAATGGGGCTCTACACCAAGATCCATCACGCGGCGGTGGACGGCATCGGCGGCGCGGACGTGCTGGCCGCCCTGCTCGACGTCGGCCCCGACCCCGCGCCTCCGCCGCAGGGGCCCGCCGGGCGCGAGGAGCCGGTGCCCTCGAAGCTGGCCATGGTGGGCAACGCGCTGACCAGGCTGGCCGCCAACCCCGCGCAGGCCGTGCGCTTCGCCGCCGCCGCGGTGCCGCACCTGGACGAGATCCCGGTCCTGTCACGCCTGCCCGGCACCGCCCTCGTCTCCCGCCTGGCCCGCCAGATGGCCGGATCGGGGGAGCTGCCGCAGCTGCCCCCGCTGCCCGCTCCGCGCACGCCGTTCAGCGGGAAGATCTCCGCGCACCGCCGCTTCGCGTTCGTGTCGCTGCCGCTGGAGGAGATCAAGCAGGTACGGCGGGCGTTCGAGGTGACGGTCAACGACGTCGTCATGGCGATCTGCGCCGGGGCGCTGCGGCGCTGGCTGGAGACGCACGGCGGGGTGCCCTCGCGGCCGCTGGTGGCAGGGGTGCCGTTCTCGCTGCGCGAGGCGGGCGAGGTCGCGCCAGGCAACCAGGTGACGATCATGACGGCGCCGCTGGCCGTGCACCTGGACGACCCGGTGGAGCGGCTGCGCCACGTGCAACGCGCGATGCAGCGCATCAAGGACCGCTTCGCCCTGGCCCCCGCCACGTGGCTGCGGGAGTTCTCCGAGTCGATGCCGGCCGCCCTCATGGGGCTGGCCGCCCGCTCGGCCTTCGGCCTGGTCGGGCAGACGATGCCGCCGATCAACGTGGCGATCTCCAACGTGCCGGGGCCGCAGTTCCCGCTGTACGTGTGCGGGGCGCGGCTGCTGACCCACTACCCGGTGTCGGTGATCACCGACGTGAGCGGCGGCGTCAACATCACCGCCTTCTCCTACAACGGCTCCGTCGACGTCGGGGTGGTCACCGACCGCCAGATGGTGCCCGACCCGTGGGAGCTGGCCCACGACTTCCGCAAGGCTCTCGACGAATTGCGGAACGAAGCCTTCCGCGATCGGGTCTAGTTTGGTGGTCATGGACCTCAGGACGCTGAACCGCACCACCCTCCAGCGCCAGCTGCTGCTCGGCCGATCCTCCGACCTGTCGCCGTACGAGGCGATCCGGCACCTCGTGGCGCTGCAGGGCCAGGATCCCAACCCGCCCTACCTGGGGCTGTGGTCGCGACTGGAGTCCTTCACCCTCGACGCGCTCACCGACCTGCTGTACGGCAGGCAGGTCGTGCGCGGCTCGCTGCTGCGCGGCACCCAGCACCTGTGCGCCGCCGAGGACTACGTGTGGCTGCGCCCGCTGATGCAGGCGCCGATGAGCCGCGCCCGCCAGGGCAGCTTCGGCCGCGCCACCCAGGACCTCGACCTGGAGGAGTTCGCCAAGCACGCCCGCGAACTGCTCGAAGGACGCACCCTGACCCGGCCCGAGCTGGCCGCCCTGCTGATGGAGCGCTACCCCGGCTACGACAAGCTCGCGCTCGGCTGGTCGGCCCAGGCCCTGCTGCCGCTGGTGCACACTCCGCCCAACGGCACCTGGAACCGGCGAGGCGCAACCCCCTTCACCCTGGCCGAGGAGTGGATCGGCCGCCCGGTGGAGTCCGCACCGCCGGTGGAGCGCCTGATCACGCGCTACCTGGCCGCCTTCGGCCCGGCCACCGTCAAGGACGTGCAGACCTGGTCGGGGCTGACCCGGCTGCGCGAGGTGATGGAGGCCATGCCGCTGCGCCGCCACGGCGAGCTGTACGACCTGCCCGACGCGCCGCTCGCCGACCCCGGCACGCCCGCCCCCGCCCGGTTCCTGCCGTGGTTCGACAACCTGGTGATCGCCCACGCCGACCGCTCGCGCCTGATGAGCGGGCAGGCCCGCCGCCGGGTCTGCCCCGGCGGCTCGCTGGTCTACCCGACCTTCCTGGTCGACGGAATCGTCGGCGGCATCTGGGACTTCGTGGAGGGCGCCCTGGTGATCCTGCCCTTCGACCCCGTCGCCGACGACGACGCGGCCGAGCTGACCGCCGAGGGCGAGCGCATGCTGGCCTTCGCCGGATTCGACGAGGGGAGTGTCACCTGGATGCCGCCGCACGACGGCTCCACGACGCCCTGGCCGCCGAGCACCTGGCCCGGCCCGAGGTGAGCCTGGGCCGCATGCCCGCGCCGCCGAGCAGCGTTAGGACGTTAAGCTCCACGAAATGAAGATTCGCACCCTTTCCGGCCGTGACGAGCTCGAGCTCTTCAACCGCATCCCGTACCTCCTCAACCACGAGCTCGACGACGACCTGGCCGGCGGGCGCAGGAAGCCCGAGTGGATGTGGGTGGCGATCGAGGGCGATGACATCGTCGGGCGGCTGGCGTACTGGGGCGCGGGCGAACCCCAGGTGATCGACATTCTCGACTTCGACGACCTCGACGTGGGCGTCGAGCTGCTGACGGTCGCCCTGAAGACGGTGGGCAAGGCCGACTACAGCCGTTTCGTGCCGGCCGACTGGCGCTCCTCGCCCGAGCCGGTGCGGCTGCGCATGGCGGCCGTCGAGCGGCTGGGCGGCACCCTGCTCGTCGAGCGGCTGCGCCTGGAATGGAAGGCCGGAACCGACCTGCCGCCGCTCGACCCGCGCCTGACCTTCCGCCCCGTCGAAGGCCGCGACGAGCTGCTGTCGATGATGATCCCGGTCCTCGAAGGCACCCTCGACGCCCACGACCGCGACAACCTGACCCGCATGACCCCCGCCGAGGCTGCCGCCGACCACTTCGACGGCGAGTTCGCCCGCTTCACCACACCCCGCGAGTGGTGGCAGGTCGCGCTGGCCGACGGCGAGCCGGTCGGATTCGTCGTGCCGGCGCGCAACTCCTACAACCCGATCATCTCCTACATCGGCGTGCTGCCCGCCTTCCGCGGGCGCGGCTACATCAACGGCATCCTCGCCCAGGGCACCCGCACGCTCGCCGAGACCGGCGTCGAGCGCATCAGGGCCGCCACCGACGTGGGCAACGTGCCGATGGCCAAGGCCTTCGAACGGGCCGGCTACGTCACCTTCCAGCGGCAGATCGACATGACATGGTGACCGCCGGCGAGCCGCGGGACGTGCGCGCGCTGCCCAAGGCGCACCTGCACACCCACCTGGAGAGCACGCTGCGCCCCGCCACGATCGAGGAGTGGGGCGGCGACCCGCCGGCCGCCCGCGGCTTCTCCGGCACGCCGATCTACCCCGACTTCCGCGCCTTCGGCGACGAGCGGGCGGCCGTGCGCGACCTGCTGAACTCGCCCGAACGCTTCCGCCGGGCCGCCTACGAGTTCTGCCAGGACGAGGCCGCGCAAGGCGTGCGCTACGCCGAGGTCACCTTCACCGCCGCCTCCCACGGCGAACGGGCCGGCGACGCGCGCATGCCGCTCGAAGCCGTCCTCGACGGGCTGCACCAGGGCGAGCGCGACTTCGGCCTGCGCACGGCCGTGCTGCTCGACCACTCCAGGCGCCGCTCCACCGAACGCCTGGCCCGCACCGTCGACCTGGCCCTCGCCTACGAGCGCGTGGTCGGGGTGGGCCTGGCGGGAGACGAGAGCCACCCGCTGACGCCGTTCGGTCGCGAGCTCGACCGCGCCCGCGCGGAAGGCGTGCACCTCGTGCACCACGCGGGCGAGGCCGCCGGAGCCGACAGCGTGCGCGAGGCGCTGGAGGTGGGCCACGCCGAACGGCTCGGCCACGGCATCCGGGTGCTCGACGACCCCGCCCTGGTCACGCGGGTGCGCGAGAGCGGCGTGCCCCTGGAGGTGTGCCCGTCGTCCAACGTGATGTTGTCGCTGGCCCCCTCCTGGGCCGAGCATCCGCTGCCGCGTCTGATCGAGGCGGGCCTGCACGTCACGCTCAACACCGACGGCGAATGCGCCCTGAGCGGGGAATACTCATCGGCGCGCGAGGTCTTCGGCTTCGGCGACGACGTGCTGGCCGAGCTCGCTCGTGCCTCGGTGCGCGCCTCCTTCGCGCCCGGCGCGGTCAAGAAGGAGATCCTGGCGGAGATCGACGCCTGGGCGAGTTGACCTGGTCACTCCCTCATCCCTCGCCACGACGGGTGGCGCAGCAGCCCTTCCCGGGTCCACTGGGCGAACTCCACCTCCCCGGCCAGCACCGGCTCCACCCAGCGTGCCGGGCCCGGCGGCTGCGGGCCGGCGAACGGGCTGGAGTCACGCTCCAGCGGCGCCAGCCGTACGGCCAGCTCGCGCAGCGCCGCGTCGGTGAAGCCGGTGCCCACGTGGCCGGCATACCGCAGCCCGTCCGGCCCCGGCACGCCCACCAGCAACGATCCCGGCAGCCCCGACCGCCGTCCCTCGCCCGGCTTCCAGCCGCCCACGATCACGTCGACCGTGTGCGTCAGCTTGGTCTTGCGCCACAGGTCGCTGCGCCGCCCGGGCAGGTACGGCGAGTCGAGCCGCTTGCAGATCACCCCCTCCAGCCCCCTGGCCCGCGCCGCGGCCAGCACCGCCGAGGCCTGGCCGGGGTAGGCGGGGGAGACCTGCGGCAGCTCCAGCGTCTCCAGCAGCTCCCGCCGCCGGGCGTACGGCAGGGCGAGCGTGTCACGGCCGTCCAGATGCAGCACGTCGAAGGCGTAATAGGCCACCGGTACGGCGCGCACCAGATCCGGCTGCGGATGCCGTACATGCATCCGGGCCTGCAGCGCCCCGAAATCGGGACGGCCGTCGGGGCCGGTCGCCACGATCTCCCCGTCCAGCACCGCCCGCCGCCCGCCCGCCAGGCCCGCCAGCTCCGGATAGCCGCCGGTGATGTCGCGATCGTTGCGCGAGAGCAGCCGCAGGCCGTCGTCGCGGACGTAGGCCACGCAGCGCAGGCCGTCCCATTTGAACTCCGCGCACCAGGCCGCCTCGTCCCCCGGCAACCGCGCGGTGACCGCCAGCATGGGGTGGACCAGCTTAAGCATGGTGAGAAGTCATGGTCATTGGCCTGTGCACGGCATCCGCCCCCCGCGTGACCTCGGCGATCTCTCGAGATTACGGGCCGGCCCCTATATCCCTGCCTTGACGACTCCAAGGGCACGGAAAGGTCCGTCACCGATCAGGAGGGCATCTTCTGCGACAACGACTGGTCGCCAGCGGGGCTCAAGAGGAGATCAGGCAGCTGATCGCCGCAATCACGGCTGGACAGATCGCCATTGTCTGGTTCTTGGAGCCAAGCCGCGGCCGGCGCTGCCGCGAGCCATGAGGGTGCCCGGCCGGAGTATCGGCTGGCGTTCGGCCCCGATGCGGACGAACGCGAGAGGGCCGGCCTCTTCGCCGCGTCGCAGTCGTTGTTGACACATGTCCTGCATCACCCGACTGAGGCGGAGTCACAGCGATACGTTGTCGACATGGCAACACCTTGGACGCTTGGCTGCGATGCAGCCGACCCGCACGGGCTCGCTGCGTTCTGGGCGATCGCGCTCGGGTACGTGGCCGAGCCGGGGTACGACGAGCCGGACGGTGCCTCCATCGTCGATCCGGACGGTGTGGACCCAGCCATCGGCTTTCTCAGGGTGCCCGAGGGCAAGACCGCCAAGAACAGGATGCACATCGACATCCGAGTTGCCGGCGAGCCGTCATGGGACACGGCCGAGCGTGAGAAGGCCATCCGTGCGAAAGCAGCCGAGCTGGTCGCCGCCGGGGCTGCGGTTGTCCGCGAGGTGTCCTATGGTGAGCAGCGCCTTGATCATGTCGTCATGACCGACCCGGAGGGCAACGAATTCTGCGTCGCGTGATGGCGGGTGACCAATCCTCACGATCAGCGCCCCCGTACGGTCACCGAGGATAGGCGGAGCCGCGATGACCCGCCCCCTACAGCGCGCCTCTCTCGCCGAACGGCTGCTTCAAGAATGAGTCGTCCCAGGGGTCGCCCGTCTTCATCGCCTCAAGCTGTTCTTCTCGCCCGCGACTGATGAGCACGCCTGCCGGCATCAGGCATGCCAGGCGTGCCGTACGCCCGAGCAGGACGCGCGCCCGGCGCCAGCGTGCGGTCGACATCGTCCAGAGCAGGCGCAGTCCGGCCGGGTGAGCAGGTCTCGGACGTGACGGATCTGCTCGATGGTCATGGCCGGCGGGCCGCCTCTCGCAGCTTCGGCCCAGAAATCGGCGACCGCGGGTGTACGGACGCCATGTCGCCGCGCCGCTTGACCCTGACGCAGGGTCAAGCTTTCAGCATGGTGGCATGACCACGGAAACCAGTGCGATCGACAGGAAGATGCGGCACTTCACCATCCACCACGGCGGCGTCACCATCCCGGTGTCTCGGGAGGGCCAGGGACGACCGCTGGTTCTGTGCCCTGGCCTCAACTCGACCCAGGCCGACCTGCGCCAGCTGACCAAGCTGCTGAGACGCGACCACGAGGTGGTGACCTTCGACCTGCGGGGCCATGGCCTCGCCTCAGCCGCCGACCGGTACTCCTTCGAGGCGTTCCTCAGCGATCTCGACGCGGTGATGGCAGAGCTGGGGAACCGCGCCCTGCCCGCGGCGCCTGTGCTGGTGGGCTACTCACTGGGCGCTGACCTGGCCGTGCACTATGCCTCCGAGCATCCTGGCAGCGTCGCCGAGCTTGTTCTCATCGACGGGGCCAATCCGGTGCCAGAACCGTTCATCACCGAGGCCGTCCTGCCGCAGTTCCGCGCCATGTGGGAGGACCTGGCGGCGCAGCAGGAGACCGAGCGGGGCACCGCGCGTCAGGTGTTGCTCACCGCCCAGGAAATTCTCGACCTGAACCTCGAGATCGATCTGATCCGGTCCAGGATCCTCGACCGGTACAGGAGGATCGACCGGCCCATCACCATGATCATGTCGACCTCGATGGCCGGCGACAGCAGCGAAGGACACGCCCTGCGGTTCAACCAGAACTGGCGCGCAGGCGTCGAGCGGCTTGTCCACGAGCATCCGCACATCGCCACCACCTGGCTCGACGCCGACCACCAGCTGGTCTTCACCCATGCCCCGGAAATCGCCCAGATCATCCGAAGATAGAGGCGACCTCTTGAGCAACTGCTGGAGACTGTTCTGATGCTGACCATCGGCGAGCTGGCGGCGTACGCCGGGGTGACGGTCCGGGCTGTGCGGCACTACCACGCCAAAGGGCTGCTGCCAGAGCCGGAGCGGGACCACTCCGGCTACCGCAGATACGACGCCGGCGCCGTGGTCGAGCTGATCAAAATCCGGACCCTCGCCGAGGCCGGGGTCCCGCTGGCGCGGGTGCGAAACCTGCTGCGGTCAGGCGAGGAGGAGTTCGACGCGGCGATCGCAGAAATCGACAGGAGGCTGCGGGTGGAGATCCGCCAGCGGCAGCGGCATCGTGAGCGGATTGCCCGCCTCGCCGCGGGTGAACACCTGGTGCTGCCCCCAGAGGTGGTCGAGTATCTCGACCGGCTGCGGGCGCTCGGGGTCGACGAGCGGATCGTCCAGGCCGAGCGCGACGGCTGGATCCCGCTGGCCGCGCACTCACCCGAGCGGGTATCGGAGTGGATGGCACGCAAGCGGGAGCAGATCGACGACCCGCAACTCGTCGATTTCTACCTCACCCTGAGCCAGGCTCTCGACCGAGCCGACGACGACCCGCGGCTGGTCGAGCTGGCAGACAAGCTGGCCGCCTACATCACCCGGATGGCCGATGAGCGGGGCGAGGACTATGTCGACGACACTGATATCGAGCTACCGCTCGTCAAGCTGATGGACACGCTGGCGTTCGCCACGGTGCCGCCGGCGCGTCGGCTGATCGAACTGCTGCAGCAGCGAGGCTGGACAGGGTGGACCAAGCTTGAGCGCGTGGCCCGCGCGCCGGGTGCGACTCCCCAGTAGCGCCAGTACGCGCAGGAAGACACCACCGTGCGGTAATCCGAGCGAGCCGAGGGCACCCACGCTCAGCCGGGCGGCCAAATCGAGACGCACCTCGCCGTCGGGCGGACGTTCGATGTGCCGGTGCACCAGGATTCCCCGGCCGCTATGGAGCCCTGGCCCGGGCGGCATTGGCGATCTCGACCGCGATGGTGCGGGCCACCTCCGGGGTTGGTTAGCGGCGGGGCCCTGATCGCGTTCAGCTTGCGGATCTCCGTCAGCATCGAATCCAAGCTCACGTGGCCCGGCATCGCCTTGATCAAGGACAGGACCGAACGCTCCTCCTCGTCCAGATCGTCATCGCTCTCCTCGGTCTCCACCGCGCCACCGTCGCCCCATCCAGCCGTGCCGCCATTCGGTGAAATCATGCCTGCTCCGTCTTGTGCAGCGCCGGCGAGGACGGTAGGGCGCAGGAGTGGTCATGGGTTGACGGCATCGAGGGGGATCGGTCAGGGGAGCTCGCTCGGGCTGGGCCGGAGTGGATACGCGAGCAGGGAGAGGTGCCGGAGGTGGAGGAGAAGGCGGATGTGCGGTCGATAGCGCCGGATGCAACACCGCGACAAGCGAATCTACATTGTAAAGCCCATTGATTGGAGCAACTCTTTTCATCACACATCACCAACCCGCACCGAGGGCAGCAGGCGCCGATACCCGGCGGCAGGTCGAGCTCCGCCCATACGATGGGCTGCGTGAAGTACTTGCTGATGATCTACACCAACCCCGCGGCGCGCGCCGCCATCGAGGCCGACTCCGACCAGGTGATGGCCGAGGTCGACGGGCTGCTCAAGGAGATGCAGGAGACGGGCGAGTGGGTCAGCGGCATGGCGCTGGCCGACACCTTCCGCACCGTCAAGGTGCGCGACGGCGTGCCCGCCGTGACCGACGGGCCGTTCATGGAGGCCAAGGAGGTGCTGGCGGGAGTGTGCCTGCTCGAGTGCGACAGCATCGAGCGCGCCACCGAACTGGCCGCCCGCTGGCCCGACGCCCGCTACTGCGCCATGGAGGTCCGGCCGCTGCTGGACGAGGCATGAGCCTGCCCCCGGAGCCGCCCCAGCCGCCAGCCGAGGCACGAGTCGAGCCGCCAGTCGAGGCGCAGGCCGAGGCACGGGTTGACGCTCAGGTCGAGGCGCTGTTGCGGGAGCTTGCGCCGCAGGTGCTCGGCGTCCTGGTGCGCCGCCATGGCGACTTCGACACCTGCGAGGACGCCGTCCAGGAGGCCCTGCTCGACGCGGCCCTGCAATGGCCGGAACGCGGCGTGCCGGGCAACCCGCGCGGGTGGCTGGTCACCGTCGCCTCGCGCCGCCTCATCGACCAGGTGCGCAGCGAGAGCGCCCGGCGGCGGCGCGAGGAGGGCTTCGCGGTGAGCGAGGTCGCCCCCGAGGAGCCGCCCGCTCACGACGACACCCTGCGGCTGCTGTTCCTGTGCTGCCATCCGGACCTGCCGCAGGCCTCTCAGCTGGCGCTGACGTTGCGCGCCGTGGGCGGGCTGACCACCGCTGAGATCGCGCGCGCCTTCCTGGTACCCGAGGCCACCATGGCCCAGCGCATCAGCCGCGCCAAGCAGAAGATCAAAGGTGCCGCGTTCGGCGAACCGGGCGAGCTGCCCGTCGTGCTGCACGTGCTGTATCTGATCTTCAACGAGGGCTACACCGCCTCCTCGGGGCCCGAGCTGCATCGCGGCGAGTTGACGGGGGAGGCGATCCGGCTGGCGCGTGCCGTACACCGGTTGCTGCCCGGCGACGGCGAGGCGGCCGGGCTGCTGGCGCTGATGCTGCTCACCGAGGCGCGCGGTCCCGCCCGCACCGGCCCGGACGGCGTGCTGGTGCCGCTGGAGGAGCAGGACCGGACCCTGTGGGACCAGCCCATGATCGCGGAGGGCGTCGGGCTGATCACCGCCGCTCTCAAGCAGGCCGCTCCCGGGCCGTACCAGGTGCAGGCGGCGATCGCGGCGGTGCACGACGAGGCGCCCAGCTGGGAGCGGACCGACTGGCCGCAGGTGCTGGCCCTGTACGGGCTGCTCGCCGACAGCCCCGTCGTGCGGCTCAACCGGGCTGTCGCGCTGGCCATGGTCCAGGGGCCCAAGGCCGGGCTGGCGCTGCTCGACACCCTGGAGGGCGGCGAGCTGTCGGGGCACCACCGGCTGGCCGCGGTCCGCGCCCACCTGCTGGAACTCGACGGCCAGACGCTGGCCGCCCGCGACCACTACCTGGCCGCCGCCGGGCTCACCTCGAGCCTGCCGGAACAGGGCTACCTGCGCGCCCGAGCGGAGCGGCTGATCGTTACGTAGGCTCGGGGCATGACGGACGAGCTGTCGTGCCCCCTGTGCGAGTCGGCGATGGAATCCGGGCAGATCGTCGGGCGCTCACCCGGCGTGAAGTTCAAGAAGAGCGCCGGGCTGCTCGGCGACCTGAGCGGGGTCCCCGTCACGCAGGGTTTCTTCAATCACAGCGCCGACGCGCTGCGATGCCGCGACTGCGGAACCGTGGTGATTCCCGGCCGATAGAGCGGCGCGGCGAGGGGTAGGGCACGACCATGCGGCTCAAGCTGATCGTTCTCGTCATGGCGCTCTGTGCGCCAGTCACGGTTGCCGTGGTTCCGGCGTCCGCGGACACGGGTACGGCCGGCCGGCCCGACCTGGTCGCGGGCACCTACCTGCCGCTGTGGCCGTTCGCCACGCGTCATGAGGCGGCCCGGTGGCAGCGGGCCTACCGCGAGGGCGGCCACCAGCCGTGGCATCTCGACGCGGGGGAGACGGCGCTCGCCTTCACCCGCGGCTACCTGGGCTTCACCGAGATCGACAAGGCGGTCGCGGTCGCCGTCGACGGGCGTCACGCCCGCGTGCGGGTCGGCTATCTGACGCAGGAGAACCCCAAGCCGCTCGTCGCCGCCGTCGTGCACCTGGTGCGCTACGGCAAGGGCGCCGACGCGCCGTGGGAGGTGGTCGGCACCGACGACACCACGATGACCCTCGACAAGCCCCGGTACGGCTCGGCCGTACGCTCGCCGGTGAAGGCCGGCGGGATCATCACCGGGGTCGACGAGAGCATCAGGGTGCGGATGTTGCAGCTGGGCGCCAAGCGGGCGCTGGGCGAGGTCGACCGCATCCCGGCCGGCGGTGAACGCCAGCCGTGGTCGGCGGGTTTCGGCTTCCGCAAGGGCAAGTGGCGGGTGGCCACGATCGTCGCCTCGACCGGCGGGCACGTCGCCGACGTGGAGCGCTTCGCCATCACCGGCGTCGTCCTTCGCTGACTCAGCCGGGTGACAGGCGGGCGGCCAGCGACTGCAGCCCGGCTCCCTCCAGGTCGGCCAGTCCGGCGGGCCGGCCGCTCATCGCCAGTACCAGCGACTGGATCGGCCCCGACACCTTGCTGCCCTCGCCGTACTCCCACTCGACGTCGGTCGCCACCAGGTGCAGCCCGCGCATCTCCTTGCGCGGGGAGTAGCCCGGCAGGTCGCGCTGTCCTATGTAGGACGCGGCGACCCGCGCCAGCTCCGGCGGCATCGAGCTGCGGACGCCCAGGGGCAGCGCGATGTCCTGGGTGTGCACCAGCGCGTCGAACAGCGGGTCGAGCGGCTTGGTGACCGGGGCGCGGCGCCGGGAGGTCGCCGAGCGGCGTAGCAGGTCCAGGAGTTCCTGGTCGGACGAGCGTGAAGCGATGTGGACGGCCGAGTCGCGGATGGTCCTGTTGAGGTTGCCGCGGGCCCGGACGAACTCGGTGAAGACCTGTCCGAAGGTGATGAACGGGGTGGACGCCACGTGCGCCACGACGTCGCGCACCTGCCATCCCGCGCACAACGACGGCTGTTCCCACTGCTGCGGTGTCAGGTCCTCGAGCAGGTCGGCCATGCGGGTGCGCTGCGCCTCGACGGCGGCCCAGATCTCGTCGGCGTTCATGACCCCTCCCATTTGATAAGGTAGCATTAATATAATGCAGCCTTAGTAAAAGGAGAAGCCTGGTGGCCGCGACACACCCGCCCCACGTCCACGCCCTGCTCTACGAGGCCTATCTGCGGGTCTCCGACGTGGTCTTCGAGGGCGCCAGGGCGATGGACGCCCGGGTGCGGCCCTCGCACTCGGCGGTGTTCTTCCACATGGAGCACGCCGGCATCCGGCTCGGCAGGCTCGCCGAGAAGGCCCAGATGACGCCGCAGGCCATGGGGGAGCTCGTCGACGACCTGGAGGACTTCGGTTATCTGCGCAGGGTGCCGGATCCGACGGACCGGAGGGCCAAGCTGATCGTCTTCACCGAGGAGGGCGACGCGGCACTGCGCACCGGCTACAAGATCATTGATGACGTGGAGCGGCGCATGTCGGAACTGCTGGGGGAGGAGGGATTCGGCGAACTGCATCGCATGCTGACGCGGATCATCACCGATTTTTAGTTAGACGCAAGATAGTTAGATGTCGTACTATCTAGGGCATGCGCACACTTCTTCGCGATGTCCGTGTTTTCGACGGCGAGCACACCACGGCGGCCGCCGACGTCCTGATCGACGATGACCGCATCGCCGCCGGCAGCGCTGTCGGCAGCGCTGCCGACACCGTCATCGACTGCCGCGGCAAGACCCTGCTCCCGGGCCTGATCGACGCGCACGTCCACGTCGCCGACGGCCTGCTCGCCCAGGCCCTGGCCTTCGGCGTGACCACCAAGCTCGACATGTTCTGCCTGCCCGGCAACCTGGCCAGGCAGCGGCGGCTGGCCGCCGAGCGTGACGACGTGGCCGACCTGCGCAGCTCCGGCGTCCTGGCCACCGCGCCCGGCGGGCACCCCAGCCAGATCATGGCCGCCGAGGCCGCGCACCTCGGCCACCTGGGCGACGCGATCGGCCCCTTCGACACGATCGCCTCCGCCGGGCAGGCCGAGGCCTTCGTGCGGGCCCGCGTGGCCGAGGGCTCCGACTACCTGAAGATCGTGATCGACACGGGTGAGAGCGCCGGGCTCGACCTGCCCGTCCTGGCTCCCGACGTGGTCGCAGCCCTGGTCCGGGCCGGGCACGCCGCGGGGCTCACCACGATCGCCCACGTCGCCACCGCCCGCGACACCGCCGTCGCCCTGGACGCCGGGATCGACGGCCTCGCCCACGTCTTCCACGACCTCCCCCCGGGTGACCCTCGGGTCCAGGAGCTGGCCGTCCGGATCGCCGCGCAGGGCGTCTTCGTCGTCAGCACCCTGGCCTACATCGAGGCCATCACCCAGGGACCGGGCGCCCTGGAGCTGCTGCAGGACGAGCGCATCGCCGCCCGCCTGCCCGAGCAGGCGCGAGCGTCGATCCCACCCCGCGGCCACGCGGCCACGCCCGTGCATCCGGCCAGTGACAACGCAGGTGCGCCCACGGACCCGGCTCACGACCACGCAGCCCTGCCCGCGCATCCGGCACGCGATCACACGGTCGTTCCCGTGCATCCCCAGGGGCTGGTCAACGCGCTGTACGCCACCGGGGTGCTGCACCGGGCCGGGGTCGACGTGCTGGCCGGGACCGACGCCAACTTCTTCGCGCCGCTGCACGGCGCGGGCATGCACCGCGAGCTGTCCTTGCTGGTCGAGGCCGGGCTGGGCCCGGAGGCGGCCCTCGCCTCGGCCACCCACCGCAGCGCGGCGCGCTTCGGTCTGCACGACCGCGGCCGGATCGTCCCGGGCGCCCGCGCCGACCTGCTGCTCGTCGACGGCGACCCGACGACCGACATCACGGCCAGCCGCTCCATCGCGGGCATCTGGCGGCGCGGCCGCAGGCTTGATGTCCCCCTAACAACATGCGAGAATCCTAACTATGTTCGGAATGCCGAATCGCGATAGGAAGACCGAGCGTCACACGCGGACCAAGCAGGAGATCATCGACGCCGCGTGGGACATCGCCAGGTCGGAAGGGCTGGCCGGGCTGACCCTGCGCGACGTCGCCCAGCGAGTGGGCATGCGCGCCCCCTCGCTGTACTCCTACTTCGCCTCCAAGCACGCCATCTACGACGCGATGTTCGCCGACGGGTTCCGCGCGTTCCTGCACGAGCACGCCGCCCTGGAGCCGGCGGGCGACACGCTGGCCGAGCTCACCCTCATCTGCCGGCACTTCCTCGCCTTTTGCACCGCCGACACGGTCCGTTTCCAGCTGATGTTCCAGCGGACCATCCCCGGCTTCGAGCCCTCGCCCGAGTCGTACGCGATCTCCCTGGAAGGCCTCGACCTGCTGCGCAAGCGCCTGGCGCGTCTCGGCATCACCGACCAGGAGTCCCTCGACCTGTTCACCGCGATCGGCAGCGGCCTGGCCGCGCAGCAGATCGCCAACGACCCCGGCGGCACCCGCTGGACCCGCCTGGCCGACCAGGCCATGGCGATGTTCCTCAGACAGATCGAGAGCGGGAGGACACCATGAAACCTCCGATCGGCCTGCACAGGCAGGAGGCCGCGACGCTGGCGGCCACCGAGAACGAACGCTTCGCCCGGCTGGCCGCGCTCCTGGGCCCGGGCGACTGGGGCAAACAGACCGACTGCCCGGCATGGGACGTGCGGGCCATGAGCGCTCACGTGCTCGGCATGATGGAGTTCGGCGCCTCGCTGCGGGAGTTCGTCCACGTCCTGCGGGCGGGCCCGCGGGCCGCGCGCGGCCGTCCGGTGATCGACGGCATCACCGAGGTCCAGGTCGCCGAGCGCGCCTACCTGGGCGAGGACGAGGTGGCCGACGGGCTCGCGCGCCTGGCACCGGTCTCCGCGCGCTCACGCATGCGCCGTGCCGCGCTGCTCGGCGGGCTGCCCACCCGGCAGGAGTACGAAGGCCGGATGGAGACCTGGCCGCTGGGCTACCTGATGGCGGTCATCCTGACGCGCGACACGTGGATGCACCGCGTCGACGTCTGCCGGGCCGTCGGCGCCGACCTGGTCCTCACCCCGGAGCACGACGGCAGGCTGGTGGCCGACGTGGTGGCCGAGTGGGCCTTCCGGCACGGCGAGCCGTACCGTCTGACCCTGCTCGGGCCCGCGGGCGGCCACTTCGCGTCGGGGGAGGCGGGCGAGGAGATCACCGTCGACGCCGTCGAGTTCTGCAGGATCCTGTCGGGCCGGGCGACCGGCACGGGCCTGCTCGGACGGCCGGTGCCCTTCTAGCTCAACAGCGCCTGTTCCTCGGTGCGGAACGGCCTCAGCGCCGACAGCGTCAGCGCCGACAGTGCTCGCTGGACGGCCGGTGGCCTTCTAGCCCGACAGCGCCTGTGACATCTCGCGGGTGATGCGGTTGAGCGCCTCGGCGTCGCCGGGGCCGAGGGCGCGCGCGAGGCGCGCCAGGTTGGAGGCGTGCTCGGTCACCGTGACGTCGATGACCTGCAGCCCCCGGTCGGTCAGGGTGATGCGGAAGCTGCGCCGGTCGTCGGGGTCGAGGCTGCGCGCGATCAGTCCGGCGTTCTCCAGCCGGTCGAGCCGGTTGGTCATCCCGGCGCGCGACATCATGAGCTCGGCCGACAGCTCCGAGGGGATCATGGTGTACGGCGAGCCGCCACGGCGCAGCGCCGCGAGCACGTCGAACTCGCCGGGGCGCAGGCCGTGGCGTGTGAAGACCTCCTCGACCGCTGTCTCGACCAGGCGAACCAGGCGCGACAGCCGGGCGAAGACGCCCATGGCCGACAGGTCGAGGTCGGGCCGCTCCTGGCGCCATTGCGCGAGGATCGTGTCGATGGGGTCCATCAGATGATTTTATCTCGGACTATCAGGGGCCGGAGTATATTCGCGCTAGCGTTCTATACCGCTGTCTAGCTGTCAGCAATTCCGCAAGATCGTGTAAATATCGGCGCATGTTACGAAAATGTTAGAGCTCTTGGTACGTTCCACATCTTGTAGGTCAGGCGGGGGCGGCATTTAATTCGGCGGACCATCCGAATTAACTAAAGGAGGGCCCCGGGTGCCCGCCGACCAGGCTCTGGTCCGCCGCGCCAATCTCTCCCTGGTGCTGCGCCACCTGCACGAGCGCGGCCCTCGCTCGCGGGCGGCCGTCGCCGCCGAGACCGGACTCAACAAGACCACGGTCACCAGCCTGGTGGCCGAGCTGCAGGCCCGCGGCCTGCTCAAGGAGACCGGACCGCAGCACGAGGGCGCGATCGGCCGTCCCGGGCTGCCGCTGGCGCTGGACGGATCGGCGGTCGGGGCGCTCGGCGTCGAGGTCAACGTCGACTACATCGCCGTGTTCGCCACCGACCTGGGCGGACGCGTGCTGATCGACCGGCGGGTGAGCTTCGACGCGATGAGCTGCCCGGCCGAACGCACCCTGGCCGAACTCGAGAGCATCATCCGGCAGGCCTCCGACGGGCTGCAAGCGCTGGGCGTGCACCTGGCGGGCATCACCGTGGCCGTCCCCGGCCTGGTCGACACCGCCTGCGGCCTCGTCGTGGTCGCGCCCAACCTGGACTGGCACAACGTCCCGGTCGCCGCCTGGCTGAGCCGCCGCGCGGGCCAGGAGAGCGGCGAGCTCCTGGCGCAGGTTCCCCCCGCCGCCCCCGGCATGGTCGCGACTGCCGGCGGGCTGGTCGCCGGGCCCGCCAGCGCGCCGGTCGGTGGGCTGGGCGCCGTTGACGGGCCGCAGGCGCCGATCACCGTCGACAACGACGCCAACCTCGCCGCGCTGGCCGAATACACCGCCACCGGCGTCCCCGACCTGGTCTACCTCACCGGCGAGGTCGGCGTCGGCGGCGGCATCATCGCCGGAGGCCGCCTGCTCGGCGGCGCCGACGGCTTCGCCGGCGAGGTCGGCCACGTCCTGGTCGACCCCGGCGGCGAACGGTGCGGCTGCGGGCGCATCGGCTGCTGGGAGACCAAGGTCGGCCTGGCCGCCCTCATCCGCAAGATCTCGCCCGAGCAGGCGTACGGCACGCCGCACCAGGTGCTGCGCGACCCCGAGGAACGCCTGGCCGAGCTGCAGCTCCTGCGCGCGGCCGGGGAGCCGGGCGTGGAGGAGGCGCTGGCCGAGGTGGGCCGCTGGCTCGGCCGCGGCGCCGCCACCCTGGTCAATCTGTTCAACCCGCGCGTCATCGTGCTGGGCGGCTACTTCGCCCAGCTCGCCGAGGCGCTCATCCCCGTCGCCCAGGAGGAGCTGGAGCGCATCGGCGTGGCCGGATCGGTCGCCCGCTGCCGCTTCGTCGCCTCCGATCTCGGCTTCGGCGCCGCCTCGCGCGGCGCGGCCGGGGTCGTGGTGCAGCGGGTGCTGGCCGACCCGACCCTGATCGCCGTCCGACCCTGACAGGAGGGGCCCATGCTGGAGATGCGGGGAATCGTCAAGGAATTCCCCGGCGTGCGCGCGCTGGACCACGTCGACCTGCTCGTGCGGGCCGGTGAGGCGCACTGTTTGCTGGGCCAGAACGGGGCGGGCAAGTCGACGCTCATCAAGATCCTGGCCGGGGTGCACCGGCCGGACGAGGGCACGATCACCTTCGGCGGCGCCGACTACCGCCCCTCCAGCCCGCTGCACGCCCTGCGCGCCGGCGTCGCCACCATCTACCAGGAGCTCGACCTGGTCGACGGCCTGAACGTGGCCGAGAACATCCTGCTCGGCCACGAACCCGCCCGATTAGGCTTCAGCCTGCGCGCACGGGCCAACGCCGCCGCCCGTGAGGTGCTCACCCGCCTGGGCCACCCGGAGATCAAGCCCACCACCGAGGTCGGGCGCCTGTCGCCGGCCGCTAAGCAGATCGTCTCCATGGCCCGCGCGTTGTCGCACGACGCCAAGCTCATCGTGATGGACGAGCCGTCGGCGGCGCTGGCCCACGACGAGGTGGCCAACCTCTTCCGCATCATCCGCGAGCTGACCGCCCAGGGCGTGGCCGTCATCTACATCTCCCACCGCCTGGAGGAGATCCGCGAGATCGGCGACCGCGTCACCGTGCTGAAGGACGGCCGCACCGTCGAGGTGGGCCTGCCCGCCCGCGAAACGCCCACCGACCGGCTCGTCTCGCTGATGACCGGACGTACGGTGGAGTACCTGTTCCCGCCCCGCGCCTCCCGCCCGCCCGGCGAGGAGATCCTGCGCGTGGAGCACCTGACGGGGCCCGGCGTGAGCTTCTCGGTCCGCGAGGGCGAGATCGTCGGCCTGGCGGGCCTGGTCGGCTCGGGCCGTACGGAGATCCTCGAAGCGGTGTACGGCGCGCGCCGCGCCGCCGGCCGGATCTTCCTGCAGGGCAAGCAGGTACGGCCGGGCGAACCGCACACGATGGTGCGCCGCGGCCTGGGGCTGGCGCCCGAGGAGCGCAAGGCCCAGGCGCTGCTGCTCGACCAGAGCGTCACGGCCAACATCACCCTGGGCAGCCTGCCCGGCTTCGCCCGCCGGGGCTGGCTGGATCGCGCACGCGAGGCCAAGGAGGCCAGAAGGCTGACCGACCTGCTGGCCATCAGGCCGCCCGACCCCGAGCGGCCGATCAAGACCTTGTCGGGCGGCAACCAGCAGAAGGCGGTGCTGGCCCGCTGGCTGGTCGGCAACCGCAAGCTGCTGCTGCTCGACGAGCCCACGCGCGGCGTGGACGTGGGCGCCAGAGCCGAGCTGTACGCGGTCATCAGACGCCTGGCCGACCAGGGGATCGGGGTGCTGCTGGTCTCCAGCGAGGTGCCCGAGGTGCTGGGCCTGTCGGACCGGGTGCTGGTGATGCGCGAGGGCGCGCTGATCCACCAGGCCGACGCGGCCGAGCTGGATGAACACGCCGTCCTGGACATGATCATGCAAGGGAGCCTCACACCATGACCGATCCCGCCGCCCCGCGGCCGACGGAGGAAGTCCCATGACCAGCCCCAACCTCAAGAAGGTGGCCCCCGCCGGCCTGCTCGGCCGGGCCGGCCTGGCCGGGCTCGGGCAGGCGCGGCACCTGGGGCTGGTGGCCGCCCTGGTGCTGCTGGCCGTCGTCGGCCTCGTCACCAGGCCCGACACCTTCGCCACCACCTCCAACCTCGTCAGCATCCTGTCGCTGGCCGCCACCATCGGCGTGATCACCGTCGGCATGACCTTCGTCATCATCGGTGGCGGCATCGACCTGTCGGTCGGCGCGATCATGGCGCTGGCCTCGGTATGGGCGACCACCCTGGCCACCCAGGAGTTCGGCCCGTTCGTCATGGTGATCTGCGCGCTGCTGGTCGGCACCGGAGCCGGCCTGGTCAACGGGCTGCTCATCTCCTACGGCCGGCTGGTGCCGTTCATCGCCACGCTCGCGATGCTGGTCGCGGCACGCGGCCTGGCCCAGCGCATGTCCGACCGCAAGACCCAGCTCGTGCAGCCCGAGAACGCCGGCCTGGTCGAACTGTCGACCACGCGCTGGCTCGGCATCCCGCTGCTGGTCTTCATCTTCGCGCTCGTGGTGGCGCTGGGCTGGGTCGTGCTCAACCGCACCACCTTCGGCCGGCGCACCTACGCGGTGGGCGGCAACCCGGAGGCGGCCAGGCTGGCCGGCATCGACGTGCGCCGCCACACCATGCTGCTGTACGCGCTGTCGGGACTGTGCTGCGGCATCGCCGCCGTGCTGATCATGGCGCGCACCACCACCGGCTCCTCCACCCACGGGGACCTCTACGAGCTGGACGCCATCGCCGCCGTCATCATCGGCGGCACCCTGCTCACCGGCGGCCGGGGCACCATCATCGGCTCCATCCTCGGCCTGCTGATCTTCACCCTGATCACGAACCTCTTCATCCTCAACGGGCTCAACACCAGCGACCAGCTGATCGCCAAGGGCCTGATCATCGTCGTCGCCGTCCTGCTCCAGCGGCGTAATCTCAAGGAGAGAACCTTATGAAGCGCAGAGGATTCCTTGTCGGCGGTGCCGTCCTGGGCGCCGGCACCCTCGTGTCTGCCTGCACCAGCAACGAGCCCGCCGCCACGGCGAACTCACCCGCCCCTGCCCCCGCCGCCACCGCCACCGGCGGCAACGACCAGCCCGGCACCAAGGTGGTCATCGGCTTCTCCGCCCCCGCCGCCGACCACGGCTGGATCGCGGCGATCGCCAAGAACGCCGAGGCGACCGCCAAGCAGTACCCCGACATCGAGTTCAAGCCCGTCGAGCCGACCAACGACATCAACGCCCAGATCTCCGCGGTCGAATCGCTCATCCAGGCCAAGGTCAACGCCCTGGTCCTGCTGCCCAACGACGGCCAGCAGCTCAACCAGGTCGCCCTGGCCGCCACCGCCGCCGGCATCCCGGTGATCAACCTCGACCGCATCTTCCCCGACAAGCTCGCCTACCGGACCTGGATCGGCGGCGACAACTACGGCATGGGCGTGGCCGCCGGGCACTACATCGGCAAGAAGCTCAAGGACAAGGGCGTCAGCAACCCCGTCATCGTGGAGATCCAGGGCATCGCCACGCTGCCGCTGACGCAGGACCGCAGCAAGGGCTTCGAGGACGCGCTCAAGACGTACGGCTTCAGCGTGACCGCCAAGCAGGACGCGCAGTTCACCGTGGAGACCGGCAACGAGGTCGCCACCAGCCTGCTGCAGGCGCACAAGAAGATCGACGCGTTGTGGAACCACGACGACGACCAGGGCGTGGGCGTGCTCGCGGCCATCAAGGAGTCGGGACGCAACGAGTTCTTCATGGTCGGCGGCGCCGGATCGGCCAACGCCATGCGCGAGATCCAGGCCGGATCCAGCGTGCTGGAGGCGACCGTCACCTACAGCCCGACCATGGCCTCCTCGGCGATCAAGCTGGCCAGGCTCGTCGCCCAGGGCAAGGGCATGACGGACCTGGTGGAGACCCAGGTGCCGCAGTCGATCACGCTCGCCTCGGAGACCATCACCAAGGAGAACGTGGAGAAGTACCTGCCGCTGGGCTTCGAGTCCTGACAGCGGGCGGCGCCTCCCCTCGGTGCTGGGGAGGCGCCGCTCAGCCGATCAGCACCTGTTCGAGCACGTGGTCGCCGATGGCCGCCATGGCCGGGTTGTCGGCCGAGAAGGTGGCCAGGGCGCTGCCCATGGCCAGCGCCCAGCCGCGGGCGCGCTGCCAGGTCACCTCGTCGGCGTCGACGTGGGCGCGGAAGATCTCGCGCCCCTTCTCGTCGAAGACCAGCCAGCCGGCGGCCAGGTCGGTGGCTGGGTCGCCGCTGGTCAGATCGCCGAAGTCGAGCACCGCCGCGAGCTTCTCCGCGCGTTCGTCGCCCACCAGCAGGTTGCCCGGGTGCGGGTCACCGTGCAGCCACACCGGCGGACCCTGCCACGCGGGAAGGTCGACCAGCGTCTCCCACAGCGCCAGGAGCTCCTCCCGCCACTTCATGTGGGGCAGCCGCTGCCGTAGCGCCGGATCCCGGCTCGGGAGCGGGACGCCGCGCACGGCGTTGGGCGGCGCGTCCGCCGGCGCGGGCCGGTGCAACTGGTTCATGAACGCCGCCAGCTGCGGTGCCAGCGACGCCCGCTCCGACGGCGGCACCTCGGCCACCGTCGTGCCCTCGAACCACGGCGCGATCGTCCACGGCCACGGATACCCCTCGCCCGGCACCCCCAGCCTCACCGGGACGGGCAGCGCCACATCGACATGTCCGGCCAGCACCGGCAACCAGCGCTGCTCGTTGACGATCAGGTTCACCCCGAGCTGACGACGCGGCAGCCGTACGGACAGGTCCGTCCCGAGCCGGAAGATCACATTGTCCCAGCCGTTGGCGACCAGGGTGAGGGGGCCGGCCAGGTCGGGGTGCTGGGTGCGGACCAGGCGGTCCACCAGGTCCACGTGGACGTCGAATTCAGCGGCAGGGGTGTTCATCCCGACAACGTTACAGTCACTGCAACCTTGACAGATCCCGGCGGGGCGGGGCATGCTGCCGCTCACAAAACGATTTGCGTAGGGGAGTGGATGGCCGATCATCCTCGCCGGGTCCTCGTCACCGGGGCCGCCGGAGATCTCGGGCGGGTCGTCCTGGAGCTGCTGGCCCGCCTGGGCGTGTCCGTCACCGGTCTCGACCGCCACGATCCGGGAGACCTGCCGCTCGAACGCATGGTGGTCGGCGACGCGGGCGAGCCGACCGTCGTCCGGCAGGCGCTGCCGGGAGCCGAGGCGGTGATCCACCTGGCCGCCATCCCGGCGCCCGTCCTCGGCACGCCCGAGGAGGTCTTCTGCGGCAACACCCGCGCCACCTTCGTCGTCCTGGAGGAGGCCGGGCACGCGGGCGTCCGTCGCGTCGCCCTGGCCAGCAGCATGTCGGCCACCGGCATGGCCTGGGCGGAACGCGACCTGCACCCCGCCTACGTGCCCGTCGACGAACGGCTGCCGCTCCAGGTCGAAGACCCGTACGGCCTGTCCAAGCAGGTCGACGAGGCCACCGCCGAGATGATGAGCCGGCGCCACGGCATGACCACCGTCGCGCTGCGCTTCCCCCGGCTCGGCGGGCCCGGCGACAAGCTCCAGGAAACCGCCAAGCAGTGGGCCGACGAACCGGGCAGCGGCGCCGCGGAACTGTGGGCCTACCTCGACTACCGCGACGCCGCCAGGGCCGCGTGGCTGGCGATCACCCGGCCGCTCACCGGGCACCACGTGCTCTTCGTCGCCGCGCCCAACACCCTCGCGGCGCTGCCGACCGAACAGCTGCTCGACGCCTACCACCCCGACGCGGCCCGCACCGCCGCGCTGCCCGGCCGCAGCGTCCCGGTCGACGTCGGAGCGGCGCGCAGGGCGCTCGGGTTCTCGGCCGGGCACGTCGTACCGTGAGCGGCCGTAAAGTTTCTGCGGATGTAAGGATGGTTTGACTGTAAGATCTGGCGCATGTCTGCCGAGGAACGTCCCGCCGACCGGCGCGAGCGCAAGAAGGCCGAGTCGCGGCGGGCGGTCGCCGAGACCGCGCTGCGGCTGTTCGCCGAGCGCGGGTTCGACGGGGTGACCATCGCCGAGGTCGCGGAGGCGGCCGACGTGTCGGCCAAGACGGTGTTCAACTACTTCCCGGCCAAGGAGCAGCTGTTCTTCGAGCACGAGCCGCTGCTGGCCGTGTCACCGCCGGAGCTGGCGGCGGGGCTGGAAGCGGGGCTGGAAGCCGGACTGGGAGCCGGACTGGGAGCGGGCGCGCTGCGGGTCGCCGACGAGGCCACGCTCCGCACCTATGCACGCATTTATCGCGACAGTGGCACGCTCCAGGCCTACGGGCGCGAACTCTTCGCCGCCCACCAGCGCGAGCTAGCCGGACTGCTCGCGCGCCCGGAAGGTGAACGCTCACCGCAGGCGCTCACGGAAGGTGAACGCTCACCGCGGGCACTCCCGGAAGGTGAACGCTCACCGCGGGTGCTCCCGGCTCCCGGGATGCTGGCCGCGCTCATCACGGCTGCCCTGCACGAGGCGTGGGAGCGGGTGCTACTGGAGGTCGCCGAAGGGCAGGCCGCCGGGGAGGCCGTGGGGGAGGGGCTGCGGGCCCTGGAGGCGGCGGTGGCGCCCCTGGCGGGTCTGCTGGGCGGTCCCGCCCGCGCCACCAAGCCCGCGCCGTCGCCCCGACCGGAGGGGGCTTTCGAGGCGGCCCCAGGAGCGCCGAGCGCCCCCGCCGCCTCGCGCGCGACGGGCGTCGCCGCAGGTCACCGGGCCTCGCACGCGCAGGACGCCACCGTCGGCGCCGCCCTGCGCGGCGAGGATGCCGCGGGCGATGCCGCCATGCACGGGGCGATGGCCGCAGAAGGCGTCGCCAAGCGCGGCAAGGAAGCCGCAGGCAGCGCCGCCGGGTACGGGACGGAAGCCGCAGGCGGTGCCGCCGGGCGCGGCGAGGATGCCGCTGGTCAGGCCGCTCCGGCCGCGCGGAGGCCCGCCGTCCCGCCGGCACCGGCCGTGGGCGGTCAGGCCCTCTTGCCTGCCCGGAGCGGCGTCTCCGGGCACGCCGCTCAGCCCGGCCTGTTCTCCGAGGGTGCCAGGACCCCGCGCGGTGACCGGCCGAGCATCACGCGCGTCGCCGAGCTGGCCGGCGTCAGCGCCACCACCGTCTCCCACACGCTCAACGGTCGCCGCCCCGTCGCCGAGGAGACCAGGCGGCGCGTCCTGCAGGCCATCGACGAGCTCGGATACCGCCCGAACGTCCTGGCCAGGGGCTTGCGCACCAGCCGCAGCCAGACCATCGGCCTGATCATCCCCGACATCACCAACCCGTTCTACCCGGCCCTGGCCCGCGGCCTGCAGGACGTGCTCGGACCCGCGGGATACGACCAGATCATCGGCAACACCGACGGCGACAGGAACCTGGAGCAAGCGGCGATCGAGCAGATGATCGCCCGCCAGGTCGACGGCCTGGCCTTCGCGGTCTTCCACACCCACGCCGAGGACCTGCTGCCCGCCATCGAGGCGGGCATCCCGGTGGTACGGCTGGGCGGACGGCTGGCCCAGCACGGCGTCGACCTGGTGCACAGCGACGACGAGGGCGGCGCGGCCGAGGCCACCCGCTACCTGCTGTCACGCGGCTACCGGCGCATCGGCTTCGTGTGCGGCGCCCAGGCGGAGGGCCCGGCGGCCGAGCGCGTGGCGGGCTATCGCGCGGCGCTGAGGGAGGCAGGCCTGCTCGAAGGTGGCGAGACGAGGTCAGGCGAGTCGACCTCAGACGAGGCAACGCCAGGCGAGGCAACGCCAGGCGCAGCGAGGTCAGGCGCGGCCCCGACAGGCACAGCCCCGACAGGCGCAGCGACGTCGGGCGCGACCCCGTCAGGCAAGGCCCCTTCCCCCACTGGAGCGGTTCCGGGCGACCCCCGTCGCACCCCCTCCGACCTGGTCGTCTACACCGACTTCAGCCGTGCGGGCGGCGCCGAGGGCGTGGCGCGTCTGCTGGACCTGCCCCACCCCCCTGACGCGGTCCTGTGTGCCAACGACCTGATGGCGATCGGCGCCCTCGACACCGCGGAGGCGCGTGGCCTGCGGGTGCCCGATGACCTGGCGGTGATGGGGTTCGACGACATCGAGGCCGCCGGACTGGTCTCACCCGGGCTGACCACGATGGCCAATCCCGCCAGGGAGATCGGCCAGGCCAGCGCCGCCAGGCTGCTGGAGCGCCTGGAGGGAAGGCTCGCCGAGCCGTACAGCGAGATCGTCATCCCGGCACGGCTGGTGCGCCGCCGTTCGGCGTGAGTCTTGACACGCGAGGCGTTGCGTGTAGATTTCGAGCACGAATCTTAACGATTTGCATAGCTGCGCTCCTGGAGTGACCCCCCATGAAAGGACGCCTCGTGCGAGCTTCCGCAAAACGTCGAAACCTCGTCCTGACCGCTCTGGTGATGGTGCTGGCCGTCCTGCTGCCCGTCCCGCAGGCGGGTGCCGCCAAGCTCTCGGACAAGGTGCACCTGTTCTACTACCCCTGGTACGGCACCAGCCCCTGGCGCCACTGGCAGCAGGGCGGCCACACCCCGCCCGACGACATCGGCGCCGACCTCTACCCCTCCCTCGGCGCCTACGACTCCGCGAGCGCCGCCGACCGGCACATGAAGTGGGTGCGCCGCTCCGGCGCCGGGGTGATCGTCTACAGCTGGTGGGGCCAGGGCAGCTACGAGGACGGCCTCATCCGCACCGTGATGGACGCCGCCGCCAAGCGGGGCGTCAAGGTCGCCTGGCACCTGGAGCCCTACGAGGGCCGCACCGCCGCCTCGACCGTCGCCGACATTCAGTACCTCAACCAGGCGTACGGCGCGCACCCGGCCTTCCACAACGTCTTCTACGTCTTCTGGAGCCTGCAGATCGCCGACTGGAGCGCCCTGGAGCAGGTCAACGACGAAAACATCATCCTCGCCCAGACGACCGACACCTCCAAGATCGCCCACTTCGACGGCCTGTACACCTACGACGGCATCGCCGGGGCCACCGCACCCGGCTGGAAGCAGGCCGGCGAATACGCCAAGGCCAACGGCCTGATCTGGGCCCCGTCGGTGGCTCCCGGCTACATCGACGACCGCGCGGTCCCGGGCAACACCACGCCCACCATCACCCGCGACGACGGCGCCGCCTACGACAAGCAGTGGAACAACGCCCTGACCAACCAGGCCACCTGGGTCTCGGTCACCTCCTTCAACGAGTGGCACGAAGGCTCGGTCATCGAACCGGCCGACAGCAGCCCTCCGCCCGGTTACGGCTACCAGACCTTCGACGGCGCGTACGGCAAGCGCGGCAAGGCCGCCGAGACCGCCTACCTGGACCGCACGAAGTACTGGGTCGACAGATTCGACAGGGAGCGCTCATGACCGCAGGACGCACGCTCGCGCTGGTCCTGGCCGCCGCGGTGGGCCTGACCGCCTGCAGCGCCGCCCAGCAGCCGCAGCAACAGCAGCAGGGCGGCGCGGCCGCCTCCCTGACGATGTGGACCTTCAAGAAGTCGCACGCCGACGCGCTGAACAAGGCGGCCGGGCAGTTCAAGGCCGAGACCGGCATCAGCGTCACCGTCGAGGCCGTCACCCCCGACGACGTGTTCGTCAGCAAGGTGCAGAGCGCGGCGCAGACCAACGGCTTACCCGACGTGCTGGAGGTGCACGCGGGCGGCGAGGACCTGGAGATGGGTGCCTCCGGCCTGCTGCAGGACCTGGCGGCCGACGTGGGCGACGCCTGGAAGGGCCGCCTGCTGCCCTCCACCCAGGAGACCGGCGTGCTCACCCAGGAGAAGATCGACTCGGTGGCCGCCGACTCGCCGATGAAGCAGGGCAAGGCGGGCCAGCGGTTCAGCGTGCCGTTCACCGCCGGGGCCTTCGGCATCGTCTACGCCAACAAGGACAAGCTCAAGGCGGCCGGGCTCGACCCGGAGACGCCGCCCAGGACCTGGGAGGAGTTCGTCGCCGCGCTGGAGAAGACGACCGCGGCCGACCAGGGCGGGCTCTCGCTCGGCCTGAAGGTGTCGCAGACCGGCTTCAACTGGATCTACCAGCCCCTGGCGTACGCCTATCTGGGCAAGGAGCGGTTCCAGGCGCTGTTCGCCAAGGGCGGCACGCAGGGCTTCTCCACCCCTGACGGGGTCAAGACGTTGGAGGTCTACGGCAGGCTCTCGCCGTACTGGATGCCCGGGGCCACCACGCTCGGCATCGACGAGGCCGACGTCGCCTTCGCGCAGGGCAAGTCGGCCTTCAACGTCGGCGGCACCTTCACCCTGGCCTTCCTCAACCAGAACGGCCTGAGCCCCGACAAGCTGCTCACCTTCCCCATCCCGCCCTCCGCCGAGGGCAGGAACCAGGCGATCTCCATGTCGCCGCTGGCCCTGACCGGGCTGGGCGTCACCGCCTCCACGGCGAACCGCGAGGCGGCGGTCAAGTGGATCGACTGGGTGACCTCGCCCAAGGGCGCGGGTGTCGTCGCCAAGGAGTCGCTCGACCTGCCGGCCACCGACCTGGGCGCCGAGGCGGAGAGCCTGCTCGGCAAGGACCTGGCGGCGCTGCAGAAGTACTTCACCGGGCCGCCCGAGACCGCCTACGAGGCCGGAGACTCCAGCTTCTTCCCCTCCGACTACGACCAGGTCAAACCGGGTGACCTGACCGTACGGCTGACGCCGCTCAAGGAGCTGACCGCCCAGCAGGCGGGGACCGAGCTCGACAAGGTCATCGCCGCCATGTGGAAATCCACGCAGTGAGCACGCTGACCACCGGCGACCGCGCGGCGCGGCCTGAGGCCAGGCCACCCGCGCGGCCTCCCCGGCTGCGGCGCTGGCTGACCGGCTGGGCGTTCGTGACCCCGGCCGTGGCGCTCTTCCTGCTCATGGGCGTCTACACCATCGCCAGCGGCTTCCTGCTCAGCTTCGCCAAGTGGAACGGGTTCACCCCGCAGTGGACCTGGGTGGGGCTGAAGAACTACGCCGACCTGCTGTACGCGGACCTGACGCTCGCGCCCGAGCTGCGGCGGGCGTTGTGGAACACGCTGCAGGTGATGGTCGCCGTGCCGGTGCTGACCGTGGTGGTGGCGCTGCCGCTGGCGATGATGCTCAACTCCGTCACCCGCCTGCGCGCCCTGCTCAGATCCGTCTACTTCCTGCCCTACGTCACCAGCGGAATCGCCGTCTACTACGCCTGGCGCTACGTGCTGCAGCCCGACGGGGCGATCAACCTGCTGCTCGGCTCGCTCGGCCTGGGCAGCCTGGCCCAGCCGCAGGGCTGGCTCGGCAACCCCGGCACCGCCATGCCCACGCTGATCCTCATCCTGGTGTGGTCGAGCGTGCCGGTGGCGACCCTGCTCTACCTGAGCGGCCTGCAGGCCATCGACGGCAACGTGATCGAGGCGGCCCAGATCGACGGCGCCGCCCCCCGCCACGTGCTGCGCCACATCATCTGGCCGCTGCTGCGGCCCATCACGATCGCGATCGTGCTGCTCGGCGTGCGGGACGCGCTGCACGGCTTCCAGATCTTCCTGATCATGACCAACGGCGGGCCGGGCGGCCACACCGACGTGCTGGGTCTGATGACCTACCGGCTGTCGTTCATGAAGGGCCTGGCCCCCACCCTCGGGGTGGCCAGCGCGCTGGGCTGGCTGCTGTTCGCGGGCGCGGTGCTGATGACGCTGGCGTTCGGAAGGAGGGTGCGATGAGGCGCTTCGCCTACCTCGGGCTGATCGCCTACGCGCTGATCAGCATGTACCCGTTCGTCTGGATGGTGTCGGGCGCGTTCAAGTCGCGCACCGAGATCCTCGAAGGGAACCTGCTGCCGCGCGATCCCACCCTCGACACGCTGATCACCACCTGGGGGCAGCTGCACTTCTTCGACTACTTCCTCAACAGCCTGAAGGTCACCGCGATGACCGTGGCCGGGGTGCTGGTCGTCTACAGCCTGGCCTCCTACGCCTTCGCCGTCCTGGACTTCCCCGGCCGGCGCTTCCTCTACTGGTTCTTCGTCGCCCTGCTGTTCGTGCCCGGCATCACGGTGCTGCTGCCGGTGGTCATCCTGGAGAAGAACCTCGGGGTGCTCGGCACGCACCTGGGGCTGGTGCTGCCGTTCGTCAACGGGACGGCGCCGCTGACGGTGCTGCTGCTCACCAACTCCTTCCGGTCGATCCCGAGAGAGTTGCGCGAGGCGGCACGCTCCGACGGGGCCGGCGAGGCACGCATCTACTGGTCGGTCTACCTGCCGCTGTCGAAGCCCGCCCACATCACGATCGCCGTGCTGACGGCGGTGCCGACGTGGAACGAGTACGTGCTGACGAGGGTCTCCATCTCCGACAAGGCGCTGTACACGCTGCCGCTCGGGCTGGAGTCACTGATCTCCGGCGAGGTGCCGCGCTACAACGAGGTGATGGCCGCCTCCCTGATCGTCGTGCTGCCGGTGATCGCGCTCTTCCTGCTGCTCCAGCGGTATTTCGTGACGGGTCTGGTGGGGGCGGTCAAAGGGTGATTGTGTGCGGCCATGGGGGAGTTAATCAACGGGCGTTACCGGTTGCTCGAAGCCGCAGGCGCGGGGGCCATGGGGCGCGTGTGGCGGGCCCACGACGATCTCCTCGACCGTGAGGTCGCGGTCAAGGAGATCATCTTTCCGGAGGGCCTGGACGCCCGCCAGCGGACCGAGCACAGCCGGCGCGCGATGCGCGAGGCCCGCTCGGCCGCCCGGCTCAACCACCACGGCATCGTCACCGTCTTCGACGTCACCACGCGCGACGGCAGTCCTGTCATCGTCATGGAGTTCGTGCACGGCCGCCCCCTGAGCGAGCATGTCGGCCCCGGCACCCGGCTGTCACCGGAGGAGGTGGCCAGGATCGGCGTGGCCGTGCTGGACGCCCTGGCCGACGCGCACGCCGCCGGGATCGTGCACCGCGACATCAAGCCCGCCAACGTGCTGCTGGAGGGTTCGCGGGTGGTCCTCACCGACTTCGGCATCGCCACGCTCGCCGGGGACGTGGCGCTCACCGAGGCGGGCACGCTGATCGGCACGCTCGCCTACATGGCGCCCGAGCAGGCCCGAGGGCTGCCCCTCACCCCGGCTGCCGACCTGTGGTCCGTCGGCGCCACCCTGTACGCGGCTGTCGAGGGCCGCGCGCCGTACGAAGGTGTGTACCATGTGGCGGTGCTGGCCGCGCTCCTGCAGGGCGGGCCACCGCCGCCGCAGCACGCGGGGCCGAAGCTCTCGGCGATCCTGCGCGGCCTGATGCACCAGAACCCGGACAGGCGGACGAGCGGCGCCGAGGCCGCCGCCGCCCTGGCCAAGCTGGCGCGCGTGGCGCCGCCGAGGGTACGGCCCGCCGTACCCGCCGCTGCCGGACAGCCGGCGCCGCGCAGATCCTCGACGATGGCGGGATTCCCGGCGGGCGTCCGGCACTCGCGCAGGCAGGCCGTGCTGGCGGGCTCGCTGGCGATCCTCGCGTCGGTGGCCCTGACCGGCGCAACCCTGCTGTTCACGCAATCGGAGGAGCCCGCGGCGCCTAGCGGCCGCGCCGCCCGGGTGGGACAGGAGCTGCTCTGGGACGACCGCGTCACCTTCGACGCGGGCAGCGCCGTCAACGCCGTCGTCTTCAGTCCTGACGGCGGCGAGGTCGCCACGGCCGACGACGGCGGCGAGCTGATCCGGTGGGACCCGTCCACCGGGCGGGTGGCCGACTCCCTCCAGCTGAGCGAGTGGCGCCTGACCTCCTTGGCCTACAACCCCGACGGCAAGAGCATCGTCGCCGCGAGTGACTTCAGCACTTTGCACGTCTTCCAGATCGCCAAGGGCATGCAGGCCCCCAGGGACGAGGAGAACACCCTCACCGCCCTGGCCTTCAGCCCGAGCGGCGAAGTCCTCGTCGGCGGAGACGAGGCCGGAAGCATCCGCCCGATGTTCGCGCCCGATCTGAGCACCCGCCAGAGTTACTGGCGCCACTCCGGAATGGTCACCAGCCTGTCGATCAGCGCCGACGGCAGATGGCTGGCCAGCGGCGGCATCGACCAGAGCGCCCGCGTGTACGGGACCGAGAAGTACGAGGAGATCGCCACCTTCGGCGGCCATCCCGGCGCGGTCTACTCCGTCGCCCTCAGCGCCGACGGCAGCCTGCTGGCCACCACCGGCATCGACGCGCTGATCCGGATCTGGGACGTCAAGGGCCATCGCAAGCTCGTGGAGTTCGACACCACCAGCGCCTACGTGCGCGCCGTGACCTTCAGGCCCGGCGGCAGGCAGGTGGCCGCGGGCACGGCGGACGGCCGGGTGGTGCTGTGGGACGTCGACGCCGACACGGGGACGATCATCACCGGCGCCCACCCCGGCCCCGTCACCGCCCTGTCCTTCAGCGCCGACGGCCGCACCCTGGCCGTGGCCTCCCGCACCTCGGTCAGGATCTGGCGGGCGCCCTAGGCCGGGCTCGCCTGCTCGCCGTAGCGGCGCATCAGCTCCAGCGCCGACACGCCGAAGGCCTCCTCCACCGAGCTGGCCGTGGCGTGGCAGACGTAGAACCGGTCCAGGGGCGTCAGCCCCATCCGCGTCAGATGCAGGTAGGTGTAGTTGAGCAGCACCCGGTACTGCGAGAACTCCGGCTTGGCGAACACGTCGCGGTAGTAGGCGGGGTTGTCGAAGATGAGCCGGTGCAGCTCGCCGTACTCCCGCTGGGGCGCCAGGATGTCGGCCGACGGCTTGTCGGGCGGCGCGAGGCCGAGCGCGCCCGCCCGCTCGCGGAAGGCGGCCAGCAGGGCGGCCCACTCGCGCACGAACGGCACGGCGGGCGCGGCCGGGTCGTCGAGCGCGGCGATGGCGGCGCGGGTGAGCGGCACCAGGTGGGAGGCGCGGGCCTGGTAGGAGCCGTCGAAGGCGGCGCGGGCCGCCGACGGGTCGCCCGCCCAGGTGAGGTAGCCCTCGGCGTGCACGCGGAAGGAGACGAAGCTGCGCACGATCGGGTGGGCGGTGTGGGCGACGGTCAGCAGCAGGCATTGGGCGAGGTCGGCCTTGCACGCGTGCCCGGCGCGCACGTGCTGCAGCATGTCCATGAGCAGCGGCGTGCTCGCGGTGTAGAAGCGGGCCAGCAGTTCGACGGCCTCCTCGCTGCCCAGCACGTGCTGGCGGGAGTCGTAGGGCGCCTCGTGGATGGAGTTGTCGGCCGGCCACGGGGTCAGCGGCCCGGGTTCCTGTTCGCGTACGGCCAGGAGGCGGTGGCGGTCCAGGCTCGCGGCCGGGTCGAGCACGGTGGTGGAGGGGTGGCGGGCCAGGTAGCCGCCGACCACCTCGTCGACGGCCGGGCGCACGGCTCGCTCCCAGACGTCGCGCTCGCATCGCGCGTTGAACCGCAGGTGCGGGCCGCGCCGCCAGTGCCGCAGCACGAACGCCGCCTCGACGTGCGGTTCTATCCGCTCCAGCAGCGGCCGTACGGCGTCGAGCAGCAGGCCGTCCTTGTCGGGCGCGTGGTAGAAGACGTGGACGCTGTGCCAGGGCATCGGTTACCTCCGGAGGTCGGCGAGGGCTCGGGCCGCGAGGAGCGACAGGTGGAGTTCGGCGCCGGCGCGCAGGCCGATCCGGTTGTGGAACAGGTGCGCGCAGCGCAGCAGGATGAGCGGGACGGTACGGCGGGCCGGCGGAACGATCATGGCCAGGTGGGCGTGGGGCGAGCCGGAGTCGACCGGCGCGCACCGGCCGGCCGCGCGCAGGTCCTCCAGGCTGTCGCGCAGCTGGCGGACGGAGGTGCTCCACGAGCTGAACGCCGCGCAGGCGGGATCCCACAGGCGGCGGGTCTGCGACAGCAGGGCGCGGTGGTCGCCGTCGGGTCCCGGGTGGCGCCAGCCGGCGGCGAACCGGGCGGCGGCGGCGTCGAGGTCGGGTTCGCAGGCCGCCAGCGTGAGCGTCAGCACGGCCAGGCCGACGGCCGCCCGCTGCTCCATCGGGATCCGCAGCACCTGAAGCGCCAGCTCGCTGGCGTCGGTGAAGTGCCGCTCGACCGCGGCGATGCAGGCGGCGTCGCCGTAGACGTCGTACTCCGGGCGGTAGGCGACGAACTCCACCGTGTCGGGCTCGCGCAGCCGGGTGTCGTAGACCGCGCGCCGCTCGCCCCGGGCGGCCGAGGCCGCGAACGCCCGGTAGGCGCCGGCGTCGACGGCGGTGGTCGAAGGGTGGCGGGCGAAGTGGTCGGCGGCCAGCCCGGCGATGAGCCCGCGGATCCTGGCGGCCTCGCACGGGTCCGCGACCCGCACCCGCAGCCGCAGGTGCTGGCCTCCCTCCCAGTAACGCAGGAAGAAGTGGCCGCGTACGGCACAGCGCAGCACCACGGGCTCCACCACCGCCTCGATGAGCGCGTCGAGGTCGCCGTAATGGAACAGGTGGGCGCTGAGCCACCCCTCACTCATCGGTCGCCGAGACCTGGACGATGTATTCGCTCACCCGGCGCCGACCGCCGTACAGCGGGGCGTGCGCGGGGTCGGGCAGCACCTCCTCCAGCACCAGCAACGAGCCCGGTTCGCCGAGCGTGCGCAGGAACCCGGTCAGCAGTAGAGGGTCGGCGACGTCGACGTACATCGGCTTGCGGTCCTTGCCGAGCAGGCCGACGGCCAGCCCGTGGCGCAGGTCTACGACGCGGGCGAAGAAGCGCGGCGGGATGCCGTGGACCTCCAGCCACCGGGCCAGTTCCGGCAGGTGGGCGGCCAGGTCCTGGCCTCTGGCGGGGGCGGGGAAGTCGCCGGTCCGCAGCCGCCAGCAGGCGCGCACCAGCGTCACCCGGCCCACGTCCAGCCGGGGGTGGTGCTCCACGACGCCGTCGTCCGGGAGCCGGTTGCCGGGGCGCAGGACCCAGCCGGGCACCATCGCCACCGACGGCTCGCCGAACGCGCGGATCAGGAACTGCAGCCATGGCGGCAGCCAGTGCTGGGCGGTCATGCCGAGGTGGACGGGGCGGATCCGGGCGCCGTCGCGGTCGAGCAGGTCGAGCAGGCCGCGGGCGCGGTCGAGGCGTGCGGTGAGCTCGCCGGGTTCGAGCGCGGGCAGGTGGTCGTCGCCGTAGCCGAAGGGGTAGTCGAGCGCCCGGTCGGCCGTGGGCGGACGCAGGTTGAGCCCGCCGCCGACGATGGCCCGGCATTCGGCCGACAGCACCCCGTGTTGCGGCGCGCGCAGCTCGTCCAGGTCGGGCGCCTGGCCGCCGGCCAGCGTGACCAGGCGGTGCAGCCGTGACAGGCCGCGGCCGTATCCGGCGGTGGCGGTGTTGACCACCAGGCCGAGCCCGTCGTCGCGGGGCACGGGCTGCACGTAGAAGCAGACGGAGCCGGGCGCGCGCAGGAACGCGGGCAGTCCGGCGGCGAACGGCTCCAGTCGCCCGGGGTCGTGCTCGATCAGCTCCCAGAACGTGGCGCGCAGTTCGGCCAGGGTAGTCAGCTCCGGCGACGGCGCGGCGGGGCGGGGGGCGCCCACGGGGTCGCGCAGCAGTTCGCGCAGCCTGCCGCCCTCGGCGTGGGCGTCACGGTAGAGCTCGAGCGCGCCCACCGCGGCGGCCGGGCCGTACCGGTCGCGGAAGAAGCGGGCGGCGGCCAGCTTGACCGCCAGGTCGGAGTCGAACAGGCCGAGCAGGCGGCGCACGGTGTCGAGGTCGTCGCAGGCGGGCCGCCAGGCCTCGCTCTCGCAGGCGCCCGCCGGGGCGGGCATGACGGCGCTGTGCCAGAACAGGTTCTTGTCGGGCAGGGAGCCGCCTTCCGCGGTCAGGACGTCCTCGAGTGTCCGGCGCACCGCGTCGGGGGCGGCTCCGGGCTCGAACGGCGGGCCCAGCCGGTCGAGCGGGTCGGGTGACTGCTCGTCGAAGGGCGGCACGAGTTCGAGCAGCCCCGCCTCGACCAGGGGCGCCAGTCCCGGTGCTGCGGCGAGAACGGGGGCGGGACGGTCGCGCACCCACTCCAGCGCCTGCCGTACGGCCGGGGTGTCGGGGACGCTGCACAGCGGCTCGGTGGCGGCGGCTCCGAGGAACCAGATCCGGCCGTCGGCCGGGTGGGCGGTCGGATTGACGCGCAGCCGGGCCTGGTCGCGCACCTCGGGGCGGCGGGTCAGCGCCGCCCACAGCGGGCGCAGCACCGCCCGGTCCAGCTCGGCCACCTCCCGCCAGGCGAGGTCCGGCGGCGGTTGCAGGGAGGGGCCGCCGCTGGTCCAGGAGGCGAAGCCGCTGACGGCGAACGTCGCGTACGGGCTGGTCTTGACCGTGGCCCTGGCCAGGTAGCGGGCCAGGGCGAGCAGCTCCTGCCGGTCGGGCGGCCGGTTGGCGGGGCCGTCCAGCCAGGTGTCGAGCCGCCCGGACAGGACCGGGCTGCCCAGGGACAGGCCGTGGCGGAAGTCGGCGTCGCTGACGGCCTGCCGCAGGCGGGCGAGCTGGGTGGCCTGCTCGCCGTCCAGCGTGGGGGCGAGCGCGGCGCGTAGCCGTCCGGCCTGCTCGTGCCGCGCCAGCCAGCGGCGCACGCGATCTTCGAGGGGCGGGGGCAGCGCCCGCAGCGCTTCGTCGGAGCGGGCTCGCCGGCCGGGCGCGCGACCGGAGAAGATCGTCCGGCGCAGCGCCACCAGCAGGGGTTTGGCCGGATCGCCCGCGAGGGCGCCGATCGCCTCGTACAGGGGCTCGGACAGGGCTCGGCCCTCGTCGCTCAGCCACTGGACGGCGGTCGCCAGCTCACCGGCCAGCTGCCAGGTCCGGGTGCAACGCAGCCCGTCGAGGACGTCGACCGGCACGCCCGCCACCCGGACGGCGACAGCGGCGCAAACCGCGTACCCGTGACCGGCGGGGTGCCTCGACTGGCCGGCGATACCGGCGGGATGGATCATGTGCTCGTTTCTCCTGGGCGGAAGGCCGGGGGCGCTCGAGGACGGCACGCCCCCGGCCCGTCTCATGGCTGCGGGCTCGGCTCGCCTACGCCTCGGGCGCCCAGCAGCTCATCGCCGACAGGTAGGACGAGCAGTAGCCCGGCGAGGATGAGGCGCCGGTCTCGATGGTGGCGTGGCCTTCGACCACGATGGAGTCGGCGGACAGGACGTCGATGGAGTGCACGTCGAGGCCGCGCAGGTCGAGGCTGAGGTTGTCCTGCATGGTGATTCCCTTCTTCATGAGGTGGGGGTGAGGCCTGAGAAACAGGGATTCGTGGCTGGTGCCCTCGCGGGTGAGTGATCACCTCCTTGGCTCGTCAGGTCGCGGACCAGGGACGGGCCGCGGGTCAGGGGGGTGCCCAGGAGCAGGAACGACAGGCTGCGGAACGGGGTGCCCGCCAGCCCGAGCACGTGGTCGGTGGCGTCGTTGGCGCCGTCGGAGTGGATGCGGGCCGCCCGGCCCAGCGCGAAGGCGGCCAGGGCGGCGCGGTGGGCGGCGGCGCCTGCGGCGATCTGCTGCAGGCGGTACCAGCGGTCGCCGACCTGCTCGACGGCCGCCAGGGGGTCGCCCACCGCGATCAGGACGGCCGCGGCGGTGCGCAGTGCGGCCCTGGTGTTGGCGTGGAGGGGGCCGGGCGGCGCATCGGGCGGCCCGACGCGGGTCAAGGTCCTGGTCGCGGGGTGGTGGCGGTAGGCGGCGGGTGGCAGGCCGTCGACGCGCTGGGCGAGCAGGTAGGTCGTGAGGGTGGCCTCGGGCAGGTCGCCGGGGTGCGGCGGGCCGGCCGCGGCGAGCACGGCGGCCAGGTCGGCGAGCGGCAGCGCCACGGGCCGGTAGCCGGCCGGGGGAGAGGTCCGCGAGGGCCTGGTCACGGGAACGGGGGCCGGGTCACCGAGCGGGTGCCGGTGGCCCGGGGCAAGTGGCGGTTCGGGCAGGGGGCCGGGTTCACCCGTGGTCGCCGTCGAGCGGTGCAGGAGCGCGGCCGGTCCCCCGATGAGAGGCAGCGGCGGCGGCGAACTCGGCCGCGCCCGATCCCCGTGCACCGGCTCGCCCGGGCCGTCGTCGCGGCAGGGGAAGGTCAGCGAGAGCGCGGCCATCACCGCCTCGCGGCGGCCGTCCAGCCCGAGCACGCACTCCAGGTCGGCGTCGCGCAACCCCAGGTGCGCGCGGACCCCGATCTCCAGCCGCGCCCCCGCCGCCTGCGCCTGCGCGAGCAGGACACCCGTCTCCTGGCACATCAGCCGGTAGCCGAAGTCCCCGTACTTGAACATCGACCGCCAGAACACCGCCGTCAGGACCAGCACTCCTCCGGCCTGCGGCAACCCGAGCACGGGACGGTGGTCGCCGCCGCGCACCAGCTCCAGCACGTGGTGGACGGGGTCGTAGTGGTAGAGCCCACCGGCCAGGGCGACGTAGGCCTCGATCGGATACAGCGCACCGCCGGAGGGCGCCGGACGGCCCAGCACCAGCATCGGCGCGCCGCCCGCCGCCGCGCACTCCTCGTCGAGCTGGTGCAGCCACACGAGGCGGTCGAAACCCAGCAGCTCGCGCAGCAGCGCCCCCGCCAGAATCTCCGGGCTCGGCTCCGGGCTCGGCTCCGCCGTCCGCCACGGCAGGGTCACCCGCGCGGCCTCCGGGTACCGCTTGTGCCGGGTCGGCGCGCGGTCCCACCGGACGTCCAGGGGGCCGCGCTCGCGCAGGGCGGCCAGGTAGCGCCGCGTGGCATCGCCGGGCATGAGCCGCCTCTCGTGATCGTTCGCGGTCATGGGAACGGGTGGGGGTAGGGGTTGAGGTCGCCGTGCGGAAGATCGTCGGGGCGGAAGCCGAGCGTGCGCGGGCGCGACAGCAGGCGGGGCAGGCCGTGGACCCGCCGGTAGCGGTGGCCGAAGGTCATCGGCATCGCTTCGGGGACGATCACCTTGGCGCAGGCGAATCCCGCCGCCGCGGCCTCGGGGCCGGTCGTGTCGACGGCGATCACGTCCAGGCCGGTGTCCAGGTAGCGGCCGACGAGGAAGGCCAGGTCGTCGTTGAGGTCGTCGTGGAGGGGCCAGCTCAGCCGCCGGGTGATCTCGCCGAGCGCCAGGCCGGGTCCTTCGGTGGTCAGGAAGGAGAGCCGCTCGAACGCCTCCGGGTGCCCGTAGAGCAGGGGATGGTGTTCCAGCAGTTCGACTCTTGAGGAGTCGGCCGCCAGGCGGGCGGCGTGCCCGGGGTCGTAGCGGGCGATGTGGCCGTCGAGCATCGGCCCGAGGTCTTCGAGCGCGTGCAGGAGAGCCTGCTCGGGCACGGGATGGGCGGCGGAACCGCACAGGGCGCTCGGCCGGGTCTCGTCGCCTGCCGCCTCGACGGCCGTCACCCAGAACACCGGGATGCGCTGCTCCATGACGGCCAGGTGGGCCGACACGCGGTAGCCGTACCGGTCGAGCACGCGCTGGGCGATCATCGGGATGCGGCGGTCGGCGGCCGTGGCGAGATCCACCCATGGCAGCGGCAGCCGCGCGTACCAGGTGGTCAGGGCGGCGTCGCGTTCGGCGATCTCCAGGAGGCCGTGCAGGACGGCCTCGGCCGCGCATCCGCCGATGGCGCCGCCGTTGGAGCACTCGTAGGCGAAGCCGGGGTCGTCGGGAGGGCGGGGGCCGAAGTAGGCGTAGCTCTCCGGCACCAGCACGGGCGCGTTCCTGGCGAAGGAGTGGCCCCACACCCAGGCGGTCTTGCGCTCGGGGTGGAAGCGGGTGAACCAGAAGTCGTGCCCGCCGTACCAGTCGTCGGGGTAGAGCCCGAGGGTGCGCGGGTCGAGGGCGTGATCGGCGATGTCGGCGTAGGCGGCCTTCACGACGGTGCGGCGGCCTCGCGGGTGGATGCCGGCGATCCGCTCGAGCGCCTCGGCGACGGCGGTCGCCCGCGCGGAGGCGAAGGAGTCGCTGCGGCCGAAGCCGTGGTGGCTCTCGTGGGCGGTCTGGGCCGGGCTGAGCCTGGCGACGGCCAGCGGGTTGCCGCCGAGGGTCTCGCATGCCAGCGACTGGACGATCCCCGTCTCGGCGTCGACGAAGCGCCGCTCCAGGTCGGGCAGGCGATCGGTGAGGGTGCGGACGCGGTAGACGGTGGGTGCCGGTTTGGGAGCCGGCTCGCGCGGAAGGCGCGCGGCGGCCGGACGGTCGTCGGGACGGGTTCCGCAGTCGGGGCAGAGCGGGTCGGGCAGGAAACGGTGGCGCCGGATCGCGGCCGTCGGCAACGCGACGCGGAGGAGGGCGCCGGTGGTGCGGGCCGAGGTGGGGTCGTGACGTAATCGCCGCGCCTCGTCCGCGACCAGTGCGCCGACGGCGCGGGTGAGGGCGGGCGTCAGCAGGGTCGCGGGGCGTTCTGCCAGGTCGGGGCCGTAGCGGCGGCGCAGCTCCTGCCGGGCGGCGGCGTCGGGCCGGTTGCCCCGGCGGCGGCGCTCCACGCACGTGGGGCAGCCGGGCAGCGGTGGGCGTACGGCGGGGCCGACGAGGACCCAGCCCGCCTCGACCCGCACGGGGAGCCAGGGGGTGGCGTGCTCGGTGGCGTGGGCGCGGACCTGGTCGTACGGCGGCGCGTCGTCGAAATCGGAGACGACCACGATGAGCGGAGCCGTGGAGGGGGTGAGGGCGTCCTGGATGGCGGCGTGGAGGCGGCCGGAGCCCCAGATCTCAGTCGTCACAGATCACGACCTGGACGAGGTGGGGGAGGATCCGGGCGACGTCGCGATCGTGGGCGAGCGAGACGACCACGGGGGTGCCGGGGAAGGCCCTGGCGAGGCGGTCGAGGTCGTCATGGGTGACGGCCGGGTCGTCGCACCAGTGGTGGGAGCGCTCCCAATTCGCGCCGTGCTGCCACCGCAAAAGCAGGCGTTCCAGGCCGTCGCGCAGGGCGGCCCGGGTGGTGAGGCCGGTGGAGACCACCGGGGGCCGGCCCGGGATCGACCACACGTAGGCGGAAAAGCCCGCCACCGCCGTGGCGTCGCGCACCTCGGGCAGCTCGCCGGCCAGGGTCAGCTGCTTGACCAGCGGATCGTCGTCGGGCAGCGGAAAGGACGGCAGTGCGCCCGGTGCGGCCCCAGGGCGCAGGGTGGCGGCCAGCCGAGCCTCACCAAGGGCCAGCAACGCGGCCGTGGCCGCTCCCGCCCAGGTCAGACCTGCTGCCGCCCCAGTCGGAAGATCTCCGACCGGTACGGCACGCGGCCGCATCGTCGGCAGCTCCACGCCCCAGACGACCTCGGCGTCCAAGGGCACACTCCGGGTGCCGTAGGCGGCCAGGGCGGCCAGCAGGCAGCGCAGCCTGGCTCCCGCCCTGTCCTCCGCCCAGCCGTACACGACGGTTTCGCCGCCGGTGCCGTACGGGTCGGAGACGATCGCCCGGCACGTGGAGAGGGGCGTCTGGGAGAGCTCCTGCTCGTCGAGCAGCCCGATCACGCCCGTCCGCGCGTCCACGAGTTCGCGGGTCGCGGCGAGGAGGCCCGCGACGGGCCGCTCCTCCACGGCTGGCCTCGCGGCATGGGCGAAGGGGAGGAAAGCGTGCGTGGAGGTGTCGAGAGTGCGCAGGTCGATCCGGGTGAGCGCGCGTGCGGGCACGGGGTCGAGGCCCGTCAGGTACGAGAACCTGGCCAGGCTCATCATGGCCGCGACCACCGACGGCACGGGCCCGATCAGCAGGTCGTCCGCGACGCCGGCGGGCGGTCCGGCGCCGTCGAGTGCCATCAGCCGGAGCCAGGCCGACTCGGCGTGGGGCGAGCCGATCGGCGACAGCCACACCTCGTCCGGCCGGACGAGGGCCTGCCCGACGACGACACCCGCCTCGGACGCGGCCCGCGCTCCCGCCTTCAGCTCCTCCACCTCGGACGAGACCTGCAGAAGCACGTCGGCCTCGCCGAGGTCGGCCTCCCGCTGGATGCGCACCCGTTGCGCCGGATCCCGGCGCGCCGCCTCCGCCACGCGCTCCAGGTCGCCGGGGTCGCCGCAGATCACGAGTACGTCCCGGCAGCCGGTGCTCACGCACGACTCCAGCACGGCCTCCAGCACGGGCCCGCTGCCCGCCAGGACCAGCCGGCTGCGGCGGTGCCGTTCGAAGCGCAGCCCGGGGGAGTCGAGGGCGTAGCCGATGAAGGCGATCTCGGCGGCGTAGGCGGCCTCTTCGTCAGGAGTCAGCCCGTGCGGCAGGGCGGCGCGGGCGTCGACGACGAACCGCTGCTCGGCCAGGGTGCCGACGAGGCGTTCGACCATGCCGCGTTTGTCGTCGGGCAGCCCCGAGGTGAGGTCGCCCAGCGTGCGTTCGCCGGTGAGGGCGGGAGCGAGCCTGGTCAGCCAGGCGTAGGCCTGGGGTCCGCGCACGGTGCACGCCCCGAACGAGCTGTGGACGTAGGCTCCGTCAGGACACTCGACGAAGCGAACGTCCTCGCGTAACCGCGGTCGGAAAGTCCCTTGTGGGAGCGCTCCCATACTAGCGATGATAAAGGAACGATCACTTTGCTGCAAGAGTGTGATCTTCTGACATCGAGAGCCAGACCGCCGACAGCTCAGGACCTGGCCGTTTGAGCGGCTTTGAAGAGACTTTGGAGAGCCCGGCCCCAGGCTTCGGCCCATGACTCATCCGAAGAAGCAGGCACGGCCCCTGGCGACCGTGCTCTCCATCGCTGCCGTCGCCGTGTGCGCGGTGGCCGTCTCCCCGGCGCCCGCGGCGGCGGTCCCCCGCTCCACCATCGTCTCGGTGGCGCAGGGCGAACTGAACGACTCCTCGCGCAACCACGAGTCGCCGGCCGGCAGCGGCTGCAACTTCTACACCGGCTACTTCCGCACCTGGAAGCCCGCGGACGGCTGCCCGAGCACCGACGGCGTGCGCTGGCGCGACAGCGACTGGTGCGCCGACTTCGTCAAATACGTCTGGTCCAAGGCAGGCGTCACCCACGCGAGCATCCCCGAGGGCACGGACGGGGCCATCACCGGCTGGGCCTCCTCGCTCAAGGACTACGGCCAGCGCTACGGCACATGGCACAGCCGCGGCAGCGGATACACCCCGCAGCCGGGAGACGCCGTCGTCTTCGACTGGGACGGCGACGGCGACATCAACCACGTCGGCGTCGTCACCTCCGCCACCTCCAGCACGGTCTCCACGATCGAGGGCAACAGCGACAACCGGACCAGGGCCAAGAGTTTACTCCCGCTCCAGCTCCGACATCGTCGGCTACAGCGCCCCCGTCGGAGGCTCGTCCGGCGGCTCCGCCTACGGGGCCGACTTCGACGGCAACGGGGTGGGTGACATCTTCACCACCGCGGGTGGCGCGCTGTATGTGTGGAACGGTCAGGGCGGTAACGAGTTCGGTGGCCGGGTGAAGATCGGTGAGGGGTGGTCGGGGTTCGGCAAGCCGGTCTCGGGTGACTTCAACGGTGACGGCCGCAGCGATCTGGCGGCGATCAAGGACCACGAGGTGCTGACCTTGTGGACCGGGCGGGGCGGTAACGAGTTCAACGCCGCGGTGCCGGTGGGTGGCGGCTGGGGCGCCTTCGGCGACTCGCTGACGTCGGTGGGTGATGTCAACGGCGACGGCCGTGACGACATCGCGGCGGTCAAGAGCGGCAGCATGTTGTATGTGTGGAACGGGCGCGGCAACGGCGAGTTCGGCGCGGGGGTGCCGGTCGGCGGCGGCTGGGGCGCCTATGGCAAGCCGGTGGGCGGCGACTTCAACGGCGACGGCCGGGGAGACCTGGCGGCGATCAAGGACGGCGAGACGCTCTACATCTGGAACGGTCAGGGCGGCAACGAGTTCGGCGGGGCGGTCCGGGTCGGCGGCGGCTGGTCGACCTACGCGCTGCTGATGTCGCTGGGTGACGTCAACGGTGACGGGCGGGGCGACATCGCGGCTGTGAAGGATCGCAGCACGTTGTATGTGTGGAACGGCCGGGGCGGCAACGAGTTCGGCCAGGCCGTACGCATCGGCGCCGGCTGGGCCGACTACCTCTGACCCGTCCTTGACATACCTCCTCCATACCGTGACTTCCTAGAGTTGCCCGCGGCACATCGGCTTCTTCTTGGGAGAACCAATGGAGTTACGGCTCCTGGGTCCGGTTGAAGTGTGGTGCGACGAGCGGCAGCTCCTCCTCGGGGGAGCCAAGCCGCGGGGGTTGCTCGCCGCCCTGCTCCTCGACGCGGGACGGGTGGTCACCGTCGAGCGGTTGGTGGAGGCGGTCTGGGGAGCCGACCCGCCACGGAGCGCCCGGGGGGTGCTCCACACCTACGTGGCCTCGCTGCGCAGGGCCTTCGGCGGCGTGGGCCAGGAGGGGGTCATCGTCTCGCACCGGGTGGGCTACACCGCCGCCGTCCCGCCCGGTGCGCTGGACAAGGAGGTGTTCGAGAGCCTGGTCGCCCACGGGCGGCGGGCGGCGCGCGAGGGCGGCCACCACGAGGCCGGCCGTACCTTCCGCGCCGCGCTCGCGTTGTGGCGCGGCCCGGCCCTCGGCGGGCTCGGCGACACCTGCCTGCGCGCGGAGGCCGCCAGGCTCCAGGACCTGCGCCTGGCCGTCCTGGAGGAACGGATCGCCGCGGACCTGGCCTCGGGCGGCTGCGAGGGCCTGATCGACGAGCTCACCGAGCTGGTCGCCGCCCACCCGGTCAGGGAACGGCTGCGCGGCGACCTCATGGTGGCGCTCTACCGGGCGGGCAGGCAGGCCGAGGCGCTCGCGGTCTACCAGCAGGGCAGGCTGGCGCTGATCGACGAGCTGGGCATCGAACCGGGACCCGCGCTCCAGCGCACCCACGAGGCGATCCTGCGCTCGGACCCCGCCCTCCTGGGCGTCGCCACCACAACCGTGGCGCCCAGGCAGCTGCCCCCTTCCGTGCCCGACTTCGCCGCCAGGGAGGTCGAGCTCGACACCCTGCGCGCACGGCTCACCCGGCCCCGCACCTGGCCTGTCTGCGTGATCGTCGGGCCGGGCGGCGTCGGCAAGTCGGCCCTGGCACTGCGGGCCGCGCACGAGATCGCGGCCTTCTACCCCGACGGCCAGCTGCACGTGGAGCTGCGCGGCACGACCGAGACGCTGGCCACGCCGCGCGAGGTGCTCGGCCGCCTGCTGCGCGAGCTGGAGCCCGGTATGCTCCCGCCCGACACCCTGGAAGAGTGCGCCGCCCGCTACCGCACCCTCCTGGCCGGTCGCCGGACGCTGGTCCTGCTTGACGACGCCGCGTCCGAGAGCCAGGTCAGGCCGCTGCTGCCGGGCACACCCGGCTCGGGGGTGATCGTCACCTCCCGCGTCCGGCTGACCGGCCTGGCCGGGGCGAGCGCCCTCGAGCTCGGCATGCTCCCCGACGAGGCGGCGCTGCGCCTGCTGGGGCGGATCGCGGGACCGGCGCGGATCGCCGCCGACCCGGAGGCGTCCGCCCGTCTCGTACGGCAGTGCTGCGGCCTGCCGCTGGCGCTGCGCATCGCCGGGTCGAGGCTGGCCTCGCGCGGGCACTGGTCGGTGGCGCAGTTCGCCGACCGGCTGGCCGACGAGCAGCACCGGCTCGACGAGCTCACCGTCGGCGACCAGGAGGTGCGGGCCGGCATCGCCCTCAGCTACGAGCTGCTGCGGCCCGATGCCAGGGCGGCGCTGCGGCGCCTGGGGATGCTCGGCCTGCCGTCCATCTCCGTGTGGGTCGCTGCGGCGGCCCTGGAGACCGGGCTGGAGGAGGCGGAGCGGGTGCTGGAGCACCTCGTCGACGCCTCCCTGGCCACCGTCGCCGGTCAGCGTTATCGGCTGCACGACCTGATCAGGTTGTTCGCCCGCGAGCGGGCCCACCAGGAGGAACCGCCCCCGGAGCGCGAGGCCGTGGTGCGCAGGGTGCTCGGCGGGTGCCTCTGGCTGCTGCAGCGGCTGGGCGAGGCCGCCTCGGCCGGGGTGCCGCTGCACCGCGGTGTCCGCGACCTGGCGCGCCCGCTGGAGGCGGCGGTCCTGCGCGCGGCTCTGGCCGACCCCGACGGCTGGCTGCGTGCCGAGGAGGAGAACCTGATCGCCGCGGTCGAGCTGGCAGCAGGCCTGGATCTCGACGACGTCGCGGTGGAGCTGGCCGCCACGGTGTGCTCGGTCGCGCTGGAGGGCAGCAGGCACGTGTTCGACGACCCTTTCACGGCCTGGCACCGCACCCACCAGGCCGCGCTCGGTGTCGCCCGGCGCATGGGCAACGGGCTCGGCGAGGCGACCCTGCTGGCGGGGCTCGGGCGGCTGCACTTCGAACGCGATGACTTCCCGCGCTCGCGGGAGTGCCTGGGGCGGGCGTTGCCGCTGTTCCGCTCGGCGGGGGAGGTCAGGGGCGAGGCCGCCGCGCTGGCCGCGCTGGGCGCCGCCTGCCGCGAGCAGGGGCATCTGGCCGAGGCCCTGGAGTTCCTGGCACGGGCCGACCGGCTGTGGAGCGGCCCGGCGGCACCCTCACACGCCAACAGCCCGGCGGCGCCCTCACACGGCAGCAGCCCAACGGCGCCCTCACACGCCAAGAGCCCGGCGGCGCCCTCACACGGCAAGGGCATGTCCGACCCTGCGGCGCTGGCGCACGTCAAGCGGCTGGCTGGGAGCGTGCACCTGGAGAAGGGCGACTACCCGGCTGCCTGGAGCGAGCTGGCCGCAGCGCTTCGCCTCTATCAAGAAGCGGGCAGCGTGCGCGGCGAAGGGCTGACCCTGCGCACCATGGCCCTCCACCACCGGGCGCGCGGCGAACTCGACCAGGCGCTGGAGCTGTGCGAGCGCGCGCTGGCGATCTTCCACGGCCAGGGCGACCGGCTCATGGCCGCCTACACCCTGGGCGCTTTGGCCAAGACCCGGATCCGCCTGGGCGCCCTGGTCCCGGCCCGCCTGGAGCTGCGCGAGGTCCTCGCGGTGACCCGCGCGCTCAACGACCGCTGGGGCGAGGCCTGGACGCTGCGCACGCAGGGCGAGCTCGCCCTGGCCGAAGGCGATCCGCTGCCGGCCAGGTCACGCCTGGAGGAGTCGCTGGCCCGGTGGGAGACGGTGAGCGCCGCCGTGGCGCGTGCGCGCACCCTGCGCGACCTGTCGCGAGCGCACCGGGAACTCGGCGACGCCGCTGCCGCCGCCGCGGCCATGGCCGAGGCGCTGGAGGTCTTCCGCGTGCACGGGGCGCGGGAGTATAGAGAACTCCTGCCATTTTCAGGATAAACGAAGAAATTCGATTGGTCCATTCGGCAATTTACGTCGTATATTCCGGGGCGTGAGCGAAGAAAAGGCAGTGAATGTCGGACCGGCGAAAATCGAAATAGCCTACGAACGTTTCGGTGATCCTTCCGCGCCGCCCGTGGTGCTCATCATGGGCATCGGCGTGCAAATGCTCGGATGGGCGGAGGAGTTCTGCACCGCCCTGGCCGGCGAGGGGCTGCACGTCGTCCGCTTCGACAACCGCGACGTCGGCCTGTCGACGCACCTGCACGACGCTCCCGCCCCCGATCTGCCGGCGGCCATGGCCGGGGACATGTCGTCCGCCTCCTACACCCTGTCCGACATGGCCGCCGACACCGTCGGCCTGCTCGACGCGCTCGGGCTCGCCAGCGCGCACCTGGTCGGAGGCTCGCTGGGCGGCGCCATCGCCCAGACGGTCGCCATCGAGCACCCCGGCCGGGTCAGGTCGCTGACCTCCATCATGTCGACGACAGGCGACCTGTCGGTCGGGCAGGCCAGACCGGAGGCGCTGGCCGCGCTGGCCGGTGGCGGGCCGGCCACCACCCGCCAGGAGGTGATCGACCAGATGCTGCGGGTGTCGCGGGCGGTGCGCTCACCCGGGTTCGCACCCGACGAGGCGGCGCTCGCCGAGCGGACCGGGCGTTCCTTCGACCGCTCCTACGACCCCGTCGGCATCGCCCGCCAGGCCGTGGCCTCGCTGGCGTCGGGCGACCGCACCGGCCGGCTGCGGTCGGTGTCGGTGCCGACGCTGGTGGTGCACGGCGCCGACGACGTGATGTGCGACGTCAGCGGCGGGCACGCCACGGCCGCGGCGATCCCCGGCGCCGAGCTGGTGATCATCGACGGGATGGGCCACGACATCCCGCGTGACGTGCGACCGCGCCTGATCTCGCTGATCACGGCCCTCGTCGAGCGCGCCGAGAAGGAGCGCCGAGAGTAGAGGTGCGGCGGCGGGCGGCGCGGTCGGCCGCGGCGCTGGCCATCGCCGACCCGCCCGCATCGGACGCCTCCAGATGGGCGGCCAGCGACGAGACCGTCGGGAAGGCGTACAGCGTGGTGAGCGGAACGCGCCGCCCCAGCACCTCTTCCAGGCGCCGCTGCACCCGTCCCATCGCCAGCGAGTCTCCTCCCAGGTCGAAGAAGTTCGTCGCCGCCCCCACCCCGGGCAGGCCGAGCACCGCGCTCCAGGCGGCGGCGATCATGCCGCCGAGCCCGTCGGCGGGGGCCGTGGCGTCATCCTCCACCGCCACGGGGGCCGGAAGCGCCGCGGTGTCGATCTTGCCGGTGGGCGTCATGGGGAAGGCGTCCACGCGCACCACCCGCGCCGGGACCATGAAGTCGGGCAGCACCTCGCCCAGCGCCTGCCGTACGGCGAGCGGATCGGCGTGCTCCCCGTTGACGTAGGCGACGAGCGTGCCGTCCTTGACGGCCACGGCGGCCCTGGCCACCTCGGGCAGGGCCGCCAGGGCGGCCTCCACCTCGCCGAGCTCCACCCGGTTGCCGCGGATCTTGACCTGGCGGTCGGCCCTGCCCAGGTAGAGCAGGCGGCCGTCGGGCAGGCGGCGGGCCACGTCGCCGGTGCGGTAGTGGCGCACGCCGTCGGGGTCGACGCCGAAGCGGGGGTCGTCGACGCGCCAGTAGGAGGCCAGGTGGGCGCTGCGGATGACGATCTCGGCGACGCCGTCGCCGCCGCGCAGGTCGACCTCGGCGCCCTCCAGGGGCAGGCCGATCGGCACGACCCCGGCGCCGACGCTGCGTCCGGCCTGGATGTCGGCGACGGTCAGGTGGTTCTGCACGGCGAAGGAGATCTCCGTCGCCCCGTAGCCGTTGACGAACACCGCGAAGCCGGGGAAGTGCCTGACGAACCGTTCGAGGTCGTGCCGTACGACCTCCTCCCCGCCCAGCACCACGGCGCGCACGCTGTCGAGCCGCTGATCGGGGGCCAGCGAGTCGAGCAGGTAGCGGTAGACGGTGGGCGTGGAGTGGTAGATGGTGACGCCGTGCTCGCCGAGCAGCGCGGCCAGGCCGTTGAGCCCGTCCCTGTGCAGGTCGACGGCTACGGCGGCGCCGCCGTTGAGGAGGGCGGAGAAGCCGTCCGTCACGGCCATGTCGAAGCTGAACGACGACAGCACGCTCACGCGGTCGCCGGGTCCGATGCGCAGGTTGGTGGAGTGGGTGCGCACCTGGAACAGCGCGTTGCGGTGGGTCTGGACGACGCCCTTGGGCCGGCCGGTGGAGCCGGAGGTGAACAGGATGTAGGCGGGCTCGTCGGGGTCGACCTCGACCGGGGTTAACGCGGCGTCCGGCCCGGGAACGACGTGCGGGACACCGGGAGCCAGCCGCGCCGCCAGGTCGCGGTGCCCGGGTGAGACGACGACGGCGTCGGGTTCGGCCAGCTCGGCCATCTGTTCCAGCCGCCGCGCCGGGTAGCGCGGGTCCAGCGGCACGTACAGCGCCCCGGCGCTGAGCGCGCCGAGGATGGCGGCCATCAGGCCGGGCCCGTGGTCGAGCAGGATCGCCACCCGCTTGGCGCCCCGCACGGCCGCGGCCACCGCCCTGGCCCTGGCGCCGAGCTCGGCGTAGGTGAGGCTCTCGTCGCGCCCGATCACCGCCACCCGGCCGGGATGGGCGCCGGCGACCTGCCAGAATCGTCCGTGGATGGTCGCCGCGTCCCACGGCTGGTGGTCGGGGTCGCCGCGGTGCAGGTGGGCGAACTGTCCGGTGGTCATGAGCGTGCCGCCAGTTGCTGGATGCCGATGAGGTCGTCGGGAAGCGCGTCGGGCAGGTCGGTGTCGAGCCGCGACAGCACCCGGGTGCGCAGGCCGATGGCCGCCGCGAGGGCCAGGCCGGCGCCGCACAGCAGGTAGGCCAGGGCCAGGCCGCGGCCGGGCCCGGTGCCGATGAGGGCGCCGAGCGAGCCGGCCAGCGCGCCCTGCTGCTGCATGAGCGGCTCCAGGACGCTGCCGGCCAGCGGCGTCAGCACGCCGAAGCCGAGCGGGAAGGCCGCCCATGAGATGGCCTGGTTGATCGAGATGACCCGGCCGTGGAAACGCTGCGGCACCTTGATCTGCACGATGGTGGTGTAGACGCCCTGGCTGAGCGCCAGCCCGAAGCCCATGCCGAACAGGCCGAAGGCGATGAGCGGCAGCGAGGGCTGAAGCCCCGCGACGAAGCAGCAGGCCGCCACGAGCAGGGTGAAGGTCATCAGCCTGACCATGCGCCGCCGGCGGGGGCCGCCCCACAACGCCATGAGCAGCCCGCCCAGCACGGTGCCGACGCCCTCGGCGAAGGCGACCGCGCCGACGTCGGCGGTGGTGCCGAAGCCGAGGACCATCGGGGAGACCAGGAACAGCGGTGCGGCCAGCAGCAGGTTGAGCACCGAGAAGTAGATCAGCATGGCGCGGAAGCCGCGGTTGCCCCAGGAGTAGCGCAGGCCTTCGGCCATCTCCTTGAGCAGCGGCTCCCTGCGCCGCCGCCCGAGCAGGTTCGGGAAGCGCACGACCAGCAGCACCGAGATGGCGATGGTGTAGCTGATGACGTCGAGCACGAGGATGCCGCCGAGCCCGATCGCGGCCAGCATGCCGGCGGCGATGAGCGGCATGACGAGCATGGCGGTGCCGTTGACGAGCTGGGCGACGCCGTTGGCGTGGCCGAGGTAGCGCTTGGGCGCCAGCTGGGGGATGGCCGCGGTGTAGGCGACGCGTTCGAAGACCGAGGCGATGCTGAGCAGGGAGATCAGCGCCAGGATGGGCCCGACGCCGGTCCTGCCGCTGAGCACCAGGACCGCCATGGTCGCCTCGCACGCTCCGGCTGCCAGGCTCGACATCAGCAGGAGGCGGCGCCGGTCGTGCCGGTCGGCCAGCGCTCCCGCCAGGGGCATGGCGATGAGGCCGGGGGCGTAGGCGAGCACGCCGAACAGGCCGAACCAGAAGTAGGAGCCGGTCTCCATGAAGATCCACACCGGGACGGCCCACTGCGTGAGCGCCGAGCCGAGCAGGGAGAGCAGCTGGCCGGAGGTGACGGCCAGGAACCGCCGCAGCCCGGCCTGGGAGGTGTCGGGGGTCGAGCGCTCGGCGACGGCTTCCAGGCGCCAGGTGTCGCCGCCGACACTGCCGCCTGGCAGGGCCTGCGGCGTCTCGGTGAGGATGCGCGCCAGCTCGCCCGCCCGGTGCTTGACGAAGAAGTGGCCCGCCTCGTCCAGCACCACGAGCGCGGTGGTGCCGGTCAGGAAGCCCCACTCCTTGAAGCGCTCCTGGTGGTAGTCGGTCAGCGGGTCGCGCTCGCCCACCACCGACACGATCGGCGCCCGCAGCGGCGCGGCGCCCTCGTCCAGCAGCCGCGTGAAGTACGCCTCCGCGTTGCGCGTGTCGTGCCGCATGTTGGCCACGATCCGGTCGGCCTGCGCCGGGTCGAGCTCGTCCATGTCGACGCCCATGCCCTTGAGCCAGTTGGCGTGGTGCCGGTTGCTCGACTTGCTGTCGAGCCAGGTCAGGAACCTGGCCATGGCGCCGGGCGCCTGCGCGGCGGGGAAGACGCCGCCGGTGAAGACGGCACGCACGTCGCGTCCGGCCGCCTCCAGTCGCCTGGCCAGCTCGATCACCAGCGCGCCGCCGACGCCGCAGTGGCCGTACAGGACGATCGGGCCGCCGACCCGGTCGAGGATCTCCTCGGTCGAGCGGGTGGCCAGCTCCTCGAAGGGCAGCGCCTCCTCGTCGACGCCCACGTCGTGGCCGGGGATGGCCAGGGAGTACAGGGCGTGGCCTTCGGGTAGCGCCTCGGCCAGCGGCAGGTAGACGACCGCGCTGCCTCCGCCGTACGGCACGCAGACGATCGACTGGGTGACGTGGCGCGAGGGCCTGGTCAGCTCGTGCAGCATGCCGCGTTCGGCCACCGCCGGGCCCTCGACGAGCTCGGCGAGCTGCCTGATGGTCGGCGACTGGAACAGGTCCATGACGCTGATCTGCCGCCCGGTGGAGGCGGTGAGCTTGCGCAGCTTGGCGACGACCTGGGTGGCCAGCAGGGAGTGGCCGCCGAGCTCGAAGAAGTCGTCGTCGATGCCGACGCCGTCGATGCCGAGCACCTCGGTCCAGATGGCGGCGATCTCCTGCTCGGTCCCGGTGCGCGGGGCGACGCTCTCGCCGACGAGCAGCCGCTGGCCCTCGGGGGCGGGCAGCGACTTGCGGTCGAGCTTGCCGTTGGTGGTCTGCGGGAAACGCTCCATGGTGACGAACGCGGTGGGCACCATGTGGTCGGGCAGGCGCTTACGCAGCTCGACGCGCAGCTGCGCCAGGTCGGGCTCGGCATCGACCGCCAGGTAGCCGACCAGCCGCTTGTCTCCCGGGTTGTCCTCGCGCACCAGCACGACCGCGTCACGCACGCCGTCCTGGTCGCGCAGCGCCGACTCGATCTCGCCCAGTTCGATGCGCAGGCCGCGCAGCTTGATCTGGCCGTCGGTGCGGCCCAGGAACTCCAGGGTGCCGTCGGGCCGCCAGCGGGCCAGGTCGCCGGTGCGGTAGAGCCTGCTGCCCGGCGGGCCGTACGGGTCGGGCACGAAGCGGTCGGCGGTCAGCGACGGCCGCCGGTGGTAGCCGCGCGCGACCTGGACGCCGCCGACGCACAGCTCCCCGGCCACGCCGGGCGGCTGCGGCCGCAGGGCCGCGTCGAGCACGTAGATGGTGGTGTTCTGGATGGGCCCGCCGAGCGGCGCGACGGTCTCGCCGTCGATGGTGTCCGTCGTGACGGGCCACCAGGTGACGTCCATGGTGGTCTCGGTCGGCCCGTAGATGTTGACCAGCCGGCAGCCGGGCAGCGTACGGCAGAAGCGGGCGCCGACGTGCCCGGGCAGCGCTTCGCCGCCGCTGGTCACCAGGCGCAGCGAGGCGCAGCTGGAGACGTCCTCCTCCAGGAAGACCGCGAGCATGGAGGGCACGAAGTTGGTCACCGTGACGTGCTCGGCGTTGATCAAATCGCGCAGGTAGGCGGCGTCCTTGTGCCCGCCGGGGCGGGCCAGGACCATGCGGGCGCCGGTCTGCAGCGGCCACATGAACTCGCGCATCGACACGTCGGCGCTCATCACGGTCTTTTGCAGCATCACGTCGCCTGGACCCAGGTCGTGGCGGCGCTGCATGTCGTCGATGTGGTTGACGGCGGCCCGGTGCGGGGTGGGCACGCCCTTGGGGCGGCCCGTCGAGCCCGAGGTGTAGATCATGTAGGCGAGGTTGTCGGGCGTGACGCCGGAGTCGGGGTCGTCGTCAGGCTCGTCCCATGGCTGGTCGAGCAGCAGCACCTCGACGCCCTCGGGCAGCAGCCCGGTCAGGTGGCCCTGCGCGAGCAGCACCGGCGCCTGGGCGTCCTCGACGAGGAAGGCGAGCCGGTCGACCGGGTACTCGGGGTCGAGCGGCATGTAGGCGCCGCCGGCCTTCATCACGCCCAGGATCGCCGCCACCAGCTCGAAGGAACGTTCGGCGCAGACCCCGACCAGGGTCTCGGGGCCGACGCCCCGGCGGCGCAGCCCGTGGGCGATGCGGTTGGCGCGGGCGTTGACCTCGGCGTAGGTGAGGGTGCGGCCCTCGAAGGTCACGGCGGGCGCGCCGGGCGTGGCCGCGGCCTGCCGCTCGATCAGGCCGTGCAGGGTGGCCTGGTCCGGGTACGGCACGGCGGTGTCGTTGCGGCCGTGCAGCAGCCAGTCGAGCTCGTCGGGCCCCAGCAGCGACAGCTCGGAGACGCGCCGGCCCGGGTGGGCGACGGCCTCGGTGAGCAGCCGCAGGTAGCGCTCGGTGAGAGCGGTCGCGCTCGCCTCGTCGAACAGGTCGGTGGAGTACTCCAGCCGGCACTCGCCCGCGGTCAGCTCGAAGGCCAGGTCGCGGCGCGAGGTGCCGTTGCTGTACCCGGTGCCGGAGTGGGGCAGGTAGTTGAGGCTGATCTGGAACAGCGGGTGCACGCCGGGGTCGCGGCGCGGCGCCACGGCCTCGACGACCTTGTGGAAGGGCACCTCCTGGTGCTCCCACGCCTCCAGGGTCTGGTCGCGCTCGCGCTCCACCAGCTCGGCGAAGGCGGGGTCGCCGGTCAGGTCGGTGCGCAGCACCACGTTGTTGACGAACATGCCGATGAGCGGAGCCAGCTCGGGCCGGTCACGACCGGCGACCAGGGCGCCGATCACGATGTCGGTCTGGCCCGACAGCCGGTGCAGCAGGGCGGCCAGGGCGGCGTGCAGCACCATGAACGTGCTGGCGCGGTGCTGCCTGGCCAGCGCGTTCACCGCGGCCAGCAGGCCGGGGCCGAGTGTGAAGGGAACCTCGGCGCCCCGGTGCGAGGGCGTCGCCGGGCGGGGGCGGTCGGTGGGCAGGGCGTGCACCGGCGGCAGATCGGCCAGCCGCTCGCGCCACCAGCCCAGCTCGGCCTCCATGGCCGGGCCCGCCAGCGCGTCGCGCTGCCAGGCGGCGAAGTCGGCGTACTGGATGGCCAGCTCGGGCAGGTCGGCGGGGCGGCCCTCGACGGCCGCCGCGCACAGCTCGCGGATCTCGGCGGCCAGGTTGAGGTCGGAGCCGGCGTCGAGGACGGTGTGGTGGCCGACGAAGGCCAGGCGCCATTCCTCGTCGGCCAGCCGCACGATCGTCGCCCGCCACAGCGGGGCCCGCTCCAGGTCCAGCTCCAGCCTGCCGTACTGGGCCAGCAGGGCGCGCAGCCCCGACCGGCGCTCGTCGGCGGGCAGGTCCGACAGGTCCAGCAGGCCGGGCTCCACCGCGACCTCGTCGAGCACGACCTGGGTGAGCGCCCCGTCGACCATGCGCAGGCCGGTGCGGAGCGTCTCGTGCCTGCGCACCACCTCGGCCAGCGCCCCGGCGATGGTCTCGGGGTCGAGTGGCAGGTCGAGGGGGACGGCGTCGACGACGTTGTAGGCCGGGACGTCCCCGGCCAGTTGCGCGGCCAGCCAGACCCGCTCCTGCGCGAAGGAGGCGGGAGCCAGCCACTCGCCAGGGGGCAGGACGCTCTCGGGCTGCTCGGAGGGGATGAGGGTGGTCATGCGCGCACCCGCTTGGGCCGCATGTCGGTCCACACCTGCTCGATGTGCTCCAGGCACGCCTCGCGCGCCCCCTCGAACCCGGCCGGGCGCCAGCCCGCCGGGAGGGGGCTGCCGTCGGCCCAGATCGAGTACTGCTCCTCGTCATTGACGACTACGAGCCACACGGTTGCTACCTCCGGGCCAGTCTCGGGATGGCGGTGGGCGCCTGCGGTTTGGCGCTGAGCTGCTCGACGCGGGCGGCCATCTGCTCGACGGTGGGCGCCTCGAAGAGGGTGCGCATCGGCAGCTTGACGCCGGTCGCCGCGCGCACCTGGGCGATGAGCTGGACGGCCACGAGCGAGTTGCCGCCCAGGTCGAAGAAGTCGTCGTCGGCGCCGACCCGCGCCACGCCCAGTACCTCGCCCCAGATGCGGGCGATGGTGACCCCCAGCTCGCTGGAGGGCGCGTTGTACGGGGTGGAGCGCTCGACGGGCCCGGCGGGCTCGGGCGCGGCGGCGGGGGTGCGTTCGCGCTCGGCGATCTGCGCCAGGGCGGTGGCGCTGACCACGACCTGCGGGCCGGGATCGGCGGCCAGCACCCTGAGGAAGGCGGCGGCGCCGTCGGCGGGCCTGATGCCCGCTCCCGCGGGTTCGGCCGACCGCGCGCCCGCGAGGTCGAGCTGCGCCGGGTCCACCCGCCGCAGCGTGAACTCCTCGATCTCGACCAGCACCGAGCCGCTCTCGTCGAACAGCGTCAGATCGGCCGCGACGACCTCCGCCCCGGTGCTGCGCCGGCGCAGGTGGCTGTAGAAACGTGCGGGCAGCGGCCCGTGAACCAGCAGCCGCCCGTAGCCGAGCGGCAGGTAGGTGCCGCCGCGCGCGGACCCGAACGAGGTGGCCACGTCGAGCAGCGCGGGATGCAGCACCCACTGCGAGGCCTCCTCGGGGAAGACCGCCTCGATCAGGGCGAGCTCCTCGCCGTCGCCGTGCCAGACCCGCTCCGGCTCGCGCCAGTGCGGTCCGAAGGTGATCGCGCTCTGCCCCGCCTGCGGCTCGGCCGGCCGCATGCGTCCCATCAGGGCGCCGGGATCGACGCTGGCGGGTCCGGCCGGCACCCAGGCGGCGGCGCCCGAGGTGCGGGCCCTGCCGCCGGCGGCCACCTCGAAGCGGCCGCCGGGGTCGACGGCGACGCTCACCTCGGTGCGGTCGGGTACGGCCAGCGGCTCGGCGAAGACCACGTCGCTCAGCTCGATCGCGTGGCCGTCCCCCGGCGCGGGCACGCACGACTCGAAGGCGGCCCTGGCGCACTCCAGCTGGGCGGTTCCCGGCAGCAGCGGGGTGCCGCCGATCCGGTGCTCGTCGAGCACCCAGTGGGTGGCGGCCGACAGCAGGCCCTTGACCAGCTGCCCGCTCCTGGTGCGCAGCATCGGGTGGGCGACGGGCTCGGCCGGTGCGGTGCCGGCGGCCTCGGCCGCCATGCCGACCTCGAGCCAGGCGCCCCAGTTGAGCGACACCACGCGCGTGCCCGTGGCGGCGCGGGCGTAGGCGTCCTGGAAGGCGTTGGCGGCGGTGTAGTCGACCTGGCCGACGCCGCCGGTGAGCGCGGTGACCGAGGAGCACAGGGCGATGAAGTCGAGGTCCTGGCCGGCGAAGGCGCGCGCCAGGGCGACCGTGCCGGTGACCTTGGGCGCCAGGACGCGCCTGGACTGGGCGGGGTCGCGCACCTCGATCATGCCGTCGCCCGGCAGGCCCGCCGCGTGGATGATGCCGTCGAGGCCGCCGTAGGCCGCCAGCACCCGGTCGGGCGCCGGGTCGGTGACGTCGGCGGTGACGACGGTGACCTGGCCGCCGGCCTGCTCGATGCGGCGCACGGCCGCGATGGCGCGGGCCGTGCGGGCGTCGCCCGGGTGGTCCCACTCCTCGCGCGCCGGCAGTCCCGAGCGGCTCAGCAGGACGAGCCTGGCCCGGTGGCGGGTGCCGAGCTCTTCGGCCAGGGTGATGCCGATGCCGCCCAGGCCGCCGGTGACCAGGTAGCGGCCGCCTTCGCGGACGGCGGTGGCGCCGTCGGGCACGGCGAGGGGTTCGAAGCCGCGCTGCCAGCGGCGCCTGCCGCGCAGGGCGACGGTCTCGCCGTCGGCGGGGCGGTGCAGCTCGGCCAGGATGGCGGATTCGGGGGTCGCCCGGTCGGTGTCGATGTGGGTGACGGTGAGGCCGTCGAGCTCCAGCGGGGCGACACGGACGATGCCCGCCACGGTCGCGTGCTCGGGCCGGGTCAGGTCGCCGCCCAGGGGATCCTGGGTGCCCTCGGTCAGGACGTCGAGCCGCAGCCCCTCGGCCGCGCCGCCCAGGGCCTGGAGCAGGAGCAGGAGGCTGAGGAAGCCGCGCTCCTGCGCGCGCTCGACAGCTCCCGGGCCGTCGCCCGCCGGCTCGCCGTCGAGCGCCCAGGCGTGCACGATCCGGGTCACCCCGCCGAGCACCGGCGTGTCTTGGTCCTGCGTGACCCGTCCGAGCGCCGCGACCAGGGCCTCGTAGTCCTCCGCGACCCCTGGCCGCAGCGTGAAGCCGCCGTCGACCGCCGCGAAGGCCTCGCCCGGCCGCACCACCACCACGGATCTCCCGACCGCGGAGCTCCCCGCCAGCCGGGAGGCGCGCTCGCCGTCGGCGAAGAGCACGCAGCCCGACAGCGGCTCACCCGGCCCGGCCGGTGGCAGCTGCCGCCACACGGGCACCTCGAACCAGTCGTGCGTCGTGCGCGGGGCGGCGGGAGCGACGCTGACCGCCCCGGCGCCCGCCTCGACGAAGTGGCGGGTGCGCTCGTACGGGTAACCGGGCAGCGACACGCGCCGCCCCGACGACGGCAACGAAACGGGGACCCCCGCCACCCAAAGCCGGGCCGCCGTGCCGTACAGGACCGTGAGGTCGTCGCTCTTCTCGCCCGGTCCTGGCAGGCTCGCCGCGGGCGCGAAGGCCCCGGCGGCGACGGCCTCGCGCAGCTGCATGCGCGCCAGGCTCGACAGCTGCTTGCCGGGACCGCACTCCAGCAGCGCCCACTCGCCCTCGGAGACCAGGGTGCGCACGCACGCCCCGAACAGCACGGGCGAGCGCAGGTGGCGCGCCCAGTACGCCGGGTCGGTGGCCTGCTCGGCGGTGATCCAGTCGCCGGTGACGTTCGACAGGAACGGGATCTCGGGCGCCCGCCTGGGCACGGAGGCGACCACGGCGGTGAACTCGGCCAGGATCGGGTCCATCATCGCCGAGTGGAAGGCGTGCGAGGTGCGCAGCGGCGTGCAGCGCAGCCCGGCGGCGCGCAGCCGTACCGCGAGCTCGTCGACGGACTCCGCCGGGCCGGCCACCACGCAGGCGCCGGGCCCGTTGACCGTGGCGACGCAGACGTCGGCGGGCAGCAGCGCCTCCAGCTCCTCCGGGTCGCGCTGCACGGCCAGCATCGAGCCGGGCGGCATCGACTGCATGAGCCGGCCGCGCGCGGCCACCAGGCGCAGCGCGTCGGGCAGGGTGAACACGCCCGCCACGGTGGCGGCGACGTACTCACCGATGGAGTGGCCGATCATCGCGGCGGGCCGTACGCCCCACTCCTGCCACAGGCAGGCCAGGGCGTACTCGATCGTGAACAGCGCGGGCTGGGTCAGCCCGGTCTGGCCGAGGTCTTCGGCCGTCAGCTCGCCGCGCACGTCCACGCCCAGTTCGGGCAGCAGCAGCTCGGCGCAACGGTCCACGGCGGCGGCGAACACGGGCTCGGCCGCGTACAGGCCCGCGCCCATGCCCGCGTACTGCGCGCCCTGACCGGAGAACAGGAAGGCCACCGACGGATCGGCGCTCGTGCCGCTCTGCCAGCGTTTCGCGTCGCCGAGCGCGGCCGCGTCCTCGGCGAGTATCGCGGCCCGGTGCTGGTGGGCCGGGCGGCCCACGCGCAGCGTGTGCGCCACGTCCGCGAGTGGCACCCGCGGCTCGCGCGCCACGAAGTCGGCCAGCCGGGTCCTGGCGGCCTCCAGGGCGGCGGGGGTGCGGGCCGACAGCTGGATCAGCTCGGGCCGGGTCGGCGCGGGTACGGCCGGCCGCGACGGGGCCTCCTGCAGCACCAGGTGCGCGTTGGTGCCGCCGATCCCGAACGAGCTGACCGCGGCCCGGCGCGGGCCGCCCGTGTCGTCCCACTTGGTGAGGCTGGAGGCGACGTAGAAGGGGCTGGAGTCGAAGTCGATGGCCGGGTTGGGCCGCTCGTAGTTGACGGTGGGCGGGATCAGCCCGTGCTCCATCGCCAGCACCGCCTTGATCAGGCCGACGACGCCCGAGGCCTGGCTCAGGTGGCCCAGGTTCGACTTGACCGAGCCCAGGCCGCACCAGCCGGTCTCGGAGTGGTCGCGGCCGTAGACGGCGCTCAGCGCCGCGACCTCGATCGGGTCGCCCATCGCCGTGCCGGTGCCGTGCGCCTCGACGTAGCCGATCGTGCGCGGGTCGACCTCGGCCATGCCGAGCGCCTGCGCGATCACCTCGGCCTGGCCCTGCAGGGAGGGCGCGGAGAAGCCGACCTTGCTCGCGCCGTCGTTGTTGATGGCGTTGCCGAGGATGACGGCGCGGATGTGGTCGCCGTCCTCCAGCGCGTCCGACAGCCGCTTGAGCGTCACGACGCCGACGCCGTTGCCCCACATGGTGCCGTCGGCTCCGGCGTCGAAGGGCCGCACGTGCCCGGAGGAGGAGGTGTAGCCGTCGAGCGCGACGTAGCCGCGGCTGTAGGGCAGCTCGACGCAGACGCCTCCGGCCAGCGCCATGTCGCACTCGGCGTTGCGCAGCGCCTCGCAGGCCAGGTGGACGGCCACCAGCGAGGTCGAGCAGGCCGTGGTGACGCTGAGGCTGGGGCCGCGCAGGTCGAGCCGGTAGGAGACGGTGGTGGCGATGTAGTCGGGGTTGTTGCCCACCGACAGGCCCAGCAGCCCGGCGCCCGCCACCTTGGGGTTGGTGCGCAGGTTCAGCCATTGGTAGGTGCTGGGTCCCGCGCCGCCGTACACGCCGATCTCGCCGTCGTAGCGTCGCGGGTCGTAGCCGGCGTCGGTGAGGGCGGCGTGCGACTGCTCCAGGAACAGCCGCTGCTGCGGGTCGGCCAGCTCGGCCTCGCGCGCGCTCATGCCGAACAAGGGCGCGTCGAAGCCCTCCATGTCGGCCAGCACGTGTACGGCGGGCACGAACGCGGGATCGTCGAGCTCGGCCTCGCTCACCCCCAGAGCGAGCTGCTCCTCGCGGCTGAAGACGGTCACCGACTCGACGCCGTCGACCAGGTTGCGCCAGAACTGCGCCAGGTCACCGGCTCCGGGAACCCTGGCGCTCATTCCGATGATCGCGATGGGTTCCACGCTGAACTCCGTCACAGCCGGCCTCGCTTCCTGCGTTGGTCGGACCGCTGGCGGCGCGCCTGCGCCCGCTGGTCGGCCCGGTTGAGAAGGGGTGCGCCCGCGTCGCCGTCGAGGTAGCTCGCCAGCGCGCGGACGGTCGTGTGCTGAAAGAGGTCCACCACCGCGGGCCGCCGCCCGGTCCGCGCGGTCAGGCGGTCCTGCACGACGAGCAGGGCCATGGAGGTCCCTCCCGCGTCGAAGAAGTTGTCCGTCGCGCCGACGGACTCGCGCCCGAGCACCTCGCACCAGACGGCGGCGACGAGCTGCTCGGTCTCGGTGACCGCGGCCCCGCCCCTGGAGGCGGGACGATCTGGCAGGGCGGGCGCGAGGGTCCCGGCCCGCAGCGACGCGAGGCCGTCGACCGTGAGGGCGGCGACCGGCCGTGACGGCTCGCGCGTGCCCTGCTCCAGCAGGGCCGCGTAGGCCGCGACCAGCGTCTCGATCCTGGAGCGGTCGAACAGGTCGGTGTTGTAGACGCAGTCGACGGCATGGCCGCCCTCGCGCTCTGCCACGTAGACGGTCAGGTCGAACGGCGAGCCGGGCTGGCCGGCCTCCAGGCTGCCCGCGGTCACCCCCGGCAGGTCCAGGTGCGGCGGGGGGAAGTTGTAGACGTTGAACAGCACCTGCACCAGCGGCGGGCGGCGCGGGTCACGGGGCAGGGCGAGCGCCTCGACCACCGTCTCCAGCGTCGCGCCCGGGTGGGCCAGCGCCGACAGCAGCTCGTCGGAGGCGGCGCGCACCCGCTCGGCGAAGCTGTCGTCCTCGCTCATGCGCAGCCGGAGCGGGGTGATCTCGACGAAGAAGCCGACCAGGTCCTGGAAGGCCTCGTGGCGCCGGTCGTCGATCGGGGTGCCGATCACCAGGTCGTCGCGGCTGGTGACGCGCCGCAGCAGCTCGCCCAGCCCGGCCAGGAGCACCGCGGGCACGGTGACGCCCAGCTCGCGGGCGGCGGCGGTGAGGTCGGCCTCCAGCCGCCGGGTGACCATCGCGCCGTTGTAGGTCTGCGCGGGCGGCCGGGGCCGGTCGCCTGGTAGCTCCAGCACCGGGGAGGCGCCCGCCAGGTGCTCGCGCCACCAGGTCAGGTCCGCGGGGCCGCGCCTGCCGTCCCTGGCGGCGCGCCAGGCGGCGTAGTCGGCGAAGGAGGCCGGGGGAGTCTCCAGCGGTCCGTCGCGGTAGGCGCGCGACAGGTCCTCCAGCAGGGGCCGCTGCGACCAGCCGTCGAACACGGCGTGGTGGAAGGTCAGCACCAGCACGTGATCGTCGTGCCCGCGCCCTACCAGCACCGCCCGCCACAGCGGCCCGGTGGCCAGCTCGAAGCGGTGCCCCGCCTCGGCCTGGACGATCTCGTCCAGCTCGCCCGCCGTCACCATGAACGGCGCCTGGCCAGGCGGGTCCACCTCGACGTACGGCAGGCCGCCCGTGTCGGGCACCCGCCAGCGCAGCACCTCGTGCCTGGCCGCCACCGCGGCCAGCGCCTTGCCGAGCACCTCCACGTCGAGCGGTCCGCGCAGGTGCTCGACGATCTGGATGTTGTAGGCCGAGCTGTCGGGGGCGAGCTTGTCGAGGAACCACAACCTGCGCTGGGCCGGGGTCAGCGCGGGCGCGCTGCCGTGCGGCAGCGCCTCGGCCCGGCCGAGCGCCCGCACGACTCCGGCCAGGGTGCGTTCGGCGTAGACGTCCTCGACGGCGACGGACCTGTCGAGCTCCGCCCTGATCGCCGCGACGAGCGCCATGACGCTGATGGAGTCGCCGCCGCAGGCGAAGAAGTCGTCGTCGAGACCGGCGGCGCCGGTGCGCAGCACGCGCTGCCAGATGGCCGCCACCTGCTGTTCGAGCTCCGTCTCCGGCGCTCTGACCGCCCGTTCCTCCCGCAGCGCGGCGGTGTCGACCTTGCCGGACGGCAGCAGGGGCAGCTCGGGCAGGAGCACCACCCTGGAGGGCAGCATGGCGCCGGTCAGCCGCTGGGCGCAGTGCTCCAGCACCTCCTCGGCGGTCGCGGTGTCCGGGGTGCAGAAGGCGACCAGCCTGCCCTCGACGAGCTCGACGACGGCGTGGGCGAGCCGGGGATGGGCCCGCAGCACGGTCTCCACCTCGCCGATCTCGACCCGCTGGCCGCGGATCTTGACCTGCCGGTCGGCGCGGCCCAGGAACAGCAGCTCACCGTCGTCCTGCAGCACCACCAGGTCGCCCGTGCGATACAGCCGCGCTCCCGGCTCGCCCCACGGGTCGGGCACGAACCGCTCGGCCGTCAGGCCGGGCCGCCCCAGGTAGCCCCTGGCCAGGCCGGGGCCGCCGATAAGCAGCTCGCCTGGCTGACCTGGCGGCACCGGGCGCAGGCCGTCGTCGACGACGTGCAGGTGATGGCCGCCGAAGGCACGCCCGAACGGCAGCGGACGTGTCCAGCTGCCGCTGGTCTCGAACGCGGCCACGCACACCGTGGCCTCGGTCGGGCCGTAGGCGTTCAGGAACCGCCTGCCGCCCGACGACCAGCGTTCGACCTGCTCGGGACCGGGAGCCTCCGCGCCGGTCATCATCACCCGCAGCGACGGCAGGCCGTCGGGGTCGAGCAGCGGCAGCAGCGGAACGGGCAGGATGGCGAAGGTGACCTCGTGGGCGGCGGCGAACCGCTGCGTCCTGGCGGCGTCCCTGCGGTCCTGCTCGCCGACCAGCATGAGGGTGCCGCCGGCCGCCAGCGTCACCGCGAGCTCGGCGACCGCGACGTCGAACAGCAGGCTGGTGAAGCCAAGAGTCCTGGTGTCGCGGCCGGCTCCGACCAGGGCGCCGCAGCTCTCGGCGAAGGCCGACATGGCGGCATGGCTGATCATCACGCCCTTGGGGCGCCCGGTGGAGCCCGAGGTGTGCAGCACGTAGGCCAGGTGATCGGGGGACGCCGGGCAGCCGGAGGACATGGGTGCGTCATGGCTCTCGCCGACGCGGACCAGGTGCTGGGCCGTCACCGATCCGGCGGTCTCGTCGTCCACGACGATGAGGTCCAGCCCGGCGTCGGCGATGATCTCGGCCCGGCGCGCGGGCGGCCCGTCGGGGTCGAGCGGCACGAACGCCCCGCCCGCCAGGAGCACGCCGAGCAGGCCCGTCACCATCGACGGCGTGCGTCGCAGGCACACGCCCACCAGCCGGTCGGGGCCGATCCCGAGCTCGCCCAGCCTCCCGGCCAGCGCCCGCATCCCGGCCGCGAGCTCGCCGTAGGTGACGACCTGCTCCCACTGGCGTACGGCCGGCGCGTCGGGACGCCGCGCGGCGTGCTCCAGCACCAGATCGGGAAGCGACCTCATGACTGTGCCCCCAGAGGGTCGGTGGTGTGCAGGCGGAGCTCGGTGAAGTAGTGGCGTCCCTGTGCGTCGGTCAGCCACGCCTGCTCGGGGCCGGGCAGCATCTCGGTGACCACCAGGCGCGTGCCGGGATCGCCCGCCCTTCGCACCATGGCGCACAGCAGCGCCGCGTAGACGGGGCTGCCCAGGTCGACGTAGGTCGGCTTGATCTCGGTGGCGAGCTTGACGTACACCCGCTCGGGCAACCCCATGGCCAGCCGCCACGCCCGCACCGCCAGGTAGGCCTCACGCTCCGAGCGCACCCCGGCCAGCCCCGACTCTCCCGCGGTGGTCCGCCAGGTCTCGCGTCCCACCACCAGGCGGTCGATGGTCAGGCGCGGGGTGTGGCCGCGCGCGGCGGTGAGCTTGAAGCCGTCGACCGCGTGCATCGACACCAGGCCGGCGAACATCTCCAGCAGCGGCCTGCGCCGCCCGTCGGGCCAGCGGGCGACCAGCTCGCCCTCCTCCTCGGTGACCAGGACGGCGGCGGCGGGCAGCAGCCGGTCGGGGTCGGCGCCGGGCGCGGCCGCCCAGCCGAGCTGCCGGTCGGTCGGCCCGTCGAGGTCGCCGGCCATGCGGCCGGTGTGGCGCGGCCACTCCTCAGGCGCCAGCGGGCGCACCCGGTCGGGTCCCAGGTCGGCGGCCATGGCCCGGCGCAGCGCGTCGGGGTCGTGGTGGGCCCGGGTGAACACCGCGCAGTCGAAGGTGGGCCAGGCGGCGTGCAGCTCGCCGAGCACGACCAGGAAGTCGCCGTTCCTGATGGCGTCGGCGCTCTCGGCGCAGATCTGCAGGTCGGGGCTGTGCAGGCGCGCTGTCGACCAGCCGGGGCGCGTCGCGGGGAAGGCCCTCGCGATCGCCTCCGACAGTCCGGAGGCGGTGAAGCGCAGCTCCCGGTCCGCGTCGTCGCCGGTCAGGCCGAACACCTCCGACCAGCGGGCGGCGAATTCGGCGGCCACGTCGTCCACCGGACGCGGCCCGGTGCCGAACAGCGCGCCCTGCGCCAGGAACCACAGGTCGGCCAGGCGCACCTGCTCGTCTCCTGCGCGCAGCTCCTCGTACAGCTCGCGAAGGGCCGCGCCGTACGCCGAGGCCAGCTCGGCGCTCAGCCAGCGGGCGGCGCGCAGCAGCAGCGCCAGCGGCTCGGCCAGGACGTCGAGCACCGGGCCGCCGAAGGAGACGTCCACGTCGCGGGTGGTGTCCTCGTAGACCAGGCCGCGCCCGGCGTAGGTCTGCCCGGCCTTGCGTTGCGGCGGCAGCCCGGTGACCTCGGTGAACTCGGCGTCGAGCGCGTCGAGCGCCTCGCGCAGCGCGTGCGGGTCTCCCGCGGCCGCCGCCACCAGGTCGCGGGCCGCGCACAGGCGCTCCAGCCCGTCGAGGGCGCGCCGGTGCTCGGCGGTGTCGCCGTGGGTGAGCAGGGCACGCAGCCGCACCTCGCAGTCGGGTACCTGCGGCAGCTCGCCCCACGACAGCAGGCCGCGTTCGTGCAGGCGTTCCAGCAGCACCATCGCGTCGGCGGGGGTGCGGATGCCCGCCTGGCCCGCCGCCTCGGCGGCCACCTTCTCCGCGCTGCGCCGCCCGTCGCACAGGGCCAGCGTGGCCGCCTCGGGCGCCGACAGCTGCAGCGGCGGGTGCGCGGGCCGGTGCAGCAGCCGCTCCTCCAGCCACAGGTGCGGCTGGAGGGCGACCGGCAACGTGGGCCGCACGGCCGGGTCGGCGGCCACGCGCGCGGCGTAGGCGCGGATCGCCCAGTCCTCGAAGCCCACCCGGCGCTCGCGCAGCAGGCCTGGGCCGGGTTGCAGGGTGATCGCGGGGGCGTCGGGGTCGATCCTGGTCCAGGCGACGGGGCCGAAGAAGCCGATGGTCTCGTTCTTGGCGCAGTAACGCTGCCAGTACTTGGCCAGCATCAGCTCGCGCGAGCGGCGCCGGTGGTTGCGCGGCCCCGGCGTGGCCAGGCCGTCGAGCGAGGGGAGCATGGTGCGGTTCTGCCAGGTGAGCGCCTCGCGCAGGAGCGGGTCGGCGGCCAGCTCCGTGGCCTGGGCGGCGCTGACCTCGACCGCGGCGTCGAAGGCCGTCTCGAAGTCCTCGCGTAACCCGTCGCCGGCCAGGAACGCGTCGGCCGCGCGGGCGGCCTCGGGCGCGGTGAACAGCTCCAGCCCCTCGGCGGGGAAGCCGGTGCTGCGCAGGATCGCCTCGCGCCACACCGACCAGCCGGTGTCGCCCAGCGGAGTCAGGTGCGGCCGCTCCAGCAGGTCGGCGGCGACCGTGGTGAGGATGCGCTCCATGGAGCCGTGCAGGAAGAAGTGCCCGCCCGGCTCCACGTGCAGCCGGAAGCCGGCCCCGGTGTGCGCGGCCCAGTGCCCCATCACCTCGGTGACCGGGTCGTCGGCGCCGCCGAACGCGGTGATCGGCACCGGCAGCGGCTCCTCCGGCACGAACCGGTAGCCGTCGAGCCAGACGAAGTCGGCGCGCAGCGTCGGCAGCACCACCGCCAGCAGCTCGGGGGAGTCGAGCACCTCCTGCGGCATGCCGCCCAGCTCGGTCAGTCCCGTCAGCAGGTCCTCGTCGGAGGCGTGCGCCAGCCCGTCGAGCGGCTCGGCCAGGTCGGGCGGGCGGCAGCCGCCCAGGTAGAACCGCTCGGGCAGCCGCGCGCCCCGCCGCCGCAGCTCCCTGACCAGCTCGAACCCGACGCGCCCGCCCATCGAGTGCCCGTACAGGGCGTAGGGGCGGTCGGCGCGGGCGACGATCTGCGTCGCCAGCTCGCCCACGTCCATGGCGGCGGGCTCGGAGTAGCGGTGCTCGCGGCCCGGCGGCACCACGGCGACGACCTCCAGCCCCGGGTCGGCCGCGGCCGCCCAGCCGCGGAAGGCTCCCGCGCCCGCCCCCGCGTACGGCAGGCAGAACAGCAGCGCCCGGGCCTGCGGCCTGGGCTGGACGACGCTGAACCAGCGGCTCACGAGCCCACCTCGATCCAGTAACGCTCGCGTTGGAAGGGGTAACCGGGTAGCGGTATGCGCCGCGCACCCGTTTCTGCGGGCACGGCGTCGCACTCGCCGCCCCGCCACGCCACGGCCCGCGCCCGCAGGCCGGCCGGAGCCTCGCCGGGCACGCCCTCCTGGCCCGCCAGGAGGGCGCGCAGGCCCGCCACCGCCTCGGGCACGTCGCGGCAGAGCACCACCGCGCGCTCCTCGAAGGCACGGCGGCCGGCCAGCGTGTGCTCCACGTCGTCCAGGCGGCACGGGACGGCCCGCAGGAAGTCCGCCAGCGCTGTCAGGGCGTCGTCGAGCGCGGCGGGGGTGCGCGCCGACACCGGCAGCAGCCGCCACCCGCCGCTCTCGGGGGCGCGTTCGGGCTCGTCGAAGTGCTCGACGATGACGTGCGCGTTCGTGCCGCCGAGCCCGAACGAGCTGACCCCTGCCCGCCGTACGTGCAGGTCGTGGTTCTTGACCGGCACGAAGAACGGCGAGGTGTCGAAGTCGATCTCCGGATTGGGCCGCGAGAAGTGCAGGTTGGCGGGAACGACGCCGTGCCGTACGGCCAGCACCGCCTTGACCAGCCCCGCCACGCCGGAGGCGGCGTCGAGGTTGCCCACGTTGGTCTTGACCGAGCCCACCGCGATCGAGCCGGGAGGCAGGCCCGCGCCGAAGGCACGCGACAGCGCCGCCATCTCGATGGCGTCGCCCGTGGTGGTGCCGCTGCCGTGCGCCTCGACGTAGCCGATGTCGGCGGGCGTCAGCTCGGCCCCGGCCAGCGCCTCGGCCACGACCATCGCCTGGCCGGACAGGCCGGGGGCGGCGAAGCCCGCGCGGGCGGCGCCGTCGTTGGCCACCGCCCATCCGCGCAGGACCGCGTAGACGTGGTCGCCGTCCTGCAGCGCGTCGTCGAGACGCTTGAGCGCCAGCACCGCGACGCCGCTGCCGTACGCCGCGCCCTTGCCGTCGGCGTCGAAGGCGCGGCAGCGCCCGTCGGGCGAGACCAGGCCGCCCGGCGTGTGGCGGAAGCGCGGCTCGGTGACGCTCACCCCGCCCGCCAGGGCCACGTCGCAGCGGAAGTCGAGCAGGTTCTGCGCCGCGATGCACACCGCCACCAGCGAGCTGGAGCAGGCGGTCTGCACGGCCATCGCCGGCCCGGTCAGGCCCAGCCGGTAGGCGGCCTGGGCGGTCAGGTAGTCGGCGGCCCACCCGGCGGGATGGTTCCAGTCGCCGTCGAACTGCCTGAACAGGAAGTACCTGTTCGGTGAGGCTCCGGCGAAGACGCCGACGAGGCCGTCGTAGGACTGCGGGTCGCACCCGGCGTCCTCCAGCGCCAGCCAGGCTTGCTCCAGGAAGAGCCGCTGCTGAGGGTCCATGCGCAGCGCCTCGTCGTCGGGCACGCCGAAGAAGCCGGCGTCGAACCCGGCCACCCCGTCGAGTCTGCCCCCGGCGGGCACCGCGCTGCCGGGCTCGATGCCCAGCGCGCGCAGCTCGTCCGCGCTGTAGTCGTGGACGGCGTCGGTCCCGTCGAGCAGATTGCGCCAGAAGGCATGCACGTCTTGCGCGCCGGGGAATCGACCCGCCATCCCCACGACGGCGACAGACAGCTCGCTCACGGGCGCAGGACCGCCTCGGCGACGTCCTCGACCGACGCGACCGGGATGGTCGCCTCCTGCTCCAGGAGCGTGTAATCGGCCACGCCGTAGGAGCCCGAGCCGTGCACGACGATGTCGCGGCCCTCCTCGACCAGGCCCCGGTCCACCGCGTTCAGGACGCCGGTCATCGCCATCACCAGCGACCACTCGCGCAGCGTGCGCAGGTCGGCGGGCAGGGCGCAGCCGGTGGGGGCCAGCAGCTCGCGCAGGTGCGGGTATCGCTCGACGCACTCGGCCAGCGAGACCACGATGCCGTCGCCGCCGAAGCGGCCGATCAGGTCGTTCATGGCCGGGGAGGTGGCGGGCCTGTGGGTGTAGAAGGTCGGGTCGAGCACCTCGTGCGGGTCGTAGGTGACCTGCGGGAAGCGCGGGTCGGCCGACTGGGCGTACAGGCCGCGGCCGTCGGGCTGGAAGGCGGGCAGGTGCGAGCGGTCGAAGGAGTCGTGGCGCAGGCTCAGCACCATGTCGGGGGTGCCCAGGTGCTGCACCAGCAGCGTGGCCGGGCGGGTGGCGGGCGAGGCCAGGCCGTCGTCCTCCAGGACGGCACGGCCCCGGTGGTAGCCGAGCATGCCGAAGGCGCTGGAGACGGCGTGGGCGTGCAGGCGGGGCGTGTCGCCGACGGGGTCGGCCTCGTGCTCGAAGAAGGCGCGGGCGGTGTCGGCCACCAGGTAGTTGGCCAGGTCCAGGGAGTACCACAGGCGCCCGTCGACCTCGCCGCCGTGCTTGTCGGCGAACGCGCGGCCGATCGCCTTGACGTCCTCGGGCTCCTGGCCGGTGTAGAGCAGCAGCGGGTTGAGCGCGCGCAGCCCCGGGTCGGCCGACAGGCGGCTGGAGCGCAGCTTGGCGGCGCACGAGGCCGGGGCCAGGATCACCACGCGCAGCTGCTCGGGCTCGACCAGGCCGGTCTCGATCGCGCGCAGGACGGCGTCGCGCAGGGCGGTGCCCTTGTTGGCCGAGGTGGGGGAGAAGATCGTGACCGGCTCGCCGTATCGCCTGATGTACTCCACCGCCCGCGCCACGATCAGCAGCGAGGCGAAGGTCTTGGTGGTGCCGGTGCCCGGGTTGCGGGTCAGGTCGAGCAGGGTCAGCGCGTGCCCGCCGTACTGGCCCATGGGCTGCCAGGCGGCGGTGGCCACCGACAGGAACTCCCGCATGGGGCCGTCGAGCTCCGGCAGCAGGAAGCCTGGTGAGAAGGCGGCGCCCTCGCGCACGGGCGACGGGTCGTCGACGCACGCGGCGATGGAGCGCGGCAGCCTGTCGTAGAAGTCGACGAGCAGGTTGGCGTGCCGGGTGGCGGGGGTGAGGACGGACTGGGTCATGCTGGCGGACCTCGCTCAGAGGGATGGGGAGGAGGACGGGGGTCGGTCACGTAGCCGGGTCCTGAGCTGGTCCAGCTCGATGCGGACCCGGTCGAGCTCGTGCACGGCGAAATCGGGCAGGGTGAACTCGGGCGGGGACGGGGTGGTGAAGCGCACGGTGCCGTTCTCGACGACGACACCGTCACGCTCGGCCGAGCGCTGGTTGAAGGCGACCGCCTCCTCCAGGCTCAGTCCGGCCGGCAGGTCCAGCTCCAGGTGAGTGCCTGCGGCACGCACCGGATAGCCGCCCGGCAGGCCCAGCGGGCCCGGCAGGCTGGTGTGCTGGACCGCCCCGGTCAGCAGCCCGGTGAGGAATCGGGCTGCGGCCAGGCCGGTGACGTGGTTGAGCTCGCTGCGCGTGGTGGCGCGCTGGGCGGCCAGCGCCTTGCCGACCTCGGGCACCTCCTCGCCCTCCAGCCATGCCCTGGCCTCTTCCGGCTGGGCGTGCAGGTGGGCGTGGTGGGCCAGGACGGCCAGGCGGTCGGCGGGCGCGAGTCCGAGCGCGGAGCGCAGGCTCGCGGCCAGCAGGCTGACGTTGCCGATGCCGCACAACACGGGCACGCCGTGGGCGTCGAGCACCGGGTTGACCGCGTCGGGGAAACACGCGTTGACGAACCACGCCCGTGGGCAGGCCGCGGTGAGGGCGCGGCCGACACGAAGCGCAAATTCGGCTTGGAAGGGGAGCGTCACGCCGAACCCGGACTGACGCACGAACGCCGTCCAGGCCGAGGGTGCCTGCGTGTGCTCCCAGGGGGACTGGGTGGAGGCGGCGAGCACGACACCCGCCGGGTCGAGCGCGGAGAGGGAGGCTGCCAGGTCGTCGCCCGCGAGATCCAGGGTGACCGGCCGGACGGTCAGCGGAGTGCCTGACAGGGCGGCGCGGGTGGCGGTGACGTAAGCGAGTTCGGCGGTGCGGTCGAGGCTGCGGCCCGCGATCACGAGGTCGAGCGGGGTCGTCGTCGTGGCGAGCGCGTACGCGATACCTCGGGCGAGCCCACCCGTGCCGATCAGGACGAGTGTGGTCTTGGACAAACGGTGAGGCTCCTGGAACGTCATTGTTCTGGGAAACGAATTCCGGCCCGGGTTCGCCGGGCCGGAAATCATTGTGGTGATCCACACGAACTACTGTCAAATGCCTTGTCGAAGGCCTTGAAAACAATAATTCGTAACACGAAGTATCATTTGCGTGAAGCCATTTCTCTATCGATCAGGTCGAGATTGTCGGCGATTTCCGCGCCGGCGATCGCGTCGGGCAGTTCGTCCTCCATGAGGCGCAGCGGGCGGTAGGCCAGCCCCAGCGCGCCCCAGGCCACGAGCACCGCTCCTGTCGCCGCCAGGAGCAGCCCGACGCCGCGGCCGTCGCCGACGCCCACCAGGTCGCCCACCCAGGTGCCGTCCAGCGCCCCGCCGGGATCCAGCAGCGGCCCGAACCACGCCGACAGCGCCGGAGCCGTCAGGAACGCCAGCGGCGTCATCGACACCGCCAGCATCTGGTTGGTGGCCAGCACCCGCCCCTGAAGATCGAGCCCCACCTTGAGCTGGATGATCGCCAGCCAGTGGGCGTTGAGCACGCTCAGGAACAACCACGAGACGAAGCCGCCGAACGCCGCCACCCAGACCGACGGCTGCAGGCCGATGAGGACGATCCCGAAGCCGAAGCCGCTGACGAAGCCGACCATGCCGATCGCACGGCGCCTGGTGCCGTTCCAGAAGACCATGACCAGGCCGCCCGCGACCGCTCCCAGGCCCTGCAGGGCGGTGACCGTGCCGACCCCGGCGACACCGCCGAAGCCCATCACCACGGGGACGGTGATGGCCAGGGCGAGCATGCCGAAGTAGTTCTCGATCGCGAAGAAGACGATCATGACCATCAGCGGGCGCCGGCGGACAAGGAAGCGCCAGCCGCCCGCGATCGCCTGCCAGAACGACTCCTCCAAACGGCGGAAGAGCCGGTCGGGGAAGCGCACCAGCAGGAGCGTCGCCAGGCCGAACAGGAAGGTCACCACGTCCACGGCGATCACGCCGTGCACCCCGACCAGGGTGATGAGCGCCGCGCCCGCCAGCGGGGCGATCAGCATGCCCAGACCGGTGCCCAGATTGGCCAGCGCGTTCGCCTGCATCAGGTACGGCTTGGGCACCAGCTGCGCCACCGCCGCCAGGTAGGCGGGCCGATGGAAGGCGGTGACCAGCGACAGCACCGCCGCGATCACGCCGACCTGCCAGACCTCCAGCCGTCCCAGCCACAGCAGCACCACCAGGGCCGCCGTGGCCAGCGCCGAGACGCCGTCGCAGGCGAGCATGACCAGGCGCCGGTCCACCCGGTCGGCCACCGCGCCGCCCAGGGGCGAGGCGAGGACGGCCGGCAGCAGCGCCAGCATGGTCACCAGCGCGTAGTCGGAGACCCTGCCGCTGGCCTGGTAGGCCCATACGCCCAGCGCGAAGGAGGTCAGCGCGTTGCCCAGCAGCGAGGCCGTCTGACCGGCCGCCACCGTGTAGAAGCGGCGCAGATCCCGGCGAGCCTGCTCGCCGACCACCTCGACCGCCTCCAGCGGCTCCGGCACCCGGCCCGCCTCCCAGCTCGACAGATGGCCGTCGATCAGCTCGGCCAGCTCCCGCGCCTGGTGCTTGATGAAGTAGTGGCCCGCCTTCGGGATGGCGGCGAGCTCCACCCGGTCGGCGAAGGCGCCCCACTCGCGGTAACGCTCGGTGTACAGCTCGGTGGCACGGTCGCGCTCGCCCACGACGCACAACACCGGGGCGCGCAGCTTGCGCGGCGCCTGGAGTTCGCGCGTGAACCAGACCTGCGCCTGTTCCACGTCGTGGCGCAGGCCGCGCACCATCACCGACACGTCGCCGGCGTCCTCGGCCATGCCCAGGGTGCGCAGGAAGTCGCGCTGGGCCCGGTCGTTGCTCCAGCGATGGGCGGGGAAGCGCCGGTTCCACCACTGCGAGAGCCGTCCTGGAAGCTGGGCGTCGGGGAAGCTGCCGCCCACGATCAGGCCGCTCACCTCGACGCCCGCGTTCTCCAGCCGCAGCGCCAGCTCGGTCGCGACCGCCGAGCCGACGCAGTGTCCGTACAGCGCGACGGGCCCGCCGCCCTCCAGCTCGGCCGCCAGCCGGCCGGCGATTTCGCCCAGCGGCAGCATCGCCTCCTCCGGCCTGGCCGGATCGTGGCCGGGCAGCTCGACCGCCAGCACCGCCGTGCCCGTGGCGCCGAGCTCGGCCGCCAGCGGCCCGAAGGAAGCCGCGGAGCCGCCGCCGTACGGCACGCACACGAGCGTACGGCGAGCGGTGCGCGGACCGGCCAGGCGGTGCAGCAGCCCGCTCCCGGCCAGCGACCCCGACTCCAGATGGGCGGCCAGCTCGCGCACCGTCGGCCGCGTGAACAGGTCGATCACCCGCAGCGACGGGTCGATCAGCTTGATCGCCTTGATGGCGCGGAAGGAGTCGCCGCCGAGGGCGAAGAAGTCGTCGTCGATGCCGAATTCCTGCTCGGGCAGCACCTGCGCCCAGGCCTGCGCCACCCTCAGCTGCGCCTCCGTGCTCGGAGCGACCCGGTCGGCGACGGAGATCTCCGGCGCGGGCAGCCGGGCCCGGTCCACCTTGCCGAGCGGCGTGAGCGGCAGCTCGTCCAGCACGACGATCGCCGCGGGCACCATGTAGTCGGGCAGGCGTTCACGCAGTCCCGCCCGCAGCTCGGCCACATCGACACGTCCCGGAGCGACCCAGGCGGCCAGGCGGCGCGAATGACCCTCGCCGACCGGCAGCACCGCCGCCTCCGCGACCCCCGGCTGCTCCTGCAGGGCGCTCTTGACCTCGCCCAGCTCGACGCGGAAGCCGCGGATCTTGACCTGGTCGTCGACCCGGCCCAGGAACTCCACGAGACCGTCGGCGTTGAGCCGCACCCGGTCTCCCGTCCGGTAGCAGCGGTCGGCGCCCGCGACCGGGTCGGGGACGAACCGTTCCGCGGTCAGCTCGGGCATGCCCAGGTAGCCGCGCGCCACCGTGGGACCGGCGATCCACAACTCGCCAGGCACCCCGGCGGGCAGCGGCCTGCCGTGCCGGTCGACGATGTAGCAGGAGACGCCGGGCAGCGGACGGCCGAGCGGCACAGAGCCGGAGCCGGTCGGCACGGAGGGCGCGGTGCCGGCCAGGACCGAGACGGTGGCCTCCGTGGGGCCGCAGTGGATCTGCAGCTCCAGGTCGGGCCGCGCGGCCCTGATCCGTCCCGCCAGCTCCCACGAGGTGGCCTCGCCCGCCAGGATGAGCAACCTGCGCGGCAGCACCTCCGCCAGCTCGCCGTGCGCGGCCAGCAACTCCAGGTGGCTCGGCACCATCTTGACCACGTCCACCGCGCCGACGTCGTAGAGCGCGGGGTCGGTGGCGGCGTCCTGGTCGACCAGGTGCACGGTCCCGCCGCTGATCAGCGCGCCGAACAGGCACGTGAGGATCAGGTCGGAGGCGATCGTGGAGACCACGCCGAACGAGTCGTGCTCGGGCCCCACGTGGTCGCGCACCGCGTTCAGGTAGTGCACCAGCGAGCGGTGCTCGACGCCCACGCCCTTCGGCCGGCCGGTCGAGCCCGAGGTGAACTTGACGTGCGACAGGAAGTCGGACCGCACCGCCACCCCGGGCGGCGCCGGCGCCTCCTCCAGCAGGTCCTCCAGCACCAGCGCTCCCGGGACCCGCCCGGCGTGCTCGCGAGAGGCGATGACCAGCCGCGCGCCCGCCGTCTCGGCCATGTAGGCCAGGCGGTCGTCGGGGTAGGCGGGTTCCATCGGCATGTAGGCGCCGCCCGCCTTGAGCACGCCCAGCAGGGCGGGCACCAGCGCCGTCCCCCGTCCTGTCAGCACGCCGACCGGCTCCTGGGGCAGCAGGCCCCGCGCCACGAGCCGGTGGGCGACGCCGTTGCCGAGCCGATCGGCCTGACGGTAGGTGAGGCTGCCGTGCGCGTCGGTGGCGGCGACCGCCTCCGGACGGCGTACGGCCTGCTCCTCGATGAGCTCGTGCACTGGGCGCGACAGGTCGAAGCTCGCCCGGCGGCCCTCGATCTGGGGGCCGTCGACCGCTTCCAGCGCGATCGCGCCCACCGGACACTCAGGGTCGGTCAGCATGCCGTCGAGCAGCGTCAGGTACCACGACGCCATCCGCTCCGCCGTACGCGGCTCGAACAGGTCCGTGCGGTAGGCCAGCATGCCCTCGTAGCCGTCGCCCGTGTGGGTGAACGACAGGTTGAGGTCGTACTTGGCGGTCCGCACCGGCGGCTCGAAGACCTCCACTCCCAGGCCCGGGAAGGACGGCGGCGCCGGAGCGGTGTCGACGACGTTGAGCAGCACCTGGAAGATCGGTGTGGTCGCCAGGCTGCGCTCGGGGTGCAGCCGCTCGACGATGCGCTCGAACGGCACGTCACGATGGGCGAAGGCGTCCAGGGCGACGTCGCGGGTGCGCGCCAGCAGCTGCGCGCCGGTCGGGTCGCCCGACAGGTCGCAGCGCATGACCAGCGTGTTGACGAAGCAGCCGAGCATCGTATCGGCGTCCGAATGCAGGCGTCCCGCCTCCGGCGCGCCCACCGGGACGTCGTCGGTGCCGCTGATCCTCGACAGCAGCGCCGACCAGGCCGCGAGGAAGACCATGAACGGGGTGCAGCCCCGCTCGGCCGCGCTCGCGCGCACCTTCGCGGCCAGTTCGGGCGTCAGCCGTACCGGCACCTCGGCGCCCGTCCAGGCTGCCACGCTCGGGCGCGCCCGGTCGGTGGGCAGGTCCAGCACGCCCTCCAGGCCCGCCAGCCGCGCCTCCCACCAGGCCAGGTCACCCTCCGGACGGGTGGCCAGCCACGCGGCGTAGTCGCCGTAGCGCACCCTCGGCGGCGGCGGCGCCTGCCTGTCGCCCAGCCGGGCGGCGTAGAGCGCGCCGAGCTCGGCGACGGCCAGGTCGCGCGACCAGGCGTCGAAGGCGATGTGGTGGACGGTGAGGGCCAGCACGTGCTCGTCACCGGCCTGGACGTGCTCGTCGCCTGGCAGCGCGTGCCCGCCGTCTGCCTGGACGTGCTCGTCGCGTTCCAGGCGGAACAGGGTGGCGCGGGTCGGGGGCTCGGTGGCCAGGTCGAAGGGGGTCTGCTGTTCGCGGCGCAGGCACTCGGCGAGCTCGTCCCCGCCCACCTGCGCCAGACGCAGCGGGATCGTGTCCGCGGGCAGAGCGGTCGTCGTCTCCCCGTCGACGGTGCTGCGCAGGACCGGATGGCGCTCGGCCAGGTCGCGCACGGCGCCGAGGAGGGCGTCGGGGTCGAGGCCGCCGGTCAGGCGGATGGCGGTGGGGACGTTGTAGGCGGCTCCGTCGTCGAGTTGCGACAGGAACCAGAGCCTGGCCTGGGCGGGGCTGAGGGGTGTGGCGCCCTCGGCGACGGGGATGCCCGTCGGCCGCTCGCCCAGTGCCCTGCGGCCGGCCGACAGGCGGGCGGCGAGCCGCTGCTTGACCCGCTCGTCACTGACGGTCATCGCGCGCCCGCCTCTTCCTCGTCCAGGTCGGCCAGCAGCAGCGCTTCGACGGCCGCGGCGAAGGCGCCCAGCGTCGGCCGCTCGAACAGCAGCCGCACCGGCACCTCCAGCTCCAGCACCTCGCGCAGCCGCCCGGTCACCCGGGTCGCGGCCACCGAGTGCCCGCCCAGCACGAAGAAGTCGTCCAGCACGCCCAGCCCGGTACGTTCCAGCACCTCCGACCACACCTCGGCGACGAGCAGCTCGGCCTCCGTCTCCGGCGGCGGTGAGTCGGTCGCCGCCGTCCGCACCGGCTTGGGCAGCGCCCGCCGGTCCACCTTCCCGGAGGACGTGGTCGGCATCGCCTCCATCGCCACCCACTGGCCGGGCACCATGTAGCCGGGCAGCCGTTGCCGCAGCCGCGCCTCCAGCACGGCGGGGTCACCCGCGCCGACCACGTAACCCACCAGATGGTCACCGTCCACGACGGCCACCACGGCGTCCGCCACGTGCTCGCGCAACACCGCCTCGATCTCGCCGAGCTCGATCCGATGGCCGCGCAGCTTGACCTGGTGGTCGCGTCGGCCCAGGTAGTCGAGCGAGCCGTCCGCCCGCCACCGGGCCAGGTCGCCGGTCCGGTAGCGGCGCTCGCCCGGCATGAAGGGGTCGTCGTCGAACACGGTCGAGGGCCGCCCCCGGTATCCCCGGGCGACGCCCGCACCGCCGATCCACAACTCGCCGGTGGCCCCGCGCGGCAGGAGGCGGCCCGCCTGGTCGAGCACATAGGCCCGCTCGCCGTGCAGCGGCCGGCCGATCGGCACGCCGTCGTCCATCGGACCGTCGAGGAGGGCGAGCGTGGAGTAGATCGTGGTCTCGGTCGGGCCGTAGGCGTTCCACAACCGCCGCACCCGCGGCAGGAGGTCGCGGGCGAGCGCGGGGTCGAGCGCCTCACCCATACTCAGCACCTGCACCGGCGAGCCCGCCCAGCCTGCGGCCATCAGCATTCTGAGGGTCGTCGGCGTCGCGGTCATCAGGGTCGCGCCCGACGCCTCGATCCTCCTGGCGATGGCGTGGCCGTCGATCGCGCCGTCGCGGTCGAGCAGCTCCAGGCGCAGGCCGCAGGACAGCCCCACCCAGAAGTCGAAGCCGAAGACGTCGAAGGAGAACGGGGTCAGACCCAGCATCACGTCGCCGGGCCGGATGTCCACGGCCTCGCGGACGGCGGCGACCAGCGCCGCCAGGTTGGCATGGGTGACCTCCACGCCCTTGGGGCGGCCGGTCGAGCCCGAGGTGTAGAGCACGTAGGCGAGGCCGTCGGGCCTCGTGGCGATGTCTTCGGCGGTGGCGTCCGGGAGGGTGTCGACGTCGATCACCTCGACGCCCAGGCCCGCCGCCACCGCCCGCGTCTCCGCCGTCGCCAGCACCACCCGGGCGCCTGAGTCGTCGACCTGGAAACGCAGGCGCTCGGCCGGGTGCTCGGGATCGAGCGGCACGTAAGCGGCAGCGGCCCTGGCGATGCCGAGCACGGCCATGGTGAGCCTGCGGTCGCGCGGCAGGCACACGCCGACGACGACCTCGCCGCTCGGATCGGCCGGAGTCGCGCCGGCCGAGCCCGCTCGCGCGCGCCCAGCATGCTCGGCCAGCGCGTGGGCGACGCGGGCCGAGCCTCGGGCCAGCTCGCCGTACGTCAGCGTGGCCGTCCCGTCGTCGACGGCGATCGTGTCCGCGTGCCGTACGGCATGCGCCAGCACGGCGTGCACCGCGGTCGGCGGCACGTCGGCGGGCAGGGCAGGGCCCGTGCCCAGCTCCAGCAACGCGGCCCGCTCCTCCGCGCCCACCAGGTCGAACCCGGACAGCGGCCGGTCGGGCGCGCCGGGCACCTGCTCGACCAGGCGCACGAACCGCTCGGCGAGTTCCTCGGCCGCCGGCCGCCCGAACAGGTCCTCGTCGTACTCGACCTGCACCTCCATGCCGCGCGAGCCGGCGTTGACGAACACCGTGCACGGCGCCTGCGCGCCGCCGCCGCTCAGCTCGCCGAGCAGCTCGACCCCGCCGACGCGCACCGGCACGGCGGGCGGCTGCAGGGAGAGCACCACTGGCGTGAGCATCGCCCCGCGAGGCCGTTCGACTCCGGACACCGCGAGCCGCTCGTGCGCGGGCAGCGCCATGTGGTCCATGGCGCGGGCGGTGGCCGCGGCCGCCCGCGCGATCGCGTCGCGGACGGGCAGATCGTGGTCGAGGCGCAGCCGTACGGGCAGGGCGTCCACCAGCGGTCCGACCAGGCTGTCGAGGCCCGGCCTGGCCCGGTCGGCGACCGCCGCTCCGAGAAGGACGTCCGCCCGGTCGGTCTGGGCGGCCGTCAGCAGCCCCAGGACGGTCAGGTAGACGGAGAACGGCGTGGTGCCGCAGGCCGCGGCCAGTGCGCCGACGGCGGCGGCGGCCCGCTCGGGCAGCGGCAGCGTGACGCGCCCGCCCCTGCCCCGTCCCGGGCCGTCGGCGGCGGACAGCACCTCGTACGGAGGAGCGGCTCCGGCCAGTTCGTCGGTCCAGAAGGCGCGCAAGGGCTCCAGCCCGGCGAGGGCCTGCTGCTCGGCAAGCGCGACGTCGCCCACCTGGAAGGCGGGGGCGCCGGTGGCGGACGCGTGCTCCGCGCCCGGGATGTGGTGGGCGAGCTCGGCCATGAGCAGGCCGATCGACCAGCCGTCGAACGCCGTGTGGTCGCTCGACACCAGCAGGTCGGCGCTGCCGTCGCCCATCCAGAGCAGTTCGGCGCGCAGCAACGGCGTGTCCGCGGTCAGGTCGAACCCGGCCACGGGCAGGGCCCTGACGTAGGCCTCCTGCTCGGCGGCGTCCATCGACCGCAGATCGTGCACCGTTACGGGGACGGGCTCCGGGGCCAGCACCGATGCTTCCGGGGTGCCTCCTGGGCCGGGGACGATGACGCTGCGCAGCACCTCGTGCTCGGCCACGAGCCGGTCGAGGGCCCGCTGGACGGGATCGGGCGTGTCGATGCCGTGCACGCGCAGCCGTATCGCGATCGCCGTGGCGGTGCTGCTCTGGCCGACCTCGCGCAGCAGCCACATGCCGTGCTGGGCGGCGGTGAGGGGATAGCGGGTGCGGCCGTGGTGGCGGGTGAGCGCGGTGGCGGCGGCGGGTTCCAAGGAGGGTCCCGCGGAGGTGACGTAGTCGGCCAGCTCGGCGACGGTGGGGCGGCCGAGGAAGGCGGTGAGGGGGACGCGGACGCCCAGGTCCGTCTCGATGCGGGCGCAGGCCTGGGCGGCGGCCATGGAGTGCCCGCCGAGGTCGAGGAAGTGGTCGTGGAGGCCGACGGGATCCGGCCTGCCGAGCACGCCGGCGACGATGCCGGCCAGGTCCTGCTCGATCGCGGTGCGAGGCGGCGAACCGGGCGCGGTGGAGGGCGCAGGGTCCTGGGCGAGCCGGGCGTCAGGCCACGGGTCGAGGTCCATCGCGGCCAGCCGAGCGCGGTCGATCTTGCCGGTGGGGCCGAGCGGTAACCGCTCCATGACGACGACCCGGGCGGGCACCATATGGTCCGGCAACCGCTCCCGCACCCACCCCCGTAACCCGGCAGGCGTGGCGTCCCCCTCCACGTACGCCACCAGCCGCCGGACCCCGGTGTGGTCGGCGCGGGCGAGGACGGCCGCGTTGCGCACCAGCGGGTGCGCCGCCAGCGCGGCCCTGACCTCGCCGAGTTCGACCCGGAATCCCGCGACCTTCACCTGGTCGTCGTCACGTCCGGCGTAGACGAGGACCCCGCCCTCGATCCGGGCCTGATCCCCGGTCCGATAGTGGCGCTCACCCTCGCTGACGACGAACCGGGACGCCGTGAGCTCGGCCCGGTCGAGGTAGCCGCGTCCGACGAGCGGCCCCGACACCCACAACTCGCCCGTCTCCCCGTCGGCCACGCGACGGCCGTCGGGGCCGCGCACCGACAGCACCGAACCGGCGTGTCCGAGCCCGATCGGGGGCTCCCCGGCGGAGTCGCGGGTGACGTCGTGAGAACCGCAGGTCACGGTGCATTCGGTTGGACCGTATACGTTTACAACGCGGCGCACGCCCGGGTTCGCGTAGATCCGCTCCACCAAGGCCCGAGTCAGCGGCTCGCCCCCTGACACGACGGTCCGCACCCCGGCGGGCAGCGGCTGGGCCAGCAGCGAGACCAGCGCCGAGGGCGCGCCGTACACGGTGGTGACCTCGTCGCGCGCGGGCAGCGTGGGCAGGGCGAGCAGGTTGTCGGCGAGGATCACCGTGCCGCCGCAGATGAGCGGCAGGAACAGCTGGCTGACCGAGGGGTCGAAGCAGATCGAGGTGGCCGCCAGCATGCCCGCGACCTCGTCGGCGAAGAAGCCGGTCTCGGCCGTCAGCAGGGCCATGAGGTTGCGGTGCTCGATGACCACGCCCTTGGGCAGGCCGGTCGAGCCCGACGTGTACATGATGTAGGCGGCGTCGCCGCCGGCGCCGGGCACGTCGGGCGCGTGCGGGGCGGGCGCCGAGTCGTGGGCGAGCACGGCGGGAGTGTCCGCGCCGCGCAGGACGCCGCGCCGCGCCACGTCGGCGGAGGTGATCAGGAGCTTGGCGCCGGAGTCCCGGGCGATGTAGTTGAGCCGCTCGGCGGGATAGGCGGGATCGAGCGGCACGTAGGCCGCGCCCGCCTTCCAGACGCCCAGGAGCGCCGCGAGCATCGTCGCGTCGCGGTCCAGGCAGACGCCCACGGCCGCCTCCCGGCCCGCCCCGTGGCGGCCCAGGTCGTGGGCGATGCCGTTGGCGAGGTGGTCGAGCTCGGCGTAGGTGAGGCGGGTGGTCCCCGCCACGACGGCGGTGCGTTCTGGGGTGTGACGCACCTGCTGTGCAAAGGCCTCGTGGACCCGTAACGCCATAGAGGTCTCCTCATCGATCACATATGACGCCGGTCAGCGTGCCATGATCCCGAGAAGAACGTGATGAGTTGTCGGGTTGCATTACCGTAACGTCATAGGTCAAGTCACCCCCCCGGCACGGCACCGCCGTCGCTCCGTGGCTTCCGCATCACCCGCTGCGATGATGATCGGGTGTGCGACTACTGCGGCTGCCGCGAGATGCCCCTGCTCAAAGAGTTCATCGCCGAGCACGAAGCCATCTACGACACCGCCAGTGACATCCGCCGCGCGCTCGACCACGGCGAACCGGCCGCCGAGCTCGTCGGCCGCCTGCGCGCCCTGTTGGCCCCGCACTTCGTCGCCGAGGAGGACGGCCTGTTCCAGGTCATGGCGGGCCAGGAGGAGTACGCGGGCTACGTCGCGGCGCTCGTGGACGAGCACCGCGAGCTCGACGCGTTCCTGGCCGCCGCCGACCTGAACCGCGAGGACGACCGTACGACGATGCGCCAGGCCGTCGCCCACCTGTGGGAGCACATCCGCAAGGAGGAGGACGGCCTCTTCCCCGCCTCGGTCTCGGCGCTGTCGGCCGCCGAGTGGGACGTGGCGTTCGAGGCGTGGGAGCGGGTGCACCCCGAGCGCTGACACCGCCCCCGGGTGGTGTCAGCGACGTGTCAGGAAGCCGTGGGCGCCGTATCAGGGCGGCCGTCGATCGTAGAGCCATCGACGGAACACCCCTGAAGGAGCGCCCCGGCATGAACACCCTCAACGAGCAGGACCAGATCACCCTGCGGATCGCCGCCTGGGGCGCCGTTTCGCTGATGTCCGCGGCCGGCATCGCCGGTTCGGCCCACAAGGTCGCCACTCACGGCGCCCTGGCGCTGTCGGCGGCGACCGGCCAGGTCGGCCACGTGCTGGCCAAGGCGCCCAAGAGCAAGGACCTGAAGTACAAGACCGTGGCCGAGCTCGCCGATCGCGTGCTGCCTGCCCTTTCCGACTCCATGTCCCTGCTGAAGGCCCACAATCCGGCCGAGGCCGACAACTTCCGCAGCACCGTGATCGTCGCCGTCGACGCGGCGGCCGGTGCGAGCAACGGGCAGCCGAGCCCCGCGTTGACCGAGATGGCCCGCAAGATCACCGCTGCCCTCGACCTCGCCTGACATTTCCCCTGAGACCCCTGGAGACGATCAATCATGAAGGCCAAGACGTTCCGGCGAATGACGGTCCCCTTCCTTGCGGCAGGCCTGCTGGCCACCGCGGTCACGGCGCCCGCCGCGGCTGCCGACCGCCCCGAGCTGCGACAGAACCTGCAGGAGTGGATCGACGCCGGCTTCACCGGCATCCAGCTGCGGGTCCGTGACGAGCAGGGCGAATGGACCGGCAGCGCGGGCGTGCGCAAGCTCGGCGCCTCCGCCAAGCCGCCGACCAACGGGTCGTTCTGGACGGGCAGCGTGACCAAGACCGTCGTCGCCACCGTGGTGCTGCAGCTGGTGGCCGAGAACAGGTTCGCCCTGGACTCCCCGGTGAGCGACCACCTGCCGGAGTTCGGCCTCGACCCGCGGATCACCGTGCGGATGTTGCTGCAGCACACCAGCGGGCTGTTCAACTACACCGGCGACCTGGGCCCCGACGGCACGTGGATGCCCGGCATCACCGCCTCGGGCGACGCCTGGGTGGCGGAGAGGTTCCGCGGCTACACGCCGGAGGAGCTGGTACGGCTCGCGCTGTCGAAGCCGCCGAGGTTCGAGCCGGGAGCCGGGCAGGAGTACTCCAACACCAACTACACGCTGGCCCAGCTGCTGATCGAGAAGGTCACCGGGCGGCCCTACGCCGACGAGCTGCGGGACCGGATCCTGCGGCCGCTGGGCATGCGCGACACCATGGTGCCGGGTGACCGCACGCAGCTGCCCGGCCCGCACGCCCACGGCTATTACCGCGTCCAGGGCAAGGTGGTCGACATCTCCCGCCAGAACCTCTCCCTGCTGACCGGCGCCGGCGACCTGATCACCACCACCAAGGACCAGGCCACCTTCATCTCCGCGCTGAACGGCGGCAGGCTCCTGCCCGCCGCGCTGCTCGACGAGATGCGCAAGCCGTACGGCAAGCTCGGCTACGGCCTGGGCCTGTTCGTGCAGGACCTCGGCCCGGGATGCGGCACCGTCTACCAGCACAACGGCAGCCCGCCCCACGGCTACGGGGCGCTGATGTACAGCTCGCCCGACGGGAAGAAGACCCTGACCGCCTCGGTGACCTGGGTGGACGAGTCACCGGCCCGCGGCGCGGCCCAGCACTTCCAGCGGCTGCTCACGAGCCTGGTCACGCAGGTGTACTGCGACGCCCGCTGACGGCGCCGTACCTCGCGAGGAAGAGCTCGACTCCCTCGGTGACCAGCCGCTCGGCGAGGTCACCGGGGAGGGCGGAGCCGATGGTGCCGGCGATCAGGTGCGGGTAGATCGTGAGCGAGAAGAACTGCACGACGGCCACCTCGCGGTCGGCGATCTCCAGCCGGCCGCGCTCGCACAGGTCGCCGAGGGCCTCGCCCAGGTCGGCCGCCGACCGGGCGGGGCCGCGCGTCAGGTAGGCCTCGCCGAGCTCGGGGAAACGTCGCAGCTCGGCGGTGACGAGGTTGCGCAGGGCCAGCCGCGACGGGTCGGTGGCGGCCTCCACCAGCGCGCGGGCCAGGTGCAGCAGCGCCTCGCGCGCGTCCGCGGTCTCGGCGAGGCGGGCGCGCAGCTCGGCCATCGTGGTGTGGGCCTCGCCCATGGCCTGGCCGACGACCTCGGTGAACAGCTCCTCCTTGCTGCCGAAGTGGTTGTAGACGGTCACCTTCGACACGCCCGCGCGCGAGGCGATGAGGTCCATCCCGGCGTCGAAGCCCTCCGAGACGAACAGCTCGCGCGCGGCGGCGACGATGGCCTGGCGGCTGCGCTCGGCGCGCTTACCCGTTGGCGTCATAGCTGTACTGTACAGTACAGTTCAGGTATGAACACGATCTGGGACGTCGTCCACACCGAACGCGCGGCACTCATCAGCGACCTCGAGCACCTGCCCGCCGAGCGATGGGCCACCCCGTCGCTGTGCCCGGGCTGGGACGTGCACGACGTGCTCGCCCACCTCGTCGACGACGCCAAGACCACCTGGCCCGGCTTCGTGCTCCGGCTGGCGGCCGCCCGGTTCGACTTCGACCGCTACAACAGCGACGGCCTGGCGCGCGAACGGCGCGACGACCCCGGCGCGACGCTCGCCGCCTTCGAGGCGGTCTCGCGACGCACCACCAGCGCGCCCGCGCCGAAGGCCACCCGCCTCGTCGAGGCGTTCGTGCACGGCGAGGACATCCGCCGCCCCCTCAGCCTGGACAGGGCCTACCCGGCCGAACACGTCGCCGCGGCCCTGCGCCACCAGCTCGCCACCGGCGTGGGCATGGGCGGCGGCAAGGAACGCGCCGCCGGGCTGCGCCTGATCGCCACCGACACCTCGTTCGACGCGGGGGAGGGCCAGGAGGTGCGCGGCACCGCCCTGGCGCTCCTGCTCGCCGTGTCTGGCAGGCCCGTCGCCGCCGACGAGCTCACCGGACCCGGCCTCACCGCGCTGACGCGATGAACGCACCGATCACGGCGGCCAGCTCGGGCCCGGCATCCTCCTGCAGGAAATGCCCGGCCCCGGCGATCACCGGATGCTCCAGCCCTCTCGCGCCCGGGATCCGGCAGGGACAAGGTGGCGCGCGTGCTGGCGGCGAGCGCCGGACGGTCGCGGGTCGCCGTCGATCTGCACTATCGCCAGGTCAACGGCGACCCGTCGGTGGTGCTGTTCACCGACGGGACCCCCCTCGCCGTCATGGTGCTCGACCTGGAGGCCGACGGGGAGCACGTGCGCGACATCTACGTGGTGAGCAATCCCGACAAGCTCACTTCCCTGGACGATCCTCGTCGAGAAGACGGACCTCGTAGACCCGCTCGGTGAAGCGCCAGCCGCCGGCGGTGCGCGCGTACCGGTCGTGGTAGATGGCGAAGTTGCGGTGCCACTGGCCGTCGCGTGTCTTGATCACCTCCTGCATGTAGGCGCGGCCGGTCGCGGTGTCGCCGTCCAGCTGGATCGAGCCGGGATGGGTCTGCTGCACGAAAAGCTCGACGAACGCGTCCCGCCGCTCCCGCCAGGCGCGCATCTGCTCGTGGCCGACGAGGTCGACCGGCACGTTGGGCATGCGTAGCGCGCCGTCCGGGGTGAAAAGCGCTGCCAAGCGGTCGAAGTCGCCCATCGTCGCGGCGTCGGTGAACTCGCCGCGCAGCGCCTCGATCTCGACGCGGTCGGCGATGAGCTGGAAATCGGTCATCGTGGATCTCCAAGGTCGGTGGGAAAGACGGTCAGCTCTTCGACGACGCAGCCCGCCGAATGGTGAGGCGGCCCGGTTCTGGGAAGGTCTCGGGCATGTTGCAGGTCTGCCTGAACGGCGCGCGGGACCGCGCCGAGCACGAGCACCTTCCCCTGACGCCCGCCGAGCTGGCCGCGGCGGCGAAGGAGGCGGTCGCGGCCGGAGCCGAGGACATCCACCTCCACCCGAAGGACCACGGCGGAGCCGACACCATGGAGCCGGGTCACGTCGCCGCCGCCGTCACGGCGGTCCGCTCCGCCGTACCCGGCATCCCCGTCGGCGTGACCACCGGCGCGTGGACCGGCGCGGACCGGGCCGGCCACGTGCGGGCCTGGAGCGTGCTGCCCGACCACGCGTCGGTCAACTGGCACGAGGACGGCGCCGCCGAACTCGCCGACACGCTGCTGGAGCGGGGCGTCGGCATCGAGGCCGGGATCTTCTCCGGCACCGACGCGGTCGAGCGGTTCCTGGCCTGGCCGCGCGCCGACCGGGTGCTGCGCGTGCTGGCCGAGATCACCGACACCGACCCCGTCACCGCCCTCGACGCCGCCGCCGAGCTGGTCGAGCAGCTGGTCGCGCGCTCGCACGCACCGATCCTGCTCCACGGCGAGGACGGCGCGGCCTGGGCCGTCCTCGCCATGGCGGCCACCCGCGGCATGCCGGTCAGGATCGGCCTCGAAGACACCCTGCGCCTGCCCGACGGCAGCCCGGCACCGGGCAACGCCGCCCTCGTCGAAGCCGCCCGCCACCTGCTGGCTAGTCTCTGACGGCCTGCCTGACGATGACGGCCGCCGTCAGGCACATCGCCCCGGCCACCGCGAGACCCGGCGCCGGACCCAGCGCCGTCATCACGCCGGTCGCGGCGGCCAGGGTGAAGGTCTCCAGGCTCATCCGGGTCGTGCTGAACAGCGCCGCCCCGGCTCCGCCCCGGTGCGAAGGCACGTGCTTCAGCGCCTGGCCGTCGGGCACGCCCTCGGTCAGGCCCAGGCAGAACCCGATCGCCGCCGCCGCGGCGAGCAGGGCGGCCGGGTGATCGGTGAACTGGAGCACGGCCGCCGTGACGGCGCAGGCGAACAGCGCCACCGTCACCAGCTGCCTGGCCCAGCGCCGCGCGAGCCTGGCCGCGACCAGCGGCAGCAACGTCGACGGCACGGTCAGCAGGCTGAGCATGACCGCCGCCTGGCCCGGCCCCATGCCGCGCGCGGAGGCGAGCTGGGGCAACACGGTCAGTCCGACGACCAGGATGCCCATGAACGCGCCCGTCGCCACGCCGTACGCGCGGTAGGCGGGGATGCGCAGCAGGTCCATGGGGATCGCCGGCTCGGCGGCGCGCCGTTCCACGCGGACCAGGACGACGCCGCAGACCGCGGCGACCACGACGAGGCCGACCGGCGCCCACCACCCGATGCCGGGACCGAGCCCGATCCCGAGCGCTGTGACCAGCGCGGCCACGACCACGCCGAACAACACCGCGCCCGCCAGGTCGAACCGTCCCAGCGGTCCGGGACTGCGCAGGCCGGGCAGGCCGAGCGTGCCCACGGCCGCCAGGGCGGCGACGACCCCGGGCACGACGAAGACCAGGGACCAGCCGCCGACGGCCATGAGCCCCTGGGCGACGACCGGCCCGAGGGCCAGGCTGGTGCCGAGCACGGCGCCGGTGTAGCCGAACACCTGGCGGCGTTCCTCCGGCGGGTAGACGGCCAGGATCATCGCGGAACCGCCCGCCGCGCACATGGCGGCGCCGATCCCGCCCACCGTGCGCAACGCCACCAGCGACGGCAGGTCCGGCGCGAACGCCGACGCCACCCCGGTGACGGCGACCAGGAGGTTGCCCGCGGCGAAGAAGCGGGTGCGTGAGGTGCGGTCGGCGATGGCGCCCGCCAGCAGCAGCGCCGCGGCGAACAGGCCGTTGTAGGCCAGGGCGAGCCACGGGCCGAGGGCGTCAGAGCCGGGCAGCGCGGCGGTCACGGCGGGGACGACGGCCGTCGCACCGGTGATCGCGAGCGGGAAGACGACATGGGAGATCAGGACGGCGAGCAGGACACGCCGGCGCTGACCGGAAGACAAGACGAACAAGGAAGCGCTCCGGAACAGGGGAGTCCGAGCGCCGCAAGGGCGCTCCTGGCCATGGGCTCAGGAGCGACGACGAAGCCTGGTGTTATGCGCCGCCGCCGCTCTCAGCGACGGCGCACCCTGTCCGCTTTGGGCACGGGCACACCCTAACGGAATCACCCTGCTCGGGCGAACGAGTTCAAGGCGCTCGCCAGCAGCCCGTCCAGGGCGCGCTGGGAGGCCTGCAGTTCGGCGATGGTCGCGGCGATCCTGCCGCGTTCGCGCGTGAGCTGCTCCACCAGGCCGGGGCAGGGCGTGGGCACCGCCCGGCCGCCGTCGTCGTGCACGCAGTGCAGCAGCCTGCCGATCGCCACCGTCGGCAGCCCGGCCTCCAGGAGCAGGCGGATGTGCCGCACCGCCACCACGTCGGACTCGGCGTAGTCGCGGTAGCCGTTCGCCTGCCGTACCGGCGTGAGCAGGCCCTGCTCCTCGTAGTAGCGCAGCAGCCGCCGGCTCACGCCGGACCGCTCGGACAGGTCGCCGATGCGCACGGGTTCCTCCAGTTGACCTTCACATGGATGTGACGCCCTAGCCTCCGTGGCAACACGAAGGAGGAGTCGCTTATGTCCGGAGTAGTCATCATCGGTGCGGGCCCCGGGATCGGGCAGGCGGTGGCGCGCCGGTTCGCCCGCGAAGGCCTGCCCGTGGCGCTCGTCGCGCGCAGCCAGGAGACCCTGAGGTCGGCCGTGCCCGGCGCGCTGACCGCCACCGCCGACGCGGGCGACGAGAAGGCCCTGACCGCGGCGCTCGACACGATCGCGGCCGAGCACGGCGTGCCCGACGCGGTCGTCTACAACGCGGCGGTGATCCGCCCCGACCGGCCCGCCGACCTGACACTCGACGACCACCTCGGCAGGTGGGCGGTCAACGTCGGCGGCGCGATCGTCACGGCCGCGCGGCTGCTGCCCGCCATGGCCGGGCGGGGGCGCGGCAGCTTCCTGGTCACCGGCGGCATGCCGGAGCCGAAGGCCGCCTACCTCAGCCTCTCGCTCGGCAAGGCGGGGATCCGCACGCTCGTGACCGCCCTGCACGAGGAGTACGGCCCGGCGGGGGTGCACGCGGCGAGCATCACAGTCGGCGGCGTGGTCGCCCCCGGGACCGCGTTCGACCCTGACGACATCGCCGAGCACTACTGGCGCCTGCACCTCCAGCCCCGCGCCGCCTGGGAACACGAGGTGAGGATCGGCTGCTGAACCCCTGAACCGTCACGCCGACGCGCGCATGATCAGGGCGGGCTCGAAGATCACCGACGTCGGCGCCCGCCCTGGCTCGTGCACGTGCTCCAGCAGCAGCCGCCCCATCTCGGCCGCCATGTCCTCGACCGGATGCCTGATCGTCGTCAGGAGCGGGCGGCAGGCCGTGGCGGCGCTGCTGTCGTCGAAGCCGATCACCGCCACGTCGCCGGGCACCGACCGGCCGTGATGGCGCAGGGCGTGCAGCGCACCCTGAGCCATCAGGTCGTTGGCGACGAACACCCCGTCGAGATCGGGGCGCTCGTCCAGCAGGCGCTCCATGGCCTGCTCGCCGCTGTCGTAGGTGAAGCCGCCCTCGCTGTGCGGGACGAACGCGTGCCCGTGCCTGGCCATCGCGTCCTGGAACCCGGCCAGCCGCGCCTGCGCCGCAGGCACGTCGAGCGGGCCGCAGATGGTCGCGACCCGCCGCCTGCCCAGCTCGACCAGGCGATCTGCGGCCAGGGCGGCGCCCGCCCTGTGGTCGACGTCGACATAGCTGATCGGCACCGGGCGCGCCGGCCTGGCGAACAGCACCGCGGGCACTCCCGCCTCCACCAGCTGCGCGGGCAGCGGGTCGGCGGCGTGCGTGGAGACCAGCAACGCGCCGTCGGCGTCGCCCTGCCGCAGGTAGGACACCACCTCCGCACGGCTGGCGTCGCTCTCGGCGAACATCAGCACCGGATGGATGCCGCGCGGGCGCAGGAAGCTGATGATCCCGCTGACGACGCGGCCGAAGAACGGGTCGGTCAGGATCGGGCTCGGCGCCGAGTCGTCGCCCGCTCCCGACAACACCAGGGCCACCGCGCCCGTGCGCCGGGTGACCAGCGAGCGGGCGGCCCGGTTGGGGACGTAGCCGGTCGTGGCGATGGCCTGGCGAACGGTCTCCTGGATCGCGGGATCGACGTTGCGGATCCCGTTGATCACGCGAGAGACGGTCGCGCGGGAGACACCGGCGACGCGCGCGACGTCCTCGAGTGTGGGAGAGGCCCCTTGTTTCACCCGCTTTTTATAACACGCTGAAGGGAGAGCGCTCTCCTCGGTGTATGAGACCGTTATTGCCGCTAGCCGTACGACACGGTCATCAGCGCCTCCAGCGGCAGGTCCGCCGCCGACCGGCCCGCCCGCACCCGCACCTCGCCCTCGGCCGTGCACCAGGCGCCCGCCCAATGCTGGAACGCCCGCGCCGGCAGCTCCACCACGACCTCGGCCCGCTCGCCCGGCTCCGCCGTGACGGCCGCGAAGCCCGCCAGCCACCGGTCACCGTCGTGCGGCCTGGACAGGTAGACCTGCACCACCTCCCGGCCCGGCCTCGGCCCCGTGTTGCGCACCCGCACGTGCACGCGCACCGGCCGATCGGGCACCACCCTCTCCGGCGCCCACAACTCCTCGTAGGCCCAGCTCGTGTAACCGAGCCCGTGGCCGAACCAGTAGGCCGGAGGTTCCTGCTCCCTGAGCCAGCCGCGGTAGCCGATGTGCGGGCCTTCCGCGTAATCGAGCACGCCGTCGCGCGGCGTGGTCGAGGTGAGCGCGCGGTCCGCCCAGGTCGTGGGCAGCCGCCCGCCCGGCTCGGACCGCCCGAGCAGCACGTCCGCCAGGCCGTTGCCGCCCTCCTCGCCGGGGAGCCAGCCGACCAGCACGGCGGCCACCTCCTCGCGCCAGGGCATCGCCACGGGACCGCCCGAGTTCACCACCACGATCGTCGCCGGGTTCACCGCCGCGACCGCGCTCACCAGGGCGTCCTGGGCGCCGGGCAGCGCCAGGCTCTCGCGGTCGACGCCCTCGCCCTCGGCCTGCTCGGTGGTGCCCACCACCACGACGGCCACGTCGCTCGCCCGCGCGACCTCGACGGCGGCGGCCATCGCCGCGGCGGCGTCCAGCGGAGCGGGCGCGGCGGCCAGAACACACGCCCGGCCGCCACCGGGCACGAGCTCGCGACGGAGGACAACCTCGACGTGCCGCCGTCGCGCGGGGTCGGCCGCGGGGGCGGCGGGGCGATCGGCCATGTGGTCGGCGTGGCGATCGATAGTGGGGTCGGCGGCGGAGTTGGTGGCGAGGTCGGCCGGGGTCAGGTCGGCCGGGGCGAGGTCGGCCGGGACCAGGTCGAGGCGAAGCGTGCGGTACGGCGGTGCCAGGTGGACGGTCGCCGGGTCGTCGGTGTGCCGGGGGACCGTCTCGTCGATCACGGTGCGGCCGTCCACGGTGAGGTGCAGGCGGCCCCAGCCGGCGGCGGCCACGTCCCAGGAGCCCTCCGCACCGGGCAGCAGCGCGCTGATCTCGACCGCGGCCGCGTCGTCGATGGGGCCGCCCGGCTCGGGGAGGCGGCCGCTGAGGCGGTGCTCGGCGTGGATCTCGGCCCCTGCCGCGTCGAGGAGCCGCACCAGGAGGCCGGGCTCGCCGGTGCGGGGGTTGCGGGCGGTGGCGATGTCGAGCGGAGCGGGCGGGCCGTCGAGGTGGACGCCGGTGGCGTGGTGGATCTCGGCTCTGCCGTACAGCGCCGTGCGCAGGCCGTCGAGCGGGGTGACGGGCGCTTCTGGGTAGACGCCCGCGCTGCCGCCGCCCTGGATGCGGGGGCGGGCGGCGTTCGGGCCGATGACGGCGATCCGGGTCAGGGTGCTGGGGTCGAGGGGGAGCAGGCCGCCCTCGTTGCGCAGGAGGACGGTGGACGCGGCGACCACGCGCCGCAGGAGAGCGCGATCCCGCGATGACGCCGTCGGAGGCGCCGGAGCCGTCGCGGTCGTCGCGGTTGTTGCGGCCCTCCCGGTCGTCGCGGTCGTCGCCGGGAGGGCGCCCACGCGCGCCGCCAGCCGCAGCAGCCGCCGTACCTTGTCGTCGATCGCCGACTCCGGCACCTCGCCCGCGCGCACCGCCGCCACCAGCGCCGCCCCCCACGGCGAGCCGGGCCCCGGCATGGCCAGGTCCTGGGCGGCGCGGGCCGACGCGACCGTGGAGCGTACGGCTCCCCAGTCCGACACCACTACCCCGTCGAATCCCCACTCGCCCTTCAGCGGCTCGGCCAGCAGCGGGTTCTCGGACATGGTGGGCCCGTTGACCCCGTTGTACGCCGACATCACCACCCACACCCCGGCCCGCACGGCCGCCTCGAAGGGGGCCAGGTAGACCTCGCGCAGGGTGCGCTCGTCGACGCGGGCCTCCAGGGTGAGCCGGTCGGTCTCGGAGTCGTTGGCCACGTAGTGCTTGGCGGTGGCCGCGACCCCGCGCGACTGGATGCCGACGATCATGGCCGCGCCGATGCGGCCGGTGAGCAGCGGGTCCTCCGAGTAGCACTCGAAGTGCCGTCCGCCGAGCGGGGACCGGTGCAGGTTGAGGGTAGGGGCGAGGACGACGTGCACCCCCTTGCGCCTGGCCTCGTCGGCCAGCAGTTCGCCCATGGATCTGGCCAGGCTCTCGTCCCAGGTGGCGGCGAGGGCCGTGGCGGAGGGCAGCGACAGCGAGGTGCGGCGCTCGTCCCAGCCCTCGCCGCGTACGCCCGCGGGCCCGTCGGAGGTCGCCATGGGCTCCAGGCCGATGGCGGGCTCGGCGGCGGTGCGCCACACGGTCGCCCCGGTGGCCAGCCGGGCCTTGGCTTCCAGGTCCAGCTTGTCGACGAGGCGGTCGAGGTCGTCCACGGGTGTCCTTTCAGGCGGGAGAGCGCTCTACCGGCGGGAGTGCGGCGAGCTGGGTGGTGCGGGCTCGTTCGACGGCCGCGGCCAGGGCCTTGACGTCGGGGTCGTGGCCGGAGAGCTGCTCGGAGCGGGTCACGGACAGCGACTGGCGCAGGTGGGCGTCGAGGTGGCGGGTGAAGAGCGTGTCGAAGGCGGGACCCGTCGTGGCGCGCAGGCGCCGGAGTTCGGGGGCGGTGACCATGCCGGGCATGTCGTGGCCGGCGTGCGGGTTGGTGGCGGGCAGGCCGGTGGCGGCCAGGGTCCGGCGAAGGCGGTCCAGCTCGGCGTGGTGGGCGTCGCGCAGTCGCCGGGCCAGTTGCCGTACGGCAGGCGCGTGGGCTTGGGCGGCGCCCAGGTCGAGGAGGGGGATGACCCGCTCGTCCATGGGGATCATGAGCTGCAGCCAGGCGAGGTCGGTGGGGTTGAGCCGCCCGCTGGGGAGCGGCTGCGCAACGGCAGGGGAGGTGTCGACGGCGGTGTGGTGCGCGTGCCGTACCGGGGGCTCCGAGCGGGCCAGGCACCCGCCCACCAGCGTCGCCGCGAGCCCGAGCAGCACGAGCGGCGCGGCCACGGTGACCGCCCGCCCGCCCCGGCGTCCGGGACGGGCGGGCGGCGCCGGTGTCCCTGCGGAGGACATCAAGGCAGCTCGAAGTCCTCGGTCAGGGCCGCGCCGCGGTGCGGCTTGTACAGGTCGTAGCCGCGCGGGTTGCACTGCAGCCCGCCGTTGATGCAGTGGGTGACCAGCGCGTCGAGGATGCGCGGGTCGTCCCAGGCGTTGAAGAAGTCGTAGTGCCAGGTGTAGCCGCGCCCGCTCGACAGGCGGGCCTGTGACAGGTCACCGCTGGCCGGGAAGGCGATCTTGAATTCCAGCATCGGCACGGCGACCGGGTGGCTCGACGGGCAGTAGCCGCCGGACGGGTAGGCCATGTGGCTCTTGTGGTCGGCGCTGTCGAGGTTGACGCCGTCCCAGCAGCTGGGCGCCTGGAAGCGCACGTTGACCTGGCTTCCCGGCACGCAGTACGCGGGGATGTCCCAGCTCTTGGACAGGTCGCCGCACTCGAAGCCCTCGACCGCGCCCGGGTGGTCGCGGAACTGCGCCAGCGTGGAGGTCGGGCTGCCGGCCACGTAGCGCAGGCCTTGCGGGAAGGGCTGCACTCGCCAGTACTCCAGGATGCCGGACTTGTAGTAGATCACCTGGGGCCCGACGGGCTCGATGAGCTGGTTGCCCTTGTAGAAGCTGGGGAACCAGTAGGCGGACTTGTCGTGGTGGTTGGTGCAGGAGGTGCCGCCGCCGAGCAGGGTCCCGGTGGTGCTGTGGGCGTTGGTGGTGGTGTTGCCGACGAAGGTGTGCATGTGGGAGGCGCCGGGCAGCCCGGGGTAGACGATGGGGTCGTCGGGCCGGTTGGCGGTGAGCGAGCAGTTGGCCTGGAACTCGTGGTGGGTGACCTCGTCGGTGTAGGTCGGCTTCGGTCGGGGCGTGGAGCCGGTGCCTCCGGTGCCGTGCACCTCGAACTCCCATAGGGAGTAGCCGTAGCCGGTGCCGCGTGCGGTGCCGTACATGCGGACGTACCGGCCGCTGCCGGTGACGTTCCACGTGTCGGTGCCGCCGTCGCCGCTGGTCACGGTCTTGAGGTCGGTCCACGAGGCGCCGTCGGCCGACGACTGGATCTTGTAGTCGCGGCCGTAGGCGCCCTCCCAGGTCAGCACGACCTTGCTGAGGGTCGCGCCCGCGCCCAGGTCGACCTGGACCCACTGCGGATCGGCCCAGGCGCTCGACCAGCGGGTGCCCGGGTCGCCGTCGAAGGCGGCTCCGGCGGCGTGCGAGCCGCCTTCCGACGACGACGCCGAGGCCGGCCTGCCCAGGGACAGGACGGTGTCGGCCGCGGCGGGCAGGACCGCGGCCAGGCTGGTGGCCGCCACCGCGGAGGCGATGGCGGCGGTTAACGAGAGCACGGGATTTCTTCGGAAGAAGGGCATGGGTCTCTCCTCTGGGGGGCGGTTAGGAGAGCGCTCTCCATCGAGAGTGAACGCCTTCACCGCGCCTTGTCAAGACCGTGCGCGATGCCACGCCCGCGTTACCTGCACGTTTCGGCCGGACAAACATTTGGGCCTTGACGGGCTTCTCCGCACGATGCAGTCTCTCGGCACGGAGAGCGCTCTCCTCCTGTAGCACCGGCCACTATCGAGGAGAGTCAACGTGTTTCCCGCCCGACATCCCGGCCGGTTCCGGCTCGGCCTGGTCGTCGCCCTGGTGGCGTGCCTGGCCGGACTCGGCCCGGCCCTGGCCGCACCCGCGGCCGCGGTGGCCGAGACCCTGCTGTCGCAGGGCAAGGCCGCCACCGCCTCCTCAGCCGAGGGTGGCGACACCGCCGCGGCCATGGCCGTGGACGGCAATGCCGGCACGCGCTGGTCCAGCACCTTCAGCGACGCCCAGTGGATCCAGGTCGACCTCGGCGCCCCCGCCGCGCTGACCAGGGTCGAGCTCGTCTGGGAGGCCGCCTACGGCCGCGGCTACAAGCTGCAGGGTTCCGCCGACGGGACGACCTGGAGCGACCTGAAGACCGTCACCGACGGCGACGGCGGCACCGACACCCACACGGTCACCGGCGGCTTCCGCCACGTCCGCATGCTCGGCACCCAGCGCGGCACCGGCTACGGCTACTCCCTGTGGGAGATGCGCGTGTACGGCGAGGCTGGCGGCCAGCCGTCCGGATGCGGCACCGCCAACGCCGCCCAGGGCAGGACCGCCACCGCCTCCTCCACCGAGAGCGCCGCCTACCCGGCCGGCGCGGCCGTCGACGGCAACGCCGGCACCCGCTGGTCGAGCGCGGCCTCAGACCCGCAGTGGATCCAGGTCGACCTCGGCTCCAGCCAGAGCGTCTGCCGCGTCACCCTGACCTGGGAGGCCGCCTACGGCAGCGCCTACAAGCTCCAGGGCTCACCCGACGGGACGAGCTGGACCGACCTCAAGACCGTGACCGGCGGCGACGGCGGCACCGACACCCACGACGTGACAGGAACCGCTCGTCACATCAGGGTCCTCGGCTCCGCGCGCGGCACCGGCCACGGCTACTCGCTCTGGGAACTGCAGGTCAACACCGGCGACAGCCCGCAGGAGCCCGGCGACTGGACCGAGGTCTGGCGCGACGACTTCACGGGACCGGCCGGCACCACGCCGAGCACCGCCAACTGGATCAAGCGCACCGGCACCTCCTACCCCGGCGGCGCCGCCAACTGGGGCACCGGCGAGGTCGAGACGATGAGCGACTCCACCGCCAACGTCAGCCTCGACGGCAACGGCTCCCTGGCCATCAAGGCCATCAGGGACGGCGCCGGCACCTGGACCTCGGGACGCATCGAGACCCAGCGCACCGACTTCCAGGCGCAGCCCGGCGAGATGGTCCGCTTCAGCGCCCGGCTCAAGCTGCCCGCCGTCGCCAACGGCCTGGGCTACTGGCCGGGCTTCCGCGCCACCGGCGCCGCCTACCGCGGCAACTACACCAACTGGCCCGGCGTCGGCGAGACCGACATCATGACCGCCGTCAACGGCGCCGACGAGTTCTCCAACACCCTGCACTGCGGCACCGCGCCCGACGGCGTCTGCAACGAGTACAACGGCCGCACCAGCGGCTTCGCGACGTGCGGCTCCTGCTCGGCCGGATACCACGAGTTCTCGCAGGTCATCGACCGCACCAGGACCGACGAGGAGATCCGCTTCTACCTCGACGGCAGGCAGACCTGGGTCGTACGGCAGAGCCAGGTCGGCGTCGCCGCCTGGAGGGCCGCCGTGCACCACGGCTTCTACCTGCGCCTCGACCTGGCCATCGGCGGATCGCTGCCCAACGCCATCGCGGGCGTCACCACCCCCTCTCCCGAGACCACCTCGGGCGGCGTGCTGAACGCCGACTGGGTGAGCGTGTCCAAGCAGACCGGAAGCACCCCCGCCCCGATGACCGACGGACCGGTTCCCGCCGGGCCGAGCGTCGTGCGGGTGACCGGCGGCAACGGCAACTGGCAACTGTCGGTCAACGGCCAGCCGTACCTGATCAAGGGCCTGACCTACGGCCCGCCGCAGTCCGCCGCCGACGGCTACATGCGCGACCTGAAGGCGATGGGCGTCAACACCATCCGCACCTGGGGCGTCGACGACGTCAATACGCCCTCCCTGCTTGACGCCGCCGCCCGCAACGGCATCAAGGTCATCATCGGCCACTGGCTCAACCAGGGCGCCGACTACGCGGGCGACACCGCCTACAAGAACGCCGTGAAGAGCGAGATCGTCGCCCGCGTCAACGCGCTCAAGAACCACCAGGGCGTGCTCATGTGGGACGTCGGCAACGAGGTCATCCTCACCATGCAGGACCACGGCCTGCCCGCCGACGAGGTGGAGCGGCGCCGCGTCGCCTACGCCCAGTTCGTCAACGAGGTCGCGGTCGCCGTCCACGCCGCCGACCCCAACCACCCGGTCACCTCGACCGACGCCTACACCCACGCCTGGAGCTACTACAAGGCCCACTCGCCCGCGCTCGACCTGCTCGCGGTCAACTCCTACGGCGCCGTCCACACGGTCAGGAACGACTGGATCGCCGGAGGGTACGGCAAGCCGTACATCGTCACCGAGGCGGGGCCCGACGGCGAGTGGGAGGTGCCCAACGACGTCAACGGCATCCCCGACGAGCCGACCGACCTGCAGAAGGGCCAGATGTACACGGCCAGCTGGAACGCCATCGCCGGCCACACCGGGGTGGCGCTCGGCGCGACGATGTTCCACTACGGCCTGGAGAACGACTTCGGCGGCGTCTGGCTCAACATCACCCCCGGCGGCTGGCGCAGGCACGGCTTCCACGCACTCAAGCAGGCCTACACCGGTCAGCCCACCGGCAACACCCCGCCGCGCATCTCCTCGATGACGGTCGGCTCGCAGACCGCGGTCCCGGCCGGCGGCACCTTCACCGTCGACACCCAGACCACCGACCCCGACGGCGACCTGATCCGCTACCACGTGATGCTCAGCGACAAGCACATCACCGCCAACCGCGGCTTCCGTCACGCCCGCTTCACCCGGACGTCCGCCAACCGGCTCACCGTCACCGCCCCCGAGCAGCTCGGCGTCTGGAAGGTCTACGTCTACGCCTTCGACGGCCACGGCAACGTCGGCATCGAGCAGCGTTCCTTCCGCGTCGTCCCGCCCACGGTCGACGGGACCGACGTCGCCCGCGGCAAGCCCACCACCGCCTCCAGCTACCAGGCCACCGGCGACGGCGGCCCCTTCAACCCCGACCGCGCCACCGACGGCAGCTTCACCACCCGCTGGGCCAGCGAGTGGTCCGACTCCCAGTGGATCCAGGTCGACCTGGGCGCCGTCACCCCGATCAAGCACGTGCAGCTCGGCTGGGAGTCGGCCCACGCCCGCGCCTACAAGCTCCAGGGTTCCGCCGACGGCAGCACCTGGAGCGACCTGAAGACCGTCACCAACGGCGATGGCGGATTCGACAGCTTCGATCTCACCGCATCTGTCCGCTACGTCCGTCTCTCCCTCACCCAGCGAGCCACCACCTACGGCTACTCGCTCTGGGAGTTTGGGGTCTACCGATGAAACGACCGATCCTCGCCCTCTTGGCCCTCCTGTCCGCCTACGCCGTCTCCACCCCCGCGGCGCACGCCGTCGCCTGCTCCACCACCAACGCCGCACTCAACCGCCCCGCCACCGCCTCCTCGACCGAGGGCGGCGCCTTCACCGCGGCGATGGCCGTGGACGGCAACGCGGGAACCCGCTGGTCCAGCGCCTTCAGCGACCCCCAGTGGATCCAGGTCGACCTCGGCTCGTCCAAGACCGTCTGCCGCGTGGGCCTGCGGTGGGAGGCCGCCTACGGCAAGGACTTCACCATCCAGGCCTCGCCCGACGGCACCTCCTGGACGACGCTGCGCGCCGTCACCGGCGCGACCGGCGGCACGGCCTCCTACGACGTCGCCGGATCCGGCCGCTACGTGCGCGTGCACGGCACCGCCAGGGGCACCGGCTACGGCTACTCGCTGTGGGAGCTGACCGTGAACACCGACGACGGCGGCACCCAGCTGCCGGGAGGCGGCGACCTCGGGCCGAACGTCAAGGTCTTCGACCCGTCGATGCCCGCCTCCACCATCCAGTCGCAGATCGACCAGATCTTCACCCAGCAGGAGGCCGCCCAGTTCGGGCTCGGACGCCACGCGCTGATGTTCAAGCCGGGCCGCTACGACGTCAACGTCAACACCGGCTTCTACACCTCCGTGCACGGCCTGGGCCGCAACCCCGACGACGTCACCGTCAAGGGCGTCAGCGTCGACGCGGGCTGGTTCAACGGCAACGCCACGCAGAACTTCTGGCGGGCGACGGAGAACCTGGCCGTGGAACCGTACGACGGGACCAACCGGTGGGCGGTGGCCCAGGCCGCGCCGTTCCGCCGCATGCACATCCGCGGCGCGCTCAACCTGGCCCCGAGCGGGTACGGCTGGGCCTCCGGCGGCTACATCGCCGACAGCAAGATCGACGGCCAGGTCGGCTCCTACTCCCAGCAGCAGTGGTACACCCGCGACAGCGCCATCGGCGGCTGGTCCAACAGCGTGTGGAACATGACCTTCTCCGGCGTCCAGGGCGCTCCGGCCACGAGCTTCCCCGAGCCGCGCTACACCACGCTCGACACCACGCCCGTCAGCCGCGAGAAGCCCTACCTCTACCTCGACGGCCAGGACTACGCGGTGTTCGTGCCGGGCAAGCGGGTCAACGCCCGCGGCGTCTCGTGGGCCGACGGCCCGACGCCCGGCACGTCCGTCCCGCTCAGCCGCTTCTACGTGGCCAAGCCGGGCGTCACGGCCGCCACCCTCAACCAGGCGCTCGCCCAGGGCCTGCACCTGCTGTTCACCCCCGGCATCTACCAGCTCGACCAGACCGTCGAGATCAACCGGGCCGACACGATCGTGCTCGGGCTGGGCCTGGCCACGCTGGTGCCGCGCAACGGCGTCGTCGCCATGCGGGTCGCCGACGTCGACGGCGTCAAGCTGGCCGGATTCCTCATCGACGCCGGGCTGGTCAACTCGCCGGTGCTGCTGGAGGTGGGCCGTCCCGGCGCGCACACCGACCACTCGGCCAACCCGATCACCCTGCAGGACGTCTTCGTCCGCATCGGCGGCCAGTTCGCCGGCAAGGCCACGGTCAGCGTCGCCGTCCACGCCGACGACACCGTCATCGACCACACCTGGATCTGGCGCGCCGACCACGGCGAAGGCGTGGGCTGGGACGTCAACCCCGCCGACTACGGCCTGCGGGTCCACGGCGACGACGTGCTGGCCACCGGGCTGTTCGTCGAGCACTACAAGAAGTACAACGTCGAGTGGTTCGGCGAGCGCGGCAGGACCATCTTCTTCCAGAACGAGCTGCCCTACGACCCGCCCAGCCAGGCCGCCTACATGAACGGCAGCACCAAGGGCTGGGCCGCCTACAAGGTGGCCGACTCGGTCAACACCCACGAGGGCTGGGGCATGGGCAGCTACTGCGTGTTCACCAGCGACCCCACCATCGAGGTGGACCGCGGCTTCGAGGTGCCCGTCAAGCCGGGCGTGCGCTTCCACAGCCTGCTGGCCGTCTCCCTCGGCGGCAAGGGCAGGTACAACCACGTCATCAACAACACCGGTGGTCCCGCGCAGGGGGTGGAGACGGTCCCGGCCACGGTCACGTCCTTCCCCTGACGGTCCACCGGCTGTGGACCTGCCTCGGAGCAGGTCCACAGCCGGTCAGGGAGCCGCTACGATCCGCCGTCGGTCTCCACCGTCTCGAACCTTTGGTCCGACTCCAGTCCGTTCGCCGTCCTCTCCTGCTCGCCCAGGCGGCGGGAGAGCCGACCCAGGTCGAGCAGCAGCGACACAAGGCTCCGTTCGGCTCCTTTGCGCCGCCGCATCTGCGCAACCGCCTCCTGGTAGGACCCCAGTGCGTCGGCGAGATGGCCTTCTGCCTGCTGAACGTCTCCGATGTGCTTCAGGACCGTCGCGTGGGAACCGGGATCCCTTACGGGGTCGATCAGCTTGGCGGCGTCCTGGAAGGCGACGATGGCCTCCGCGTGGGCGCCCTCGTGACCCGTCCTTCCCAGTCGTTGGAAGGCCTGCCCCAGCTCGAAGAGGTGTACCGCCAGCCCACCCATGCCTCTGGCCTCTGCCAGAAGTCGTTTGGCCTGGTCCAGGATGCGGCGGGCCTCTGCCGGATCGCCCTTGTCGATCAGGAATTCGCCGAATGCAAGCAGGGTCGTCGTCTGGCTGCCGATATCGCCGTCGCGGAGCTTGTGCTCTATTGCCTCCCGGTAACGCGCCATCGCCTGTTCGTTCTCTCCCTGAGCCGCGTGCACGTCGGCGATGTCGTGCAGGATCACTCCGTAGAAGTCGGGCTCGAGGCCTGGATCGATCCAATCGAGCGCCTCCTGATAGCTCGTGAGCGACTGGTGGAAGGCCTCGTCATGGCCGCGCTTGGCCAGGCGCTCGTACCGTCTGCCGAGGCTGTGGGAGCGTCGTCCCCGCTCGGCGAGGTCCGCGATCTTCACCAGCAGTTCTCTGGTCTCGTCCAGGATGAGGCGCGCTTCCGTCAGCTCGCCGGAGTCGATGAGGAAGTCGCCGAGAGTAATCCTTGTGGTGCACAGATCGGCCGGATTGTTGGCGCGTTGCTTGTACGCGATGGCGTCACGGAAGCGGGCAATCGTGTTGTCGCGCTCGCCCTTTGCCCTGTGCACCTCGGCGACGTCATGCAGGATGACTCCGTAGAGACCGGGCTCGTCGTCCGGATCGATGAGCTCGAGCGCCTCAGCGAAACAGGCGAGCGCCTGGTCGAGCGGGGCGAGCTCCGGTGAGTCATGGGCTGGATCTGGCATGTCGGTGTCTCCCTCCACTGATTGGCGGGCCGCCTCCTCGATGAGGAGCCGGCCACGCCGTAGCAACATGCTTCCGAGCTGCCTGCGGCGGTGGTTCGTCTCGTGGTGTCGCTTGCCGAAGATCCGGAGGAATCCCTCGTAGACCTCCCGGGCCGCGGACTCGGCTTCGTCCCATCGGCCCAGTTCCTCCAGCGGGCTGACGATCCAGCCGAGGGAGACGAGGGTGTCGGGGTGCTCGGGGCCTAGGTGCGGTATCTGCCGCTCGGACTGATAGATCGCCTGGAACTCCCGCAGCGCTTCATCCGTGGCGCCCGAAAAATAGAGGCGGGCGGCCAGGCCGGTTCGAGCACCCAGAGTGTCGGGGTGGTCGTCGCCCAGAAGCCGCCGCTGCGCCTCGTAGACCGCCTGGTAGATCTGCTTGGCCTCTTCCGACTCGCTGTCCTGGTACGCGAGTGTGATCGCGAGCTGCTGGTGCGCGTCAAGCACGTCGCGTAGCGGACGGGCGGCAGCGTCCTCCCAGCCGAGGTCGAGGAGAGCGAGCCCCTGCGGGGTCCGCCAGCCGCCATGAGCCAGACGGCCGAGCACCCCGGTGGTGTCTACCTGCTCAAGAAGCTGTTCCCGTGCTGCGCAGAACGCGCGGAAGCGGCGTTCGGCTTCCTCCAGCTGAACACGACGGGACTCCGGGTTCTCGAGGACTCTGTGCGCCTGATCCCTCAGTGTGCAGGCCAGCCAGCCTTCGACTTCGACGATGGCGGCCCGATTGTCCGGCAGCCGCCTGCGCACCTCCAGGACGACACGAAAGGCTGCTTCGGCCTGCTCGTACATGCCCCGGCTCTGCAGATAGGCCGCCGCCGCGAAGGCGGCCGAGGCCGCCTGCTCGCGAACCTCCACGGGAAGCGACGGCTCGCGGTTGCCGGTGAGAGCAGGTAGCAGGTAGGTGCAATGCGGTGCGAGGAAGTGGAGGCGTGCCCACGCCCGGATGTCCTCAGGGCTTCCGCAGTCCTCGGCGGCCGAGTGCACGAGGGTGCTCGCCAGAACGATGTAGGCGACAGCCGAGCCGGGGACATCATTGTCGAAGTGACGGCTGGCGTAGTGGACCAGGGGGTGCATGACAGCCAGGCCAGGCCGCTCGATGACCGCGCCGTCCCAGCCGGGGTCGGCCGATGTGCCTGGTTCATGCAGATCGATCAGGCCGACATCGGCCAGCGCCTCCATCGTCAGGCTCAGCGTCGTGGTGTCGAGGCCCGCGAAGAGCTCCGACCCGGCGAGCGCGGCGGGTTGCAGCAGCAGCTGATCGGGGATCGGCGCGTCGGCCAGGCACGACAGCAGCCTTATGAGAGGCCGGGCATGGACGATCCCGCGACGTTGAAGCAGCTCCAAGGACAGCCGCAGGACACCCTCCAGATCCTGCCTGGTCTCGTCGTCCTGTAGATGGTGAACCTTGTCGTCGTCGAGAGCTCTGGCGTACTCCGCGAACGTGGCAGGGATCCGGGGATCGGGATAGCGGCTTCCGGCCGCCCGCGCCAGGTGCTTGCCCGCCAGCCTCAAGGCCAGAGGCAGATGGCCGAGCCGGGCGGCCAGTGATTGCGCCTCGGCACGGGTGCCCGCCCGATCGGCGACGTAGTCCAGCAACACGTCGGCCGCGTCCCCAGGCTCGAGCCTGCCGATCTCCTGACGATCCCACCAGGTTCCCCAGGCATCGGGTCTCTCGTCACGACTGGTCAGCACGATCAGCCCGCGGCTTCCTGCCCGCAGCGGCCGGATCCATCCCGTGCCGGCGGGCAGGTCGTCGGCGCCGACTGAGAGCAGGGCCGGATCGGCGTTGTCCACCACCAGGAGCCAGGGCCTGGCCCGGCCCGCCAGTCCGCGCCACAACTTCTCCGCCACGGTGAGGTTCGCGTGGGCCTCCTCCACCGACACGATTCTGCGGGCCACCTCCTCCAGGCTGGTCTCCAGGTGGAGGAGGTTGGTCGCGTTCACCCACCACAGGTCGACGTCGATCTTCCGCTCGGCGGCCTGGAGGCCGACCTCGTGGGCGATCTCCTGGGCGATCGACGTCTTGCCGTACCCGCCGGGCCCGAACAGCAGGACCACCCGCGATGAGGTGTCGTCACCCGGGTTGATCAATCGGGAGACCAGACGCTCCACCAGTTCCTCGCGGCCCCGGAGGCGTCGATCCTGTTCTCGCAGGTGAAGGGGTTGAGGCGGCGTAAGTGAGACCATCGGGACAGCAGGCGCGGCGCCGCCGAGTCGGCGGACTTCTGGAGCGGCGTCGGGTGGTTGCTGCCCCGGCCCCACCTGATCCGGCGTGGCGAGCCGGGGAGGGGGAGCAGACCGGGACCGGCGACCACCCCGGTCAGGGTGGCGCTCGCGCCAGGCCTCGGCGCGCAACAGCTCGAACTGTCCTTCGGAGAGCGGGCGATAGTCGCGATCTCTTGCGCGGGCCTTGCCCGCCAGATAGGTCACCAGGAACCGCAGGGCCGGCCGCTTGCGCGCCGAGGGGACGCTCGTGCCGTTTCGCCAGTCACTCAGCGAGGTCGACGTCAGGTTGAGCTCTCCGCCCCTCTTGATCAACACCGCGTAGGTCGGCTTGCCCGCGTGCTCGTACAGGTCGCGAAGCGCGTCGACGAAGGCCTGCGCCGCAGGGCCGAGTATGTGACCGTCCACCCATGCCACTCCTTCAGACTCCGGATCCGGACCGAACCAAATCCGAAAAACTCCCCGAGTCGAGGCAGCGTGCCTAGGACGAGCATGCACCAGGTCTCCGAAGAATGCCGGAAACCGACCGAATCGGCTGGATCGGTACCACCAATGCGCCCCGCCCGGAAAGGCGGGCGCCCGATCCGGAGGTGCTCCATGGTCGTCATTGCCCAGTTCGCAGCCCTTGCGGGCGCGGTTTACGCCGTCGCCGTCACCGCGGTCTCCATGGTCGCCGTCGCCGCGCGGTCCCCCCGCCGGCGCCGTGACGCGCAGAGGACCCTCGAGATTCTGCTCAGAAGGACCGAAGCGCGATGAAGACTGCCGTCATCCTCCGAATGGAGGATGACGGCCATCGTCCGTCCGCTGCCGATCCGCGCACGGACGCACGATTCGGCGACCCGGTCTCTCCCCGCAGACTCGGAGCACACCCACCGAGCCGAGGAGAGACCGTGGTTGCCACCCTGGGGTTGCGGCCGGTCGGAGAGACCGAGCGCCAGCTCGCCCCCGACCTGGCCAGAGGGATCATGCTGGCCCTCATCGCCGTCGCCAACTCCGCCGTCTACCTGTACGGCAGGCCGTACGGCATGCGGCAGCACATCATCGAGCACGACCTGATCGACCGGCTGGCGGCGCTGCTGACCATGTCGCTCGTCGACGGGCGCGCCTACCCCATGTTCGCCGCCCTGTTCGGCTACGGCATGGTGCAGATCTGGAACCGGCGGCGCGACGACGCCGAAGGCCTCCGGGTGCTGAGGCGGCGCAGCCGGTGGCTGCTGCTGTTCGGCCTGGTCCACGCCGTGCTGCTGTTCTCCGGCGACGTGCTCGGCGTCTACGGGCTGGTGGGGCTGCTGCTGTGCCGGATGCTGCGCGTGCGTGACCGGACCCTGCTGGTGCTGGGCGGCATCTGGCTGGTGCCCGTCGCCCTGCTGACCGCGCTGGCCTACACCACGCCCGAGGGGGCGAGCGAGCGCACCATCTTCTGGTCGCTGGCCACCGACGACGCGGCGACCGCGCTGATGCTGCGCCCGCTGGAGTGGGTGATGACGCCCCTCGGCATGACCGGGGTGTTCACGGCGGCGCTCGTGGGGGTGTGGGCGGGCCGCCGCGAGCTGCTGGCCGTACCCGACCGGTGGGTGCGACGGGCCGCAGTGTGGGGTCCGCTCATCGGGCTGGCGGGCGGGCTGCCCGTGGGCCTGGCGGCGACGAAGTTCGTCGAGGTCGGCGGCCCCGGCGCGGTGGTGGCGCTGAACGCCCTGCACGTGGTGTCCGGCATCGCCGCCGGGCTGGGCTACGCGGCCCTGATCGCCGTGGCCGCCCAGTGGATCGGCGCGCGGCGCGGCCCGATCGTGCGCGCCCTGTCGGCCACCGGCCAGCGGTCGATGACGTGCTATCTTCTCCAATCCGTTGGGTTTGTCGCGCTTTTGCCCCCTTATACGCTCGGGCTTGGCGGGGTGCTGGGCTCGGCCGCTACGCTCGCCCTGGCCGTCGGCATCTGGGCGGCGACCGTGGTCGCCGCCGAGCTGATGCGCAGGGCCGGGCGGCGCGGCCCCGCCGAGTCGCTGCTCCGGCGCCTGACCTATCCGCGCCGATGAGGGAGGGGCCATGCGGGTCGACGACTGGAACCGCGCCTGGCGCGCTCTGCCGCTGATCCTGCTCGTCGTGGCGATCGTGATCGCGGCCATCGACGCGTCCGTCCCGCCACCCGAGCGGCTGCTCACGGCGGCGCTGTCCGTCGCGGCAGGCGTGTGGCACTGGTGGATGGTGATGGCCCACCCGCACTGGCCGGAGCGGGTGGCCGCGCCGATGGTCGTCTACTTCGCCGTGCTCCTGGTGATGGCGGCCGTGTTGTCGTCGCGTCACCCCGCCTACGGACTGCTGGTGCTGGCCTGCTTCCCCACCGCCTTCGCGACGCTGCCCGGCTGGTACGCCTACGTCGGCGTGGCCGCCACGGCGCTCGTCGTCGTGGGCGGCCCCGCCGCCGTCCTCGACGCCGGAAGCCCCTGGTCCATCCCGTCGGCCATCGCCGGCGGCGCGCTGGCCGCGTTCATCGGCTGGTGCATCAGGGCCATGGAGGCCGAGGTCGAGCGCCGCCTGGCCGCCAACCGGGCGCTGGAGAGCGCGAACCTGCGCCTGGCCCAGCTCAGCGAGGAGAACGCCGAACTGCAGGGCAGGCTGCTGACCGCCGCCCGCCAGACCGGCGTCACCGGCGAACGCAGCAGGCTGGCCAGGGAGATCCACGACACCGTCGCCCAGGGCCTGGCGGGCATCGTCACCCAGCTCGAAGCCGCCGAGGAAGCCGCGAGCGACCCCGAGGCCGTGCGGCGGCGCCTGGCCGTCGCACGCGACCTGGCCAGGGAGAACCTGTCGGAGGTGCGCAGATCCCTCGACGACCTGCGCCCTGGCCCGCTGGCCGGCACGACCCTGCCCGAGGCGCTGACGGCGCTGGTGTCAGGATGGAGCGGCGTCAACGACTCGCCCGCCACCCTCACCGTCACCGGCACCGCCCGGCTCCTGCACCCCGAGGTCGAAGCGGCCCTCTACCGTACGGTTCAGGAGGCGCTGGCCAACGTGGCCAGGCACGCCCGGGCCCGTAAGACAGGAGTCACGCTGTCATACATGGAGGACGTGGTGGTGGCCGACATCCGCGACGACGGCGCGGGCTTCAACCCTTCGCAGGTGCGGGGCACGGGCTTCGGGCTGACCGCGATGCGGCAGCGCGTACTCAGGCTGGCCGGAACCGTCGAAGTCGAATCGTCCCCCGGCCAGGGCACCGCGATCAGCGTGAGCGTCCCCGCCATCCCGGCCGACAGGGAGGCCCGATGACCATCAGGCTGGTGATCGTCGACGATCACCCCGTCGTGCGCGACGGCCTGCGCGGCATGCTCGTCGAGCAGCCCGACCTCGACGTCGTGGGCGAGGCCGACAACGGCGAACGCGGCCTGGCCGTGGCCACGCGCGAACGCCCCGACGTGGTCCTCACCGACCTTCGCATGCCGGGCCTGGAGGGGCCGGAGTTCATCAGGCTGCTGGCGCAGCGGGTGCCGTCAGCGCGGGTGCTGGTGCTGACCACCTACGACGGCGACGACGACGTGCTGCCCGCGCTGACCGCGGGCGCGATCGGCTACCTGCTGAAGGACTCCCCGCGCGAGGAGGTCTTCCGCGCCATCCGCGCCGCCGCGGTGGGGGAGACGGTGCTCTCCCCGGCCGTGGCCGCCCACGTGCTCAACCGGGTCCGCACGCCCGCCCCCGCCGAGCTCAGCGACCGCGAACGAACCGTGCTCGAGCTCGTCGCCCGCGGCTCCACCAACAAGGAGGCGGCCGCGGCGCTGTTCATCAGCGAGACGACCGTCAAGACGCACCTGGCCCACATCTACACCAAGCTCGGCGTCTCCGACCGCGCAGCCGCCGTCGCGGCGGCCTTCAACCGGGGGCTGCTGCCAAGGCAGCGCTGAGGCTTGGCCGCACGCCGAGAACGATCACTATGGTGTGAACCCGTGAACGTCATCGAGTTCCGCGTCGTAGCGCCCGTCGCTCCAGCCGCATTTCCGCACCTCGACATCCTGATCGACGACATCAACCTCACCGAACACGCCCGTCGGGTCGAACTGCCCTTCAGCGCCGACCTGGCCGGCTCCTACACCGGGCTCTGGAACGAGGTCTTCTGGCCCAGCCGTCACCTTCTCGGGGAGCCGAAACACCGGTGGTTCGACGACGGCGACACCGTGCTCCTGGGATGCAAGTGCGGCGAATGGGGATGCTGGCCGCTCACCGCGCAGGTCGAGGTGACGGATGAGACCGTCACCTGGTCGGCGTTCCGCAACGGCCATCGTGCCACCTGGGACCTCAGCGCACTCGGTCCCTTCATCTTCGACAGGCAGCAATACGAGACGGCCCTCCGCCGTACCTCTTCGGCTGCTCCGCCGAACCCCGATCTTGGGATCGGTTCCTAGCCCGCGACGGCGTGCGCGGACAGGACATCGGTGGCGGTGGTGAACAGTTCGGACGCGCCGGTCGCCGGGTCGATGACGGCCACGTCGGCGGTCAGGTTGTCGAGGGCCACCACGAGCCGTTCGCCGCTGAAGGCGACGCCGCCCTCGACCGGCGACTGCAGATGCGCGCCCGTCACGGTGCGGTCCTGGGCAGGGGAGCGCGGTGACAGCAGCAGGGCGGCGGGTTCGTTCGGGTCGGTGCCCACGGCGGCGAGCCTGCCGTCGGGGGAGGCGGCGAGGTAAGCGTCCCACGGGGGTTTCAGCGACGTCACCGTGCGGACGGGCTCGAGATCGGGGCCGTAGAGCTGGAGGGTGCCGCATTCCGGTGTGAACACGGCCACGCCCGTGCCCGGCACGTGGGCCAGGCTCCGGCCGAATCCCGCGCAGGGTTTGCCGTCGCCGTGCCGGGGCTGCGGGAGCTTGGCGCCGGTGAGCCTGGCGGCGGTGACGTCGTGCACCACCGTGACCGCTCCGACGGGGCGGTAACCGGGGTCGGATTCCTTCGCTTCGTCGGGGTCCTGGCGGCCGGGGCCGTCGTCGTACTCACCGCTCGCCCCGACGATCAGGCCGATGCCGCCACCGTCGAGGGGGCCCAGGGCGAGCCGGTCGCCGAAGGCGTCGCCGAGCTCGGAGGTGCCGGGCACGCCCAGGGTGTTCTGGGTGATGCGGCGGATGGGCCAGCCGTTGCGGAACAGGTAGACGGCTCCGCCCGGCTTCTCGCCCGGTGCGCCGATCGCGATCAGGTCGCCGTGGACGGCGACGGCCTCGCCGAAGCCCGCGTCCTGGGCGGGCCGGGTGGAGACGAGTTTCCTGGGAGGGGCGGCGCCCCCGCCGTACAGGACGTGGACCGCGCCTGCCGCCTCCTTGCCGTCCACGGTGAGGGTGCGGCTGCCGACCAGCAGGTCCGCGCAGCGGTCGTCGTTGATCCTGGCCATGGTGACCGACCAGCCATAGCCCTTCATCCGCACGCCCGGCGGCGTGGGCACCCGCACGAGCCTGCCCTCGGACAGCAGACGCACCTGGCCGGTCTTGCCCAGGTAGCCGATGGCGATGTCGTCGCGGCCGTCGCCGTCGAAGTCACGCTCGCTCGCCCGGTCACACCCGCGCTCGACCAGACCGGTGACCACGGGGCGTTTCGCACTGGGAGGCGGTGCCGTGACTGTGGGCTGCGACGCGCTCGGGGGGCGGGCCGTGACGCCGGGTTGTGACGCGCTCGGGGGCGAAGGGCTGACCTCGGGCCGGGAGGAGGTTCCAGGCAGAGGCGTGGGGATCGGCGAGTGGGTGGGGAGGGCGGCGGGGGTCGGGGATGAGCAGGCGGTCAGGACGTAGATCAACATGGCCGCCGGGAGGCGGGCGGAGGGTGGCATCGAGCAACACTCCCTTGTCGTTCGGGCCATCCTCGCCGCCGCCACGATGATCGGCAACTCGCTTCAGCTCACCGCCTGCTTGATCAGGGCGGCCAGGCGGGCCTCGTCGGCCTCGGTGAGGGTGGTCAGGGCGTAGGAGGTGGGCCACATGGTGCCGTCGTCGAGGCGGGCGGCGTCGTTGAAGCCGAGCGTGGCGTAGCGGGCCTTGAACTTGGGCGCGGGCTGGAAGAAGCAGACGATCTTGCCGTCGGCGTGGGCGTAGGCGGGCATGCCGTACCAGAGCTTGGAGATCAGGCCGGGGGCGGCGGACTTGACGATCGTGTGGACCCGCTCGGCGATGACCCGGTCGGCCTCCTGCATCTCGGCGATCTTGGCGAGCACCTCGGACTCGGCGTCGCCCTTGGTCCCGCGGCGCGAGGTCGCCTTGAGGTCCTCGGCGTGGGCCTTCATCGCGGCGCGCTCCTCCTCGGAGAAGCCGTCGTAGGTCTTGGTCGCGGTGGTGGTCTTGGCGGTCATCTCGGGCTCCTTCGTCGTCGTGCTGACAACACTCAGGTTGCCCGGCCGGGTTGATACATCGGCGATGCGTCCGCGATGCGGCGGGCACGTCCGGCATATCGCGGGCGTATCGAAAACCCGATACACGCACGCAACACCGCCTCGCCTTGACTTCACGACCATGATGCGAGCCGCTCGGGGCGACCTGGCCGCCAGCGCCAGGAACCTGACCAAGACCTACGGCCGGGGCGAGACCGAGGTCCACGCCCTGCGCGGCATCGACCTCGACCTGCCGCGAGGCGGGTTCACCGCGATCATGGGGCCGAGCGGGTCGGGCAAGTCCACGCTGATGCACTGCCTGGCGGGACTCGACCAGGCCGGCGACGGCACCGTCACGGTGGCGGGCATCGACCTCGGATCGCTGGACGACGACGCGCTGACGGTCTTCCGCCGCGAGCACATCGGTTTCGTGTTCCAGTCGTTCAACCTGCTGCCGATGCTCACCGCGCTCCAGAACATCGTGCTCCCGCTCGAACTGGGCGGTCGCCGCGTCGACGACGCGGCACGCGAACGCGCGCACCTGCTCGCGGAGACGCTGGGCGTGGCCGACCGGCTCGGCCACCGGCCCGCCGAGCTGTCGGGCGGCCAGCAGCAGCGGATCGCGATCGCCAGGGCTCTGGTGACCGAGCCCGACCTGCTGTTCGCCGACGAGCCCACCGGCAACCTGGACAGCGCCTCGTCGGCCGAGGTGCTCGGCCACCTGCGCCGGTCGGTGAGCGAGCTCGGCCAGACCGTCGTCATGGTCACCCACGAGCGGGACGCGGCGGTGTACGCCGACGACGTGGTCACCCTGCAGGACGGGCGGATCGCCTGATGCGCACCGTCCTGCTGGCCTCGTTGCGCGTCCACGTGCGCAGGTACGTCGCCGCCGCGATCGCGGTCGTCGTGGGCGTCGCCTTCGTCGTCGTGGTGGGGGTGCTCACCTCCGGGGCCAGGAGCGGGCTCATGGACGGCTTCGGCGCGCCGTACCGCGACGCCGATCACGTGGTGTCCGGGCTGGGCGCGGGGGACGCGATCGCCCTCGCCGAGCGGCACGGGCCGAACGCGTCCGCGATCGGCCGCGCCATGCTGCCGATGCGCGCAGGCGACCGCCTCTTCCCCGACACGGCCGTGGGGCCGGTCGCTGTCGCGCAGGAGATGCGCTGGCAGAAGCTCGTGTCGGGGAGCTTCCCGGCCAGCGAGGGCGAGGCGGTGGTGGACATCTGGGTCGCCGAGTCCAGGGAGATCGCGGTCGGTGACCGGCTCCTGGTCGGCGAGGGCGCCGCCGCGGCCGATCTGCGGGTCGTCGGCGTGGTGGAGTCGCCCTCGACCTCGGCCCAGGCCTCCGTGTACGTGTCCTGGGCGCGGCTGGTGCGCTGGCGCGAGGAGCCGACGCTGTCGCTGAGCCGCGTGGCGGTGCGCGGGCAGGTGGGCCCGCTCCCGGCGGGCGCGAGGGTGCAGTCGCCCGAGGAGTTCGTCACGGAGAAGCAGACCGAGCTCAACAACCGGGTCGACGCGCTGTCGGCGATGCTCCTGCTCTTCGCCGGGGTCGCCCTCGTCGTCTCGGTGCTGGTCATCGCCAACACCTTCTCCATCCTGTTCGCGCAGCGGTCGCGCGACTTCGCGCTGCTGCGCTGCGTCGGCGCGACCCGGCGGCAGGTAGTCGGCGCGGTCCGCCGGGAGGCCGTCGCCGTGGGAGTGCTCGCCTCGCTGGCGGGGGTCGTGGTCGGCACCGGTGCGGGCTACGGGCTGCTCGCGCTGATCAACACGCTCGCGCCGACCGTCACGATGGGTACGGCTTCGCTGCCCGTGCCCTGGTTGGCGGGCGGGTTCGTCACCGGCGTGGTGGTCACCGTGGTCGCCGCCTGGTCGCCGGCCAGGCGGGTGGTCAGGGTGAGCCCGCTGGCGGCGCTGCGCCCTGAGGCCGCGGGCGGTGGGCACGCCGCATCAGGACCCGCTCGCCTGGTGCTCGCCGTGCTCCTCCTGGTCGTCGGCCTGGCGCTGCTCGGCGTGGCGATGGCCCAGGACGACACGGCGTTCATGGTGGCGGGCGGGGCGACGATGTTCGCCGGGGTGCTGCTCTTCGGGCCGGTGCTCGTGCCGTACCTGATCAGGGCCGCCGGAGGGCTGCTGGGCCCCGCCGGGCGGCTGGCGACGGCGAACGCCGTGCGCGACCCGCGCAGGACCGCCACGACCACCGCCTCGCTGCTGATCGGCGTCACCGTGACGAGCGCGGCCCTCACCGGGATGGCCACGACTCGTGCGGCGCTCGACGAGGCACGCGACCGGCGCCATCCCGTCGACGCCTCGCTCACCTCGCCCAGGAACCGGGTCACCGACGGGCTCCTCGACCGCGTGCGCCGCACCCCCGGCGTGGAGCAGGCGTTGCCGGTGTACGGTGTCACGGCTCTCGTGGCGGGGCTCGACGAGCCGATCCCGGTGGTCGCGGCACCGGACGCGGGACTGGTGGCCCGCGACGGCGGCGCCTTCGCCCAGGTGGGGCCGGGGGAGATCAGGATCGATTACGCGGCCTTCCGCAAGGACCTGGGTCTGCGTCCCGGCGATCACGTGGCGGTGCGCGCCGGGGAGCGGCTCATCGTGCTGCGGGTCGCCGGCGGCACCGGCTGGGGCCGCGTGGGCGTCGTCTCCTCCGAGACCCTGGCCGTCCTCACCGGCCTCTCGTCCAGGGTGCCCAGCAGACCGGGGGCGCCCACCGGCGGGATCGAGACCCAGGCGCTGTGGATCAGGGCCCAGTCCGCCGCCGACCCCATGCGGCTCGTCGAAGCCCTCGACGACCTGGCCGATCCGGCAGGCCTGCAGGTCGACAACGGCCTGCAGGCCAGGGAGACGGAGGAGCAGCAGCTCCGTGTCCTCACCTGGTCGGTGCTCGGCCTGATCGCCATCGCGGTCGTGATCGCCCTGGTCGGCATCGCCAACACCCTGGGCCTGTCCGTGCTCGAACGGGCCCGCGAGCACGCGCTGCTGCGCGCGCTCGGCCTCACGCGCCGCCAACTGCGGCGCATGCTGGCCGCCGAGGCGCTGCTGCTGTCGGCGGTCGCCGCCCTGCTCGGCACCGTGATCGGCATCGGGTTCGCGTGGGCGGGTCACGAGACGTTCGTGACGCGGGCGCTGGCCGGCGCGACCCTGCGCGTGCCCTGGCCGTCGCTCGGCGCCGTCGTCGTCATCGCCGCCCTGGCCGGGCTCCTGGCCGCCGTCCTGCCCGCCCGCCGGGCCGCCCGGGTGACCCCCGCCGCCGGGCTGACGCTCGACTGACCGCCGCCCGCTGGACTCTCCCACGGAGGGAGGCCTCATGCTCGGAACATGACGGCAACCATCGTGAAGGACATCGAGCCCAGGGGCACGCAGCACTGCGAGACGACGGCACTGGGGGTGCTGCTGCGGCACCAGGGGCTCGACCTGCCGGAGCCGATGTTGTTCGGGCTGGGCTCCGGGCTGTCGTTCGTCTACTGGGACGGCAAGGGCATGCCCTTCCCCTTCCTCGGCGGACGCGTCAAGCCCTTCGAGCTCACCAGGAACCTGGCCGCGCGGCTGGGGCTGACGCTGACCGTCCAGGAGACGGCCTCGGCGCGCAGGGCATGGGAGAACGTCGCCGCGCCCATCGAGGCCGGTCGCCCGGTCGGGCTGCAGCTCGACAGCTTCCACCTGGAGTACTTCGGCTCCAAGGTGCACTTCGGCGGCCACGTCGTGGCCATGTACGGCTACGACGAGCACGACGCCCTCCTCGTGGACACCGACCAGCAGGGCGGCGGCGTGCGCACCAGCAGGGCCAGCCTGGCTGCGGCCCGCTCCGAACGCGGCCCCATGACCGCGCGGAACCGCTCGTTCACCCTCGACGTTCCCGCCGACGCGCGGCCGTGGCAGGAGCAGGTCGTGCCCGCCGTGCGTGCCTGCGCCGAGGCCTTCCTGGCGGCTCCCATCGCCAACCTGGGCCATCGCGGCATCGAGAAGGCGGGCAAGCAGGTGCCGGGCTGGATGAGCCGTGCCGGCGACCCGGGCCGCGACCTGGCGCAGGCCGCCCTCCTCATGGAGAGGGCCGGCACGGGCGGCGGGCTGTTCCGCGCGATGTACCGCGACTTCCTCGGCGCGTGCACCGGCCTGGTCGACGACCCCCACCTGCGGACGGGCCACCGGCTGTACGGCGAGGCGGCGGCCTTGTGGACGGAGGTCGCGGCGCTCATCGCCAAGGCGGGGGAGAGCGGTGACGCCACGCTCCTCGACCGGGCCGGCACCCTGCTGCGCGACCTGTCACGGATCGAGCACGACGCCATGCATGCGCTGCGCCAGACGGGGAAGGGGCGGTGACGGGGCGCCACCCGACCTCTCCTGCCAGCAATAACGCCAAACCGAATCCGAACTCGCGAAATTACCAGATAATTTCCGCCGTGTCAGATAGAGAATATCGTTAATGTGACATGCCTTTCTTTGCGCAACATAAGGTATTAAAGTCGGATCAATGACGACGGATTTAGCCCGTTACCTCACACCGATGGAGGACAGCTCCCGGTGGGAGGGATTCGAATTCCGCCCCGGCGACATCGTCATCAATTCGCCCGCAAAGTGCGGCACCACCTGGACCCAGATGATCTGCGCCCTCCTGGTCTTCCAGACGCCCGACCTGCCCGCCCCGCTGACCAGCCTGTCACCCTGGATCGACATGCTGGTGCGCCCCAGGCAGGAGGTCTGGGCCCAGCTCGCCGCCCAGCGGCATCGCCGGTTCATCAAGACCCACATCCCCCTCGACGGCATCCCCACCGACCCGCGCGTCACCTACATCACCGTGGGGCGCGACCCCCGTGACGTGGCCATCTCCCTGCGCAGCCACGGCAAGAACCTCAAGCGCGAGGTGATCCGCAAGCTGATCCACCAGGCCGCGGGGGCGGGCGAGGTCGAGGTCGACGGCCACGACGACAGGGACCTGCTCGACGAGCGCGCCTACCTGCTCCAGTGGGTCGACACCGACGACTCGCCCTACGAGAACCTCGACTCGCTGCGCGCCCTGATCTGGACCCAGAGCCGCGCCTGGGTGCGCCGCGCCGACCCCAACGTGATCCTGCTGCACTACAGCGACCTGTCCGCCGACCTGGCCGGGCAGATGCGCCGCCTGGCCGTACGGCTCGGCATCGAGATCGACGAGCGCACCTGGCCGCGCCTGATCGAGGCGGCCACCTTCCAGCAGATGCGCGAGCGCGCGGACGACCTGGCCCCCGACGAGCAGCTCGGCTACCTGCGCGATCGCGAGCGGTTCTTCCGCAGCGGCAAGACGGGGGAGTGGCAGCGGTTCCTGACCGCCGAGGACCGCGCGCACTACGAGCGCCGCGCGGCCGAACTGGCGGAGCCCGACCTGCTCGAATGGCTCCATCACGGCGCCGGATGACCGCATGGTCGCGGTGGTGGTCGAGCACCTCTCCTCGGTGGACGACGTCGCCGGGTCCGCGTGGGACGGCGTCGCCGACCCGCGCGAGCTGTTCCAGAGCCGTGCCTGGCTGCGCGCTCTCGAACGGTCCGGCGACGCGCCCGTCACGTACCTGATCGCCCGGCAACGCGGCGATCCCCGCATCCTGGCGGCCCTGCCGCTTCACGAGGTGCCGCCCAGCAGGGGCGACTACCTGTACTGGCCGGAGCTGCACTTCCAGGACCTGCTTTCGCACTCGCGCGGCGGACGGCTCGGCTTGCTGGCCGGATCGTGCGCGGGATTCGGCGCCAGGCTCATCCTGGACCGCGGCCTGCCGGCCCCCGTCAGGACGGCCGTCCTGCGCGCGTTACGCCAGGCCGCCGACGCCGTCGCGGCGGAACGCGGCCTGCCCTACACCTGCTTCCTCTTCCTCGGTCCCTCCGCGTGGAGGGACCTGGCGCCGGTCACCGGCGCCGGTGACGCCGTCCGGCTGGCGGGCGTCGCCCTGACCGAACTGGAACTGCCCGGCAAGGACTTCGACGACTACCTGGCGGCGCTGCCGCGCAACACCCGCACCAGCGTCCGCAGGGAGTCGGCGGCCTTCGCCAGGGAGTGCGAGAGCCTGACCGTCCCCCTGAGCGAGGCGCTCGCGACCGTCGCACCGATGATCGTCAACGTCCGGGCCAAGCACGGCATGGCCTACGGCGAGGCCACGGTCAGGCGACGCCTGGCGGCGTACGCGGCCGCCCTGGGGGACGAATCGGCCACGGCCCTGCTCTGCCGCGTGCGGGGCCGTACGGTCGGCGCGGCGGTCCTGTGCCGCTGGCACGACCGGCTCCACGTCACCGACTTCGGGCGCCTGGACGACCAGGCGCCCGACCCGTTCGTGTACTTCAACGCGGTGATCTACGAACCCGTCAGGCACGCCTACGCGGCCGGGCTGTCGAGCGTCGTCACCGGCGCGGGCGCCGAGCTGGGCAAGGCCAGGCGGGGCGCGGCCATCCACCCGCTGCTGCACCTGGCCTGGACGGCCGACGCCGATCGCCCGATCGACACCGCGCCCGCGGACCAACGCGCGCACCACTGGCGCACCCTGCGCGGCGCCCACCCCGGGTACTTCCACCCCGCCTGGGACGAGCTGCTGTGATGCGACCATTCAGGGAGACGACAGCGTGACCATCAGCACCGCCGCGCCGGCGCTCATCGGCCGGACCCCTCGAGACCAGGACAGCGTCGCCCTGGTCTGCGAGGAGCGTGAATACACCTTCGGCGACGTCGCCGCGCTCGGCGAGAGCACCGCCGACCTCGTGCGCGCCCACGGACTGGGCGGCCGCGTGGTCGGCGTTCCCGCCGAGCGCACCCCGGAGTTCGTGGCGCGGATCATGGGGCTCTGGAGCGCCGGGGCGATCCCGGCGATCCTGGGCGACTGGAGCCCCGAGCGCACCCGCGCCGCGCTGGCCGCCACCGGCGCCGCCGCCCTCCTCGGGCCGTCACTGGAACTCCTCGACACCGCCGCCGCGCCGTACGGCCGAGGGCCGCTCGACACCGTCACCATGCCGTACGGCCAAGGCCCGCTCGGCACCGTCGTGCCGTACGACCCGGGGCTGCTCGGTGAGGCCTGCCACATCCTGTTCACCTCCGGCACGACGGGCCGGCCCAAGGGGATCGTCGTCGGCCGCGCCGCCTTCGAGGCGGCGAGCCTGGCGTTCTTCAAGGAGCTGCCCGTCGACGAGTCCGACCGGGTCGCCTTCCTCAGCAGGCCGGGCCACGACCCGAGCCTGCGCGAGCTGCTGGCCCCCTGGCTCACAGGCGCGACGCTGGTCATCCCCGGCGACCGCGTCGCCGCCGATCCCCGGCTGGCGGCGGCCTGGCTCGCCGAACGGTCCATCACCGTGCTCCAGGCGACGCCGGTCCTGCTCCAGCTCATGGCGGGCGCGTCGGACGGTCCCGTCGAGAGCCTGCGCCTGGTCTGCTCGGTGGGGGCCAGGCTCACCGCCGCCGCGCTGCGGTCGGCGGCGGCGCTCGCGCCGCGGGCGGTCGTCGCCAACTGCTACGGCGCGTCGGAGACCCCGCAGGTGTTGTGCATGCACCGCCTGGAGCCCGGCGCCGTCGCGGACGATCCGGTGCCGATCGGGCGCCCGCTCGGCCACGCCGCCGTCCGCGTCGATCCGGAGGGCCGCCTGCACGTCGAGGCGGCCGCCTGCGCGCTCGGCTACACCGACGGCAGCCCGCTGCTGGCGGCCGGCCCCGACGGCGGCCTGTGGTACGACACCGGCGACATCGTGACCCGCCTGCCCGACGGCTCGTTGTGCTTCGTACGGCGCGCCGACCGGCAGGTCCAGGTCAACGGCGCCCGCGTGGAGCTCGACGAGATCGAGCGGGCGGCCATGCTCGTCCCCGGCGTCGTCGACGCGCAGGCGAGCTTCACCGAGGACAGCACCGGCGTGGGCTCGGTGCGCCTGACCGTCGTGCGCACCCCTGAGGCGACCGCCGGGGTCGACGAGCTGCGCGCGATGCTGCGCGCCTGCCTGGACCCCGCGGTCCTGCCGTCGAGCATCGAGGTGAGCGACCCGCTCTCCGATCCGCCAGGGCGAGACGAGGCGCAGGACCTGTGGGACGTCCTGCGCGACAGCGCCAGGTCGGCGCTCGGCCACGACCGGTTCGACCCCGACGAGGGCTTCTTCGAGGCCGGGTTCACCTCGATGTCCCTGATGCGTTTCGTCGCCGAGGTCTCCGCGCGGCTGGGTGTGGAGATCTCTCCCGTCCTGGTCTTCACCTGCCCCAATCTCAGAGCCTTCGCCGACCACCTGAGGGAGGACCACGATGGACAACCTCGCTGAGCCGATCGCCATCGTCGGGATGGCGGGCCGTTTCCCCGGGGCGCCCGACACCGCGCGGTTGTGGAGCAACCTTGTCGAAGGCGGGGAGGCGGTGCGTTTCCCCTCCGAGGACGAGCTCAGGTCGAGCGGTGTGTCAGGGGAGGCGCTGGCCGACCCGGCCTACGTGCGGGCGGTGGCGGAACCGGAGGGCCTCGACCTGTTCGACGCCGGTTTCTTCGGTCTGACCAGGCGTGAGGCCGAGGTGTGTGACCCGCAGTTGCGCCTCTATCTGGAGACCTGCCACGCCGCCGTCGAGAACGCCGGTTATGACGCCTCGGCGCTCGGCAGGGCGGGCGTGTTCTCCTCCGTGGCCGCCAACCGCTACGGCATCGGCCGGGTCCTGAAAGACCTGGAGGCGCTCAGGAGCGCCACCGGCATGGCCGTCGGCATGTGGAACAACCCTGACAGCGCCTCGACTCTCGTGTCGTACAAGCTCAACCTGCACGGCCCCAGCATGACCGTGCAGACCGCGTGTTCGAGCTCGCTCGTGGCCGTGCACCTGGCCGTGAACGCGCTGCGCCTGCACGAGTGCGACGTCGCCCTGGCCGGCGGCGCCGACGTGGAGTTCCCGGTCGGCCACGGCTACCGGTGGGCCCAGGACGGCCCGCTGAGCCGCGACGGCCACTGCCGTCCCTTCGACGCCTCCGCCACCGGCACGATCTTCGCCAGTGGCGCGGGCGTGGTGGTGCTCAAGCGGCTCGCCGACGCCGTCGCAGACGGCGACCGGGTCGTGGCCGTGATCCGGTCGGTGGCGGTCAACAACGACGGCGCGCACAAGGTCGGCTTCGCCGCGCCGAGCGCCGACCGGCAGGCCGAGGTGGTCCTGCGCGCCATGGAGGTCGCGGGTGTACGGCCGGCCGACATCGGCTACGTGGAGGCCCACGCCACCGCGACCCGGCTGGGCGACGCCATCGAGATCGCGGCGTTGCGCAAGGCGTTCGGCGCGCTGGAGCCCGGCAGCTGCCCCATCGGATCGGTCAAGGGCAACGTGGGGCACCTGGGGCACGCGGCGGGCGTCACCTCGCTGATCAAGGTCGCGCTGTCGCTGCACCACGGCCAGATCCCCGCCAGCATCAACCTCGACGAGGTCAACCCCTTCCTCGACCTGGGCGCCTCGCCGTTCTTCGTCAACGACGCGCTCCGGCCGTGGCCCCGATCGGGCGAGCGGCGGCTGGCGGGGGTCAGCTCCTTCGGCATCGGCGGCACCAACGCCCACGCCATCCTGGAGGAGGCCCCTGTCCGCGTCGCCGAGCCGTCGCCCGCCTCGCCGCAGCTGATCGTGTGGTCGGCCCGCACACCGGCCGCCGCCGAGGCCTACCCCGGGCGGCTGGCCCGCGCATTCGAGGAGGGCTCGGAGCCGCTGGAGAGCGTCGCGTTCACGCTCCAGCAGGGGCGCACGCCGCACCCCGTGCGTGGCGCGGTGGTCGCCGAGAGCCCGGCCGACGCCGCCCGCGCCGTCCGCGACGACGACAGGCGCATCGTCACGCCGCAGGAGCAGGTGGACAGGCGCGTGGTGTTCCTCTTCCCCGGCCAGGAGGCGTGCCACGACGGGATGGCGGCCGAGCTGCGGCGCACGGAGCCGGTGTTCGCGGCGGCCTTCGACGAGGCCATCGCCCACTTCGACGCCCCGGGGGCCGCGGAGGAGCTGTTCAGCGCCGACTACGCGCTGGGCCGGCTCTGGCTGTCGCTGGGCGTCGAGCCTGACGCGCTGCTCGGCGACGGCGTCGGCGAGCTGGCCGCCGCCGCGCTCGCCGAGGTGCACACGCTCGCCGAGGCCGCGCGCCTGGTGGGCGGCGCCACCGGCATCGAGGCCCGCCGCCCGTGCTGGCCGGTCCATCCGGCGGGGGAGCTCGACGCGGTGCTGGCCGACGGCGATCTGATCCTGCTGGAGGCGGGCCCCGGCCGCACGCTCACCACGCGGGCGCGCAGGCACCGCGGTCACGTGCTGGTGCCGACGCTGCCGAGCGGGCCGTCCAGGGCCGCCACCGAACGTGCCTCGTTCCTCAACGCCGTGGCCACGATGTGGACCCTCGGCGCGCGGATCGACTGGTCGTGCCTGGGTACGGCAGGCGCGCGCGAACGCGTGCCGCTGCCCGGCTACCCGTACCAGCGCGAACGCCACTGGATCGACCGCGTCAGCGCACCCGCCGCCCCCAGCGCCCCCGCGGCCGACGAGCTCGGCGAACCCGCCGGCCGCCCCGTCTTCCGCCTGCCCACCTGGGTGGAGACCGCCCCCGCCGCCCACCACGACACCGCCGTCCGGCCGCCCACCCTGGTGGTCCTGCCCGGCGACCCCGGCCGCGCGGACGAGCTGGCCGCCCTGTTCGGCCGCGCCGGATGGGACGCCACCTTCGTCCGGCACGACGACGACCTCGCAGGCGTCCTGGAGCAGCCGGTGCACTACCCCGAACTGGTCGTCGACGCCTCCCAGCTCGGCGACCTGGCGGAACCGGACCTGGACGGCATCGACGGCCAGCTCGACACCGGCTTCCACCGCGTCGTCACGCTGCTGCGCGAGGTGGCGTTGCGGGCCCCCGACAAACGTGCGCGCGACGTGGTCGTCGTCACCGCGCAGGCCGCCGACGTGACCGGCGGCGAGGCCGTGCACCCGGTGCGCGCCATGCTCCTCGGCCTGCTGCGCAGCCACATGCTGGAGAACCCGCGCGCCACCTGCAAGCTCGTCGACGTCCAGGACGGCGTGCTCGACGACCGCCTGATCGCCGAACTGGGCACGCTCAAACGGTCGGAGATCGTCGCCCTGCGCGGCGACCGGCGCTGGGTGCCGGGCGAGCGAGAGCTCCTTCCCGACGGCGCGGGCCCCGCCGAACTGCGCCGCGGCGGGGCCTACGTCATCACCGGCGGCCTGGGCGGCCTCGGGCTGGCGGTCGCGCGCGGCCTGGCCGGGACCGGGCTGCGGCCCCGCCTGCTCCTGCTGGGCCGTACGGCAGGCGAACGCGAGCCGGGCGAGCTCGCCGAGGTCAGGGCGCTCGGAGCCGAGTGCCACGTCGAGGCCTGCGACGTGACCGACGCCTCCGCGCTGCGCCGCGTGCTCGACTCCTTCGGCCACGTCGACGGGGTCTTCCACCTGGCGGGCGTCGCGGGCGACGGCATGATCCCGTTCAGGACCCGCGAGCAGATGACCGCGACCCTCGCCCCCAAGGTCCACGGCACGCTGGCGCTCATCGAGGTCCTGCGCGGGCGGCCCGACCTGGCCTTCTTCGTGGCCTTCTCCAGCCGCGCCGCCCTGCGCGGCCTGGTCGGCGGCGCCGACTACGCCGCGGCCAACGCCTTCCTCGACGCCGTGATGCGCCGCGGCCCGCTGGAGGGCTGCGCCTCGGTCACCGTCAACTGGCCGTCGTGGGCGGAGGTCGGGATGGCCGCCCGCCAGGTGCGCGATCCCGGCGTGCGCCGCTGGTCGGTCCCGCTGTCGACCGAGGACTACCCGATCCTCGACGAGCATCGCATGGACGGCATCCCCGTCCTGCCGGGCACGGCGCAGGTCGACTTCGTCCTGCGCGCCTTCCGCGAGAGCGTCGGGCAGGCGAACGGGCGGGCGGCGCAGGTGCGCCACATGGTCTTCCGCCGGCCGATCACCGCCCCCGGGCCGGTGACGCTCGAGGTGGGCTTCGAGCCGCACGACGACCTGTGGCGCTTCACGGTCCGCACGACGCACGCCGGAGGCTCCCACGTGCACACCACGGGCGAGATCCGCCCGGCGGACACGCCGGCCGCCACGGTCGACCTCGACGGGCTGCGCGCGTCGCTGCCCGACCGGCGCGTGCCTGTGAACGACGCGGGGAACCGGATGTTCACCATCGGCCCGCACTGGCCGGGCGAGGAGTTGTGGTCGTCCGGCGACGACCTCACCACCAAGCTCGCCGTGCTGACCTTCCCCGAGGCCTTCCGCCACGAGCTCGACGAGCACGCGCTGCACCCCACCCTGCTCGACGCCGCGGTGTCGCTGGCGCGCGACCCCGACCGCGAGCCGCCGCACGCGCCCTTCGCCTACCAGTCGATCGTGGCGCACCGCCCGATCCCCGCGCTCGCCTACAGCCACATCCGGCGCCGCCCGAGCGGGCCGGGCACGATCGTGGCCGACATCGACGTCGTGACGCCGCAGGGCGAGGTCGCCGTCGAGGTCAGGGGCTTCACCATGCGCCGCGTCGACGAGTCGATGGTCGCCGACCGCGACGACCCCGTGGAAGGGATCGTGCCCGCCGACGGGGTCGAGATGCTGATGCGCCTCCTGGCGGCGCCCAGCCATCGTCAGGTCGCGGTCACGATGGCGGGCCAGGACGCGGTGCTGAAGGAGGTGCCCGGCCGTACCGTGCGCGAGCGGCCCCAGGCGCCTGCCGCGGCGCCGGACTCGGAGCAGGCGTCGGTCGAGGAGCGGCTGGCGGCGATGTGGTGCGCGGAGTTCGGCCTGGACTCGATCGGCGACGACGAGGACTTCTTCGAGCTGGGCGGCGACTCCTTCACCGCCGTGGGGCTGGTGGAGGAGATCCGCAGGGAGTTCGGCGTGGACGTCGGCATCGCGGTGATCTTCGACCATCCGACGGTGGCCGCGCTGGGGCTGGAGCTCAAACGGCTGACGGGGTGAGCTCGGCGATCCACCCGCGCAGCGTCGCGGCGGCCACCTCCTCCACGATCTGGTGGCCGCCGTCGACCAGGTGCACCGACAGCCGTCCCGTGGTGTACCGGCTCCAGTCGCCCAGGCATTCGGCGTTCCAGGAGCTGGCATCGTGGCGCGCGCCGACCGCGACGATCGGCGCGTCGAGCACCGGGTGCGGGTCGGCCTCCAGGTAGCGGTTGAGCAGGTGGTACTCCGAGCGCCACAGGCGGGCGTAGTCGGCGAGCGCCGCCGTACCCACGATGTGCGGCGGCGCCTCGATCTCCTCGGCCAGCGCCCGGTCGGGCAGCTGCGCCAGCGGCGACAGGGGCGTGCGGTGGGGCGGGTACTGGCACATGACGACGACGCCGCGCAGCCGCCCTCCCAGGCGACGGCCGGCCTCCAGGCAGACCAGCGCGCCCATGCTGTGGCCGACGAGGACGACGCCGCTCACGTCCGCCGCCACGACCAGGGAGGCGAGGGCCGCGCCGCGCTCGTCGACGGAGGGCACCCGCATGGGCTCGCTCCAGCTGGCGCGGCGGATGACGGGGCTCGGGCCGGGCTCGTTCCACCGGTCGACGAACTTGGTGCGGCCTCCCAGTCCCGGGACGAAGACGATGGCCTCCGCGCTGTCGAATGCGGGGCTGACCACGTAATTCGCGGGCTCCATCTCGCGGTCTCCTATTCGCCGAATTGACCAATTTCCCAGTTCTTAGTAAATCCTGGCACATTTATATGGATCTATGGCAAAGTGAGAGAAGTGATGACGACGTTGCTTGCCGCCGCCGTGATCATTCTGATCGCCTCGACGGTGCATGCCGTGACCGGATTCGGATACGCCCTCGTCGCCACTCCCCTTCTCGCTCTCGCGGTCGACCCGCACACCGCCGTGGTCGCCACGACGCTGTCCGCCCTGGCCATGACCGTCACCATCGCCGTGCGCCAGCGCGAGCACGCCGAGTGGAAGGTCGCCATGATCGCCATGATCGGGATCGTGCTCGGCATGCCCCTCGGCCTGTGGGTGTACGGCATCGCCTCGGAGCAGGTGCTGACCGTGCTCATCGCGGTCGGGGTGCTCGTCTGCACGCTGATGGTGTGGCGGCAGGTGAAGGTGCCGGGCAGCGTCCCCGTCCTGGTCGGGGTCGGCGCGCTGTCGGGCGCGCTGTCGACCTCCACCGGCACCAACGGCCCGCCGATGGTCGCCGCCTTCCAGGGCATGGGCTACGACCCCGCCACCTTCCGCGCCACCCTGTCGGCGGTGTTCGCGGGCACCAGCGTGCTCAGCCTCGTCGGCTTCGCCGTGGCGGGCAAGGTCAACGCCGAGTCGTTGTGGATCGGGCTGGTGGGCGTGCCGGTGGTGCAGGTCGGCTACTTCCTGGGCGATGCGATCTTCAGCCGCATCGATCCTGACAAGTTCCGCAAGGTGCTGCTGGCCGCGCTGATCGTGAGCGCGATCGTCACCTTCGGAGCCGCGCTCAGCCGCTGACCTTCACCTCCGTTGCCTCTTCTCCATCCGCGCGGGATCCGGCCAGCGCACGTCGAAGGCCCAGCCGGCCCGTTCGAAGAACCGGATCAGCAGCGCGCTCGGGTCGAGCTGTCCCCGTAGCACGCCGTGGCGGGCGCACGTCGGCTCCGCGTGATGCCAGTTGTGCCAGCCCTCGCCCAGGGTCAGCAGCGCCACCCACCGCAGGTTGCTCGACCTGTCGCGGGTGCGGAAGGGCCGGTCGCCGAAGGTGTGCGCGAGCGAGTTCACCGACCACGTCACGTGATGCACCACGGCGTACCTGACGAAGCCGCCCCAGAACAGGGCCGTCCAGGCGCCCTCCCACGACATCGACCAGAGCCCGCCCGCCGCCGCGGGCAGGACGAAGGACAGGACCACCACCACGGGATAGGCCGCGTCGAAGCGCCGCACGTCGGGATCGGCCAGCAGGTCGGGCACCCAGTGGGCGCGGCTGGAGCGCCTGCGCGCGGTGTAGAACCAGCCGACGTGGGCGTGCAGCATCCCGCGCAACAGCGCGAAGCCGCTGTCGCCGTACCGCCAGGGAGAGTGGGGATCGCCCGGCTCGTCGGCGTACTTGTGGTGGCGGCGGTGCTCGGCCGCCCACAGCGTGACAGGACCTTCCACCGCGAGCCCACCGGCGATCATCAGGGCGATGCGCAGCGGCCTGCGGCACCGGAAGGCACGGTGGGTGAAGTGCCGGTGGTAGCCGACGGCGATGCCGAAGATGCAGACCACGTACAGCACGGCCATGATCACCAGATCGCGCGCCCCGATGCCCCAGCCCCAGACGGCGGGGATGGCGGCGGCCAACGCCACCACCGGAAGGATCAGGAGAATCAGCAGGTAGGCGGTTCGGCGTCCGGCGGTCACCGGCACGGTCTCCTCGGAAGGGCTCACCAGATCGATTCAACGACCCCGGGCCAGGAGACGTAAGTTTCCGGATGGTGATCGCACTGTCACTCTTCGGAGTCATTACTCCACCGATCTTCCCGGAGATCCTTACCAGGAGTCAGGTACGGATCCGGATCCAGGGGGCGCGTGGTGCAGGGTGGATTCCTCCGGCAATACGAGGCGGCGCTGGGCGAGAACCCGGCGAGCGCCGTCGTCCAGGCCCACGGATGGATGCGCACGCAGTGGCGGGACTTCTTCGCCGAGCTGCGGGAACACCGTCCCGTCTTCGTCACCCCCGCCTTCACGGTGGTCACCACGTACGCCGACGTGCGCGAGGTGCTCTCCCTGGAGCGGGTCTTCAGCGTCCGCGCGTTCGGCCCCCGCCTGGAGGCGGCGCTGGGCGGGCCCTTCATGCTGAGCAGGGACGCCACCCCGGTGAACTGGCGCGAGAAGGGCCTCATGCAGGCCATGCTCAGGCCAGAGGACGTCGAGGCGGTGCGGAAGCTGGCTGGACGAGCCGCCGACGAGGCCCTGGACGCGGCCGCGCCCCTCGGCCGGATCGAAGCGGTGCACGAGCTCTTCCGGCACGTGGCCCTGCGGGTGTGCGCCGACTACTTCGGCGTCCCCGGCCCCACCCCGGCGCAGCTGGGCGCCTGGACCAGGGCGATCATCGTGGACGGCTTCGCCAACTACCTGGGTGACCCCGCCCTTCGGGAGGCGGGCGAACGGGCGGGCGCCGACCTGCTCGGCTACCTGCGGGTGCTACTGAAGGAGCGGCGCGCCGCCATCGCTGCGGCCACGGGCCCGCCGCCGCAGGACATCGTGGCCCGGCTGATCCGCACCCGCCTGCCGGACGAACTCGGCGTCGACGACGAACGGCTGATCGTCAACCTGGCCGGGCTGCCGCTCGGCTGGGTGGAAAGCGGCCCCGGCGCGATGGCCGAGGCGGTGGAACAGCTCCTGCTCCGTCCGCAGGTGCTGGCGGCGGCCGTGGAGGCGGCCGACGACCCCGACCCGGGCCGGTTCGATCCCTACGTCTGGGAGGCCCTGCGCTTCAGTCCGTTCTTCAAGCTGATCCCGCGCGTGTGCGAGCAGGACCACGTCCTGGCCGCCGGCACGCCGAGACAGACCCTCATCCCGGCCGGGACCTTCGTGCTGGCGGCGCCGTGCTCGGCCATGTTCGACGCCGGCGCGGTGGAGAGCCCGGAAGAGTTCCGCACCGCCCGGCCGCACCACGAGCGCCTGTTTTTCGGGATGGGACACCACGCGTGCCTGGGCGCCGACCCGGCGGCGGCCGTCGTCTGCGAGGTCGTGCGCCGGCTGCTGAGACGAGGGGTCGCGTCGCTGCCGTCGCCGGAGGGCGATCCCGTACGGCTCGCGCATACCTTCCCCGACAGCTACCGGCTCGCTCTCCGGACGGAGGCCCGATGACGAGCAAGGCCCGGACCATCGCCACCGACGGCGCCGCCAACCGTCTGAGGTTCCTGGCCCTCACCCACGGCAAGCCCCTGTGGGAGGCCATCCAGCACGTGGAGCCGGTACGGCGGCGCCTCAACGCGGCCCTCATCGACAAGGCGATCCGCGAGATGCCGCCGCGCCCGGAACCGCTGAGCACCATGGCGCCCTACACCTCCTGGGACTCCCTGACCGACAGGACCTACGCGGGACGGCACCTGCCGCCCAGAGCTCCCTCGCCCGGCCTGCCGTCGCCGGAGCGCGCGGCCGCGCTGTTCGCGCGCGGCGAGAGCATGATCCCCTGCCCCCGCTCCACCGTGCTGTTCGCCTACTTCGCCCAGTGGTTCACCGACGGCTTCCTGCGAGGGGACTCGTCGACCCCGCGTGACCCGCGCAGGAGCACCTCCAACCACCACATCGACCTGAACAACCTCTACGGCCTGGACGGCGCGGCCACGGCGGCGCTGCGAACCTTCGAGGGCGGCCTGCTCAAGAGCCAGCGGATCGACGGCGCGGAGTTCCCGCCGTATCTGTGCCAGGACGGCAGGATCCGGCCGGAGTTCTCCCCGCTTTCGGTGATCAGATTCGAGGCGCTGACGCCCGAGCAGCGGGCCACGCTCTTCGCGCTCGGCAGCGACCGCGGCAACGGCCAGATCGGCTTCACCATGCTCACGGTGCTGTTCCTGCGCGAGCACAACAGGATCGCGCGCCTGATGGCGGAGCGGTACCCCGGATGGGACGACGAGCGGCTGTTCCAGACGACGCGCAACGTGCTCATCGTCCTGCTCATCAAGCTGGTCGTCGAGGAGTACATCAACCACATCACGCCCTACCACTTCCGCTTCTCCCTGACCCCCGGCCTGACCACCGCGCTGGCCGGGGTGCCCTGGCAGAGGGAGAACTGGGCGTCGGTGGAGTTCAACCTGGTCTACCGCTGGCACAGCCTCATCCCTTCCACGCTGGCGGTCGGCGGCTCCCACGTGCCGCTGGCCGGGACGTTGTTCGCCGGGCCGCTGCTGGTGAAGGGCGGACTCGGCGCGGCCTTCGAGGAGGCGTCTCTGCAGCGGGCCGGCCGGATCGGCCTGTTCAACACCGACCCGGCCCTGCTCCCGGTGGACCTGTCCAGCATCGTCGACTCGCGCGTGCTGGGCCTGGCCTCGTACAACAGCTACCGGAAACACTGCAGCTTCCCGCCCGTGCGCCGCTTCGAGCAGATCTCCGGCGACCCACGGGTACGGCACGCGCTGGGCGAGCTGTATCGGAGCGTGGACGACGTGGATCTCTACGTGGGCCTGTTCGCCGAGGAGCCCGGTTCGCCCGACGCGATCCTGCCCCCGCTGCTCACCAAGATCATCGCTATCGACGCCTTCTCCCAGGCGCTGACGAATCCCCTGCTCGCCCCCCGCGTGTTCACCCCGCAGACCTTCTCACCGCTCGGCATGGAGATCATCGCGACGACGCGCACGCTGTCGGACGTCCTGAACCGCAACATCCCGGAGGAGCCGAGCACCCGCTTCGTCAGCATGACGCGCAAGGACAGGCCGTGAACGAGGGCCACGCCCACCCCGACACCGCGGGCCACCCCGACGCCGTGGCCGACGCCGAGCCGCTCAGGGCGGCGGCACGCGTGTTCGTCGAGGTCGCCACGGCCGTCCATGAGGCCTGCGCGCACGCCACCGCCGCGCTCACCGACAGCCGGACCCTGCGCGCCTCCGTCCGCGCGCCGCTGCCCTGGTACCAGGCCGAGAGAGCCCTGGTGCGCGCCCTGACCAACGAGCGCGGCCTCGGCCACGCCATGACAGGCGGACGCCTGGGCGGGCTCGCGGCCCGCCTCGGCGGCGTGCTCGGGCGGGAGAGCCTGGCCGTCCTGCTGCTGGCCACATCGCTGCGCCTGCGCATCGCCGCCGTCGCGCTGCACCACCCCGAGCTCCACGCCGACGCCCACCTGCGCCGGCTGATCACGGCAATCTCCGACGACCGCGACCTCGCCGCGCTCCGCGCCCTGCGAACCCTGCTGAAGGACCGCGGCGCGGTGCGCGCCCTGAGCGACCTGGCGCCGGTGTTCGGCGAGGTGCTCGCGCTCAAGGCGCTCCTGGACGAGAACCCGCTCAACGACCGCACCGCCTGGCTGATCGCCACGGGGACACGCTACGCCGACGCCGACCCGGTGCTCGGGATCAGCAACGGCCTCGTCGCCGCCCTCGACCGGGGCCAGGGAGCCGCCCGGCGCGCCGAGCCCGGCCCCGGCGAAGCCGCCAGGCTACGCGCCCGGGGCTCGCTGCTCGACTTCCTGGCCAACATCGGCACGCTCGGGCCCACGGGCCGCGTGCTGATCCAGTCGATCACCGGACCGGACGGCGTCGAACGGCACGTCGTCCAGGCGCCCGGCATGCGCATGGGCAGGCCCGACACCGACTCGCCCCAGGACCTGCTCGGCGCCTTCAGCAGTTCCGTGCTCGCCAGCAGCCCTTTCAGCAGGGCGCTGATCAAGGCGGTCGACGACTTCGGCATCCCGCACGGCGGCGAGCTCGCCCTCGTGGGACACAGCGCGGGCGGCTCGGCCATCATGAACCTGGTCCAGGACCCAGGCTTCTGCGCCAGGTACACCGTCACCCACGCCGTCGCGGTCGGCTCGCCCATCGACTTCAAGCGGCCGGCCGACCCGCGGACCTGGGTCGCCAGCGTCACCAACCAGCACGACATCATCCCGACGCTCGACGGACAGGGGGCGGGAACCTGCTTCGACCTGCACCCCGACTGGTACGTCGTCGACTACTTCGACCCCACCCACCTGTTCCCCGCCTGCCACTCGATCGAGCACTACTGCGCCAACCTGACGCGCGACCTGCCCGAGGCCCGCGAGCACATCGACGACCGGCTGTCCCCCTACCGGGGAGAGGTCACGCGCAGCCAGCTGTACCGGCTCTACGACGAGCCGCCCCGCCCCGACGGCTATCCCTTCCTGAGCGTGCCGACCCGTCGCGAACAGGGTCTGGAGATGCCGATCAGGTGCCGCACGGGCCGCGCGGTGTCGGTCTTCTTCGCCGCCGACCCCCGGGCCGCCGCGGCGCTCCTGGAGGAGCACGGCCTGGGCCGCAGTGTGCGTCTGGGCGGGCGCGCCCTGGTGGTCCTGCACGTGGGCGCCCACCAGGACACCAGCGCCGGGCCGTACCGGGAGGTGATGCTCGGTGTGGTCGTGCACGACCCGTGGGGCGCGCGCCCGCTGCGGGCCTGGTCCGACCTGGCCAGGTCGGCGCCGTTCCGGCGCTCGGGCCTCTGCCTGCTGGCGTCGGCCGTCGACAACCGCGACCTGGCCGACCACGCGGGCTCCCTGTGGGGGTACCGGCCCGCCTTCACCGACGTGCGCGTCGCCGTCGGAGGCGGCAGGGTGGACGCCCGGGTCGGGCCCGCGCTCAGCCTGCGAGGACGCCTTGGGCCGGCCCTCGGCGTCGCCTCAGGCGACCTGGTCGGCTTCGCCCGTGACGGCCGTGCGGCCTACCGGTCGGTGATCAGGAGCGCGCGGCGCGCACGCGTGCATCCGGCGCCGACGGTACGGCTGAGCATCGCAACAGCCGCAGACCCGCTCACCCGCCTGGCCGGCGAGCTCGGGCTGGACGGCAGGCGCGCCCTGTTCTGCACCTCCGTGCCCGTCCACCAGAGCCTGCGCGACGCGGGCGTCCCCATCCAGACCATCTGACCACGGGGGGAGTCGATGACCGCTTCCGCCCGGGAGCACGCGGAAACGCTGGAGAACGACGCCAGGATCGTGACGGAATGCCGGGCACGGCTGGCGGAGGTCCTGACCGGTATGGGCGACGACGCCCCCACCTGGCTGCGAGAGCTCGTCGAGGCGCACATGGCCGCGTGCGAGGTCGCTTCCGGCGACCTCGCCGCGGCCGCCGGGCGGCTGCGGCGCCTGGCGGAGAGCTGACGTCTCCCGTCAGCGCATCGCCGCCTCGCGCGGCTCGGCGCGCTCCACCTGGTGGTGACGCTCCAGCTTGGCGCCCTCGACGTCGACGTCCGGCAGGATGCGGTCCAGCCAGCGCGGCAGCCACCACGCCTTGTCGCCCGCCAGGTGCATGACCGCCGGGATGATCAGCATGCGGACCACGAAGGCGTCGACCAGCACGCCGAAGGCCAGCGCGAACCCGACGGGCCTGATCATCGTCATGTGGGAGAACATGAACCCGCCGAACACCGAGATCATGATGATCGCCGCGGCGGTGACCACCGCGCGCCCGGCGCGCACGCCCTCGGCCACCGCCAGCCTGGCAGGTGAGCCGTGGGCGTAGGCCTCGCGCATGCCCGAGGTGAGGAAGAGCTGGTAGTCCATGGCCAGCCCGAACAGGATGCCCACCATCAGGGTCGGCAGGAAGTTCAGGATCGGGCCCGGGTCGGTGACGCCGAACACCTCGCCGAGCCAGCCCCACTGGTAGATGGCGGTGACGCCGCCCAGCGCCGCGAACAACGACAGGACGAATCCGGCCGTGGCGATCAGCGGCACCAGGATCGAGCGGAACACCACGATCAGGATGAGCAGTGACAGGCCGATGACCAGGGCGAGGTAGGTCGGCAGGGCGTCGGAGAGCTTCTCGGAGATGTCGATGTTGGCGCTGGCGCTGCCGGCGACCGACAACGTCGCGTCCTGCCCGTCGACGCCGAGCGTACGGCCGCGCAGATCGTGGACCAGTTCCTCGGTCGACTCCGAGGTCGGCCCGCCGGTCGGGACGACCTGGAAGACCAGGACCGTGCCCTCGTCGTTGGCGCCGACGGGGGCGACGGCGGTCACGCCCTCGACGCCCATGAGCTGCTTGCCGAGCTCGGCCTGGGCGGGCACGAGATCGTCGCCGGCCACGCCCTTGCCCAGGTCGGCCACGACCACCAGCGGACCGTTGGCGCCCTCGCCGAACTCCTTGGCGGTGGTGGTGTAGGCCCGGTACTGCGTGGAGTCGGCCGCCTCGGTGGCGCCGGTCGGCAGGCCCAGGCGCATCGACAGGGCGGGGATCGCGATGACGGCCAGGACACCGATGCCGGCCACGATGCGCACGACGGCGCTGCCTGCCGACATCGTCTTGACGGGCTTGCCGGAGGTGGCCGCGTGGGCGCCCGACGGCGTGCCGCGCCGGGGCAGCACCCGGCGGCCGAGCAGGCCGAGCAGCGCCGGGGTCATGGTCACGGCGACCAGCACCGCGACGGCGATGGCGACGGCGCCGATCGTGCCCATGAGGGCCAGGAACGGGATGCCCGTGACGTTCAGCGCCAGCAGGGCGATGAGCACGGTGCTTCCGGCGAAGACGACGGCGTTGCCGCTGGTGCCGTTGGCCAGGCCGATCGACTCCACCACCGGCATGCCGGCCTTCAGCTGCCTGCGGTGGCGGTGCAGGATGAACAGGGAGTAGTCGATGCCGACGGCCAGGCCGAGCATGGCGCCCAGGATCGGCGTCACCGAGGTCATCTCGACGGTGCCCGACAGCGCCATGGCGCCAGCGACGGCCACGCCGACGCCGAGCAGCGCGTTGAGGATCGGCAGTCCGGCGGCGACCAGGGTGCCGGTCATGATGATCAGCACGAGCGCCGCGACGGCCAGGCCCACGGCCTCGCCGACCCCGCCGATCTGCATCTCGCCCTGCATGATCTCGGCGGAGTAGTCTGCGGTGACGCCGTCGGGGAGGGCGGCGTCGATGGCCGTGGTGACGGCTTCCTTCGTCTCCGGGGTGATCTCCTGCTGCGGCTTGTCGAACACGACGGTCGCGATCGCGGTCGAGCCGCTGGCGGAGACGGTGCGCAGTTCCTCGGAGATGGACAGCAGGTCACGGCCCTGGAGCAGCTGCTGCTCCGACTCCTTCAGCGTGTCGCTCTGCTTGTCGAGCTCCTCCTGCTGGGCGTCGAGGCCGGCGACGGTGGCCTCCAGTTGCGGGGTGGACCCGGCCTGCTCGATGGCGGCCTCGGCCTGGGAGCGGGCCTCGTCGAGCTGCTCCTGGCCCTTGTCCAGCTGCTCGCGGCCCGCGTCGACCTTGGCCAGGCCGTCCTCGACCTTCTTGGCCTGCTCTTCGCGCATGCCGGCGGTGGTGAACGGGTCGGCGACCTGGTCGACGCCCTCCAGCCCGTCGACCTCGCGCAGCGTGTCGCTGATGGCCTCGCGCTGGGCGTCGGTGAGGGCGGAGCCGTCCTTGGCGTGGAAGACGACCGTTCCGGTGCCGCCGCTGGCGACGGGCAGCTCGGACTTCAGCCGGTCGGTCACCTGGGCGGTCGGCGTGCCCGGGATGGTCATGGTGGAGCTCATCGTCCCGCCGAAGGCCAGGAACGCTCCAACGGCCAGGGCCAGCGCGAGGATCCAGGCGATGATCACCCACCAGGCTCTTCGGGCGGAGAACCGGCCCAACCGGTAGAGCAGCTCAGCCATCGTCGACCTTCCGAAGTGCGGGCAAATAACCGGATAACGGGTATCCGATTGTGGAGTCTAATGCGAAGTGGATGATGCTCATCCGCTTCGGTCTGTGATGTTGATCCCACCTATCCGCTTGGGGGTACTCTCGACCCGTGATGCCACCACGACCCGACACCGCCAAGCGCGGTGCGCTGCGGCGCGACGCCGAGCGCAACCGGGAACGCGTGGTGCGCGCGGCACGCGAACTGTTCGCCGAACGCGGCCTGTCCGCCGGCTTCAACGAGGTCGCCCACCGCGCCGGCGTCGGCGTCGGCACCGTCTACCGGCGCTTCGCCGACAAGGACGAGCTCATCCGCGCAGCCCTGGAAGAACCGCTGCACGAGCTGATCGAGGTCGCTCAGCGCGCCGTCGAGGCCTCGCGCGCCTGGGACGGCCTGGAGCTTCTGCTAGAGAGCATCACGCAGCTGCTTGTCGACAACTTCGGCCTGCGCGACGTGGCGCTCGGCGGGGGAGCGTGGGACCTCGGCGTCGACGAGGTCGAACGCGTCGCCGAAGTCATGGCCGCCCTGCTCGAACGCGCCGGGGTGGAGGGCGACCTGCGCGAGGGTGTCCAGGGCGACGACGTGGTGATGGTGTTGTGGCTGGTCACCGACCTGGCCCAGCACTCCGCCCAGGTGCGCCCCGGCCTGCACCGCCGCTACCTGCAGGTCCTCCTCGACGGCCTCCGCTCGGGCCCCGGCCGCGCGCCCCTGGTGGAGGGCTTCACCGGAGAGCAGGCCCAGTCGATCTGCCGCCGCTGGGCGGGCGCACCCACCGCCGAGGAGAACTGACACGCATGGCGTTACTCCGATGCCTGGCCCTGGGCCTGCTGGCCGGCGCCGCGCTGGCCCTGGTCCTGGGAGTCCAGCGAGGGAGCGGCCTCGACCACGTGCGGCTCGCCTTCCTGATGGGCCTGATCTTCGCCCAGGTCGTGACCGTGCCGCTCGGGCTGCTGATCGGAGGGGTGCTCGCCGCCCAGCGGGCGTGGGCGCGCACGCCCGGCTACCTGCTGAGCGTGGTCACCCTCGCGTTCGGCCTGTTCGTCGCGACGCAGGCGGGTATGGCGCAGGACTGGCTCGACGGCCGGCCGGGCGGTGTCGGGGATCCCGACGGCGAGTACGTCATGACCGTGCTGGCTCAGCTTTCCGGGGTCTTCACCGTGGTCGTCGGGGTGGTCGTGGCGCTCGTGCGGTGGGCCGTTCCGACGGCGAGTGCGGCCCAGGCGCAGGTGACCGCGAGGCCTGCCCACGGTGGCAGCGGGTAGTAGCCTCCCAGCAGCGACGTGTCCGCCTCCACGTGGGCGAATGTGGGCACGCTCTGCGTGATCGCGAATCCGGCCGCCGGGGTGAACAGCAGCAGCCAGGGCGCCACGCCCGCACCGGCCAGCAGGTACGGGACGACGACGAGGGTGACGGCCAGCACGATCGCCGTCACTCGCCGCCTGAGCAGGGCGGCCAGGCCGTACGCCAGCACCGCGGCGGCGGCGGTGAGCGCCGCGAAGCCGACGATCAACCGCAGTTCGGTGGCCCAGGTGAGCGGCTGGATCCGGTTGTCGTTGGCCCGCAGGAGCGCGAGGCCGGCGGGGACGGCGATCGCCGACGCGAGCAGTCCTGCGGCGAAGGCAGCCGTGCCCACGACGGCGGCTCCGGCGATCAGGGATCGGGGCCGCGCGAAGGCTCTGGCCCCCATGACGAGCACCAGGATCATCCCCACGGCCCCGCCGATCAGCGTGAGGTCGGCGCGCAGGCCGCCCTCCATCGTCGCGGGCCCGATGTCGCCGACGCCGGTCACGATGAACGTGCCGCCGGACTCGACGACGCCGCCCGGGTGGTGCGGGGTCCTGCCGTCGGACTCCATGACCACGCCGACGTCGTCGCGTTGCCACGGCCCGTTGGCGCCCTGCACCACGATCTTGTCGAAGGTCGCCGTGACCTGCGCGAACGCTCTGGCCATGTCCCACCGGGCGCCCGGCGAGGCGGCGAACAGCCCGATCTCCACCGTCTCCGGCAGCCCGGCCAGCTCGACGGTGCCGACCTCGGTCCACGTCCGGCCGTCGTCGGACTCGTGGCCGGTGACGGTGTCGCCCGCCCTGGTCAGGCGCAGCCACTGCGGGCCGTTGTGGGGCCCGCCCGCCACGTCGTGGACGTAGTTGTGCTGCATCCGCACGCCGTGGTCGCCGGTGAGCATGACGGCGGCGTACGGCGTGCCCCGCGCGAGGCTCTGCCTGACCAGCAGCCCGGCCTTCGCCCACGGCACCACTCCTTCCACGACGTTGCGCACCCCGGCCACGGGGTGCGGCATCCTGATCTGGCCGGTCATGCCCGAGACGCGGGCGACGACGCTGCCGTCGCCCGTGAGCGGCTGGTGCACGAAGAAGTAGCGGTCGTTGACGGCGGTCCCGTCGGGGCCGACGAGAGGCGCGGGGCAGGCGCCCTCGCCTTCCCCGGTCACGCAGGAGCTGCGCGCGCCGCCGGTGACCAGCAGGCCGAGCACGACGGTGACCAGCACGGAGGCGGCCAGGGTGAGCGCCCAGCCCCGCACGCGGCGCAGCCCGGCCCATTCCGCCCGGTAGAGGGTGAGGAAAGTCATGCCGCCGGTTGTACGCGGCTCCCGGTCGCGGCCCGGTCGCGACGGCCGCGACCTGGCTGCGACCGGGGATCTGGCATCGTTGCCGCATGGCACCTCGACCCGGCGGTGAACGATGAGGGTCCTCGTGGTCGAGGACTTCGAGGTCCTCGCCCGCTCCCTGGGCACGGGGCTGCGCCGCGAGGGCATGGCCGTCGACGTGGTCCTGGACGGCACCGCGGCCCTCGAACGGCTGGCCGCCACCAGGTACGACGTGGTGGTGCTCGACCGCGACCTGCCCGGCGTGCACGGCGACGAGATCTGCCGCCGCCTCGCTCACGGGCGCAGCCGCACACGCGTGCTGATGCTCACCGCCTCGGGCACCCTCGAGGACCGGGTCCACGGGCTCAGCCTGGGCGCCGACGACTACCTGCCCAAGCCGTTCGCCTTCGCCGAACTGGTCGCCCGGGTGCGCGCCCTGGGCCGGCGGGCGGCGCCGCCGCTGCCGCCCGTCCTGGTCTGCGGCGACATCACGCTCGATCCCGCTCGCCGTACAGCCGCTCGGGCGGGGCGGCGGCTGGAGCTGAGCCCGCGGGAGTTCGCCCTGCTGGAGTGCCTGCTCGCCGTACCCGGTCTGGTCATCTCCGCCGAGGAGCTGCTCGAACGGGCCTGGGACGAGGCGGCCGACCCGTTCAGCAGCGCCGTCAAGCACACGATGCACCGGTTGCGCGCCAAGCTCGGTGACCCGCCGGTGATCGAGACCGTGCGCGAGGCCGGCTATCGGATCGGCCCGGCATGACGCCCCGCAGGTCGTTGCGCGCGCGGCTGGCGCTGGCCTACGCGGCGGGGATCTACGCGGCCGGGGTGCTGGTGGTCGTGCTGGTCGACGTGCCGCTGGTCAGCATCGACGCGACCGTTCCCGACGGGAGTCCGGCGTCCGGCTCGGGGATCGCCCTGCCGCACCTGCTCATCGGGTCGGCGGTGGCGCTGGTGGTGCTGATCCCCGTCGCGCTGGCGCTGGGGTGGTATGTCGCCGGGCGGTTCCTGCGCCCGCTGCGCGCCATCACCGCGACCGCCCGGGTCATCTCCGCCGGCGACCTGCACCGGCGCCTGGACCTGGGGGAGCCCGCCGACGAGCTGACCGAGCTGGGCCGTACGCTCGACGACCTGTTCGCCCGGCTGCAGGCCTCCTTCGACGCGCAGCGGCACTTCGTCGCCAACGCCTCCCACGAGTTGCGCACCCCGCTGGCCGGGATGCGCACGCTCCTGGAGGTCACCCTGGCCGACCCCGGCGCCGACGCGGCCACCCTGCGCGCGGCGTGCGAGGAGGCCCTCTCGCTCGGCGAGCACCAGGAGCGGCTCGTCGAGGCCCTGCTCACCCTGGCGACCAGCGAGCGCGGCGTCACCCGCTGGGAGACCGTCGACCTCGCCGTGGTCGCCAAGCAGGTGCTCGCCTCCGGGCGCGCTGCGGGCCGCGACCTCACCGCCGACCTGGAGCCCGCGGTGACCGCCGGCGATCCGCGGCTGGTCCAGAGCCTGGTCGCCAACCTCGTCGACAACGCCGTCCGCCACAACCACGACGGCGGGCACGTCGAGGTCATCACGCGGACCAGCGGCGAGCAGGCGGTGCTCACGGTCGTCAACAGCGGCCCGGTGATCGACGGCGACCAGGTCCAGCGGCTGTTCCAGCCCTTCCAGAAGCTCGCGTCCGGACCGCACGGCTCCGGCCTCGGCCTGGCGATAGTCCACGCGGTCGCCCAGGCCCACCACGCCGGCCTCAGCGCCCGCCCCCGGCCCGGGGGCGGCCTGTCGATCACGGTGAGGTTCGCGGTGGCGCCGGGCTGAAATATCGCCATGTCCCCGTCAAGATCGGCTGTGCCCCCGGCCGTGTCCCAGGCCGGTGAACCGCACGCGCTGGGATCGTGCACGCGTGAGAGTCGTGCTGCTGACCTGCCTGGCGATCGCCGCCGCGCTGACCGTGATCGTGTCGCCCTCGGCTGGGGCCAGGGCCCCCGCCTCGGCCTACACCGTCACGCTGGTGGCGCGTCAGTGCGACGACTACAGCGACATCATGGCCAACCGGGCGCGCAACAACATCCAGGAGTCGCTGCGCGACCTCGGCAAGGACTCCGTCTACGCGGCAGGCCAGCCGGTCCGGCCGGCCGTCGAGGACGCCAACGACCCGGGCTGCCGCCCGCTGAACGGCTGGACTTTCACCTTCGGCGCGCTCTTCGGACCCCAGGGCCCCGACGGGCTGACCATCCTCCGGGACACCACGACCAGCGCCAGGACGACCGCCTCCACAGCGCTCCTCGACGACCAGGGCAACCCCACCGGGGCCCAGATCGCCGGGGCGGTGACCGTCACGATGAGCGGCGAGAACCTCGACCTGGCCCAGCGCAACAGCCTGAAAGTGCAGGGCGGCACCCCCGCCGACACGCTCAACCACGCCGACTTCGGCGACCTGTACGGGTTCGGCACCCTGCGCTGCTCCAACGACAACCTCAACGCCGACAACGCCGAGTCCGTGCGCTGGCCGGTCGGCTTCACCCACGTGTTCTGCTACTACTACACGGTGGAGCAGCCGCCCGAGCCGGCGACGATCGTGGTGCGCAAGACGATCGACGGGCCCGACGACAACGTCACCTTCCACTACGACAGCAACGTCTCCTACACCTCCGGCGGCGACTTCGACCTCACCCCGAAGAGCGGCCAGGCGGGCGAGATCACCTTCCAGCGGGGCTCGACCCGTCCGGGCGACGATCCGTGGACGTTCACCGAGGATCCGCTGCCCGGATGGGAGCTCGCCTCCCTGACCTGCACCTCCTCCAGCGGAGAGAGCACGGTCGGGACGAGCGGCGCCACCGCCACCGTGACGCTGGCCGGCGGCGACACCGTGACCTGTACCTACGACAACCGCCGCTCCCTGAGCCGGCCGGTGAGCCTGTACAAGCAGACCGTCGGCGCGGTGGGCGGCCCGTTCGCCTTCACCGCCGTCAAGCCCGACGGCACCGTCGACGACCTCGGCGAGATCTCGACCACGGCCGAGCTCACGCCCGTCCTGGTCGGCGACTTCGCCGACCGGCCGCTCGGCGTCTACACGATCACCGAGACGCTGCCGTCCGACACTCCTGCGGGCGTGTGGGAGATCGAGTCGGCGACCTGCAACGGCCAGGACGTCACCGGCATCACCACGTCGGTAACCGACGAGGGCAAGCAGGCGACTGTGAAGTTCACCCTCGGCACCGAGGCGCTCAACTGCCTGGTCACCAACCGTTTCACGCCTCGCGGCTCGATCACCGTCGAGAAGATCACCGTCGGCGGGACGGGCGTCACCGACTTCGTGGTCGACTCCACCGGCCTGCCCAGGCGCGAGCTCCTGCGCACCGTGACCACCACGGAGGAAGGCGTGGGTGTCACCGCGGAGCCTCTCGAGGGCCTGCCGCTGGGGCAGTACGCCATCCGAGACCTTCCCCGCCCCAGCGATCTGGGCGACTGGGAGCTGGAGCAGGTCGACTGCGGAGGAAGGACACGCGCAGGCACCGCCACCGTCGAGCTGACCGCCGAACGGCCGAACGTGAAGTGCACCTTCACCAACCGGCTGAAAAAGTACGGCGGCATCATCGTCTCCAAACGCATCATCGACCCGGACGGCGTGCGGAGCGGGCCCGTGGTCGTCCAGCTCGACTGCCCCGGACGCAGCGGCCTGCTCTCGGTCCCGGTCGGCCGGGATCAGGGCCGCTTCCCCGGGCCGGTCCGCATCGCCCCCGACGCCGACTGCGACCTGAGCGAGCCCGCCACCGGCCTCAAGTCCGCAGACGGCACGGTGACCACGACGATCCAGGTCACCAGGAACGGGACACCGGGCGACCTGGTGGAGGGCACGCGCCTGGAGGGCATCACCGCGGGCTACGACGACGTCGTGGAGGTCGAGGTGGTCGACACCTACGTGGCGCGGCCCGTCCGTCCCACGCCGACCCCGAGCAGGCCGACCCTCCCGCCGGTGGTGGCGGTGCCTCCGGACGGCGGATCGGCGCAGCTGACCGGGGCGGGGCTGCCGTTCACCGGCTTCCCCCTCCTCGTGCTGGGCAGCACCGGGCTGGCGCTGGTCGCGGGCGGCGTGCTGGTCGTCTGGCGCCGCCGTACACGGGCGAGCTGACCCGCGGCGGCGATGCTACGTGCAACGTACTTACAACGGTTTGGGGCCGCCGGTTGTGATCGGTCCCCGTTTCACCCGATGCTCTCAGCGTGCTGTCGTGCGAAGATCTGGCCTGCCGGGCGGGCGGCCGGGAGATCATCTCCGATTTCCGGCTCGAGGTCGCACCGGGTGAGCGGGTCGCCCTCATGGGGCCCTCCGGCTCCGGCAAGACCACATTGCTGACCACGCTCGCCGGGCTGCTGCCACCCAGCCGCGGACGCGTGCTGGTGCGGGGTCTCCCGCTGGCCGAACGGCCCGACCTGCGGTCCGAGCTGGCGCTGATCTTCCAGTCGTACGGCCTGCTGTCGTCGCTGACCGCCGCCGAGAACGTCGAGGTGGCGCTGCGGGCGGCCGGCCATCACCCTTCCGAGGCGATGGACAGGGCGGCGGTCGTGCTGGAGCGGCTGAAGGTCTCGGCCTTCGCCGACCACCTGGTCGAGGAGCTGTCCGGCGGCCAGCAGCAGCGCGTCGCGGTGGCCAGGGCGCTGGCGTTGCGCACGCCGGTGCTGCTGGCCGACGAGCCGACGGCCGAGCAGGACGCGGGGCACCGAGGGGTCGTCCTGAAGGAACTCATGGAGGCGGGGGGAGCGCTGGTGGTAGCCACGCATGATCCGGAAGTGGCCGAGCTGTGTGATCGCGTCGTGGAGTTACGGCCGTGAGCATCGCCCGATGCGAGGGCGTCGTGCAGATCTACCGGGCGCAGGATGTCGAGGTCGTCGCCCTGCGTGACGTCGATCTGGTGGTCGAGGAGGGCGAGACCCTGGCGCTGCTCGGCCCGAGCGGCGCGGGCAAGACGACCCTGCTCTGGCTGCTGGCCGGCCTGCTGCGGCCGAGCGCCGGCCGGGTCTGGATCAACGGCTCCGACCTGGGCTCGCTCGACCAGCGCAAGCTCGACCGGGTGCGCGCGGCCAACCTGGGCGTGGTGCTGCAGAACCCGGGTCGCAACCTCATCCCCTACCTGACCGCGAAGCAGAACGTCGCCTTCGCCCAGCGCGGGCTGCGCCGCGACCGGCACCGGGTGGGCGACCTGCTCGACCGGGTGGGGCTGGCCGGCATCCGTGACAGCCAGGCCGGCCGGATGTCGGGCGGCGAGCAGCAGCGGCTCGCGGTCGCGGTGGCCCTGGCCAACCGGCCCAGACTGCTGCTGGCCGACGAGCCGACCAGCCAGCTCGACGGGGACAGCGGCCGCGCGGTCGTGGAGCTGATCAGGCAGGCCGCCGAGCAGGAGGGCACGACGGCCGTCGTCGTCACCCATGACAAGGCGGTGAGCGACGGGCTCAGCCGTACCGTGACCATCCGCGACGGCAGGGTGGGCGCGGAGGGACGGCGCGGCGAGGACCTCGTGGTCGTCGGCCGGGAGGGCGCGGTGCAGATTCCGCCCGAGTACCACCACCTGCTGCCGCCGGGATCGCGGGCGCGGATCGAGCCGCTGGCCGACGGCGTGGTGCTGAGGAGGGTCGAGGGATGATCCTGCGCGGCCTGTGGGAGCGGCGCACCCTGTCGCTCATCGTCCTGATCATCGCGATCATCCCGGTGGCCTCGGCCGCCGTGGGCCCGATCTACGCGGCGGCCTCGCGCACGACCGTCGTGCGCGAGGTGCTGCGCGCGGCGCCGGCCGAGGCCCGCGGCTGGCGTTACACCACCTACGGCGACGTCGGCGCGGGCGTGGCCCGGTTCACCAGGGGCATCGACTTCCTGCACCCGCCCATCTACGGCATCGAGACCCAGGGGCTGCTGCCGGCCGAGGACATGAACATCCCGCTGATCTGGCAGGAAGGCCAGTGCGCGCACCTGAAGATGCTCGAGGGAAGGTGCCCGCAGGCGCCCCTCGAGGTGATCGTCAGCGCGGCGTTCGGCGAGAAGATGGGCGAGAAGGTGACGTTCGCCAACATCGTCACCGAGATCGGCGGCCGGCCGGCGGAGCTGACGGTGGTGGGCGTCTACCGCCCGGTCTCGCACGGCGACCCGTTCTGGTTCGGCCGCGGCATGTTCACCACGGTCGAAGGCGCCACGGGCGACCAGCGCAGGGCCGAGCCGTTCTTCGTGACGCGGGAGACCCGCTCGGCGGTCACCCTCGCCGGCTCGTCGCGGAACTGGACGAACTACGCCATCCTCGGCATCGACCTGGCCAAGGTCGAGGGCGAGGACCTGGAGACCATCGCGGCGATGCAGGCGAGCGCCGTGGCGCTGGGCAGGCAGACGCAGGCGGCCGTCTTCAGCAGGGTCGACGACGTGATCAAGGTGATGCGGGCGCAGGCGAGCACGTTGTCGGTGCCGACGTACGTGGTGATCGGCCAGCTCGTGGCGCTGGCCTGGCTGCTGCTTTTCCAGACCGTCGGCGACCTGGTCAAGGCCAGGAGCCAGGAGATCGCCCTGGCCAGGCTGCGAGGACACTCGCTGGCCAGGGTGTGGCGCTTCGCGCTGACCGAACCGCTGCTTCTGCTCGCGATCGCCTTCCCCCTCGGCCTGCTGGCCGGGCGCGGGGCCGCCGACCTCATGATCGGCGCCCTGCTGCCCGGCGTGCCGCTGACCGTTCCCGCCACCGCGCCGCTGGCCGGCGCGGCGGCGCTGGCGGGCGGACTGGTCGCCGCGCTGGCGTCCGCCTGGCGTACGGCACGGCGGCCGGTCACCGAGGAGTGGCGCAGGACCCCGCGCCGGGCCAGGCCGGGCTGGGTGATCGACGCCGTGGTCCTGGCGCTCGTCGGACTCGGACTCGTCGAGCTGCTCACCGCCGGGGTGATCAGTGACGCCTCCGGGCAGCGGGCCGGCGCCCTGGCGGTTCCCGCGTTGCTGGCGCTGGCCCTGGCGCTGCTGGCCCGACGGCTGCTGCCCGTCCTGGTCAGGGCCTTCTTCGGCCTGACGAGAAGGCGTGGCGGGCTGGGCGCGTTCCTGGCGTTGAGGCAGGTGGCGCGCGGGACGGTGACGGCGGGCAGCACCGTGATCCTGGCCACCGCGTTCGGCCTGGCGACCTTCGCCGTGTGCGCGTGGACGGCGACGACCGGCAACTACGCCGAGACGGCCCGCTTCCACCTGGGCGCCCCGAGCGTCATCGAGGTCACGCCGGTCAGGCCGCACGAGCTGGCCGAGGCGGTCAAGGCGGCCGACCCGACGGCGCTGGTCGCCGCGCCGGTGGTGCGCGTGTCCGGCAGCGTGCAGATGGTGGCGACCGACCCGATCAGGTTCACGAGCGTGGCCACCTGGGACCCGGAACTGGCCGCCGGTCGCCAGATCGCCGACGCGACCGGGGCCATCAGGGCGCCCGCGATGCCGCGGGCGTGGCTGACCGGCGACCGGGTGCGGTTCACGGTGAGCCATCCCGGGCTCGGGCAGGACATGGCGGTACGCCTGATGATGACGGTGTCCGTTCCGAACCGGATCGGACCGATCGTGCTGCCCGTCGCCCACCTGACGGGCCGCAGCAGCGTGCGCGAGTGGAATCTGCCGCCCGCCTGCCGTACCGAACGGTGCGAGCTGCGCGCGCTGCGCGGCGAGCTCGACTACCTGTCGATCGTCGAGCCGGCCCCCGAGCCCACCAGCGAGGTGTTCCCGGTCACCGTCGCCAAGCTGGAGATCCGGCAGGGCGGCGCGTGGCGGGAGGTCGACGCGGGGCTGACCAGCGGCAACCGGTGGACGGGCGAGGGACAGGCCACCGAGGACGGGCTGAGGGTCGACGTCTCCGACTTCACGAATTCGTCGATCCGGATGGCCACCTTCCCGGAGGAGCTGCCCGCGATCGTGACGGGGGTGCCGGGCAGGAGCCCGGTGCCGGGACTCGACGGCCTCAACACCGTCGGCGTCAAGGCCGAGGTGCCCACGTGGGCCGCGCCCGGCCTCACCGGCACCGGGGCGATCGTCGACCTCGAGTACGCCGACCGGATCGCGTACGGCCTGCACAGCCGCGCCCGCTTCGAGGTGTGGGTGAGCGAGGGCCAGGCCGCCAGGATCGCCGAGGCGCTGACGGCGCAGGGCATGGGCGTGGTCTCCGTCACCCACCTCGCCGACCTCCAGGCCCGCTTCGCAGGAGAGGGTCCCGGGCTGGCCCTGTTGCTGCTGCTGGTCTCCGCGCTGGCGGCGGCGGTGCTCGCGCTGGGCCGTACGGTGCTGGCGTTGTACTCCTCGGCCAGGCGCAGGCGCTACGAACTGGCGGCGCTGGCGGCCTCCGGCGCGGGCCTGCGGTCGTTGCGTGCCGCGCTGCTGGTCGAGCAGCTCATCACGGTCGGCGCCGGGATGCTGACAGGGCTCGGGGCCGGGATGCTGGCGGCGCGGGTCGCGCTGGAGCGCATCCCGCAGTTCGCCGAGCCGCCGACCACGCCGCCGATGCCGTTCGAGATCGCCCCCGGCCCGGTCGCGCTGCTGGTCGGCGGCGGGGTGCTGGTGAGCGTGGTGGCGGCGGTGGTGGTCAGCGAGGTGTTGCTGCGCGGGATCCAGGTGGACCGCCTGCGGGAGGCCCAGGCGTGACGGGGGCCTCCCCGGCGGTCCACCCGCCCGATCACGCGACGGCGGTGCCCTCGAGCTCGACCATCAGGCCAGGGACGGCCAGCCGCACCACCCCGAGCATGGTCGTGGTCGGGGCCACCCCCGCCTGGCCCAACCGCGCCGCCAGCACGCCGTAGTGCTCGAAGAGCCGGTCGACGTCGGTGGTGTAGACGTTGAGCCTGACGAGGTCCGCCAGCGACATGCCGGCCTCGCCGAGCACGGCCTCCACGTTGTCGAGGCTCAGCGCCAGCTGCGCCGCCATGTCGTCGGCGTGCTCCGGCTTGCCCTCGGCGCTCATCGCGGTCTGCCCTGAGATGTAGAGAGTCCTGCTCTCCCCGGTGACGACCTCGCCCTGGTTGTAGCCCAGCGGCACCGACCACTCCCACGGGTTGACCACGGTTCGTTCGACAGCCATATCGGTCTCCATTCGTTTCGTCGAGTGGTAACCAGCCTCCCGGCAAATCACGACATCCTGTGTCGTGTATCTCTGTAGAGTTTTCGCATGCGTGCCGACCGGCTGGTCTCCCTGGTCCTGCTGCTGCGGCAGCACGGCCGGTTGTCGGCGGTGGCGCTCGCCCGCGAGCTGGAGGTGTCCACCCGCACCGTGCTGCGCGACATCGAGGCGCTGTCGGCGGCGGGCGTGCCGGTCTACGCCGAACGCGGCCGCCACGGCGGGTTCGCGCTGCTGCCCGGGTTCAGGACCGAGCTGACCGGGCTCAACCACGACGAGGCCCTCGCCCTGCTGGTCGCCGGATCCCGGCCGGGCGCACAGGCCTTCGGCCTCGGCTCGGCGCTCGCCTCGGCGATGCTCAAGGTCGTCGACGCCCTGCCGGAGAGCTACCGCGACACCGCCGCCGGCGCGGCCGAGCGGCTGCTCATCGATCCCGAGATCGACCTGCTCTCGCGCCGCCAGACCGCCGAGGAGGTGCCCGACACCGTGGTGGCCGAGGTCAGGCGCGCGGTGCTCGCCGGGCACAAGCTGCGCATCCACTACGCCGCCGCTGCCGACCAGGAACCCACGTGGCGCACGGTGGACCCGATCGGGCTGGTCACCGTACGCGACAGGGGATACCTGCTGGCCACCAGATCCGGCGCCGACCGCACCTACCGGCTCTCGCGCGTCCTGGCCGCCGAGGCGCTGCCCGAAGCCGCGCAGCGGCCGGACCGGGTCGACCTGGACCGGGCCTGGCAGGAACGCAGCACACGCTTCCGCGCCGGCGGCGACCAGGTCACCGTGCTGGTCAGGCTGGATCCCGCGCGCTGGGAGGAGCTGGCGGGCACGGCGCTGGCCATCCGCGAGGAGAAGGCCGAGCCGGACGGCCGGCTGCGGATGGAGGTGAGCTTCCAGGACCGCAGGCACGCCGTGTGGGCGCTGTGGCAGCTGGCCATGGGCGCGGAGGCGCTGGAGCCGGCGTGGCTGCGCGACTCTCTGCATCAGCGTGCCGCCGCGATCGCCGCCCGATATTCGCCCGGATCCGATGTCGAGAATCGGTGAGCGGCTCCGTCCCCGGTGCGGAACACGACACCGAAGGAGAACACGATGGCCAAGTACCTGCTTCTCAAGCACTACCGGGGCGCGCCGGCGGCGGTCAACGACGTGCCCGGCGACCAGTGGACGCCGGAGGAGTTCTCCGCGCACATGAAGTACATGCGCGACTTCGCCGACCGGCTCGTGGACAGCGGTGAGTTCGTCGACGCCCAGGCGCTCGCGCCCGAGGGGACGTTCGTCCGCTATGACGGCGAGGGGCGGCCGCCGGTCACCGACGGCCCGTTCGCCGAGACCAAGGATCTGATCGCCGGCTGGATGGTGATCGACGTCGACACCTACGAGCGGGCGATCGAGCTGGCCGGCGAGCTGTCGGCCGCTCCCGGGGCGGGCGGCCTGCCGATCCACGAGTGGCTCGAGGTGCGCCCGTTCCTGGTCGACCAGCCGCCCACGGTGGTCGAGTGAACGAGTCGCAGCTGCGGGAGCTGGTGCCCGCGGTGATCGGTGTTCTCGTCCGCCGCGGAGCCGACTTCGCGGCGGCCGAGGACGCCGTTCAGGACGCCCTCGTCGAGGCCGTGCGCACGACCTCCGACGAGGCGCTGCGCGACCCCAAGGGCTGGCTGATCACCGTGTCCTGGCGCAAGTTCCTCGACGCCGCCCGCGCGGAGTCCTCCCGGCGCGACCGGGAGCTCCGCGTCGACAGCGAGCCCGCGCCGGGTCCCTGCGAGACGGTCGACGACACGCTCCAGCTGTACTTCTTGTGCGCGCACCCGTCCCTGACCCCGGCCTCGGCCGTCGCGCTGACGCTGCGAGCGGTCGGCGGCCTGACCACGCGCCAGATCGCGCAGGCCTACCTCGTGCCGGAGGCGACCATGGCCCAGCGCATCAGCCGGGCCAAGCGCACCGTCTCCGGCGTGCGGCTCAACCAGCCGGGCGACGTCGCCACCGTGCTGCGCGTGCTCTACCTGGTCTTCAACGAGGGCTACTCCGGCGACGTCGACCTCGCGGCGGAGGCGATCAGGCTCACCCGCCAGCTGGCCGTGATGACCAAGCACGAGGAGGTCGCGGGGCTGCTGGCGCTCATGCTGCTCCATCACGCCCGCCGTACGGCACGCACCGCCGAGGACGGCCGGCTCGTCCCGCTCGCCGAGCAGGACCGCGGCCTGTGGGACACCCGCCTGATCGCCGAGGGCGTGGACGTGCTCCAGGCCGCCCTGGCCCGCGACCGGCTGGGGGAGTTCCAGGCCCAGGCCGCCATCGCCGCGCTCCACGCCGACGCCCAGGCGGCCGAGGAGACCGACTGGGTGCAGATCGTCGAGTGGTACGACGAGCTGGTGCGCCTGACCGGCAACCCGGTGGCGCGCCTCAACCGGGCCGTCGCGGTCGGCGAGGCGGACGGCGCCAGATCCGGCCTGGCCGCGCTGGCCGAGCTCGATCCGGAGCTGCCGCGCTACAACGCCGTCGCCGCCTACCTGAACGAGCGCGATGGCGACCTGGCGACCGCCGCCCGCCTGTACGCCGAGGCCGCCCGGCAGGCGCCCAGCCTTCAGGAGCGCGACCACCTCACGCGCCAGGCCGCCAGGCTCAACGCCCGGCTGCGCGGCTGACCGGGCCCAGGCCGGTGAACAGGGCGTCGAGGATCCGGTCGACGTAGGCGTGGGTGAGGGGCTCCCGCGTGATCAGGAGCTGGAAGTACAGCGGGCCCGACAGGATCGCCATCGCCAGGTCGAGGTCGAACGCCTCCGACAGCTGGCCCTGGTCGCGGGCGGCCCTCAGGCGTTCGACGGTCTTGGCCGCCTGCGGGGCGATCAGGCGCTCGTTGAGCGCGGCGGCGACCCGCGGGTCGTCCTGGGCCTCGCCGATCAGGGCGGTGAACAAGGGCCCGTACGGCGGCCCGCCCAGCAGGTCGACGGCCGCGTGGATCTGGGTGCGCAGGTCGGCCATGATGTCGCCGGTGTCGGGGTAGTCGAGCGCGGGCTCGTGCAGCGACAGCAGCGAGTCGAGCAGCAGCGCACCCTTCGACGACCACCGGCGGTAGACGGTCTGCTTGCTCGCCCCCGCCCGCGCGGCCACGCCCTCCATGCTCAGCCTGGCGTAGCCGATCTCCTGGCCGAGCTCCAGCGTGGTGCGCATGATCGCCTCGGTCCGGTCGGCGCCGCGACGGTGGGGTGCTTTGGTCATGTCATCATCTTATCGGTACGGTACGTTCCGTACTGATAATCCCTCGCGGAAAGAAGACGATCTCGTGACGTTGGTTCCCGCCGACCCGACCCTGGTGCATCCCATGCCCGGCCAGCCGCGCCTGGTGCTCCTGAAACCCCTGGTCACCTCGCCGCTGATCGAGGTGGGGGAGTTCTCCTACTACGACGACCCCGACGACCCGACGGCCTTCGAGACCCGCAACGTGCTCTACCACTACGGGCCGGAGAAGCTGATCATCGGGAGGTTCTGCGCGCTGGGGGAGGGCGTGCGGTTCATCATGAACGGCGCCAACCACCGCATGGACGGCCCCTCGACGTTCCCCTTCCCGATCATGGGCGGCTCCTGGGCCGAACACTTCGACCTCATCACCGGCCTGCCAGGCCGGGGTGACACCGTCGTGGGCCACGACGTCTGGTTCGGCTACCGGACCACGGTGATGCCAGGAGTGCGCATCGGCCACGGCGCGATCATCGCCTCCGGCGCCGTCGTCGTCGAGGACGTGCCCGACTACGGCATCGTCGGCGGCAACCCGGCCCGGCTCATCCGCCGCCGCTTCAGCGACGCCGACATCGAACGGCTGCTGGCCGTGGCCTGGTGGGACTGGCCCCTGGAACTCATCACCGAACACGTGCGTGCGATCATGTCGGGCGCCGTCGACGACCTGGAGAGTGTAGAACGATGACGAACGTCGATGTGATCGTCGTGGGAGCCGGTCCGACCGGCCTCATGCTGGCCAACGAACTGGGACTGGCCGGAATGCGACCGCTGGTGCTGGAGCGGCACCCCCATCGCCGCGACACCCCGAAGGCCGGAGGCCTCGGCGGGCAGATCCTGGAACTGCTGCGATACCGAGGCCGGCTCGACCACTTCCGCGCGGCCTGCACCAGCCCCGTCCCCGCGCCCCGCTTCCCGTTCGGCGGGGTGCACATCGACCTCACCCGGCTGGCCGATCCGCCCATGCACGCCCTGCCGCTGCCGCAGCAGGCGCTCGAGCGGGTGCTCGACGAGCGCGCCACCGAGCTCGACCTGGAGGTACGGCGCGGGCACGAGGTGACCGGGCTCAGCCAGGACGACGCCACGGTCCGCGTGGAGGTGCGAGGTCCCGACGGCGCCTACCAGCTGAACGCCCGCTACGTGGTGGCCTGCGACGGAGCGCGCAGCCGGGTCAGGGACTGGGCCGGCATCCCCTTCCCCGGCGACACCTACCCGGACGTCAACCGGCTGGCCCAGGTCACGCTGCCCGACTCGGTCACCGTGCTCGACAACGGCGACCTCGACGTCCCCGCCTACGGCGTCATCCGGGCCGGATTCACCCGCACCGGCCAGGGCCTGTTCGGCCTCGGCTCCACACCCGGCGCCCGGAGCGTCTCGCTCTACACCGTCGAGGACGAGACCACCGAGTACGACGACGACGTCCCGATGACCCTGGCCGAACTGCAGGACAGCGTCCACCGCGTCCTGGGCGCCCGTGTGCCGCTGGCCGGATCGACGCGGCTGTCCCGCTTCACCTTCAAAGCCCGCCAGGCCGAGCGTTACCGCGCCGGGCGCGTCATGGTGGCCGGAGACGCGGCCCACCTGTTCCCCGCCACCGGCGTCGCGCTCAACGCGGGCATGCTGGACGCCGTGAACCTCGCCTGGAAACTGGCCGCCGACCTGCAGGGCTGGGCCGCGCCGGGACTCCTGGACACCTACCACGACGAACGCCACCACGCCGGCGCCCGCACCATGCTGCACACCCGCGCCCAGGTGGCGCTGCGGCGCGGGCACGACGCCGCGGCGGAAGCGCTTCGCGAGGTGTTCCAGGAACTGCTCGGCGACGAGGCGCCGCTACGCCGCATGGGAGCCATGGTCGCGGGCGCCGACATCCGCTACGCCGTACCCGGCACGGACCACCCGCTGGCCGGAACCTTCGCCCCCGACCTCACCCTGCACACCGACCAGGGGATCACCGGCGTCGCCGAGCTCCTGCGCCCCGCGCGGCCCATCCTCCTCGACCTGGCCGACCGCGCCGACCTGCGCGAGGTCGCCCGCGAGTGGGGGCAGCGCATCGACGTACGCACCGCCAAGACCGGCGACCGTCCCGCCGACGCGCTGCTGATCCGCCCGGACGCCCACATCGCCTGGGCCGTGCCGGTCGACGAACCCGAGGGGAGTGCCGCACCGGCCCTGCGCGAGGCACTCTCCCGCTGGTGGCTCCGCCCAGCCTGACCCGCGGCCTGCCTCACCCGCCTGACCCCTGTCCGGCTTCACCTGCCCGATCTTCTGGCCTGCCTCACCCGTTTGATCCGCTGCCTGCGTCACCCGCCTTTGTGCGCTGCCTGCTTCACCCGCCTTCATGTGCTGGTGGCTCCACCCGCCTGATCCGCGCTGGCGATCACGTCGAGCACGAACGCGCCCGCCAGACGGGGCAGCCCGCGGGGATCGTCCACCGCGGCCGCCTCGTCCGGCGCAGGCACCCCGAGGCGCCGAGCCAGCGCCAACCGGATCAGCGGATGCCAGCGCCGGTCGAAGGTCTCCAGCGCGTAGTCCGCCGCCTCCTCCTTCGAGATCACCTCACCCGTCACGATCGTGTGGTGCAACCGAGGAGGCGCGAGCACGGTCGACAACGCCACCCGATGAGCCGGAAGCAACGGCTTACGCGGAGGCCTGTCCGACATCGCCTGACGTGCCCACGTGGCGAAGTGGCCGTGCAGTTGCCGCAGATTCCACTCGCGCAGCATGCCCGGCTCCGGATCGAGACCCAATTCACCGGGCGCCGGGCCGCGCACCGCGACGCCCTTCTCCAGGAAGATCTTCCACACCACCGGATTCACCTCGAACCCGCGCCCCCGCTGGAAGGACGGCCCGCTGTGCGAGGCGAGCGGACGGATGCGCGACACCGGCTTGCCCAGGTCGCGGGCTGCGACGAACACGCCGTTCAACGTGCCCGGGATGGTCGGCCTGCCCCGGACGAGAGCCTGCCAGGCCGCGGGGACATTGGCGACCTTGTGCAGCAACGACAACCTCCGGAGGTCCCGGTCACCGAGGTCGCCGTCCACGGCGGCGACGAAGTCGATGTCGCCGCACCCCGCCCGCCAGGCGCCCAGCGCGGCCGACCCGACCACGTAGAACCCGCGGATACGGCCCGGCACCAGCCGATCGGCCGTGGACAGGTAGCGTGATGCCGCGCGTGCCACGTCACGTGGAAGCATGGGGGCCATCCTGTCAGGGGCCTCGCCGCGGCGCTCGGCCGTCTGGCGGCGGCCTACGGTCTGCTGGTGTAGCTCCGCCGCGGGCGACGCTCGGACAGGCACTCGTCCGAATGGCCAACCTTCGCGGGCCCCTTGGCTAGGCTTGTGACCATGCCGAACACGCAGTACGAAGATCTTCTCCGCCACGTCCTCGACTCGGGCACCCGCAAGGAGGACCGCACCGGCACGGGCACGCGGTCGATCTTCGGTCACCAGCTGCGCTACCGGCTGGCTGACGGCTTCCCGCTGATCACGACCAAGAAGGTCCACTTCCGCTCGATCGCCTACGAGCTGCTGTGGTTCCTGCGCGGCGACGGGAACGTCACCTGGCTGCGCGACCACGGCGTCACGATCTGGGACGAATGGGCGGCGCCGGACGGCGACCTCGGGCCGATCTACGGCGTTCAGTGGCGCTCATGGCCGACTCCCGACGGCGGGCACATCGACCAGATCAGCGAGGTCCTGCGCACGCTGCGGGAGAACCCCGACTCCCGGCGCATCATCGTGTCGGCCTGGAACGTCGCCGACATCCCGCGCATGGCGCTTCCGCCCTGCCACGCGTTCTTCCAGTTCTACGTCGCCGACGGCAAGCTGTCCTGCCAGCTCTACCAGCGAAGCGCCGACCTGTTCCTCGGCGTGCCGTTCAACATCGCCAGCTACGCCCTGCTGACGCACATGATCGCCCAGCAGGTGGGCCTCGGCGTCGGCGACTTCGTCTGGACCGGCGGTGACTGTCACATCTACGACAACCACGAGGACCAGGTCCGCACCCAGCTCGCCCGCGACGCGCGGTCATTCCCCACGCTGAGTCTGAAGCCGGCCGACAGCCTGTTCGACTACACCTACGAGGACATCAGCCTGGACGGCTACGACCCGCACCCCGCCATCCGGGCCCAGGTGGCCGTGTGATCGGGGTGATCGGGCTGATCTGGGCGCAGTCGTCGAACGGCGTCATCGGCCGTGACGGCACGCTGCCGTGGCATCTGCCGGAGGATCTCCAGCACTTCCGGACCCTGACCACGGGCGCGACCGTCCTCATGGGGCGTCGCACCTGGGAGTCGCTGCCGCCGCGGTTCCGGCCGCTGCCGGGCAGGCGCAATCTCGTGCTCTCGCGCAGCCCGCAGGAGGGCGTGGAGACCTTCCCCGATCTGCGGCAGGCGCTCGCCGTAGCGTCCGGCGACGTGTGGGTGATCGGTGGCGCGGCCGTGTACCAGGCGGCCCTTGCCTTCGCCGACCGCATCGAGGTCACCGAGATCCGCGAGACCTTCGAGGGCGACACGCGCGCACCCGAGGTGGGACGGCCTCCGGACTCCGCCGGGCCCTGGCAGGAGTCGGTCACCGGGCTGCACTACCGCTTCCTGGCCTGGAACGGACAAAGGGTCGAAAGCGCACAATAGAGTCTTCCCATGAACCTCCGTCTCGTCCCCGTCACCCAGGCCAACATCGATCTCGCCCTCACCGTGAAGGTCCGCACCGATCAGGAGCGGTTCGTCTCGCCTGTGGCGAAATCGCTGGCCGAGGCGTACGTCTTCGGCGACGCGGCCTGGCCGCGGCTGATCCTCGACGCGGACGACAAGGCGGTGGGCTTCCTCATGGCCTTCGTCGAGATCGACTGGAACGGCAAGGGCGTCGACTTCCGGTCCGGGTTGTGGCGCCTCAACGTGACGCCGGAGGCGCAGGGCCAGGGAGTCGGGCGCTTCGCCGTCGAGGCGGTCGCCGCCGAGGTCAAACGGCGCGGGGCGCGGCAGATGTTCGTCTCCTGGGAGCCGGGAGACGACGGGCCGGAGAACTTCTACCTCAAGCTCGGCTTCCGCCCGACCGGGGAAACCACCGGCGGCCAGACCGTCGGCGTCCTCGACCTCGGCTAAAGCACCGAATCGCCTCGGGTAGGGCGCCGGTCGGCTTCGGGCAGAGGTCGGTCGGCTTCGGGCGGGGCCCTCGTCGGCAGCGGGCAGGGGACCGGTTAAGGCGCCGAACCGCCTCGAGCAGAGCGCCGAACCGCCTCGGGCAGTGCGCTGGTCCGCCTCGGGCACGGCGACGGTCCGCTGAGGCGGGCATGGCAGGATCGCGACCATGTCCCTCAGCGTTCCCCGCCTCCGGATCGGCTCGACCGAGATCATCGCCCTCGCCGATGCCGAGGGCCCCTTCTTCTCCCCGCGCGCCGAAGCCTTCCCCCAAGCCACCGACGCCCACTGGGCCGAGGCCGACCGCTACGATCCTGACGCGGTCGACACCGAGGGCCGATGGTGGCTGCAGTTCCGCGCGTACGCGATCCGCAACGACAAGGGCCTGACGCTCGTCGATGCCGGGATCGGCCCGGCCGACAGCCCGGCCAGCTCGTGGGCGCCCGTGCCGGGCAGGCTGCCCGACTCGCTGGCCGCCGCGGGCATCGACCCGGCCGAGGTCGACACCGTGGTGCTCACGCACCTGCACACCGACCACGTCGGCTGGGCGGTGGTGACCGAGGCGCCCGAGAGCACCGGCCGCCGCCCCTACTTCCCGAACGCCGACTACGTGCTGCAGCGGGCCGAGCTGGATGCCGTCGACGCGCTCAACCCGCAGCTCCGCGAGACCCTCATCGACCCGCTCGCGACCACGGGCCGGCTCCGGCTGCTCGACGGGGACACGCCGATGCGCGTTGGGCAGGCGGTCGCCACGCCCGGCCACACGCCCGGCCACCAGAGCGTCCTGGTCACAGACGGGGGAGAGGCGGTGCTCGTCACCGGAGACCTCCTGGTGCACGCGCTCCAGCTGCTCCACCCCGACCTCGCCTACGCCCACGAGGTGGATCCGGAAGAGGCCAGGAATTCGAGGAAGCGCATGCTGGGCGGCGCACCCGCCACCAGGCTGCATCTGGCGGCGCCGCACCTGACGGAGCCGTTCGTGGTGGTGTGATCCGGTAGGCGCGGCTAGCTCCCCGTCGGCGGCACCGCGCCGAGGTGGATGGCGGCATGCCAGTACGCCGGGTTCCCGGGCACGGTCCACACCCTCTGCGCCAGCGCGCCGACCCCTTCCCAGGCCTCCTCGCCGACCCTGCCGAGATCGTCCAGAATCGCGTCGTGCACCGCCCCGAACCGGTGCAGGAGAAGCGCAGGCGAAAGGTGGCGTCCGGCTTCCACCCCGCCGATGTTCAGCGATCGCCCGACGGCGGGATCCTCCCAACGCGGATCGAGGCTCCAGTGCTCCCGCCCGGCGGCGGCTTCCGCCAGCACCGACAGGTTGATCTCATCCCACATCAGGACGTGAGCGACGAGATCGTGCAAGGACCGGCAGAAGTCGCCGAGCGGGCGCGAATCCACCAGATACTCGGAGCCGAGCTGCTCCTCGGTCAACCCGTCGACGCGGGCGAGGAGGATGTCCCGATCGGCACGCAGACGGCCGATCGCCTCGCCGGAAGACAAGATCGTCATGGTGTTTCTCCCTCGATGAGCGGTTGGAGGGACTTCAACACCACCGCGGCCGGCGCGCCAGCGGACTGACGAATCCGATCAATCGTCCTCAGCGCAGCAGCAGCGACAGCACATCCCTGCCGAGTTCCTCCAGGACGTCGGCCGCGAGCTGGTATCGCACGAACCGCCCCTGCCTCTCCGTCGTGGCCAATCCCGCCCCGGCCAGGGCGCGCAGATGCCGGTTCACCTGCGTCGGGTCCACATTCCACAACATCGCGATCTCGCCCGCCGTACGAGGCTCGGTCGCGATCGCCCGGGCGACCTCCAGGCGGCCCGCGTGGGCGAGGACCTCGAGCCGCCGCCGCACCGCGGCGGCCGAGGGTACGGCGGAGCCGGCGTCGACGGGGTGGAGCAGCAGCAGGGGCCGGCCGGGAACGTCGGCCACGTACAGGTGAGGCCGGATGAAGGTGCTGGGCGCCACGACGAGCCCGCGCCTCGACACGTCATGACGGGCGGCCTGGATCTTCGCGATGTGCACGGTCACCCCTGCCGGCGTCACCTCCACCGAGGAGTCGACGGCGGCGAGCGCGGCCCCGGGCCCCTGGAGCGTCGCCATGTCGGCGAAGCGCCGCGCCCGCCCGGCCAGCACCGGCCGGATGCGCGCCCACTCGGTCTCGAACCACTCCTGCCAGCTGCGGTGCAGGAAGGCCAGAAAGTCCGCGGCCGCCTCCTTCGGCCTCTTGGTGAGCGCTTCGACGCAGGCCTGCACCGCCGGACCCCGCGAGCGAGACCAGCGGAGCGCGACCTGCCCGTCCCCGGAGGGGGCGATCGGACGGAGCAATTGCGATGCCAGTTCCTCGGCGGGGAGGGCACGGAGCTGCTCCAGCCGGTCCGCGAAGGTGTCGGCCGGTGGCGCCGGGGTGACGAAGGGCGTTGCCCTGATGGCCTGCGCCGTCCACCACCACGAGCGCGTCCGGGCCGCCAGGCGGGGGCTCATCGACGCGAGGATCTTCGCCGCCCACTCGTCCAGGCCGTGGTGGCCGGGGTCGCGCAGGACGTGCAACGCCGAGCCGAACTCGGTCAGCGCCGACACCGCCGGCAGCAGGGACCCCACCTGCATGCACCGGTCGAGGCCGGTAATCACCGTGGGCATGGCCCGATCCCATCACCCGGCGCCGAGGACCGCCATCGTCGTCACGCGCTCCACGCCTCGTGCACGGTGACGACGGCGGAGGAAGTGGGCCGGCCGTCCGTACGGACCACGACAGGGCGGCCGGGTACGGCGATGCCGTCGATCGTGATGGTGGCGTGCTCGCAAGGGATGACCTGCATGGACAGCCCGTGGTTCACTCCCCGCAGCGAGAAGTCGGCCTGCGCGAACGGCCGGGCGTCGAGGGGGCCGGTGATGCTGACCGTCATCCCGGCCGCTTCGGCGTGGGCGCCGGTCGCCGGGTCGATGCGCAGGCGCACGGCCGCCTGTTGTGCCTGTACGGCAGGCCATGACGGCAGCGCCGCGGCTTCCTCGAAGTGGCGGACGAAGTGTTCCTCGATCCACGCCGCCAGCTCGGGTTGATCGCCCACGATCCGTAGCCCGGCCGGCGTCCACACCACCATGGCCGCGCCCGCGCCGTGCGTGGACCAGTCGACCTGCCACAGCGAGGCGTAGCCGGTGGGCGCGCCGTCGCCGTCGTGGAGGGTGACGAACGGGTTGGCCCCGGTGAGCAGGGGCATGCGGGTCACGTAGCTGGTGGGGGCCTGCCCGGCCTGGACCTTGGTCACGATGGCACCCTAGGCCACCCGCCGGGCCCGGCTCGTCCGCGGGAGGTCAGGCGTGGGTGCTCGCCAGGTCGGCGAGCAGGCCGGGGGTCGGTGGGCTGCCGGTTCAGGGGGCGGGTGACAGCGGAAGTCGGGGTCCTGGCCTTCGACCTCGGGTCCAGCCGGTGGACCGGCCCTGACGATCACGCGTCCAGCAGGAAGGCCAGCGCGTCGGAGCTGAAGCGTTTGTCGGTGAAGGTGCCGCTGTGGCCGCGACCCGGGTAGACGACGAGTTGGGCGTCGGGGATGCCCTCGACGGTGGATCTGGCCAGGTCCAGCGGGTAGACGAGGTCCTTGCCGCCCTGGATCAGCAACGTGGCGGCCTTGATGGTGTGCAGCCGGCCGCGCAGGTCGAAGCCGTCCTCGGCGTTGAGAACGGTGACAGCGTCGCTGTAGTCCTTGCGGCCGCCGTCCGACAGCCACAGCAGCCACCGGAGCGCTCTCCGGCCGATCGCCGACTCGGTGACGATCTCGGCCAAGGCGGGGCTCGGCCGCCTGCCCTGGCGTGCGCGCTCGATGTAGGTGCGCTGGGCGCGCTTGCCGTCAGGTCCGAGAGTGCAGGCCGTACCGGCCAGGACCAGGCGGTCGACCAGGGCGGGATGGTCGGCGGCGAGTTGCAGGGCGATGGAGCCGCCGGTCGAGATGGCCAGGATGTTCACCGGCCCCTCGAAGGTCGCCTTGATCGCTTGCGCGTAGACGGCGGCCAGGTCGGACATCGTCGTGGTCGGCGGCAGCCCGGGCGGCCGGTTGACGACGTACACGGTGAAATGTTCGGCGAACGGCCGCACCATCCGCATCGTGGACCAACGTGCCAATCCCGTCGGGTTGGCCGCCTCGGGGGTGTAGAGCAGGACGACCAGCGGCGCTCCCGCGCCGACCGAGAGGTACGGCAGGCCGTTCATCATGGGGTGATCCCTTCTGTGACCGCGTCGATCAGGCGGTCCATCACGGCCGGATAGATGTCGGCGCCCAGGTGGTCCGCGTGCAGCGGGGTCAGCAGGACCGCGCGCAGCACGCCGAGCAGGACCTGCGGATCGCCCTCCAGGCGGGCGCCAAGGAAGCGGAGCACATCGGCCATCGGGCCGTCCGCCGCCGCGGCCAGACGCTCCGGGGTGAGCTTCGCGGCGACCGCGGCCATCTCCTGGGGGTGCGACATGAGCCGCCGGTAGAGCGGATTGGTGTCGAGCTCGGCGATCGTGGCGCGCAGGAAGCGGCGCAGCGCGTCGCGGGTGTCGGCGCCGCGGTTGAGCCCCTCGTCGATCACCCGGCGCCTGACCTGCTCGCTCTGGCGCATCATCGCCTCGAAGTACAGGTCCTCCTTGGAGTCGAAGAAGGCGTACAGCGAGGACTTGGCGATGCCCGCGGGAGCGGTCAGCTCTTCCAGGGACGTCTTGCGCAGGCCCTGGGTCGAGAAGAGGCGGGTGGCGGTGTCGAGCAGTTGCCCGGTGATCCGCGACCGCTCTTCCTCGGAGAACGCGGGCGGCATTGTGGCTCCATTTGAACAGATCGGATTTTTGTTCACAGCATACCGCTCAGAAATCCGCCGCCACGTCGTCAGTCCTGGTATCCCCTTGCGCCCCACGGAAGGATTGACGACCATGACCGACGCCAGACTGCCAGGCGACGCCGCACAGTTCGCGCTCATCACCGAGCCCTACCGGCGCGAGCTGCAGGTGCACTGCTACCGCATGCTCGCCAACTACGACGACGCCCAGGACATGACGCAGGAGACGTACCTGCGCGCCTGGAACAAGCGGGAGTCGTTCAAGGGCCATGCCGCGCTGCGTACCTGGCTGTACCGGATCGCGACGAACGCCTGCCTCGACTTCCTGGACAAGCGCAACGACCGCATCCCCGTGCCCGCCGAACTGCCGGGCGCGGGCTCGGACGTGCACTACCTGCAGCCCTACCCGGACCGGATGCTCCCGGAGGACCCGCTGGAATCGGTGGTGGCGCGCGAGACGATCGAGCTGGCGTTCATCGTCGCCGTCCAGCACCTGCCGCCCCGGCAGCGGGCGGTGTTCATCGTGCGCGACGTGCTCGGCTGGCCGGCGTCGACGGCCGCCGAAACCCTCGACCTGACCGTCCCGTCGGTGACCAGCGCACTGCAGCGGGCGCGCGTGACGATACGCGAGCAGCTGCCCGGCCGCCGCCTCGACTGGCGCAGCCCCGCCACGCACGACCTGTCGGAGGCCGAGCGCGGCGTGGTGAGGTCGTACATGGACGCCCACGAGCGCAACGACCTCGACGGGCTGGCCGCCCTGCTGCGCGACGACCTGCGCTTCACGATGCTGCCCGACCCGGGCACCCTGGTCGTCGGGGCCAAGGACGCGGTGGACGGCTGGGTCTCCGGTGGCCTGTTCCAGCGCGGCTACGACGACTGGCGCTGCATCGCCACGACGGTCAACCGCATGCCCACCGCCGCGCTGTACCGCCGCGCCCCCGGCGACCCCGAACACCGCCTGTTCACCATCGCGGTCCTGCGCATCGCCGACGGCGAGATCGCCGAGCTCACCGGGTTCGACGCCGCGGACAAACCCTGGCTGGGCCTGCCCGCGACGTTGTGAGCGGACGCGCTCAAAGCGTGGGGGCCGGGCTCATCTCCTCGTCTCGTACCGGGTCAGCAGCACGCCGCCGGGGAACGTCCGCGTCTCGACCAGGTCCAGGTTCACCCAGCTGTCGAGCGCGCCGAAGAACGGCCTGCCGCCGCCCAGCAGGACCGGGACGGTGACCAGCACGTACTCGTCGATCAGCCCGGCGCGCATGGCCGCTCCGGCGAGCGTCGGGCCGACGATGTCCATCGGGCCGCCGTCCTCGGCTCGCAGCCGGGCGATCTCGGCGACCGCGTCGCCGGTGACCAGGCGGGTATTCCAGTCGACCTTGTCGATCGTCGACGAGAACACCGCCTTCGGCATGTCCCTCCAGCGGCGCGCGTATTCGATCGTCGCCGGGGTGGCGCCCGGCTGCTCGTCGGCGGTGGGCCAGTGGGAGCTCATCCTCTCCCACAGTTTGCGCCCGTAGAGCGCCAGATCCGTCGCGGCCACCCGGTCGGACCACCACTGGAACAGCTCGTCGCTGGGCGCCCCCCAGTCGAGATTGTCGCCGGGCGCGGCGACGTAGCCGTCCAGGCTCAGGTTCATCCCGTAGGTCAGTTTCCGCATGTCGTCAGCCTCCTGTGAGTCGATCTCACAGGTACAGACGGTCACGCCGCGGAAACCTAATCGGTGCGTGCCCCTCGACCCGAAACCCTAGTAATCGTCGGTCCCTATAAGGCATGTAGACATGCATGCCATTCAGCAGAGTTGCTTTGTCTTTGTCAAGGCCCAATTTTGCAGCCGATACTCAGTCGGCCGAGTAGTCAATCCAATATTTTTCCTGGAAGTGCCACTGAGGTGGCCATTCTTGCGAACGTTAGCCGCGCTAAATAACATCGCCGTCCTGATGTGTCAATAGCTACGTTAGACGTGAATCTGTCACTGCTATTTCGGCTGCCGGGGTGGCGAAATGGCACCATTGACTGCTTGTATTTGCCTGGATATAAGAGGGTTTGTCGTATCACGATGATCTGTAGTTCATATGTAGTGACCATCGACGAGGAGCGTCACTTCATGCCGAGCACCCTCCGCCCGCTACAGCATTGCCTCCGGCCGACAGGCCACCGAGGGGGTGCTGGGCGATAACCGGACAGATCACCGCGGCGTCGCTCAGCCCCCACCCACACGGCTCGACGACTGTCCGCACGATGTTCTGCCTGCCCTTCTCCGGTGGTGGCGCCAGCGCCTACAACGCGCTCCAGCGTGCGCTCGCCACCCACGCGTCCGCTCCAGCCGACGTCGTGCCCCTCCAGTTACCGGGGCGCGAGAGCCGCATCGCCGAACCGCCCGCCTTCAGCGTCGAGGGCATCGCCGACGAGATCGCGCCGGCGACCGGTGAGCCGTACGCGCTGTACGGCCACAGCATGGGGGCCAGGCTGGCCTTCGAGGTGGTGCGTGAGCTGCGGCGGCGCGGGTCGCCGCTGCCGGTGCGGCTGTACGTCGGCGGTGCGCATCCGCCGCACGCCCGGGTGCCGCTGGCCGCCACTGCCGACCTGCCCGACGACGCGTTCATCGACCAGCTGATCCGGCGGGCCGGGGCGATGCCCCAGTTGCGGACCGAGCCGGAGATCCAGGAATTGTTGCTGCCCGTGCTCCGGGCCGACCTCGGGTGGCTCAAGCGTTACCGGTTTCGGCCGGAGGCACCCTTGGAGGTGCCCGTGGTGGCGTTCACCGGGCTGGCGGACCATGAGCTGACCCTGGCCGACGTGGCGGGGTGGGCCAGGCACGGCACCGCGGGGTTCCGGCTGCGGGTGCTGCGTGGCGGGCACCTCTTCGTGCGTGACGACGCCGCCGAACTGGCCGCCCTGATCGCCGCCGACCTGGCCGAGGGGCCGCCGAGCCCGCCCTGGGGCCTGGGGTCGCCGCCGGGCGGACCTGCCGGCGTCTGCGCCGAGGACGAGGTCCGGCTGTGGGCGGTCGCCGGTCACCCGCGCCCGGACGCGGGTGCGGTGGTGGCGCGGGACGGCGGGCTGGCGCTGGTCGCGGTCAGCGGGCGTGCCGGTGTCGGGGTGGGGGTGGCGCTGACGGGCGACGTCCCGGCGCAGGAGCTGGCTCGCTGGTTCACCCCGGCGGAGCTCGACGAGCTCGACGGCTACGCCGAGGAGGACCGTGGCTGGCTGGCCCTGCGGATGCTGACCGCCAAACGGGCACTGGCCTCCGCCCAGCAAGCGGCCCAGCAAGCGGCCCAGCAAGCGGCCCAGCAAGCCGCCGAGCCCGCCGAGCCCGCCGAGCCCGCCGCGTCCGCCGGGTCCGCCGCGCTCCCCGGACTTCCCGTGCTCCCCGATCTCGCCGATCCCGCGCCGTGGTCATGGGGCCGCGGGCAGATCTGCCACCTGCCGCTGCGCACCCCCCTGGGTGACGCGCTGGCAGCGGTGGCCACGCCGTACCCGCACCCCCGGCTGAGCCTCGACATCCCGGCAGGACAGTAATGACCGTGCCTTCCAGGCGTTCTCGTCCGCTGCTCCACGACCTCATCACCCGCCAGGCCGCCCTCACGCCCGATGCCGTCGCGATCCGGCAGTGGGAACGTTCCCTCACCTTTCGCGAGCTCACCGAGCGCGCCGCGGCGCTCGCCCACCGGCTGCGCGAGCTGGGCGCAGGCCCCGAGGTCCGGGTCGGCGTCTGCGGCAGGCGCACGCCCGAGCTGCTGGTGGCGGTGCTGGGCGTGCTGATGTCCGGCGGCGCGTACGTGCCGCTCGATCCCGCGCACCCGCCGAAACGGCTGCGCGCGGTGATCGATGACGCCGGGATCACCACCGTCATCGCCGACGAGGAAGGGTCGGCGCTGCTATCCGGCTCGGGGGTCCGGCTGCTGCCGTACGACCACGGGCGCAGTGCCGTGCCGCCGGAGATCGAGACCCGGCCGCAGGGCTCGGCCTACACGCTGTTCACCTCGGGCTCGACGGGTCGGCCCAAGGGCGTGGTGGTCAGCCATGCCTCGGCGGTGGCGTTCGTGACGATGGCCGGCGACTACTTCGACCTCGACGAGGGGTGCCGTTCGATCGGCTTCGCCGCGCTCGGGTTCGACGTGTCGGTGCTGGACGTGTTCGCGCCGCTGGCCAGGGGCGGTTCGGTGATGTTCGCGCCGGACGCCGACCGGGCCGACCCCGGACGGTTGCAGCGGTTCCTGGAGGAGCACCGGGTCACCTGGGGCACGATCCCGCCGGCGTTGTTGCCGCTGCTCGACCCCTCGCGGCTGCCCGAGCTGCGTGACCTGCTCACGGCCGGTGAGCCTGCCGGGCCCGAGCAGGTGGCCCGCTGGTCGCGGCCAGGGGTGCGGCGTTTCCACAACTGGTACGGCCCGACCGAGACGACGGTCTGCGTGGTGGGCACCCCTCTCGAAGGGCGCTGGGACCGGCCGCTGCCGATCGGGCTGGCCCTGCCCGGTTGCGCCGCGCGCATTCTGGACGAGCGGTTGCGGCCCTGCCCGCCCGGCACGGCGGGGGAGCTGTGCATCGGCGGCCCGCAACTGGCCCGCGGCTACCTGGACCGTCCCGCGATGACGGCCGACCGGTTCGTCCCCGATCCGGAGGGGCCGCCCGGTGCGCGGCTGTATCGCACCGGCGACCTGGTCGCCCTCGATCCCGACGGCCGCATCGCCTTCCTCGGCCGCCTCGACCGCCAGGTCAAGCTGCGCGGCCAGCGGGTGGAGATGGGTGAGGTCGAGGCGGTGATTCGGGCCCATCCAGGCGTACGGCACGCGGTCGCCGACGTGAGCGAGGGCGTCGGCGGCTGGCAGGAGCTGACCGCCTATCTGGCCCCGGCTGACGCGCCCGACGTGGAGCGGCTGCGCGAGCACTGTCTGGAGAGCCTGCCCGCCTACATGGTGCCGAGCCGGGTGGTCCGGCTGGACGTGCTGCCGCTCACCGTGGCCGGCAAGATCGACATGGCGGCGCTGCGTGCCCTGCCCGCCGAGGCGACCGGCGGCGGCGCGGCCCAGGAGCCGCCCGCGGCGGGCCAGGACGAGGCGCTGGTGGCGGGCCAGGACGAGGCGCTGGTGGCGGAGGCGTGGGCGGAGGCGTTCGAGTCGGCTCGCCCGTCGTCCACCACCGACTTCTTCGCCGCCGGCGGTCATTCGCTGCTGGCGATGCGGCTGGCGGCGGCGTTGCGCCGGGCGTTCGAGCGGGACGTGGCCGTCGAGGACGTGCTGACCGGCCGGACGGTCGAGGGCATCGCGGCCAGGGCCGCCGCCGCGCGGCCGCTCACCACCCGGCCGCCGGGCCTGGCCGGGGCCGCGCTGTCGCCGATCCAGCGCCGGATGTGGTTCGTCGAGCGGCTCGCACCCGGCACGCCCGCGCACAACATCGCCATGGCCCAGCGGCTGTCGGGCCCGCTCGACGTTGCGGCGCTGGAACGGGCGCTGGCGGCGGTCGCCGAACGGCACGAGGTGCTGCGCTGGCGGGTGCCGCAGAGCGCGGGCGTGCCGACGGTCGAGGTCGGCGCGCCGGGCCCGGTGCCGCTGCCGGTGCAGGAGTGTGGCGAGGCCGAGCTGGGCGCGGTGCTGGACGCCGAGGCGCGCACGGTCTTCGACCTGGAAAGCGGGCCGCTGTGGCGGGCCAGACTGCTGCGGCTGGCCGGACAGGAGCACGTGCTGGCCATCACCGCGCACCACATCGTGTTCGACGGGTGGTCGCAGGCGGTGTTGTACGACGACCTCGCCCGCGCCTACCGGGGCGAGGCGGCCGAGCCGCTGGAGGCCTCCTTCGGCGGGTACGTGCGGTGGCTGGGCGAGCGCGACGGCGCCGACCTGGACTGGTGGGCCGGGCAGCTGGCGGGCGTGCCGCCGGTGCTTGACCTGCCGCGGGACCGGCCCCGGCCGCCGGTGCAGACCTTCGAGGGCGCGTCGATCGCCGCCTTCGCCGATCCCGGGCTGGGCGCCGCGGTGCGGACGCTCGCGGCCCGGCTGGGCGCCACGCCGTACGCGGTGATGCTGACCGCCTACGCGCACGTGCTGGGACGGCTGGCCGGGCGGGACGACCTGGTGATCGGCACCCCGGTCGCCGACCGGCGCGACCCCGCCCTGGCGCCTCTCGCGGGTTGCCTGGTGCACGTGCTGCCGCTGCGGTTGCGGCTCGACGGCCAGGCGGCGTTCGCCGCGCAGGTGACGGCCTGTCAGGAACGGCTCGCGGGCGCGCTGGCCCACCTCGACGTACGGCTGGAGCGGCTGGTCGAGAAACTGGGCCCGGGGCGTGACCTGTCGCGCAACCCCCTGGTGCAGGTGCTGTTCAACATGTACGACTTCGCCGAGCCGAGGCTGGAGCTGCCGGGGGTGCGGGCCACGCCGCTGCCGCCGAGCCTGCCGGGCGCGTTGTTCGACCTGACCCTGTACGTGGCCGAGCGCGACGGCGGCTACGAGCTGCAGGCCGCCTACAACCCGGCGCTGTTCGACCGGGAGCGCATGGAGGCGCTGCTGGCCGGATACCTGCGGCTGCTGGGCGAGGTGGTGGCCGCGCCGGAGGCGCCGGTGTCGTCGGCCGGGCTGCGGGCCGGGGCCGCCGGGTTGCCGGAGTCCACGTCACCGGTGGCGGGCTGGGACGGGCCAGGCCTGGTCGAGCTGGTCATGAAGCGGGTGGCCGAGCGGCCGCACGCTCCGGCGATCGTCGGCGAGTCGCGATCGCTGGACTACGCGGAAGTCGCGGCCCTGGCGGCGGCGACCTGCCGCGGCGTGCACGCCACGCTCGGACGGCGCGAGGGCGTGGTCGCGGTTCTGGCCGCCCGGACGCCCGAGCTGCCCGCGTTGTTGCTCGGCGTGCTGGCCTCCGGTGCCAGATGGGCGATTCTCGACGCGGCGCTCCCGCCGGCCCGGCTGGCGGCGCAGGCCGCGGCGGCAGGGGCGGGTGCCCTGGTGGCGTGCCCCGGGACCAGGGTGCCGGAGGAGCTGGCCCACCTGCCGGTGGTGCGTCCCGAGGCGGTCGAAGCAGCCGGAGGGCTGGAGCCGGTCCCCGCCTCCGAGCGTGGTTACCTGGCCTTCACCTCGGGCACCACCGGCGTGCCCAAGCCGGTCGCCGCCGCCGAAGCCCCGCTCGCGAGGTTCGTGTCGTGGTATCCGGCCCACTTCGGCCTCACCTCCCAGGACCGTTTCGCCCTGCTCGCCGGTCTCGCGCACGACCCGCTGCTCCGCGACGTCTTCACCCCCCTGGTCCTCGGCGGCACGCTGCACGTCCCCGTTCAGGACCGCATCCGCGACCCGCTGCTGCTGACCGCCTGGCTCAGGGAGCACCGGATCACCGTCGCCCACCTGACCCCGCAGTTGGGCAACCTGGTCGCGGCCGCCGCCGCCCCGCTGCCCGACCTGCGGCTGGTGTTGTTCGGCGGGGACCGGCTCACCCGCGGCGACGCCGCCCGGACGGCCGCCGCGGCCCCCGGCGCCCGGCTCGTCAACTCCTACGGGACCACCGAGACCCCGCAGGCGCAGGCGCTGCACCCGCTGACCTCCGCCGACCTCGACGCCGGAGCGGGCGCGGGCGAGACGGTGCCGGCCGGACGCGGCGTCGACGGGGCCGACCTGCTCGTGCTCACCCCGTCGGGCGCGACCGCGGCGGTCGGGGAGCTGGGCGAGATCGTCGTCAGGAGCCCGCGCCTGTCGCTCGGCTACCTCGACGCCGAGCTCACCGGAGCCAGATTCGGCGCCGACGGGCTCACCTACCGCACGGGCGACCTGGGCCGCTACGACGCGCAGGGACGGGTGATCCCGGCCGGGCGCGCAGACGACCAGGTCAAGATCCGGGGACACCGGGTGGAGCTGGGCGAGATCGAGCAGGCCCTGCTCGCGCATACGGGGGTGCGCTCCGCCGCCGCGACCGTGGCCGAGCGGGCCGGCGGTCAGGTGGTGCACGCCTACGCGGTGCCCGCGAGTGCCGCCGTCCAGGCGGAGGAGCTGCGCAGGCATCTGCGTGCCGTACTGCCCGATCATCTGGTCCCGGCGGAGCTGGTGCTGCTGCCCGCGCTGCCGCTGACCGGGAACGGCAAGGTGGACCGCGCCAGGTTGCCCGCGCCCGCACGGGCGCAGGCGGCCGGAGGCGGCGAGCAGCCGGCCACGGCCACGGAACGGCTGGTGGCCGGCATCTGGCAGGAGATCCTCGGCCTGCCGCGTGTCTCCGTCGACGAGAACTTCTTCGAGATCGGCGGCCACTCGCTGGCCACCGCCCAGGTGCAGGCCAGGCTGGCCGCCTCGCTTGAGCGCGAGGTGGCCATCGTCGACCTGTTCCGCCATCCGACCGTCCGGGCCCTCGCCGCACACCTCGACGGCGAGGCTCGCCCGGCCGGTTCCGCGCGTGCCGCGAGGCGACTCGCGTCACGCCGCGCACGACCCGCAACGCAACGGCCTCACCAGGCCAGACGGGAGAACGGCCCATGACCGCCGACAGTAGCGAAGATCTCAGTGGCGTCGAACCGATCGCGGTCGTGGGGCTGGCCTGCCGGCTGCCCGGCGCGGAGGACGTGACGACTTTCTGGCGGAACCTGGTCGACGGCGTGGAGTCGGTGAGGTTCTACACGCGGGAGGAGCAGGCCGCCCTCGGTGTGCCCGACTACCTGCTCGACGACCCGACCTTCGTGCCCGCCTCGTCGGTCGCGGCCGACTACGGCGCGCTGGACGCGGCGTTCTTCGGCATGTCGCCGAGGGAGGCCGAGTTACGCGATCCGCAGCAGCGGATGTTCCTGGAGTTGTCGCACACCGCGCTGGAGGACGCCGGTTACGACCCGTCACGTTTCGACGGCGAGATCGGGGTCTACGGGACCGTCGGCTCGGACGAATACCAGTGGATGTACATTCGCAACAATCCCCAGCTGTTCACCTCCGTCGGCAACCTCGCCGTCTACACGGGCAACCACCCCGACTACCTGTCGACCCTGGTCTCCTACAAGCTCGACCTGCGCGGGCCGAGCGTCACCGTGCACACGGCGTGCTCGTCGTCGCTGGTGGCTCTGCACATGGCCGTCGAGGCGCTGCGCACGGGAGAGTGCGACATGGCGCTGACCGGCGGCGTGTCGCTGGAGCTGCCGCCGGAATGGGGCTACCAGTACCACCAGGACGGCATCTACACTCCCGACGGGCACTGCCGGACCTTCGACGCCGACGCGGCCGGGACGATCTGGGGCGGCGGCGGTGGCGTGGCCGTCCTGAAGCGGCTGTCGGACGCCGTCGCCGACGGCGACCACATCCGGGCCGTGGTCATCGGCAACGCGATCAACAACGACGGCGCGACCAAGATGGGCTTCTCGGCGCCGAGCGCCGAGGGCCAGGCCGCGGCGGTGTCCCAGGCGCTGGGGGTCGCCCAGATCGACCCGCGCACGGTCACCTACGTCGAGGCGCACGGCACCGGAACGGCGCTGGGCGATCCGATCGAGGTGGCCGCGCTGTCGAGCGCGTTCGGGCCGGGAGAGCCCGGCTGGTGCGGCATCGGCTCGGTCAAGACCAACGTCGGTCACCTGGGACCGGCGGCCGGCATCGCCGGGTTCATCAAGACGGTGCTGTCGCTGCAGCACGGCCTGATCCCGCCGAACCTGCACTACCAGGCGCCCAACCCGCGCATCGACTTCGGCCGCAACCCGTTCCGGGTGATCGCCTCGCTGACCAAGTGGGAGACCGACGACCTGCCGCGCCGGGCAGGGGTGAGCTCCTTCGGCATCGGCGGCACCAACGCGCACGTGATCCTGGAGCAGGCGCCGCCCGCGCCGCTCCCCGCCGCGCCCCCGCGCGGTGCGCACCTGCTGCAGCTGTCGGCGCGCACGCCGTCGGCGCTGGAGGAGGCTGTGCGACGGCTGAGCACCCGCCTCGCCGGTGACGAGGTGGACCTGGCCGACGTCGCGTTCACGCTGCGAACCGGCCGCAAGGCCTACCCGCACCGGGCGGCCGTCACCGCGCGCGACGCCGCCGACGCGGTGGAGGCGCTGGCCGACAAGCGGCGCCTGGTGAAGGGCAAGGCGGGCACGCCGAGGGTGGCGTGGCTGTTCTCCGGCCAGGGCGCGCAGTACGCCGGGATGGGCGCCGAGCTCTACCAGAGCGAGCCGGTGTTCGCCGCGGCGGTCGACGAGTGCGCGGCCGTCCTGCGCGACGAGCTCGGCGGGCTCGACATCCGCACGCTCCTGTTCCCCGAACCAGAGGAGAAGGAGGCGGCCGAGGCGCAGCTGCGGCAGACGTGGCTGACCCAGCCCGCCCTGTTCACGATCGAGTGGGCGCTGACCCGGCTGTGGCAGGCGTGGGGGGTGCGGCCCGCGGCGATGATCGGCCACAGCATCGGCGAATACGTCGCGGCGACGGTCGCCGGCGTCTTCACCACCGCCGACGCGTTGCGCCTGGTGGCGGCGCGCGGGCGGCTCATGCAGAGCGTGCCGTCCGGTTCGATGCTGGCCGTACGGCAGGACCAGGACGAGGTACGGCCCGGCCTGCCCGACGGGTTGTCGATCGCGACGGTGAACGGGCCGGGCACCTGCGTGGTGGCGGGTCCGACGGAGCTGGTCGAGCGCTACGCCGCCGACCTGGAGGCAGCCGGGGTGCAGCGCACCGTGCTGCGCACCTCGCACGCCTTCCACTCGGCGATGATGGACCCGATCCTGGGCGACTTCCACGAGGCCGTGGCCAGGGTCGCGCGGCAGGCGCCGACGCTGCCGTTCCTGTCGAACGTGACGGGCACGTGGATCACCGCCGAGCAGGCCGTCGACCCCGGCTATTGGACCTCCCACGTGCGCGAGGCCGTACGGTTCGGCGACTGCGTGGCGGCGCTGGTGGCCGACGGCGAGTGGCACGTCGTGGAGTGCGGCCCAGGACGGCAGCTCGCCGGGCTGGCCCGCGCGCAGCTCAAGACCGGGCCGGCGCCGCTGCAGAGCCTTCCGGCGCCGAGCGAGCCCAGGTCCGACCTGGAGGTGATCTACCAGTCCGCCGGCACGTTGTGGGCGGCGGGCGCGCCGGTCGTGGTCGAGGCGCAGGGCCGCAGGGTGCCGCTGCCCGCCTACCCGTACGAGCGGCGGCACTACTGGGCGCCGACGCCGGTCGACGGGGAGCTGATCTACCCGCGTCCGGCCAAGACCGGGGCGTTGCCGGTGGACGAGTGGTTCTCGGTGCCGGTCTGGCGGCAGGAGGCGGGCGGCGCGATCGCCGACGCCGCCGCGGAGCTGTCGGGGACACGCGTGCTGGTCTTCGCGGGCGAGCAGGCGGGGCCGCTGGTGGCCGCGTTGCGCGCGGCCGGATCCGAGGTGGTCACGGTCACCGCGGGCACGGCCTACGGCAGCGACGGCGGCCAGGCGACCGTCCGGCCCGGCGAGCGCGACGACTACGAAGCGCTCCTGGCCGCGACAGGGGTGCCGGCGCGGATCGTGCACGCCTGGACGCTCGACGGCGCGAGCGGCGAGCGCGACGCCATGGCCGCGCAGGACAGCGGGTTCTTCAGCCTGCTCGCCCTCACGCAGGCCCTGGCCGCGGCCGAGCGCGAGGGTGACGTGCGGATCGATGTGCTGACCTCCGGCACGCAGGAGGTCACCGGCGCCGACCTGACCCGCCCCGAGCACGCCACCGTGGCGGGAATCGCCAGGGTGGTGCCGCTGGAGGCCCGCTGGCTGACGGTCAACCACATCGACCTGCCGCACGGCGCCGAGCCCGACGTCGAGGAGGTGCTGGCCGAGCTGCGCGCGGCCGTCACCGAGCCGGAGCAGGGCCAGGCGCCCTCCCCGGTGGCGCTCCGGGCAGGCAGGCGCTGGACCCGGGGGTACGCACCGGCCCAGGTCCCGGACAGCGGAACGAACGGGCCCCTGCGCGAGGGCGGCGTCTACGTCATCACCGGCGGGCTGGGCGGCATCGGCCTGACCCTCGCCGAGGACCTGGCCGACCGGGTACGCGCCCGGCTGGTGCTGCTCGGCCGCTCCGGTCTGCCGCCGCGCGGGCAGTGGGACGGACTGGAGGGCAACGCCGCGCGCGCCGCCCACGCCATCACCCGGATGGAGCGGGCGGGCGCCGACGTGCTGGTGCTGGCGGCCGACGTCGCCGACGCCGGCGACCTGCGCCGGGTGCGCGAGGCGGCCCTGGAGCGCTTCGGCCGCATCGACGGCATCGTGCACGCCGCGGGCGTGCCCGGCGGCGGCATGGCCGAGGTCAAGGAGCGCCAGGCGGCCGAAGCCGTCATGGCGCCGAAGATCACCGGCACCGAGAACCTGCGGGCCGTCTTCGGCGACCTGCCGCTCGACTTCGTCCTGCTGTGCTCGTCGATCACCTCGGTCGCGGGCGGTCTGGGCCAGGTCGACTACTGCGCGGCCAACGCCTACCTCGACGCCGTCGCGCACACCTGGCCCGGCCGGGTGCTGTCGGCCAACTGGGGCGCCTGGCTGGAGGTCGGCATGGCCGCCGAGGTGGCCGCCCCCGTCGCCTTCCGGGCGCTGCAGCGTGGTGACCGGGTCACCCAGATCGAGCATCCGTTCCTGACCCACCGGCACGAGGCGGCCGGCCGCCAGCCCTGGTACGGCGGCACGCTCGCGCCCGCCACCCACTGGGTGCTGGACGAGCACCGCGTCGCCGGGGTGCCGGTGCTTCCGGGCACCGGCTACCTGGAGACGGCGCGCGCGGCGTTCGAGGCCGCCGTGCCCAGCCCCGGTCCCGCCCATCGGGTGGAGCTGACGGACGTGGCCTTCGTGGCGCCGCTCGCGGTCGCCGACGAGGCCTCGGCCGACGTGCGGGTGCTGTTCACCCCCGGCGGCGACGGCCTCGACTTCGAGATCGTCAGCGTGGTCGGCGGCGCCGCCACGCAGCACGCCAGGGGCAGCGCCGCCTGGGTGGTGCCGGACGTCACCGCCGACCCGCTGGCCGACGTGCGGGCCCGCTGCGCCCACCTGCCCGCCGACCAGAGCAACCCGTTCGCCTCCGCGTCGGGGCTGGTCGCCTTCGGCGAACGCTGGACCAGCCTGCGGGCCGTCGCCCACGGACAGGGCGAGCAGGTGGCCAGGCTGGTGGCCGGCAGCCGGGTCGCCGGCGAGCTGGAGTCGCTGCCGCTGCACCCCGCACTGCTGGACGAGGCGACGGCGTACGTCTCGGTCGCCACGGAGCACAGCTACCTGCCGCTCGGCTACGGCCGTCTGACGGTGCTGGGCGCCCTGGAACCGGTCGTGTGGAGCCACGCCAGGCTGCGCGACACCGGCGGCGGCGAGGTGCTCGCGGCCGACCTGACCCTCTACGGCGAGCACGGCGAACCGCTGGTCGCCATCACCGACTTCGTCATGCGCCGCATCGACAGGGGCGCGATGACCGAGACCGTCGGCGAAGGCGCCCGCGGCACCGCCGAGGAGCTGACGGTCGACGAGGGTTCGGCCGCGGCGGGCGTGGCGCTCGACGTCGACGGCGGCAGGCGCGGCATCGCCCCGGCCGACGGCGCCGAGGCCTTCCGCCGCGTGTTGTCGGCCAGGCTCGGCGCCCAGGTCGTCATCAGCGCCGTGGACCTGCCGGAGTTCGTCGCCCGTGCCCGCGAGCTGACGCAGGACACCCTGGTCGACGAGCTGGACGCGGCGGCGGCGGCGGAGGGCGGCGACGCCCAGGACGTCGACTACGTCGCCCCGCGGAGCGACCTGGAGACCATGCTGGCCGGTCTGTGGGGCGAGGTGCTGGGAGCCCGCCAGGTCAGCGTCGAGCAGGACTTCTTCGACCTCGGCGGCAACTCCCTGGTCGCGGTCCAGCTCATCGCGCTGATCCGCAAGAAGATCGGCATCCGGCTGCCGATGCGCAGCCTGTTCCAGGTGCCGACGATCGCCGGGATGTCCGCGCTGGTGGAGGAGATGCGCGGCAAGCAGGCCGGAGGAGACAAGCCGAAGGTGACCCCGCTGCGCCGTACGGAAAGGTCCTGAGATGAGCGAAGAGCAGTACAAGGTCGTGGTCAACCACGAGGAGCAGTACTCGGTGTGGTTCGCCGACCGGCCCGCGCCCGACGGGTGGCGGGAGACCGGGTTCGCCGGTGACAAGCAGGTGTGCCTGGAGCACATCGAGCAGGTCTGGACCGACATGCGCCCGCGCAGCCTGCGCGAGGCCATGGACGGATAGGGGGAGTCGGCCGGTGCCAGGTTTCTACGTGTTGCCCGCGTCGTTCGCCCAGGAACGGCTGTGGTTTCTGTCCCGGCTCGACCCCGGGTCCGCCGCGTTCCACATCAACGCGGTGGTCGAGCTGCCGGAGGACACCGACCGCCACGGCCTCGAGCAGGCCCTGCTCGAGCTCGTGCGGCGGCACGAGACACTGCGCACCGCGCTGGCCGTCGAGGACGGCGAACTCGCCCAGATCGTGCAAACCGAACTTCCGGTCAGGCTGCCGGAAGACGATCTGAGCATGCTGGCGCCCGGCCCGGCCGCCGCCGCGTTCGACGAGCTGGCCGTCACCGACGGGCGCCGGCCGTTCGAGCTCGACCGGGCGCCGCTGTGGCGGGCCAGGCTGGTGCGCATGCCGTCGGGGCCGCGGATGATCCTCGTCGTGCACCACGCGGTCTTCGACGCGATGTCGGCGGCGACGTTCGGCGGCGAGCTGCGCGAGCTGCTGACCGCGCGGATGGAAAACAGGCAGGCGCGGCTGCCCGAGCCGGGCATCCAGTACGCCGACTTCGCGGCCTGGCAGCGCGACTTCCTGGCCGGTGGCGGGGTGAAGCCGCACCTCGACTTCTGGCGGGCGCGACTGGCCGGACTTCCCCGGGATCTGGGGCTGCCCACCGACCGGCCGCGGCCCGCCACCCGCGGCCACGCCGGGGCCGAGCACGCGCTGCACCTGCCCGCCGAGGTGGCCGACCGGCTGGAGGAGACCGCCAGAACCGGCGGCGCCACGCTGTTCATGGTGCTGCTGGCCGGGCTGAAGGCGGTGTTGTCCCGCTGGGCGGGCCAGGGCGACGTGGTGGTCGGCACCCCGGTCGCCGGGCGCGACCTGCCGGAGTTCGAGCCGGTCATCGGCATGTTCGTCAACCAGCTCGTGCTGCGGACCGACGTGACCGGCGATCCGTCCTTCGCCGAGCTGGTGGAGCAGGTGAAGGCGACCGTGCTGGAGGCGCTCGACCACGCGGACGCGCCCTTCGACCGGGTCGTGGAGGCGGTACGGCCGGAGCGTGACCCCAGCCGCACCCCGCTCTACCAGGTGTCGTTCAACCTGCTGCCGATGGCCGAGCGGGCGCAGTTCCCGATCGGGACGGCCCAGACGGACCTGTCGTTCGACGTGATCAGGCAGGCCGACGGGATCGGGATCTGGATCGAGTACGCCACCGAGCTGTTCGACGCCTCCACCGTCGCCCGGCTCGGACGTGGCCTGGAGCTGCTGCTGACCTCGGCGGCCCTCGATCCGGGCCAACGGATCTCCGCGTTGCCGATCGTGCCGGACGACGAGCTGGAGCTGCTGGTCATCGGATGGAACGCGACCGCGCGGCCGTACCCGGGCAGGGCCCTGCACACCCTGGTCGCCGAGCGTGCGGCGGCCACGCCGCACGCGGTCGCGATCCGCGCGGCGGACGGGGCCGAGGTCACCTACGCCGCGCTCGACGCCAGGTCGGCGGCGATGGCGGCCCGTCTCACCCGGGCGGGAGCCCGGCCGGGCACGTGCGTCGCGGTCAGCCTGCCCCGCTCGCCCGAGCTGATCGTGGCGTTGCTCGGGGTGCTGCGGGCGGGCGCCCACTACCTGCCGCTCGATCCCGCTCATCCGGCCGAGCGTGTCGCCTACCTGCTCGCCGACTCCGAGGCGGCCCTGCTGGTCACCGACCGGCCGGTGGAGGGTGCGGCCACACCGGTGCTGCTCGTCGGCGGCCCGGACGAGCAGCTGGCCGGCGGGCCGGTGGCCGAGCCGGAGGTGTCGCCCGACCAGCTCGCCTACCTGATCTACACCTCGGGTTCCACCGGCCGTCCCAAGGGCGTGCGGGTGCCGCATCGCGGGGTGGTCAACCTGGTCACCGAGGTGATCGAGCGCCTGGGCGGGGCGAGCACGCTGCTGATGACGTCGCTGTCGTTCGACATCGCCGCCCTGGAGATCTTCACCCCGCTGCTGTCGGGAGGCACCCTGGTGCTGGCCCCCGACGGCGCGGGCCGTGACCCAGGGCAGATCCGGCTGGCCGCGCGCGGCGCCGAGCTGGTGCAGCTCACGCCGTCGGTGGCGGCGGTGGCCGGCGGGGAGGTGGCCGGGCCGCGCGACCTCATCGTCGGCGGCGAGGCGCTCCCGCCCGACCTGGCGGCCACGCTGGGCCGGTCGCTGGAGGGCGGCCGGTTGTGGAACTTCTACGGGCCGACCGAGACGACGATCTGGTCCACCTGCCAGCTCGTGGAGCCGGGCGGCCCGGTGACGATCGGGCGGCCGGTGGCCAACACGCGGGTGTACGTCGTCGACGACCGGCTGCGCCCGCAGCCGGTCGGCGTGCCCGGCGAGCTGCTGATCGGCGGCGACGGCGTCGTGCACGGCTACCACGGCAGGGCCGGGCTGACGGCCGACCGTTTCGTGCCCGACCCGTTCGGGCCGCCGGGCGCACGCCTGTATCGCACGGGAGACCTGGCCCGCTGGCGGGAGGGCGGGGTGCTGGACTTCCTCGGCCGCCTCGACGACCAGGTGAAGATCCGCGGCGTGCGGATCGAGCCCGGCGAGGTCGCGGCCGTCCTCAACGAGCATCCGCTGGTACGGCGGGCGGTCGTGACGGTGCGCGATGACGCGCCGGGCGGTCGCGGGCTGGTGGCCTACGTGATCGGGGCCACCGAGACAGGCGCTCCCGATCTGGCCGCCGCGCTGCGCGCGCACCTGAAGGAGCGGCTGCCCGACTCGATGATGCCCGCCGCGTTCGTCCAGGTGGACGGCTTCCCCTCGCTGCCGAGCGGCAAGCTCGACCGGGCCGCGCTACCACCGCCCGGCCAGGAGCCGCGCAGCACCGAGCCGGTGCCCCCGCGCACCCCCGTGGAGAAGTCGATCGCCGGGATCTGGGCCGAGCTGCTCGGCCGCGACCAGGTGGGGGTGACCGATGACTTCTTCGGGCTCGGCGGTCACTCGCTGCTGGTCACCAAGCTGGCCCTCAGGGTCGAGGAGGAGTACGGCGTGCAGGTGCCGCTGCGGCGGTGGTTCGACGCGACCACCGTCGAGGAGCAGGCCCTGGTCGTCCTGGAGGCGAGCCTGGCCGGGCTGGACCTCGACGAGCTGCTGGAGGAGGAACAGTGAGCGACGGCGACGCCTTGCGCGAGCGCCTGGCCAGGCTCAGCCCGCGGCAGCGGGCGGCCCTGGAGGCGCGCCTGTTGGGCGGACCGGCCGCATCCGCGGAGGGACCCGCTGCCGGAGGCGCCGCCGAGCGGCGGGGGCCCGCGCCGATTCCCGCCCGGCCGGAGGGTGAGGCGGCACCGCTGACATCCGCCCAGCGCCGGTTGTGGGTGATCGACCGGCTGGATCCCGGCAATCCCGCCTACACCCTGTCGTGGTCCTACCGCCTCACCGGCCCCGTCGACCCGGCCCGGCTCGCGGCGGCCTTCGACGCCCTGGTCGACAGGCATCCCATCCTGTCCAGAATGATCGGCGTGATCAGCGGCGAGCCGTACCTGGTGCCCGGAACGGCGCCGCGGCTCGAAGTGACCCGCGTGGACGGCACGGACGGTGGCGCGGCGTGGCTGGAGGCCGCCGCGCGGCACCGCTTCGACCTCCTGGCCGCGCCCGCGGTCCGCGCGGGGCTGGCCGCGGCCGGGCCGGAGGAGCACCTGCTGAGCCTGGCCGTCCACCACCTGATCGCCGACCGCTGGTCGGTGGCCATCCTCCTGCGCGACTGGCTGGCCCTCTACCAGGGGCAGGACCTCGGGCCCCGGCCGGTGCCGTTCACCGACTACGCCGCCTGGCAGGCCGCCCAGCCGGCCGCGGCGGGACTGGAGTACTGGAAGGACACGCTCGACGGCCTGCCCGAGGCACTGGACCTGCCCGCCGACCGGCAGCGGCCCGCGCTGCTGAGCAGCAGCGGCAGGCGCCTGCTGTTCGACCTGGACGCGGAGCTGACCGGCGCGCTGCGCGCCCTGGCCGCCGGGCAGCGGGCCACCCTTTTCATGGTCGTGGTGGCGGGGTTCCAGGCGCTGCTGTCGCGCTACACCGGCCAGCACGACATCGCCGTCGGCACGCCGATGACGGCCAGGCCGCATCCGTCGCTCGACGGCACCGCCGGCTTGTTCCTCAACACCGTGGTGCTGCGCGGCGACCTGGGCGGCGACCCCGCATTCGCCGACCTCGTCGAGCGCACGCGCGGGCGGGTGATCGACGCCTTCGAGCACGCGGCCGTGCCGTTCGAGACGCTCGTGGACGAGCTCACCACCGGCCGCGACCTGTCGCGCAACCCGCTGTTCCAGGTGCTCATCGCCTTCCAGAACACGCCCCCGCTGCCCGCAGAGCTGCCGGGCGTGCGGATGGAGCGGCTGGCCGTGCGGCCGGGCACCGCCATGTTCGACCTGGACCTGATCGTGGAGGAGCGGGCCGACGGTTCGCTGCTGTGCGTGCTCGACTACAGCGACGAGCTGTTCGACGAGGCCCGCATGCGGCGCCTGGGCGATCACCTGCGCACCCTGCTGTCGGCCGCCGCCGAGCCCGGGTCGCGCCTGTCGGAGCTGCCGCTCATGGACGAGGCCGAGACGCGCGGCGTGCTGGCCGCCGCCAGGGGGCGCGAGCTCGACGTGCCGGAGGTGGGCGTGCCCGCTCTGGTGGCGGCGCAGGCGGAACGCACCCCGCACGCGCCTGCCGTACGGGACACCGACCTCGCGGAGCTGACCTACGCCGAGCTGGTCGCGGGCGCGCGGCGGCTGGCCGTACGGCTGCGCGAGCTGGGCGCCGGCGCGGAGAAGAGGGTGGGCGTGTGCCTGCCACGCACGCCGAAGCTGGTCGTGGCGCTGCTCGGGGTGCTGGAGTCGGGGGCGTGCTACGTGCCGCTGGACCCTGGCTATCCGGCGGAGCGGCTGGCGACGCTGCTGGCCGACAGCGGGACCGAGCTGGTGGTGACCACCCCCGAGCTGGCCGCCAAGCTGCCCGCAGGCATGGCGACCACGCCGGTGGCCGAGCCGGGCGACCGGGATCCTGAGCCGGGCGAGCTGCCCTCGTGCCATCCCTCGCAGGCGGCCTACCTGATCTACACCTCCGGCTCGACGGGCCGCCCGAAGGGCGTGGTGGTGCCGCACCGCGGGCTGGTCAGCCTGCTGGAGGACCTGCGCGAGCGGCCCGGCCTGGGCCAGGGCGACGCGTGGTTGTTCCTGACGTCGGTCTCCTTCGACATCGCCATGGCCGAGGTGTTCGGGCCGCTGGTGTCCGGCGGGACGGTTCTGGTGGCCGACACGGGCGAGATCGCCAAGGCGCAGCGGCTCATCGAGGCGGGGGTGCCGCACACGGTGCAGGCGACCCCGTCGGTGTTGTCGACGCTGGTCTCGTCGCTGGCGGCCGGGCGGGTGGCGCGGATCATCAGCACCGGTGAGGCGCTGCCTTCGGCGCTGGCGGCCACGCTTTCCGGGCTGACCGGCGAGTTGTGGGACCTGTACGGCCCCACCGAGACGACCATCTGGTCCTCGGGCCACCGGATCCTGCGTCCCGGCGGCTCGTCGATCGGCACCCCGGTCGCCAACACCGCGGCTCACGTCGTCGACGCGCACCTGCGCCCGCAGCCGGTCGGCGTGCCGGGCGAGCTGGTGCTGGGGGGCGCGGGCGTGACGCGCGGCTACCACGGCAGGGCCGGGCTGACGGCCGACCGTTTCGTGCCCGACCCGTTCGGTCCGCCGGGCGGTCGGCTGTACCGCACCGGCGACCTGGTACGCCGCCACGCCGACGGGCACCTGGAATACCTGGGGCGGCTGGACGACCAGGTGAAGATCCGCGGCGTGCGCATCGAGCCGGGCGAGATCTCCGCCGCGCTCGCCACCCACCCCGGGGTACGGCAGGCCGTGGTCGCGGTGCGTGACGACGCGCCCGGCGGCCGGGGCCTGGTCGCCTACGTACGCGGGAGCGCGCAGCCCGGTGAGCTGCGCGCCCACGTGCGGGCCCTGCTGCCCGAGGCGATGGTGCCGGTGGCGTTCGTGGCGGTCGACGCCTTCCCGACGCTGCCGAGCGGAAAGCTGGACAGGAGCGCCCTGCCCGCGCCGGAGGGCGTCGTGCAGGAGCGCGTGCACGTGGCACCGCGCACGCCGCTGGAGGCCGAGCTGGCCGGGATGTGGCGGGAGCTGCTGGCGCGGGAACACATCGGGGTCACCGACGACTTCTTCTCGCTGGGCGGCCATTCGCTGCTGGCCCTGGCCCTGGTGACCCGGCTGCGCGAACGGTTCGGGGCGGAGGTGCCGCTGCGGCGGGTGTTCGAGTCGCCGACGATCGCCGGGCTCGCGCCGCTGGTGGAGGCCCTCGAAGCCGCAGGCGGTCCGGCGACGCTGCCGCCCGCCGGGCCGGGACCGGTCGCACCCACGCACGCCCAGGCCCGCCTGTGGTTCCTCGACCAGCTCGACCCGGGCAACCCCGCCTACAACGTGGCCTGGGCCGAACGCCTGACCGGCCGGCTCGACGTGGACGCGCTGACGGCGGCCTTCGCCGACGTGGTCGACCGGCACGACGCGCTGCGGACGGTCATCGTCGCCCGCGACGGCGAGCCGGAGCTGGCCGAGTGCTGCCACCGGCCGGAGCTGCGGGTGCGCGACGCGGCGCTCCTGCCGCCCGACGTGGGGCGGCAGGAGGCCAGGCACCGCTTCGACCTGGCCGAGGGGCCGCTCGTGCGGGCGCTGCTGGTGCGCCACGACGAGCACACGCATGACCTGTTCCTGACGCTGCACCACGTCGTGGCCGACCGGTGGACCCTGTCGATCCTGCTGCGCGACCTCATGGCCCGCTACCGGTCACGGCTGGGAGCCCCCGACGAGCTGCCGGTGCTCGCCGCCGGATTCCGCGACTTCGCCGCCTGGCATCGGGACCGGACCGCCTCGCGGGACGCGGACCTGGCCTACTGGCGCCGGACCCTGGACGGCCTGCCCGGCTCGCTCGACCTGCCCTCCGACCGGCAGCGTCAGGGCCTGCCCACGCACGACGGGCGGCGGCTGACCTTCCGGATCGACGCCGCCACCACGACCGCGATGCGCTCCTTCGCCGCGCAACGGCGGGCCACGCCGTTCATGGTGCTGGCCGCGGCGTTGCAGGCCGTGCTGGCGCGCTACACCGGCCGCGACGACATCCCGATCGGCACTCCCGTCTCCGGCCGCGCCCACACCGCCACCGAGAACCTGGCGGGCCTGTTCCTCAACACGCTGGTGCTGCGCGGCGACCTGTCGGGGCGGCCCGGCTTCGGCGAGCTGGTGCGGCGCACCCGCGAACGGGTGCTCGACGCGCACGAGCACGCCGAGCTGCCCTTCGAGCTGCTGGTGCAGGAGCTCGCGCAGGAGCGCGACCTGGGCCGCAACCCGCTGTTCCAGGTGATGCTCGCCGTGCAGAACGTGCCGCCCGCACCGCCGGGCGACGCGGCGCTGCGGCTGAGCACCCTCGACGTCGATCCCGGCGTCACCCAGGCCGACCTGCACCTGGTGGTGGAGGAGGCGGGTGACGAGCTGGTGGGCGTCCTGCACTACGCCACCGACGTCTTCGACCACGACCGCATGGAGCGCTTCGCCGGGCACTTCCGGCGGCTCCTGGCCGCTGCGCTGGCCGAGCCCGGCCTCCCGGTCGCCGAGCTGCCGTTCGTGACCGAGGCGGAGCTGCGCCTGATCGCCGCCGCCAACGACACCGGCGAACCGGAGCCGCCCGCCACCCTGGCCGCGCTGCTCGCCGCCCAGGCGGCCCGCACCCCGCGTGCCCTCGCCCTGTCGGCCCCTCACGAGGGCGGGCTCTCCTACGAGCGGTTCGCCCGCCGGGTGGGCGGGCTGGCGGAGCTCCTGGCCGAGGCGGGCGTGCGGCCGGGCGACGTGGTGGGGGTGTGCCTGGAGCGCGGGCCCGACCTGGTGGTCGCGGTGCACGCGGTGGTCGCGGCCGGGGCGGCGTACCTGCCGCTGGAGCCCGACCACCCGGCCGACCGGCTGGCGGGCATGATGGCCGACGCCGGAGCGCGGGTGGCGATCTCCGTCGCCGCCCATGCCGTACGGCTGCCGCCCGGCGTGGGGCGGGTGCTGCTTGACGAGGGGTGGCCGGACGGCCCGCTCCCTGCGGCGGAGATCCATCCCGACTCGCTCGCCTACGTGATCTTCACCTCCGGCTCCACCGGACGACCCAAGGGAGTCGGCGTCTCGCACCGGGCGATCGTCAACCGGCTGCGCTGGATGCAGGACGCCTTCCGGCTCACCGCCGACGACCGGGTGCTGCACAAGACGCCGTTCTCCTTCGACGTGTCGGTGTGGGAGCTGTTCTGGCCCCTGCTGACCGGGGCCTCGCTCGCGGTCGCCAGGCCAGGAGGGCACGCCGATCCCGGCTACCTGGCCGGGCTGATGGCCGCGGAACGGATCACGACCGTGCACTTCGTCCCGTCGATGCTGGCGCCCTTCCTCGACGAGGACGAGCTGCCGGACACGCTGCGGCGGGTGATCTGCTCGGGCGAGGCGCTCGGCCCCGAACTCGTCGCCCGCCTGGGCGAGCGGCTGCCGCGGGCCGAGCTGCACAACCTGTACGGCCCGACCGAGGCGGCCGTGGACGTGTCGTGGCACGCCTGCGTGCCGGGGGAGCGGTCCGTGCCCATCGGGGCGCCCATCACCGCCACCCGGCTGGAGGTGCTGGACGCCGGGATGCGCCGGGCGCCGGTGGGAGTGCCGGGCACGTTGTGGATCGGCGGCGTGCAACTCGCGCGCGGCTACGTGGGACGGCCCGGCCTGACCGCCGAGCGGTTCCTGCCCGATCCGTACGGCCCGCCGGGCGCCCGCCTGTACGACACCGGGGACCTGGCCAGATGGCGGCCCGACGGCGAGATCGACTACCTGGGCCGCGCAGACGACCAGGTGAAGATCCGCGGCATCCGGGTGGAGCTGGGCGAGGTCGAGGCGGCCCTGCGCGGGCTGCCGGGCGTCGCCGCCGCGGCCGTGCGCGCCGTGGCCGACGGCGCCGGCCTGCGCCTGGCCGCCTACGTCGTCCCCTCGGCCGGTGCGGAGGATTTCTCCCTTGAGGCGTTGCGAGGAGTGCTGCCCGCTCAGCTGATCCCCGCCACCTGCACGCTGCTCGACCACCTGCCCCTGACCCGCAGCGGCAAGCTCGACCGTGCCGCCCTCCCCGACCCCCGCGCCACCACCAGGGCGGACGCCGTCGAGCACGAGGAGCCCGACGGCCCGGCCGAGCAGGCGGTGGCCGAGGCCTGGTGCGGTGTGCTGGGCCTTGAGCGCATGTCGGCGCACGACAACTTCTTCGCCGTCGGCGGCGACTCCATCCGCAGCCTCAAGGTGCTCTCCAGGTTGCGCGAGCGCGGCTACGCCGTACGGCTGGAGCACCTGTTCCTCCACCAGACGGTCAGGGAGCTCGCCGGAGCGCTCCTGCCCGCGACCCAGGCCGAGCAACCGCCACCGACCGTGGCGGCCTTCGGCCTGCTCAATCCGGCGGACCTGGCCCGTCTTCAGGAAGGCGACGCGAGATGACAGCTGCGACTACAGCCGCGGCGTGGGGCGGAATGGAGGACGCCTACCCCTTGGCGGCCCTCCAGGCCGGCATGATCTTCCATAGCGTGTCCGAACCGGACGCCGCGACCTATCACGACCTGACCACGCTCACCCTTCGTGCCCGCTTCGAGCGCGAGGCCCTGGAGACGGCGCTGGCCCAGGTGAGCGCCCGGCACCCGGTGCTGCGCACCGCGATCGACCTGACCAGCTTCAGCGAGGCGCTGCAGTTCGTCTACAACGCGGTGACGCTGCCTCTGGAGGTCACCGACCTGCGAACCTCCGGTGACCCGCAGGCGGACATCGCCGCCTGGAGCGAGCGGGAGAAACGGCACCCGTTCGACTGGGCGTCGCCGCCGCTGGCCCGCTGCCACGTGCACCTGCTGCCCGGCGACGACAGCTTCGCCTTCAGCTTCAGCTTCCACCACGCGATCCTCGACGGGTGGAGCGTGGCGGCGCTGATGACGGAGATCCTCGGCCGCTACGAGGCCCTCCTGGACGGCAGGTCGCTGCCCGCCCCGCCGCCCGCCGCCGCCTTCCGCGACCTGGTGGCCGCCGAGCGCGCCGCGGTCGCCTCGCCGCATTCGCGCTCGTTCTGGCAGCAGCGGGTCGCCGACCTGCCGCAGACCAGGGTGCCGCAGCTGCCGGGGCCGTTCGCGGCCGAGCAGGGGGTGTCGGTGCTGCGCCGCCCGGTCCCCGCCGCCCTGCTCGACCGGCTGGAGGCGACGGCCCGCGAGCTGCGGGTGCCGCTGCGCACCGTGCTGCTGGCCGCCCACCTGCGGGTGCTGGCCCTGGTATCCGGCCAGGACGAGGTGGTGACCGGGCTGGTCACCCACAACCGGCCCGAGAACGAGGGCGGCGAGGAGGTGCTCGGCCTCTTCCTCAACACCGTGCCGGTGCGGCTCGACGTCACCGCCCCGACGTGGGGCGAGCTGGTGAAGCGGGTGTTCGACGAGGAGGTGGCTCTGCTGCCGCACCGGCAGTATCCGCTGTTCGAGATCCAGCGCCTGTCGGGCCGTACGCCGATGCTGGAGGTGCTGTTCGACTTCCGCGACTTCCACGTCTACCGCGGCCTGCCCGGCATCAGGATCGAGGGGCAGGAGTTCTTCGAGGAGACCGACCTGGCCTTCGCGGCCGGCTTCACCCGCTCGCGCGAGCACGGCGGCTTCGACCTCACGCTCACCTACGACCGGCAGAAGTACGGCTCCGCCCAGATGGAGGCCGTCGCCGGCTGCTACCTGACGGCACTGGAGCAGGCCGCCGATCCGGGCGCCGACCCGCGTCCCGCCTCGCCGTACCTCGGCGCCGACGCGGCCGCCGTCGAGGCGTGGAACGACACCGCCCGGCCGTACCGGACGGGGTTGCTGCACGAGCTGATCGCCGAGCGGGCCGCCGAGCAGCCCGGCGCGCCCGCCGTCTGCTTCGCCGGCCGGTGGATCACCTACGGCGAGCTGGCCGAGCGGGCGCGTGAGCTGGCCGGGCGGTTGCGCGCGGCAGGCGCGGGCCCTGACCACGTGGTCGGGGTACGGCTGGAGCGCGGGCCCGACCTGCTGCCGGCGTTGCTCGGGGTGCTGATGGCGGGTGCCGCCTACCTGCCTCTGGAGTCGAGCGTGCCGGACGAACGCCAGGCCGACATGATCGCCCAGGCGGGCGCCAGGATCGTGATCGGCGACGGGCTCACCCTGGACGTGCTCGACGGACCGGCCCCGGAGACGGCCGCCGGGCAGGAGGACTCGCTCGCCTATGTGATCTTCACCTCCGGCTCCACCGGGCGTCCCAAGGGCGTGGGCGTCTCGCACCGGGCGATCGTCAACCGGCTGGAGTGGATGCAGGAGACCTTCCGGCTCACTCCTGACGACCGGGTGCTGCACAAGACGCCACTGTCGTTCGACGTGTCAGTGTGGGAGCTGTTCTGGCCGCTGCTGGCCGGAGCCGGGCTGGTCGTCGCCGAGCCCGGCGCCCACCAGGACGGCGCCAGGCTGGCCGAGCTGATCACCGCCCACGACGTCGGCATCGTGCATTTCGTGCCGTCGATGCTCCAGCTGTTCCTCGACGAGCCCGAGCTGCCCGGCGGGCTGCGCCGGGTGGTGTGCTCGGGCGAGGCGCTCGGCCCCGAGCTGGCCGCCCGCTTCCACGAGCGGCTGCCGGGCGCCGAACTGCACAACCTGTACGGCCCGACCGAGGCCGCGGTCGACGTGACCTGGCACGCGTGCGTTCCCGGCGAGCGGATCGTGCCCATCGGCGGGCCGGTCGCCAACACCCGGCTGGAGGTGCTGGACGCCTCCGGCCGCCGCGTGCCCGTCGGCACCCCCGGCGAGCTGCACCTGGGCGGCGTGCAACTCGCGCGCGGCTACGTGGGACGGCCGGGGCTGACCGCCGAGCGGTTCGTGCCCGACCCGTACGGCCCGCCCGGAGCCCGGCTCTACCGCACGGGCGACGTGGCCCGATGGCTGCCCGGCGGCGAGATCGAATACCTGGGCCGCACCGACTTCCAGGTCAAGATCCGGGGCCAGCGCGTCGAGCTGGGCGAGATCGAGACCCGGCTGGCCGAACGGCCCGACTTGCGCGCGGCCGTGGTGACCCTGCGCGGTGAACGGCTGGTCGGCTACCTGGTGCCCGCCTCGGGCGAGCAGCCGCCGCCCGCCTTCGCCGTCATCGGCGCCGACCTGCGCAGGCACCTTCCCGACCACATGGTGCCCTCGGCGTGGGTGTGGCTGGAGGAGCTGCCGGTCACCGCCAACGGCAAGCTCGACCGGGCCGCGCTGCCCGAGCCCGACGCGCCGGAACGCGCGCCGTACGTGCCGCCTCGCGACCCGTTCGAGGCCAGGCTGGCGACGTTGTTCGAGGAGACGCTCGGCGTGCAGGCGATCGGCGTGCACGACGACTTCTTCGCCCTGGGCGGCCACTCCCTGCTGGCGTTGCGGCTGACCATGCTGCTGCGCAAGGAGCTGGACCGCACGGTGCCGCTGCCGACCGTGCTCACCGCCCCCACGGTGGCGTCGCTGGCGACGGAGCTGCGCAGGCCCGCGGACAACGACGCCGCCGCCGACCGGATCGTGCCGCTGCGCACCGCCGGACCACGCACCCCGATCTTCCTCTTCCACGCGCTCGGCGGGCAGGTCTTCCGCTACCTGCCGCTCTCCCGCAGGCTCGGCGCCGACCAGCCGGTCTACACCGTCCAGGCCGCCGGGCTCGCGCCGGGGGAGAGCCCGCACACCACGCTCGACGAGATGGTCGACGACTACACCGCCCACATCCGCAAGGTCAGGCCGCACGGGCCCTACATCCTGGGCGGCTACTGCATCGGCGGCAACATCGCCCTGGAGACGGCACGGCGCCTGCGCGCGCTCGGCGAGCAGGTGCCGCTGGTGGTGCTGTTCTACTCCGACGCCGACGAGCCCGTCATCCGGGCCTCGCTGGAGGACGACTCCGTGCTGCTCATGCACGCCCTGGCCGGCGGCAACGTCCGCATGGACCTCGACGAGCTGCACCGGATGCGCCCCGACGAGCGGCTGCTGGCCGTCATCGACGCCGCGGCCCGCTCCGACACCCTGCAGCCCGACGCCGCCGACCTCAACCAGGCCAGGCGGTTCCTGTCGGTCTTCCGGGCCAACGCGCACGCCGTCGGCCACTACCGGCACGAGCCCTACGACGGCGACGTGCTCCTGTTCTCGCCCACGTCGCAGGACGTCCCACCCGACGACATGGGCTGGCGCAAGGTCATCACCGGCTCCCTGCGCATCTCGCCCATCCACGGCGAACGCTTCACCGTCATGTACGAACCCCGGGTCGCCCTGGCGGCCGACGAGCTGAGGAGCACCATCGATCATGGCGTCACCCCCCACTGACGCGCCCGCCTCCCTGTGGCGCAACCCGGACTTCCTCAAGCTCTGGGCGGGCCAGAGCCTGTCACTGGTCGGCTCCCAGTTCACGCTGCTGGCCATGCCGCTGATCGCGTTCATCATGCTGGACGCCTCGGTCGCCGAGATGGGCGTGCTGGGAGCGCTCGGCCGGCTGCCGATGGTGCTGTTCTTCGTCGTCGGCGTCTGGGTGGACCGCATGCGGCGCCGCCCGATGCTGATCTGGACCGACCTGGTGCGCGCGGCCGTCCTGACCTCGGTCCCCGTGCTGTTCTTCGCCGACCTGCTGACGCTCTGGTGGCTCTACGGCGTCGTCCTGGTCATGGGGGTGGCGGGCGTGCTGTTCGAGATCGCCTACCGCTCCTACCTGCCGGCGCTGGTCGAGCCGGAACTGCTCGGCGACGGCAACAGCAAGCTGCAGCTCAGCGAGTCGATCTCGCGCTTCGCCGGGCCCAGCCTGGCGGGTCTGCTGATCGCGGCCAGGAACGCCGCCCCGGTGATCCTTCTCGTCGACGCGGCCAGCTACCTGGTCTCGGCGCTGACGCTGGGCGCGATCCGCAAGCGGGAGGACCCGCCCGAGCAGGAGGCGGGCGGCAGCATGATCCCGGCGATCAAGGCCGGGTTCGCGTGGGTGATGACGCAGCCGATGATCCGGCCCATCGCCATCGCCACCGCCGTCTACTCCTTCTTCGACATCGGCGTGCTGCAGACCCTGTACATCCCGTTCGTCGTGGCCGAGGTAGGGGTGCCCGCCGCCTGGACCGGCGGCGTCCTGGCCGTCGGCGGCGTGGGCGCCATCATCGGCGCGTGGTTGTCGGTGCGGCTGATGAAGAAGTACGGCCCCGGCCCGGTCATGGTCTGGTCGACGATCATCGGCAACAGCGCGCTCATCCTCGTCCCGCTGGCCGGCGGCCCCCTGTGGGCGGCCATCGGCGTGCTGGGCTTCTCCCAGTTGCTGGTCGGCATCTGCACGCAGGTCTTCGTCGTCAACAACATCACCGTGCTGCAGTCGGCCACCCCGAGGGAGATGGGCGGCCGCGTCATCGCCACGATCTGGGCGCTCGGGCTGGTGCCCGCACCGCTGGGCGCGCTGCTGGCCGGCCTGATCGGCGAGACGTTCGGCATGCGCCCCGTGGTGCTCGGCGCCGCCCTCGTCGGCGCCATCGTGCCGATGATCGTGTTGTGGTTCTCTCCCGTGCCGAAGATGAAAGAGGTGCCGACTGCTCCCGTCCCCGGCTGAGCCGTCACTCGTTCAGCTCGGCCAGCCAGGCCAGCTGCTCCAGGCGGTCGCCCAGGGTGGGTGCGTTGAGTCCCACGATGAGCCGCGTGGCGCCCGCCTTGCGGTAGGCGCCGAGGCGCTCGCGCACCCGCTCAGGCGTGCCGCACAGCGTCAGCGCGTCGACCAGGTCGTCGGCCAGCTCGTCGGTGGCCGCCATCAGGTCACCTTCGAAGTAGGCGTCCTGCACGGCTTCGGCCTCCTGGCCGAAGCCGAGCCGGTGCGCCAGACGGCTGTAGAAGTTGACGCCGCGGGTGCCCATCGCGCCCAGGTACAACGCGAGCATGGGCCTGATCATGTCGCGCGCGTAGTCGGCGTCGTCGTCGACCATGGCCATGACCATGGGGGAGATCTCGACGGCGCCGGCCGGGCGGCCCGCCCTGGCGGCTCCGGCGGCCAGGCGCTCGCCGAGCTCGGCGGTGTGCTCCGGCGGGAAGTGGATCGGCAGCCAGCCGTCGGCGATCTCGCCCGCCAGCTCGACCGCCCTGGGCCCCATGGCGGCCAGGTGCAGCGGCAGGGGGCGCTGCAGGGGGGCGACCGACATGCTGAGCGCCTTCCCGCGGCTGTCCGGCAACGGCAGGGTCAGCTCGGGACCGTCGTGAGCGACCGGATGTCCGCCGACGGCCTTGCGCACGACCGCCACATAGTCGCGCAGGTGCGCCAGCGGCCGCTCGTAGCGGTGGCCGTGCCAGCCCTCGGCGACCTGCGGCCCCGAGGCGCCCAGGCCCAGCAGGAAACGGCCACGCGAGAGCCGGTCGATCGTGACGGCGGTCATCGCGGTGGCGACGGCGGTGCGGGCGGTGGCCTGCAGCACGCCCGTGCCCAGGCCGATGCGCTCGGTGCCCGCCGCCAGCCAGGCGAGCGTGGCGGCCGGGTCGACGCCGTAGCCCTCCGACGCCCACACCGAGTCGTAGCCGAGCCGTTCGGCCTCGCGCACCAGGATGAGCTGATCGTCGTGGGAGGCCGCGATCGGGCCAAGGGTGCCGATGCTGAATCCGAGCCGCACGAAAGCCTCCAAAGAGTCGGTCTCACCGATCACTTTAGGGATGACATTTCGGCATTCAAGGGGGATTCGACAGTGATCATCTGGTGGGCGGCGATCCAGGACCGCCGCCCGGATCGGAGCACCCATGCCCACGCTCGCTGACCCCCTGGCCGGCCCCATCAGCCTGACCTGGGACAAGCTCGCCGGAGACCGGTTCTACTCGACCCGGCCCTGGCTCGCCTACTGCTCGGAGACCGCGCTCGCCCCCGCGGCCGCGATCGTGGTGGACCTGCCCGGCGGCGGCATGGCCGGCCTGCCCGTGTCCCTCGCGGGCCGCAACCTCCAGCCGTTCTGCGACTGGCACACCCTCCTGCACCAGCGCGGGCTGCCCCTCCCGCCGCGCTTCGGCCTGATGGCCGGACCCGTCCTCGGCCACCAGACGCACCTGCTGCGCACGCCGGGCGTCGGCAGGAAGGAGGCCGCGGCAGCCGTACGGAACTCGCTGGCCGGGACCGGGCTGCCCGCGATCGGCATGTTCTTCGTCACCCCCGACGCGGCGGCCCTGCGGGAGGCGGGCGCGCCCGTCACGCCGGTGCTGCTCGACGCCGACGCCTGGCTGGCCGTGCCCGCGGGCGGCTGGGACGAATGGCTGGCCGGGCTCAGCCGGGGCCGCCGCCACGCCGTGCGCCAGGAGTCGAGCCGCTTCGCCGAGGCCGGATACCGGCTGCGCGAGGTGGCGCTCGGCGAGTGCGCCGAGGCCATCGCCGTGCAGATGGAGGAGACCGAGGCGAAATACGGCCGCACCGGCCTGCTCTACCTCGAGACGCTGCTGTCCCAGGCCCGCCATCTCGGCGACCAGGCCAGAGTGCTGCTGTGCCTGCCGCCGGACGGCCCCGCGGTCGGCCACGTGCTGTTCTACGTGTACGGCGACACGCTCTACATCCGCTCCGCCGGCTTCCACTACGCGCGGCTGCGCGGGGTGTCGGAGTACTTCAACGTCGTCATCTACCAGATGCTGCGCCGCGCCGCCGCGATCGGGGCGCGCTGGGTGCACCTGGGGACCGGATCCAGCGAGGCCAAGGCGCTGCGCGGGGCGCGGCTCCGGCCGCTGTGGCTGGTGGACCTGTCGCCGGCCAGCGTGCTGGCGGGGTTGGACGAACAGGTGGTGGCGGCCAACGCGGCCACGCTGGCGCGGCTGTCGCCGACGGCGTTCGTGGGCGGCCAGTGGGAACTGGAGGGCGAAGCGGCGGTCTGGGCGGGGATGGCGGGGGGCTGAGTGCTGCTCCTGCGGTCACCGCCCAGGGACCCCCGACGAGATCGGCGGGGAACACGACGTAACGGAGAACGTCCTGTTCCTGGGCGGTGACCACGACGAACGACTAGATACCCGGCGCCATTGCAGGACAGCCCGTCGCCCGTGGGTGGCTATACGACCGGTGCCGGGGCCGCCGTCTTGGCGCGGCGGACCGGCTCACGGGCCGCGGTCTTGGCGCGGCGGACCGGCTCGGGAGCTGCGCTCTTCGCGCCCCGGGCGGGCACGGGAGCTGCGGTCTTCGCGCCCCGGGCCGGCACAGGAGCGCGCAGGATGGCGCCCCGGTGGTCGTACTCCTGCGCGTCCTGCTCGTCGAACCAGCGCCCTCCGTGACCGAGGTAGCGGAAGGCGAAGGTCTCGCCCCTCGGGACGGACACCGTCACGGAGTACCGGCCGTCTTTCCCGCTGACCATCGGATGGGCGTAAGGGTCCCACGCGTTGAAGTCGCCGACGACCGACACCGGGCCGGTTTCTGCGGGAAGAGCGAAGTGCACCTGCACCAGGCCGTCCCGGCTGGCTTTGCCGTACGTGAACATCTGGCCTCCTGGAAGGCGGCCCGCTCCGGGCCGCTTCGAATGAATGGCACCGTGAGCCGTACCCGTCGAGTTTTGCCGGAAAGGCGGCTATGGCACTTTTTAGGGTTATCTGACCAAGGCCTGATCAGGCATTGCACGCTCGGCGAGGCCAAAGCTGTCGCGGCTGATGACCACCACACCCGACTCGGTCACGCTGAAGCGCCGCTCGTCCTCCTCGGCGTCCAGGCCGACGACCGTGCCCGCGGGAACGATCACGTCCTGGTCGACGATGGCGCGGCGCAGATGCACGTCGGCGCCGATCCGCACGCCGTCGAGCAGCACGCTGTCCTCCACCCGCGCCCCCGACTCCAGCCGGACCCGCGGACCGGCCACGGAGCGGCTCAGCGACGCCCGGTCGGCCAGTTGCAGACCGGGGGACAGGATCGAGTCGGCGACCGCGGCCGACCGGGTGCGCTGCCCGCCGAGCAGCATCTCCAGCGCCGGGTCAGGCCGATGCTGAAGAGGCCACCTGTCGTTGTGCAAGGCGAAGGAGGGCTCGGGGCCGAGCAGATCGAGGTGGGCGTCGTAGTAGGCCTGAAGGGTGCCGACATCGCGCCAGTAGCCGCGCTGATGCTCGCCCACCCCCGGCACCACGTTGTCGGCGAAGTCGTGGACATCGGCGTGACCGTCACCGGCGAGCATAGGAATGATGTTGGCCCCGATGTCATGAGCGCTGAACGGATCGAGGGCGTCGGTGCGCAGCGCTTCGATCAACGCCTCCGTCCTGAAGACGTAGTTGCCCATCGAGGCGTGGATCTGGTCGGGCGCATCGGCCAGGCCGCGGCAGGTCTGCGGCTTCTCCACGAAGCGGTCGATGCGGCGGCTGCCCGGGACACATTCGATGACGCCGAAATGGCGCGCGAGCCCGACCGGCTGCCGGATCGCCGCCACCGTGACGTCCGCGCCCGACTCGATGTGCTGGTCGACCATCTGGCGCGGATCCATCCGGTAGACGTGGTCGGCGCCGAACACCATCACGTGCTCGGGCATCCGCGACGTCCGGGCCTGGAGGAGATGCAGGTTCTGCGCCAGGGCCTGCGCGGTCCCGGAGCAGTGCGTCCCCCCTCCGGCGGGCACCGGCCTGATGTAACCCGACGACGGGCGCCACCTGCGCGCCATGTAGTCGTCCAGGCTGCGACTCTGGTACTGCGTCAGCACCAGGATCTGCGAGTAGCCCGCATTGGTGAGATTGGCGAGCACGAAGTCGATCAGCCTGGGCGTTCCACCGAACCGCAGATATGGCTTGGCATGATCCTGGGTGAGGGGGAGCAGCCGCTTGCCTTCTCCGCCTGCGAGCACGACGGAGACGATTCCGCACGAAGTCATGCTGAGGGCTGTGCCCGCAGCCTGGGGGAATAACGCGGCGATCTATCAAGGGTTGACCACGCGTTGGCACCTACCGGCCGCATTCCGTGCACAGAGCGGGGATTGGGCCCGTGATCACCCTGTCGGGCGACGGCCTGGAGGCGCGGAGCCCGTCAGGAATGCCGGGCCTCCTCGAGGACGCGCGCGGCCTCCCGCTCATAGAAGCCGCGGGAGGCCAGCACCACCAGGCCGCCGAGGATCATGGGAACGATCAGCGCGTACATGGCCAGGAGCAGGGATCCGGTGGCGTCGGAGGTCAGGCCGACGATGAGGGGCCCGAACGCGAGCCCGATCGTCAGCAGCAACTGCAGGACGGCGAAGCCGACGCCGCGCGAACCGGCGCCCACCACGTCGGCGATGCAGGCGGTGCACGTGGGGATCGCGGTGGCGGAGAGCGTGACGGCCAGCAGCACGAGGATCACCAGCGCCACCGGAGAACTCGTCAGCAGAGCCGCGCCGAGCAGGGTCGAGCCGATGGTGATGCCGGCGCCGCCGACGAGCAGCCGGCCGCCGCTGACCCGGCCGTGCAGCCGTTTGGCCAGATAGGAGCCCAGCACGGTGCCCGCCAGAACCCCCACCAAGGTGGTGCCGCCGCTGAGGGCGCCGGCCAGACCCGCCTGCAGGCCGAAGACGCGGACCATGAGCGACGGCAGCCAGTAGTAGACGCCGCCGAGCCCGAGCGTGAGGATCATCACGCCGAGAGAGACGAGGACCAGGGTGCGGATCGCCAGGACCTGGCGGACCTGCGACCAGAAAGCCCGTTTGACGACGGCCTCGGGGGCGGGGACGGGGACGGCGGGCGAGGGTGCGGCGGTGCCGGTGGCCATGATCCTGTCGATCTGGCCGCGCTCGGGTTCGCGCAGCCGCCAGGCCAGCAGAGCGGTCAGCGCGCCGGGGATCGCCATCAGCAGGAACGCCGCACGCCAGCCGTACGCCTGCCCGATGAGGCCTCCGAGCAGGGTGCCCAGGCCGCCGAGATAGGAGGTCATCCGCGTCCAGCCGTACACCTGCATGCGGGTGGCGGCCGGGTAGAAGTCTGCGAGCAGGCTCCCGACGGCGGGGTTGTCGACGTTCTCGGCCGCGGCGAGGAGCACGCGCATCAGGTAGAAGACGGCGAACCCGGTGGCCAGGCCGCTGCCGAGGGTGGCCAGGGCCCAGCACAGGACGACGACCGCGATGATCTTCGTACGGCTGTAGCGGTCGGCGAAGTACCCGGCCGGCAGCGCGACGAGCGCGGCGGCCAGCGCGGAGGCGGTCGGGATGGAGCCTGCGACGGTGTCGCTGAAGCCCCACTCGGCTTGTACCAGGGGCAGGACGCCGGACATCAGGTTGGCTTCGATGCGGTCGACCAGGCCGATGACGAACAGGACGGCGAACGGTCCCCAGCCGAAAGGGTTGGGATCGGTCGCGCTGATGCCCTCGGGCGGCGGGGATCCGAGGCGTCGGCGTTCGCGGGCGATGGCCTTGACCATGTGCTCTCCTCCGCGCAATTACGGGCCTTAGGCGCTAGAAGGTAGTTCTAAAATCTTGTTCTAGTGGGGAGTGTCGTGCATCACACCGGATTCCGCCAGTATTCGACGGCGCCGTTTTAGATCTGGGATGACTCCGTGCGAAACGCCGCTTCCCGGTTACCGATCTGCGCCATACCGTCCAGGTATCCGCTGATCGTTTCCCTGAAGGGATGCAGGATGACGCACCCCCCAGCCCCTCGCACCAGCGCCTTACCCCCGGACACCGGCCTGGCCCGTGACGACTACGCCCTGGAGCGCGTCCCGGCCTCGGCCCGCTACGGCTGGCCCACCGTGGCGATCCAGCGCTTCGGCCTGCTGTCGGCACTCTCGCAGTTCCTGCTCGGCGCCACTCTCGGCATGGGCATGACCTTCTGGCAGGCGGTCCTGGCCGTCACCCTCGGCGCCGTGATCCTCGAGATCGTCGCCATCGCGATCGGCATCGCCGGCATGCGCGAGGGCCTGTCCACCAGTTTGCTGGCCCGCTGGACCGGATTCGGCACCTACGGCTCCGGCCTGGTCGGCCTGGTGCTCGCGGTGTGCCTGCTCGGCTGGTTCGGCGTGCAGAGCGCCGTGCTCGGCTCCGGGGTCGCGGCGCTGCTCGGCGGGCCCGCCTGGCTGTGGGCGATCATCGGCGGCCTTGCCATCACCGCCATCGTGGTGCCCGGCTTCGCCGGCATGGCCTGGACCGCGTGGATCACCGTCCCGGCCTTCCTCCTGCTCGCGGGCTGGGCGATCGTCGTCGAGCTCGGCAAGCACCCCCTCGGCGAGCTGGTCGCCTCGGCCCCCGCCGGCCCCGTGCTGAGCCTCGCCCAGGGCGCGACCCTGGTGGCGGGCGGGTTCATCGTGGGCGCTGTCATCTCGCCCGACATGTGCCGCTTCAACAAGAACGCCGCCGATGTGGTCAAGCAGACCGTCGTCGGCATCTCGCTCGGGGAGTACGTGCTCGCCCTGGTCGGAGTGCTGCTGGCGCACGCGCTGCGCACCGGCGACGTGGTGACCATCGTCACCACCACCTCCGGCGTGATCGGCACCGTCATCCTGATCGCGGCGACCCTCAAGACGAACGACTGGAACCTGTACGCCGCCGGGCTCGGCGTGACCAACGCCCTGCACACCGCCTTCGGCATGCGCGCCGGCCGCGCCGCCGTCACGGTGGTGCTCGGCGTCATCGGCACCGCGCTGGCCGCCCTGGGCATCGCCGACCACCTGATCGACTTCCTCATCCTGCTCGGCGTGGCCGTCCCTCCGATCGCCGGCATCATGGTGGCCGAATACTTCGTGGTCCGTACCTGGCGCGCCGACCTGGACGCCTCCCGCGAGCGCGGCGAACTTCCCGCCCGCACCCCCGGGCTGGTGCCCGCCGCGATCGTGGTCTGGGTGGCGGCCGCGCTGATCGGCCACTTCGTCACCTGGGGCATCCCCGCACTCAACGCGCTCCTGGCCGCGTTCGTGCTGTACGTCGCCGCAGGCAAGGCCGGGCTCACCGGCCGCGCCGACGCCTCCTGACCTCCTGTCCCACCGTCGTCCTCGCCGCCTGAGCTGTCTCCGCAGCCTGGCGGCGCCCGACCCGGCCATCCTCCGCGCAGCTTCCCCACCACGGACGCCGACCGCACCCGGCGTCTTTTCCACCACGGACGCCGGGTGCGGTCGGCGTCCCATGGCCCCACACCCGAAGGAGCACACAACCGTGCGCATAGGGATCGACGTGGGCGGCACCCACACCGACGCCGTCCTGCTCGACCAGGCCCTGACCGTCACCGCCGAGATCAAGACCGCGACCACCCGCGACGTCACCACCGGGATCGTCAACGCGCTCACCGGGCTGCTGGAGACCAGCGGCCTGCAGCGCGACCGGGTGACCGCCGTCATGATCGGCACGACTCACTTCACCAACGCGCTGGTCACCCGCCGGCGGCTGGCCCGCACCGGCGTGGTACGGCTGGCGTTACCCGCCACCGCCGCGACGCCGCCTGTCATCGACTGGCCGGCTGATCTCGTCTCGGCCATCCGGCCGAGCGTGCACCTGTGTCACGGCGGCCACGAGTTCGACGGCCGCCCCATCTCCCCGCTGCGGCCCGACGAGCTCAAGCGGGTGGCCGCCGACCTGGCCGCCCACGACATCTCCACGGTCGCGATCAGCTCGGTCTTCTCGCCCGTCACCGCCGAAGCGGAGCTGGAGGCGGCCGACATCCTGCTGGCCGAGCTGCCGCACCTGCGGGTGAGCCTGTCGCACCAGATCGGCCGCATCCGCATGCTGGAGCGGGAGAACGCCACCATCATCAACGCCTGCCTGCTGGATCTGGCCGACGAGATCGTCGACGCCTTCACCGGCGCGCTGCACGAGGTGGGCGTGCACGCGCCGCTGTTCCTGTCGCAGAACGACGGCACCCTGATGGACGCCGAATACACCCGCCGCTACCCCGTCCGTACCTTCGCCTCCGGCCCCACCAACAGCATGCGCGGGGCGGCGTTCCTGGCCGGGCTGAGCGACGCGGCCGTCGTCGACATCGGCGGCACCACCACCGACGTCGGCGTCCTGGCCGGCGGCTACCCCCGCCAAGCCGGCACCGACGTCGACATCGAGGGAGTGCGCACCAACTTCCGCATGCCCGACGTCGTCTCCGTCGGCCTGGGCGGCGGCAGCCGCGTGCAGACCGACCCGCTGCGCGTCGGCCCCGACTCGGTCGGCTACCGGCTCACCGGAGAGGCGCTGGTGTTCGGCGGCTCCACCCTGACCGCCACCGACCTCGCCGTGGCCGCCGGCCTGGCCGACATCGGCGATCCGTCCCTGGTCCGCCACCTTGGCCGCGACCTGGTCCGGCGCGGCACCACACTCATGGCCGAACGCGTCGCGCACCTGATCGACCGGATGCGCCTGTCCGCCGAACCGCTACCGGTGGTCGTGGTCGGCGGCGGCAGCATCCTGATGCCCTCCTCGCTGCCTGACGTCCCCGAGGTGCGCATCCCCAAGCACCACGGCGTCGCCAACGCCATCGGCGCCGCCATCGGCCAGATCGGCGGCGAGGTCGACCGGCTGTTCGTCACCAGCCCGCAGATGACCCGCGACGACGTGCTGGACCTGGCCCGCGCCGAGGCGACCGACCTGGCGATCTCGGCCGGCGCCGTCCCCGCCACCGTCCAGATCGTCCACGTGGACGAGATCCACGTGAACTACCTGCCCGGCAACGCCGTACGCGTCATCGCCCGCGCCGTCGGAGACCTGGACCTGGCACGCGCCCAGGCCGGAGAGGAGCCCGGCCAGTGGGCTACGAACTGACCCCGCCCGTTCCCGCCCTCGGCGCCGCTCAGGGCTCTACCCGCCGCACGCGCGGCAGGAAGGAGCTCTACTCATGGGCTACGACCTGACCACCCGGATGCTGCACGACCTCGCCGAGGGAGCCGCGGTGCTCGGCACCGGCGGCGGCGGAGACCCCTACATCGGCAGGTTGCTGGTCGAGCAGGAGATGGCCGCGGGCCGCGGCGTGCACATCATCGGCGCCGACGAACTGCCCGACGACGCGCTCGTACTGCCCTCCTCCATGATGGGCGCGCCGACGGTGTTCGTGGAGAAGCTGCCCTCGGGCGGCGGCAACATCGCCGCCTTCCGCGCCCTGGAGAAGCACCTCGGCCGTACGGCTTACGCAGTGATGCCGACCGAGTGCGGCGGGCTCAACAGCATGATCCCGCTCATGCTCGGCGCCCAGCTCGGGCTGCCCGTGGTCGACGCCGACGGCATGGGCCGCGCCTTCCCCGAACTGCAGATGCAGACCTTCGGCGTGCTGGGGGTGCCCGGCTCGCCGATGGCCATCGCCTCCGATCACGGCGACGTGTGCATCATCGACGCCGGCCGCGACAACAAACGCATGGAACAGCTGGCCCGCGTCCTGACCATCGAGATGGGCGGCGCCTCCTACATCAGCGACTACCCGATGGACACCGGCCAGGTGCGCGCCACCTCCGTGCACGGCACCCTCACCCTGTGCCGTCGCATCGGCGAGACGCTGCGCCGGGCCAGGGCCGAGCATGCCGACCCGTTCGACGCCCTGACCAGCATGCTCGCCTCCACCCTCTACAAGCTCGGAGCGGTGCTGTTCCAGGGCAAGGTGGTCGACGTCGAACGCCGCACCGTCGACGGGTTCGCCCGCGGCCGCGCCCGCCTGGAAGCCACCGGAGGCTCCCCCGGAAACCAGCTGGAGCTCACCTTCCAGAACGAGCACCTGGTGGCCCGCCTCGACGGCCGGGTCATCGCGATCGTCCCCGACCTCATCTGCACCCTGAGCACGGAGACCGGCGCGCCGGTCCCGACCGAGTCGCTTGCGTACGGCCAGCGACTGACCGTCTACGGCATCTCCACCCCGCCGATCATGCGCACCCCCGACGCGCTGGCTTGCTTCGGCCCCGCCGGATTCGGCCTCACCGAGACCTACACCCCGCTGGAGGACCTGCTGTCACACACCTGACCAGCACCACCCCCGGAGCCGATCCGCCGGGCCTTGCCATGCTCATCATTCGTGACCACGTCGACACCCCGCCGGGATCGGGCGGTGGGGAGCACCACCGTCGTCACCGGCATGCGACGACCCGTGCTCACCCACCGCCGACCAGCTGCCCGATGCCCGCGATGACGCGTCCGCCGGATCGGTGGTCTGCCGCTGGCGGGGCTGCTGGTGGTGGGCACTCTGCTGCACCTGTGCTGGGTCGCGCTGACGGCCCGTGCCATCCGCAGGCCGCCGCGCCGGGCCACGCCACGTCGGCCTGCCGTACCGGTCGGCAGATCGCTCATCGCACCGGCGCTCACCGAACGCCTGCTCCGCCGGCGCGGCGCCGGTCTCCTGGACGCGATGGCCGCCTCCCGCGATGCTGCCGTTCTGCGCTCGACCACACATGAGGCAGTGCACTAGCGCTGCTTCACAGGAGAAGATCCCCGAAAAACGCAATCAACGGTCGGACGTGCGAAAGCCGGACTCCACGAGGCCAACGACCGTCCGCGGGAGCGCAGCCGCGCACGACTCGCCTTGCCCAATCGTGGCGTCCCCTCGCTGCCCCCTTTACCCAAATGGCCTCAAAATGGAGGTGTCCCCCCGGATTCGTATCAGAGTCGCAGGGGGGACGCCACGACTCCGCATTGTGGATGTGAGCGTCTCCCAGAACAGTGAGAGGACGTCCACATGAACGGCTACCCTCTTCTCGACCTCTTCTGGACCATGTTCGTCTTCTTCATGTGGGTCCTCTGGTTCATGCTGCTCTTCCGCATCATCGGGGACCTCTTCCGTGACGACACCGTCAGCGGGTGGGGCAAGACCGGCTGGGTCATCCTCCTCATCCTGCTGCCCTTCATCGGCGTCCTCATCTACCTGATCGCGCGCGGCAAGGGCATGGGCGAGCGTGAGATGAACAGATTGCATGCCAACCAGCAGGCGTTCCGCACCTACGTCCGCGAGACCGCCGATTCGGGCACCGCCAGCGAGCTGGCGAAGCTCGCCGATCTGAAGCGGCAGGGCGACATCACCGGCGAGGAGTACGAGCAGGTCAAGGCCAAGATCCTCGCCGGGACCTGACGGTGTGCAGGACGTATGCGGCCGAAAGCCTGTCGGTCCGGCCGGTTCACCCGCTCATCGCGCGGGGTCCGAACGCCCGGCTCGGGGAGGCCACCACGAACGGCGACGGCTTCGGCCTCGGTGTCGGCCTTGGTGTCGGCGGGTACGGCGAGCGTCCGGAACCGGTCGTCTTCAACAGCGCCGAGCGGCGTCGAGCGATCAGCATCCGCGTGAGGTGGCACGGCAGGTGCACAGGCGCCTGCCGTACGCCCATGTCCGGGCCGCGACGAGGACCACGGCACCCCGCCGCCCGTGCAGACGACCGGTGACCACCGACGGCGAATCCACCCGGGTCTACCGATCCGCCGGAGCGGCGACGACGAGGCCACTGTGCTCCCTCACCGACATCGCCTGGGTGCGACGGCTCCGCCCGGATCTGGAGATCCTGCGGGAACTGAGGGCGGGGACCACTCAGCGAGGGGGGAACGAGAGCCCCGAGAGCTCCTCTGGGTGATCCGTGACAGCGCAGTCCAGCTCCATCGGTACTCCCCATCGGGGAGATGGCGAAAGCGGGGTTCGAGATGAGCTCAGCAACGAAGGCGATGAACGTACGGCAAGCGGCGTTCATCGGCGTGGGAGCCATGGTGGGAGCCGGGATCTTCGCCCTGCTGGGCGCGGCCGGAGAGGTGGCCGGGTCCGCCGTCTGGATCTCCTTTCTGCTCGCCGGAGCGATCGCCGCGCTTCAGGGTTACTCCTTCGCCAAACTTGGCGCGCGCTACCCCTCCGCGGGCGGCCTGCTGGAGTACGTGGCGAAGGGCATGGGCAACGGCCACATCACCGGAATCACCGCGTGGCTGATCTACGTGGCCAACGGCATCGTGACGGCCATGGTGGCGGTCTCGTTCGGGAACTACGCCAGCTCCGCGTTCGCGGGAGAGAGCAAAGGCTGGGCTACGGCCTTCGCGGCGCTGATCATCATCGTGATGACCCTCGTCAACATCGTCGGATCCCGGCTGGTGGTGAAGGCGCAGACCGTCATCGTCTACGTCGTCCTGGCGATCCTTGTCGTGTTCGCGGTGGTCACCATCGCCAGCGGGAGCTTCTCGCTGCTGGCGCCGTCGGGGTACCCGTCGGTGCGCGACATCGTCTCCAGCGTCGCGCTCACGTTCTTCGCCTTCCTGGGTTTCGGCATCATCACGTTCACCGCGAAGGACCTTCCGAACCCGTCCCGGCAGCTTCCGCGGGCGATGTTCCTGGCGTTGGGCGTCGCTACCGTGATCTACGTGGCGATCGCCATCGGCGTCTTCAGCACCCTGACCGTCGACGAGGTCATCGCCTCCGGCGGGACGGCCCTCGCTGTGGCCGCCGAACCGACGCTGGGCGCCGCGGGGTACTGGCTGATGACCGTGACGGCGCTGTTCTCCACCGCCGGCGCGACGAACGCCGGCCTGTATCCGGCGGTCGGCCTGTCCGAACGCCTGGCGGAGACCCAGCAGTTCCCGCCGGTCATGGCACGCAAGCTGGGCGGCCGCGCCTCGGTCGGGCTGCTGGTCGCAGCGGCCGTGTGCCTGGTTCTGGCGTTGTTCTTCAATTTGGACGCCATCGCCTCGATCGGCAGCGCCGTCGCCCTGCTGATCTTCACGTTCATCACGGTCGCCCACTTCCGGGTCCGGCACGAGACGGGCGCGAGCCCGCTGATCCTCAGTCTCGCGGTGGGATCGGCGGGCCTGGTCCTTCTCACCTTCATCTTCACCACACTCGTGCACGAGCCCGCCGCGATCGTGGCGATCATCGTCATCCTCATCATCAGCGTCGTCCTGGACTACGGCTGGAAGCGACGCCACCGCATCTGATCGGGGACCTATCACGTGCTGCGTCTCACGCAGGTACCGCAGCAAGTCGCGACATTGCGCCGCCACCAGCGCCACGGCGTCGGCCAGCAGGCCCGCGGACGCCGCTGAAACGTCAGCACTGAGGTGACGCGCACTTCCCGGGTTGCTACTTGTGAATAGTCACTTAATTGTGCTGAATAATAGTCATCGACTGTCAACCGCCTGGTGGGAGGGTCCATATTGCCACTTTCGGAATGCTGATCAGGGGAAAGCCGTCAGGGCGGCAGTGCTATTTAACTGCCAACGAAATGACCATCTTGGCGTGTGTCCTGACTGTTGCCCGCGTGAGCAGGGATTTCGCCAGGCGATAAAGACCTGCGTTGGTCACCGCGGCCGTGAGTGCGGACAAGCCCGGCGGGGGTGGACGGTTGTGAGTAACGCACTGACGGCCGATGCGAGCCGCTTGCCCGTCCTCGTTTCGAGGTGACCGATGAAGTGCGGGTACGACTGGCGTATTGGCGGGGAAATGTGTCGGCGTTCCATCGGGAGCTCGTCGAACAGGCCGCCGAAGCAGGCTGTAATGCGCCGAGTTCGCCCACGGTCTTACGGGCCGTACGGCGGGATCTGACCCGTGGAGCGCGGGCGGGCCTGCTCGGGGTCCACGACCTTCGCGCCGACGGCCCGACCGTGAGCCTGCAGATCGACTCGGCTCATCTGGACGACCTGCTCAAGCAGCTCGCCGCTGCCGGCGTGCGCAGCCTCAGCAGCCACTCGCCTCGCCGTACGAACTCCCGAAGGGTGGGTGCGAGGTCCGGCCGACCCGCTCGTGGTCGCCGACCAGCTCGGCGTGCCCGACATCGTCGCGGAAATCATGGCCCGCTACCGTAAGGCCCGCGAGCGCTACCGGACCTTCCTCAAGATCGTCGAGCACTCGAACCGACGCTCGACGCCGAGGACTACTCCATCCCGAAACAGGTCCTCGCGGCGCTCAGGCCTCCCGTTTGGGAAGAAAACCACGCGCACGCCCCTCCCAACCCTGCCACGTTTGAGTTCCGCCAGGGCACCCTCCCATAGAAGGCGTGAAAGTCGGCAGGCGGCTGATGCCAAGACGCCGGCGGGCCCTCAGATCTCTCTGCGGGCCCGCCGGCGAATAGACAGGCGTTTTGCCTGACGAGTCGAAGTCGGCAGGTCGCAAGTGATTTCGTCGGTGAGTTCGGGGACCAAAGCGATCGGCCCCTTTTGGCTCCACTTGGTGATCGACCGCCCATGATTTGAAGGCGAGTTTTGGTACCAGTCTGGTTGGCCGGGTTCGTGCTGGCGCGAGCAGCAGCAGGATTGTCGGACGGAAACGAATCTCCCCCTGAGCTGATCAACGGGTCCATGACTGCGATCTGCGGTGGCGCGCGGGGAGACGGTGCGTTCAAGACCGTTCACGTCCCCGCCGTACGAAGCGGGGGACAAGGTGGACGGGCCACACCTGCCCGATGTGACACGCCCCGGGTATGCCCGGGGTATGTTCCCGGGTCCGCGGCGCTATGTTTTGGTGCGCCCCCGTCGCGGTGCTGCGACTCTTTCCCTGCTGTTCCTCCCCAGAGAAAAGAGTCACCATGAAAAAGGCGCTGGCCCTGTCCGTCGCCGCCCTGGCGATGGGCACCATGCTATCTACCCCCGCGCAGGCGACCGCGCTCGACAAGACCCAGGCGCAGCGCCTGGCGATGGCGCTGACCCTCACGAAGAACACCAAGGCCAGCTACAACGCGTGGGCCCGGTTCAAAATCGACAGAAACACCGCTCAGGTCAAGGAGTACAAGTTCAACTGGAACACCGACGGCTGTTCGGTGCCCAAGGAGATCGGAAACTCTGAATACTGGAAGGGCGTCTTCAAGATTCCCTGCGATCGTCACGACTTCGGCTACCGCAACGTCAAGGCGCTGGTGAGCTCCAGCAAGTGGCGCAACACCTACAAGAAGCCCGTCGACGACGCGTTCCTCTTCGACATGGGGAACGTGTGTGTGAAGTTCTCCGGCACGAAGAAGGCGTCCTGCCGGGTGGCCGCGGCGGCCTTCTACGGCGCCGTCAGGGTAGCCACGTAGGAGGGCCACATGGCAGGCCGAGCTCCGTGGTGAGAAAGATCGAGGCCCCGACCCGCATCCAGGTGCCGGGCGGCAAGATCATCAACGAGCACACCGGCCAGGTGAACACCGGTGACAAGGCGATCTCCATCGCCCACATGATCGCACCGCGGTCTCGAGCAGCTTCTTCGTGATGTTCCTTCTATCGGGCGGGTTCTGGTGCCCGCAGAGAAGGAGCATGGATCAAGGGTTGAGTCAGGGCGACAGATCCCTCGGACACGGTGCGGTTCGGCCAGCAGCCGTGCGGACTATGGTCGTCGGCTGCTTGGTCGTGGAAAACCTAGCGTCCCACTAGCGCGCTCCGAGTGGTCTCATCAGGACATACCTCCGCTATACCGCGTCTCCGTATGGTCTCACCTCGACGGGAAACCAACGGAGGGAACCATATGAAGATCATGCGTAACGCGGTCGTCGTCGGGGCCATGGGGGCCGTGGCCATGATGGGCGCGCCTGCGTCGGCCTCGGCGTCCGCGCAGGCGGCGTCGGCGACCACGTCGGCAGACTCGGCCCTCGTCGCGACCTGTTCGAAGGGGTCCTACAAGCTGAAGGTGACCGTCACCTATGTCAACGGGTTGGGTGCGCACCGCTTCCGCAAGGTCTTCTGGACGGCCTCTGGCGGCCCCACCAACGTCAAGGTCAGCCTCGTCCAGGACCGGGGCGGCCTTCCGGACGTCTCGTTCACGTCGGTCGTGATCACCGGCAATACCGGCCACAAGGACATCCCGGCGACGCGGCCTATGGCGCATCGGGTCTTCGTGAAGCTGGATGGTAGGACGGGTGTCACGAGCTGCGCCGGGCAGAGCGGCGTCATCTGATCCGGACCGCTCGGCGCCCGCTGTCGCGAGAGACGGCGGACGCCGAGCGGTCAGGGCGAGGGGTGGGGGAGTTCGAGGCCGGCCGAGCTGGGGAAGTGGTCGGAGGCCTCGGTGCCGAAGAAGCAGCCCCCGCCAGCCCAGACAGCGTCATCGGCCGCCGCCCTGCAAATGCCCCTCGCTCGTGGCCCGTCCGGCAAGGGTGACTCCGGATGGTGGGCAGGCGCAGCATCTCGCAGGCCTGGTCCACGGCGGCGGCCTGTTCGGTCAGACCGCGATGACGGGGAACGGTCATGGTCAGGGCCTTCCGTCCTCACCGGAGGGCGAAGGGCTGCCTGCCGCGGGCCGGCGTAGCAGCTGGTCGTAGATGGCCACCGAGGGCAGCGGCCGGGTGTCAGGTGGCAGCGCGGACGTGCGGCGTTCGGTAACGACACCACCCCCGGTTTCTCCAGCCAGGCCAGCGCCCGCGAGCGTGCGGGCGGCGGCGAGCCGCGCTCGGAGTCGAGCTGGGCGACTTACGGGCCTCCAGAGCGACGGCGTCCGCGGTCCACGTGCCCACCCGCAGCGCCGCGGCGATCCACGGCCGCCACATGCTCGTAAGCCATGTGGCGGTGCGACAGCAGCACCTCGATCAGCGTGCGTGTGCCCTCGGCCTCGCCGTGCGCCCGGCGGGCAGCGGCCCACCACGCCTCGTGCTCACGGGTGAACTCGCCGAGCGGCGCGCCTGCTCCAACGCGGTGGAGCCGGGCGGGGCGCCGGGCTTCGTCAGCAGGATCTCCAGGTATGGTCCAGCTCCAGCCGCGAGCCGCCCTTGGCGATCAGTTCGGCCTTCCCCTTGTTGACGATCGGTGCCCCCTCGCTATGCGGAGCACCCCGATCGTCTCAGCAGCCGGACATTCGTGGTACCAAACACCGACACTATTTTCCGGCTCATATGGGTGGAGCCTCACCTGACCGATAGCTGGTACCCGCCCTCACCTACATAGTCATCGCAAGCGATGGGCGCCGACTTTCGGTGCCCGGGTGGCGGTGGCTTGGTCCCAAGCGCTCCAGCCGACTTCGGCGTTGGGCTGTGTCCTTGAGCTTGTCGTTTAAGTTTCGATCTTCGCTTTAGTGCAAGGCAGACTTCTGAGTGGTCGCTGAGGGTGATGTCTCAAGCTCGGCAGCGGGTTTGGTGCCCTTCTTGTGGTGCCCGGGTCGCGCGTAGGCCTCGCCGGTCGCCCTCGATAGCGAATCTACAGCGGCCGTGGCTACGTTGCTCCGGTGACCACTACCAAGATCAAGTCAGCTGCCGCTGTGGCCGCTGCGGCGCTCGGCGCCGCAGTGTTCGTGGCTCCGACCGTCCCCGCAGTGGCTGCCACCTACTACACGCTCAAGAACCTCGACTCCAAGCTCTGCCTCACAGGAGACACCAACGGCGGCGTCTTCACCACAGACTGCCGAGCCGGCAGGACAACGCAGCAATGGCAGCTGCTGACCGGCGCCACCAGCCGTGAGCGCCTTTATAAGAACCGCGGGACCGGGCTGTGCTTGTCAAACCCGACCGGCAACGGATCCGCCAGAGGTCGTTCCTGCGACAAGAGCGACTGGAAGCAGAACTGGGAAACCGGTGGGGCCGAATACCTCATGAGCTTCAAGAGTGACAGCCCGAACTACAAGTGGAGGCTGTACGACCAGCGAGGCACTAGCTTGGTGCCTGCGACGACTGGCTCGGTCAGTCCAAATACCGCAGCGCAGTGGAGGCGTCTCAACACTTGAGCCATGCCGTCCGGCGGGCCCCGCCAGAAGGCTGATGGACCTAGCGTTCGACACCCGAGCATCGGCGCGGGCACGGCGCCCAGGTGTTTGCCGGCGCACAGTTCGAACGCCGCCTGATCGATCGCCTCGCCCCCGGCCTGTCCCAGGCAGCACCGCCGACATCCCATACTGCCGTGTAGAAGGATCCCACCCTTGCTGGCCGCTCATCACCCTTCCCCGAGGTGGTCCTAACTCCGCCAGCCCCAATCGGACGCTGCCCGGGGGCGGCGGTTGTTGCGGCGCGAGCTTCCCCGGTCTCGCCCTCGGCAGCGCCCGACCGCCCTGCACCTTGGGATCGTGCCGCCGGGGTCTGCTCCGCCGACCGAGAGCTGGCGGGTCAGTCCATGCAGCGCGGCCCTGCGGCGCGTCGCAGGCGGTTGGCGAGGGCCAGCCTGAGTCCTTCTTCACCCGGCAGGCAAGCCATGATGAGGTCACACCCCCGCTCAACGAACTTGCGCATGAACACATGCAGGTTCTGCGCGTAGGCGGCCGGCCATCGAGTCGGAGACCGCACCACGGCGTGCGCTCGCACTGACGTCCCTGGAAGCGCAGGGTGCAGCAGCAGGACCTCCTGCGCCGGGAAGGGCGCCTCCTGGCCTGCGACGCCGTCTCGGGACGCCGTCCCCAGACGCCGGCGACCATGGTCGGCACGGCTTGCCGACCGACAACATCCACCCCCAGACGGGCACCTCCGGCTGGAACAGGTGGAGACGACGGTCATGTGCACCGCCGCCTGCCAGGCCCCTACGCCGCCTTGGAAAATGGGAGAAGCCCTGCCGGCCCTGCGCCAGTTCACGGAGCGGAGGACCGGATGGGGCCGCCAAGCCTTGCAACCCAGGACGTGACTCATCCCCTGGCGCCGGACGGACGGCAGACCGCGAACTCGCCGTGGCCCTGGAGATCATCGCCCAGCCGGATGACCTACACGGCACCATCACGACCTTCATCGACGCGGTGAGGACCAACGCGAAACGCTCCAGTCATACCTTCGTGTCGGCTGTAGCCGAACCTGCGGTACAAGCTCATCGAATCGCCGGCGGCGAAGAGGCCCACGAACGCCTTCGGCCCCGCTTGGACGGCGATCCATTCCTCCAGCCTCCTCAGCATCGCCGCGCCGATCCCGCACCGCTGATATGGCGGCATCACGGCAAGATCCTGCAGATAGAAGTAGATGGCTCCGTCGCCGACGAGCCTGCCGACGCCGATCACCTGACTGTCCACGACGGCCACGACTCCACGCAGCGACCCAGCCAGCGACGCAGCTACAGCGTCCCGGTCATATGCGTGCTCCCAGCCCACCGCGTCCGTGACGGTGAGGAACTCAGTCGGGGTCGGCATCCGGTCGATCAAACTCCAATTCACCATCGGGACAATAGCGTGCAGCGTGCACTTCGTCGTCACCGAAGTTCCCAGGTCAGCGAGGGCGGCCACCTGGGGAAACAGCAATCGACAGCCTGCGCAACGCCGTACGGTCGCGCTCGATGGCGTCCATCTCGGCGATGATGCAGCCCGCGCATGCGGCCCGCCACAGGCGGCGCCGCCGCTCACCGCGCGGTCACGCGGGAGCCCAGATAGATCTCCTCGATGCCGCGACTCGTGGCCCGCATGATGTCGGTTTACCGTGGTGTGGCTGGTCATGCTGGTTGACCAGGCCCAGGCTGTACACCTCGCCGGCGCCCGGGCGGAATCATCACCGCCTGGTCGTAGTAAAGAAACCATGCGAATCCGACGAACATGGCGCTCCTCACCTGCTCCTCGACGAGGCGCCGCGGTACTTCTCCCCGCGCTCGGCGATACTCGCCGTCGTGATCGAGGGGGTGAGAGGCTTCGGCCCCGTCGGGATGGCAGAAGGAGAACTCGATGTTCACGATCGGTTTGTCGCGAACCTCGTACTGCCCCAGGTACTCGGCACTGTTTCGCGGACCCGAGCGGTGGGCCTGTTCGTGCTGCACACCGGCATCGCCTGGAAGCACCTGCCTCAGGAGCTGGGCTACGGCTCGGGCATGACCTGCTGGCGGCGCCTGGCAGCGTGGAACAAGGCCGACGTCTGGCAGCGCCCGTACGAAAAGCTTCTCGATCGGCTCCGCGCCGCCGACATGCCCGACCTGTCCCGGGCCGCGGTGGACGCCTCGCAGATCAGGGCAATAAAAGGGGGCCGCAGACCGGCCCGTCCCCGGTCGATCGAGGACGGGCCGGCAGCAAGCACCATCTGATTACTGGCGCGGGCGGCCTCCCGCTTGCGGTCGACCTGACCGGCGCCCCCCGCAGGCGACGTGGCCCAGCTCCGCCCGCTGCTGGAGGCCATTCCGAAGAATCGCGGCAAGCGCGGTCGGCCTCGTCAACGCCCCGACGCTGTCATGGCCGATCGCGGCTACGACCACGACAAGTACCGCCGCATGGTCCGCGAGCTGCAGATCCGGCCGCTGATCGCCCGCCGCGGCACCGAACACGGCTCCGGCCTGGGCAAACAACGCTGGATCCTTCGCTCTGCTGCACGCGTTTCGTCGCCTGCGCATCCGCTGGGAGGCCCGCGCCGACATCCACGAAGCTTCCTGAAACTTGTCTGCGCACTCATCTGCTGGCGACGCCTGACGTCATTGCGTTAGGAGCTCTGCTACCGATGAGTGATCGTGACAAGGACGCCGAGATTCTCGCGCTACGCCACCAGGTCATGGTCTTGGAACGGCGACTCGGCACCGACGTGCGGGTGAGCTTCGCCCCCGAAGACCGCCTCTTCCTTGCGGCGCTCCTGATCTCACTGCCCCGAGCCGCCCTGCGTCGGCCGCGGCTTGTTGTCCGCCCAGCCACCGTCCTGCGCTGGACCTCGGGCACCGGACCACCTCATTCCGGTTCCTCATCCGTGACAGGGACGCCAAGTTCACCGCCGCCTTCGACGAGATCATCTCCAGCCAGGGCGTCACGGTGATGAGGACACCACCACGAACGCCCCGCGCCAACTGCTTCGCCGAACGCTGGATCCGAGCCTCCCGAACCAAATGCACCGACCGCATGCTGATCTACGACGAACGCCATCTTCGATCAATCCTGAACGAGTACACCGATCACTACAACAACCATCGACCGCGCCAGTCCCGTCAACAACGCCCACCCAATCAAGACGAGCACGTCGTGGTGCCGCTGGAAGGCCGGATTCCGTGCCGGAAGCTAACTCAGCCGTGCCATCAACGAGTACTGCCGTCCGCCTGACCACCCCGGAAGCGGTACAAGCTGGGTCAGTCCGGCATCGTGGCGACCAGGCCGCCATCGATGATGAGGTCCTGGCCGTTGATGTAGGCGGCCTCGGCGGAGCCGAGGAAGGCCACGGCATCGGCGATCTCTGCCGGCCGGCCGAAGCGGTGGGCCGGGACACGGGCGCGGCTGGCGGCGGCGACCTGCGGGGGGAGATCGGCCTCGGGGTACATCGGGGTGTCGATATAGCCGGGACTGATGGAGTTGACGCGGATGCCGCGCGGCGCCAGGTCGGCGGCCAGCGTACGGGCCAGGTTGTGTACCGCGGCCTTGGTGGCGGAGTAAAGGGAGAGGACGCTCCCGCCTCGATGAAGGGTCCAGGAGGCGTTGATGATCACATTCCCGCCTGGCGGCATCAGGGGGACGGCCCGCTGGATGGTGAAGAAGACGCCCTTGAAGTTGACAGCGACGGCCAGGTCGAAGTCCGCCTCGGTGATCTCGGCGCTTGGCTTGAAGACGCCCACCCCGGCGTTGGCGAAGACGACATCGAGGCTGCCGTAACGGCCACGGATCGTCTCCATCAGGACGTCCAGGGCGGTGAGGTCGGCGGTGTCGGCGGCGACTGCGAGGACGCGGTCGCCGCCCAACTCCTTGACAGCGGCGTCGAGCCGGCCCTGATCGCGGCCGGTGATGACCACCTGGGCACCCTCGTCGCTCAGCCGGCGCGCCGTCGCCAGGCCCATGCCGCTGGTGCCGCCTGTGATGAGTACGGTCTTGCCGGTGTACCGGGATGCGGTGGATTCGCTCATGACCCCGAGCTTGGGCCCGGACCGGCACGCGAGCCAGAGCGCAACGATCCTGGGTCTCCTACCACCAGGAACATGGCGAGTCAGGCCGCCTCGGCCATGGCCGCCAACTGCTCCATGCGCTCCAGGGTGCCCGTGCCCGGCACCGGATTGTGCAGGACCACCCGATGCCCGGGATGATCCGGGAGAGGCAGACTGCGGTACTCGAACACCAGCTCACCGCTACGGGGGTGGGTGAGAGTCTTGGTGCCGTGCACCGACTCGGTGACCTCGTGCCGGGCCCAGAGCTCGGCGAACTCGCGGCTGACCGTACTGAGATCAGCGGCGAGCCGGTCGAACTCCGGGTCGTTGGGGTGGCGGGCCGCGTCCGCGCGGAAGCGGGCCACGACATCCGGCGCCGCCTCCTCCCAATGGGAGTAGGCGGCGCGGTAGCGGGCGCTGGTGAAGAACGCCACCAGGCAGTTGTAGTCGCGCGCGCCGAGCCCGAACACCTCGCGGGCCACGCTGTTCACGGCCGCCAGCCCCCAGTGACGGTCCAGGATGTAGGCGGGGCGGGGCAGCCAGGCGTCCAGCAAGCGGTGGAGGTCCGCGTCGAGAGCCGTGCGCGGCGCGGGCTCGGCGGGCGGCGGGTTGAGCCCGGCCAGCCGGTAGAGATAGGCGCACTCGTCTGGGGAGAGCAGCAGAGTCTGGCTGATGGCGTCGAGCACCTGCGCCGACACCTTGATGTCCCTTCCCTGCTCCAGCCATGTGTACCAGGAAACCCCGACACCGGCGAGGACGGCCACCTCTTCTCGGCGCAGGCCGGGCGTCCGTCGGAGGCCGGCGTTGGGGAGGCCGACGTCGGCGGGGGTGAGCCGGGCCCGGCGGCCTCGGAGGAAGTCACGGAGCTGCTCTTGACGGTCCATGCCCCCAGCGTATTCAGGACCGCACGGAACCGGGCCGGGGACCGGACCGGTTCGAGCCGGTCACATCGAACTGGACCTGCGACCGCGGTCCGGCACAGGGATGCTGGAGATGGTGAACGGCAGGGATTGCGGGGGCAGCCCCTGGAGGAAGCGGTTGTACTGGGTGTTGACCACCAGCAGCCGCCCGTGTTCCGTGAGCGCGGCCTGGGCCGGGTGCAGCAGGCCGCCCGGCGGGATCAGGCTGTCGGTGATCTTGGCCCGGGTGAGGTCGCGGCTGAAGTCCACGACGGCGACGCGGGGTTCGCGGTTGCCCTCCGCGTAGAGGTTGCCTTGGGTGACGTAGACGCGGCGCCCGTCGTCGGAGACCAGCGCGTCGCCGCTGGGCAGCAGGTCCCCGCCGAGGTCCACCTCGGTGACCTTGCGGGTGTGGCGGTCGATGCGCCACAGCCGGCCGGTGTTGCTCTGCACCGTCAGCAGGTGGCGGTGGCCCACGGCGAGGATGCCGTTGAGGTTGTGCTGGCCGTAGCTCCACTCAATGGGTGAGTCCGTGAGTTCCAGCCAGGGCTCCATCGCCCACTGCCCACGCCGTTCGGTGATCCGGTAGATGACCGGGAGCATCGAGTCGGTGACAAAGGCCGAGCCGTCGTCGGCGATGGTGATCTCGTTGAGGAAGCCGCCGTCGCGGCCGGTGAGTTCGGCGAGCAGTTCACCGTTCTTGGGATCGTAGACGCGCACCACGCCGGTGGCGGCGCCGTTGACGTAGAGGCGGCCCACGAGGTCCATGGCCATCCCGGCGGTGACGGTACGGCCGTCGGTGCCGTCGGGGGACCAGACCTCGGCCGCCTCCTTGTTCACGTGCCCCCGGTAGAGGGTGCCGTCGGCGGCGCTGCCGGTGTAGTAGTGCCCGGTGCGCGGATCGTAGGCGAGGCCGACCGGGAAGGCGCGGTCCCCCGGGATGACGTAGTGGTCGAGGGGCTCCGGCGTGGGAGCGGCGGCCGGGGCCGTGCCGGGGATGCCGACAGTCAACGCGGCGGCCAGGCCAAGGAGCAGGGGAAGCATGCGAAGGCGCATGGCAAGTCAGTCCTTTTCGGGGAAGTGGGGGCGGATCTACGTATCCTCACCCACGTCTGATCACGTTGCCGACAGGTGCCGGTCCCAGGCCTCGGGATCCTGGGTCTGGGACACCCAGGAACGAGTGCGGGTGTCACACTGGCTTATTGGATCGGCAGGTCGGACGCCCGCTCTCAGGTGGAGGGCATGCGGCCGCGGATGCAGCGCTTGGTGCTGGAACGCCCCGGGATCGCGATCGGCGCCGAGCAAGTGCTTCACGGTTGATTCCTGACCGGCTCCAGCGTGCCCAGGAACCGGATCCCCGGCGGCGTTTCCGCAAACCGGTAGACTTCTGAATCTTCGTCGACGTTGGGAGCGCTCCCTTTGAGGCTGGAGATCAGGTGCCTGGGTCCCTGGGAGGTCGAGGTCGACGGCGTCCCTGTCGCGGTCGCCGGGCGGCGCAGGATCGGGGTGCTGGCCAGGCTCGCGCTCACCGGCGGCAAGGCCGTCTCGCAGGACCGGCTCGTCGCCGACGTGTGGGCGCACGGTTCCGCGGCGACCGCGTCCAAGCAGTTGCACATCGTGGTCTCCAAGCTCCGGGAGACCCTCAGCCCCCGGCTGATCGAGACCCTCCCCGGCGGGGGGTACCGGCTCGCGGTCGAACAGGTGGACGCGTGCGAATTCACCCGCCTGGCCGAGCGGGCGCGCGCGGCCCGCGCCGAGGGCGCGACGGCCTCCGCTGACGGGCTGTTCCGCCGGGCGCTTGGGCTGTGGCGAGGCGCAGCACTGACCGAGGTGGACACGCCCTGGGCGCGGCTCGAGGCCGACCGGCTGGAGCACGAGCGGCTGGCCGTCCTGGAGGACCACGCCGAGCTACGCCTGGCTGTCGGCGACGAGCGCGCCGTCGCCGACGAGCTGGCCGCGCATGTCCGCGCGCATCCGCACAGGGAGCGGCCCGCCGCGCAGCTCATGCTCGCGTTGTACCGCGACGGGCGGGCGCCCGAGGCGCTGGAGGTCTACCAGCGGCTGCGCCGGGCCATGGTCGAGGAGTTGGGCATCGAACCGGGCGCCGAGCTGCGCCGCGTGCACCAGGCCGTTCTCGTCAAGGACCCCGTGCTCGATCTGGCACCGTCGAGGCAGGTGGCGACAGGCATCAGCGCGCCTCCGGCCGAGTTGCCCGCCGACGTGCGATCCTTCACCGCGCGGGGCGCCGAGATCGAACGGCTGCGCGCCGAGCTGACGGACGGCGCCGCCGTCACCGTGCTCTCCGGACCCGGCGGCATCGGCAAGTCCGCGCTGGCCGTCCACGTCGCGCACGCGCTGGCGGGGCGCTTCAGCGACGGCGTCGTCTACGTCAACCTGCGCGGCTCCACCACCGGGCTGGCCCCGCTGGCACCACTCGAAGCGCTTCGCCACCTGCTGCGCTCGCTGGGGCTGGACGGCACAGCCGTGCCCGCGAACCTCGACGAGGCTGCGGCGCGCTACCGGTCGCTGACAGCGGCGAGCGACCTGTTGGTGCTACTCGACAACGCCCGCGATGTGCGCCAAGTGCGCCCGTTGATTCCCTCGGGACGCCGTTGCCGCGTGATGATCACCAGCCGCGATCTGCTCGCAACCCTCGACAATGCGCGCCACCTGCACGTCGGCGAGCTCGACGACGCCACCGCGATCACCCTCCTGACCAGGACCGTCGGACCGGGCCGGGTGGACGCCGAACCGGACGCGGCGCGGAAGCTGGTGCGCCACTGCGGCGGCTTCCCGCTCGCGCTACGCATCGTCGGCGCGCGCCTGGCGGCCCGCCCCGACTGGTCGCTGTCCGATCTGGCAGTACGGCTGGCTGACGCCACCCGGCGGCTGGACTTGCTGGAGTACGCCGATCTCGCGGTGCGTGCCAGCATCTCGGTCAGCCACCGTCAGTTGGGCGAGGAACCCGCCGGGCACGACGCGGCTCGGCTGCTTCCCCTCCTCGGCCTGCTCGACCTGGCCGAGCACACCCCGGCGACCACAGCTGCGCTGTCCGGCTGGTCCGAACACCGTGCAGAGATCGCGCTCGGCCAGTTGCTGGACGCCCACCTCCTCGAACCCACAGGACCCGGACGCTTCCAGTTCCACGACCTCGTCGGGCTGTACGCACGCGAGCAGGACGTCCCGTGCGGCGAAGCGACCGGAGCCGTCAGCCGCGTGCTGCACCACTACGCCGCCAGCTCGCGGCGGGCCTCCGAGCTGCTGCGAGGTGGCCGTGGCGTGACCGTGAAGGACTTCCATCCCGAGCAGCCAGGAGAGCCGATCGACACCGTGGAGGCGGCCAACGGCTGGCTCGACCGTGAACGGGACAACCTCCTGGCAGCAGTACGGCAGGCGGCGCGCACCGCGGACTCGGCCACGATGAGTCTCACGAACACCGTGCAATGGTTGTACGACCTCCGGGGCTGGTTCGCGGAGGTCGTCGAGGTGAGCGCGGAACCGCTGCGGCAAGCCAAGGAGACGGAGGACTGGCAGGGGGCGGCGTTCCTGCTGCAGGGGCTCGGTTTTGTGTACCAGCAGGCGGGACACTTCGAGCAGAGCGTGTCCCTCCTGCTGGAAAGTCTGGCCTGCTGGGACAAGGCCGGGCACCCGGAACGGAAGGCGGGGACCTTCAACGACCTCGGCATCACCTACACCCTGATCGGCCGCTACGACGACGCGCTCGACGCACTGGAGAACGCGCTCGACCTAGTCCAGCGAGCAGGACGCAGGGCGCCGGAGGCGTCCGTGCGCAACAACCTGGTGCACCTCCACTACCGCCAGGGATCGTGCGAGGAAGCCGTGGCCGAGGCGCGGCGCGCCCTGGAGATGACGAGGGAGCTGGACGACACCAGCAGCCTCGGCATCGCCCACGACACCCTCGCCGACGCTCTCCGCGCCCACGGCCTGCTTCAAGAGGCTGTTCCGGAGTTCCGTCGCGGGATCGAGCTCCAGCTCGAAAACGGCTACACCATGGGCGCCGCCGTATCCCGCTGGTGGCTCGGCCACACCCTGCACGACCTCGGACGGCACGAGCAGGCGCGGCGAGAGTGGCGTGAGTCGCTCGAGCTGCTGTGCGAGGCCCGCCTCCTCGCCCCCGTCGAGATGGCGGGCTATCTCGCGCAGCCGGTCCCGGACACGCCAGGCCCGATCAAGCACCAGCTGTGACGAGGCGAAATACTCGATAGCGGTGTAGAACTCGTAGGCCACGGCCTCGCAGCGGCCCTCTTCACGCTGATCGCCGACCTCCAGGGCGCACCTCTACGAGCTCGCCGCCCTCCGGCGGGCGGCCCGCACCTGGCTCAGGCCCGCCGGATGCTCAAGAAGTGCCGCGTGAGTCCGTAGCCGGTCCTACTCAGCGTCCTGTGCCTCGATCAGGTCGAGGTCGCGCACGCAGAAGCCGTGGTGCTCGAAGGTCTCGTTGAGCACCGTGCCGAGGCACTGCCGCACCGAGCGGCCCCGGGCGTACGGCGGCCAGACATCGTCGTCGGGCACCGGCGCTCGCCCGGCGAGCTGCTCAGCGGTGACCTTGTCGAGCCAGGCCTCGAGCTCGGCGGCCTGTGCGTCACGCACGCTCACGATCTCGTCTAGGGACGGATCGAGCGAGAGGTCAAGCCCGTGCGCTCCACGGTAGGGCTCGACGGTCGTCCCGATGCCCATAGGCGTGAACAGCTCCGTCGAGCCCAGGCAGCAGCGGCGGAACCACGAGTCGTGGACGAAGACCAGGTGGCGCATCGTCTGCACGGCCGACCACTCGTCGTTCACGCTGCGGCGCTCGATGCCGGGCATACGACGGATTCGCTCGATCGTGGCGGCCCAGCCGGCATGGAGCTGACGCGCTGCCTCGCGCAGATCGGCAGGGTCCTCGGAGCGGATCAGCGGCCGCACCGGATTACGCCGGTCGAGCTCTGCCTCGACGTACGCGGTGACCTCGACCCCGTTCACCACGAGGTTGGTGATAAGCCCGTCGATCACGGCGTCCTGCATGACGACGCCGATCAGGCGTGCCCCGGTCAGATCGCACTCGCGGAACTCTGCACCGTGCAGGTCCTCGTCGACATACCGCTTCATGTTCATGCTCCGCATGCTAGGGACGAGTACTGACAACCTGGCCGCCCTGACCCCGCGACATCCATCCCATGGTGCGGTCGGCTCTCCCGAACATTGATCATGGTTCCAGCCCTCAAGCGCGGTCAGAACTCACGAACGAAACCACCCGCGCCCGACCAATGGTTAGGACAGGGGTTCCGGTGCCGATGCCGACGTGGTTCAGGCTCCTGGCGGGCATCATGCACGAGAGCACCGACAATTTTGGGAGACGCGATGCCGGACAGCCCCGACGTGCCGTACGACGTCCTCGACCGCCTCCGCGCGCTGTGCCTCGCACTCCCCGGCGTCTACGAGGAACAGGCCTGGGTCGGCACGCGCTGGCTGGTCCGCAAGAAGACCTTCGCCCACGTCCTCGGTATCAGCAACGAGTACCCGCCCGCCCACACCCGCGACGCGCCGTTCGTCGGGGATGCCACCGTCCTGACCTTCCGCTCCAACGGTGCCGAGCTCGCCGCGCTCGTCGGCACCGGCCACCCGTTCTACAAACCGAGGTGGCACCCGCAAGTCGTGGGCATGGTGATCGAATCGGAGGCCGACTGGGACGAGATCGCCGAGCTGCTCATCGAGAGCTACTGCCTGCGGGCGCCGAAGAAGCTAGCGGCACAGGTTCCCCGGCCAGGTCCCGCAGTCGGCGGACCGGGCTGAACCACAGGCGTCAGCGAGCGTTGTGAGGGACATGTCGACGTACTTCCTCGCATGCGTGCTGGGTACGGCAAGACGCGACCAGGTGATCGACCTCAGCCGAACGCCGAGATCTCACGGACACGCTCTAGCGGGGGCACCGATATACGCCCCCTTGCACACGCAAAGACCCTGCCTATTGGGAACATCCGGTCAGCTAGAGTTCCGCGCCTGAGCCAGTCGGCCCTCAAGGACCGCTGCGGCTTGGATCCAGCCGAGGTCCTTCTGGTTGAAGCGTCCGTCGCAGAACCAGTCGCTGTCGGCCAGGGCCTGGTCCAGGGCGATCTGCCAGCTATTGATGTGGGCTTGGCGCAGGAGTTCCTCGCGTACCTGTGAGGCTCATTAATAGGATTTTGGGTCTGGCCTGCGGGCTCTTCGAGGGTTCAGTTGGCGATCTGGTACTCGTTGATGAGGCCCCGAGGATGGCCGTGCGGGTGGACGCTCGCGCGCCAAACCGCAGGTCACCTCACTGGCCGAGTTTCCGGCACCCAGAGGCTGCCGCTGTGAGAGGACGGTTTGCGAGTGCATGGTCGTGATGTCTGGCGGGGATCAGCGACGTCAGTGCGCCGATCGCCACGAGATCCGTTAGACGACCCGAACTGCCCTTTCTCCCGAGATGATCACCAGGTGACGCTACCGGCAAGATCGCTATCTAAACGGCATTGGAGGCCTGTCCGCCTAGCGACGTGGCACACATACCGAAAACATACCCATGCTTGCTTCACTGCTCGTATACGCTATTCGAGGAGTGATCATGAAAGCTCGACAGGCCTTCCGTAGTGCTACGGTCGTCGCGACCCTGGTCGGAGGCATGTTCTTCGCAGGAGTCGGTAGTGCGCACGCGGCCAGTAAACACTACGTAGGCACGTATAGCACTGAGGCCCAATGCAGGGCGCTGGGTAAGATTCAGAAGCTGAAGACGGGCTACCCGTGGACATGCGTGTTCTCATTCACGTCCGAGAAGTGGTCTCTGTACGTGTGGCGCTAAAGATTGGCCAGCCCCCTTTTCCGGCCAACAAAGAAGCCCTCTCTCATGATGGTCATCACCGCCGACGCCCCGCACACCCAAGGTGTGATGGGGCGTCGCTCCGCTCCCGATGATGAAACTGGCGGTGGGTGCGGGCCGTAGCGCGTTGGCGGTTCGCCGGACGGCGGGTAGCGATGGTTGAGATCGACGACCACGGTCGACCAGACCCCATCGTCGATCTCTACTTGCCACTCGGTGTAAGTCGCAGCGATTCTCCGCCCGTCCGGCGACCAGCCCAGACCGAAGCCGTCCCCTGTGCCGGTCTTCGCCCAGATCCTTCGGCGTCGGCCGTCGGCGAGGTCAATGAGCTCGATCACTGCCTGGACAGGAGGATCTCCGTCTTCGCTGTTCGGGTCATCGATGCTCATCACGGCAAGCAGATCTGATATCGGGCTCCGCAGTGGCCGGGTCAGGACGTGCCACAACAGTTCCATCTGGATTTCCACGCTGACGACCTCGATGCGATGGAGGAGTTGGCGCTGGAACTCGGAGCGGCCAAACCGGACCATCAGCCCGGCGACGGACGCTGGCGGGTACTCCTGGATCCGGCTGGCCACCCCTTCTGCCTGACGTCTTCCTGACATCACCGGCGTGACAGGCCGCCGGTCAGACGCCGTAGCGCTCAGGCTCGGTCGGGCGGTTCATCAGCCGCTGGCCTCCTCGGAGAGGGCATGGCGCGGATGTGCTGGTCACAGCCACTCGTTGATCGTCGCTACGAGGACGGTTGCCTCGTAGCGGACCGCTAGTTTGTCGTACCTCGTGGCCACAGCCCGATGCCTCTTGAGGCGGGTTGATGCCGCACTCGACCGCATGCCGAGCCTTGTAGTCCTGCGGGTTGAACTTCGGCGGACGGCCGCCGTGGGAGCCGCGTTTCTCGCTGCGGTGAGCGGTCAGCACGGCGGGGTGGCGGACGTGGGCGTTGTGCCAGCGTAGGCATGCAAAGCCCGGGCTTGGACGGTGTGGTTCGGATGGCCTTAGTTGGCCAAGGTGAACTGGCGCAATGGTCCGAAGTGCACCTCGATCGGGTTGGCCATAGAGGCCTAGGTCGGGGTGAAGAGCAGACTGACCTTCTTCTTCTGACCCAGGCAACGAATGCGACAGGTCTTATGCGCCGACACGCTGTCCAGGATGAGGTAGATCGGGGCGCCGACCGGACGAGCGGCCTGGATCGAGCTCAGGGCGGCCCAGGTGTGGTCAATGCTCTTGGCGGAAATCGAGCCGCCCGGAAAGTTTCCGGGCTACGCACCGTCGCTTGGGTCGGGCGGCTCGATTCCTACCCGCACCTTCTACATGGGGCCACAGTCCGATCCCAGGTAGATTCCTCGGCCCCGAGGCGCCCCGGCGCCGGCGTAGCGGAACGTCTTGTAGAGGTCTGAGCCGGAGATCGTGTAGGGCCCCTTGTCGGGCCAGTTGTTGATGTCCACGCAGAAGGTCTTTGATGTCGTGCAGGTGTTCTTCACTTCGACGTAGCGGCTGTTACTTTGCGTGAACCATCTCGCGACGGAAATCCCGCACGCGGCTGTGACATTGGTCGCCGATGAGACCTGGACAGTCGCCAGTGCGGGGGTGGTTCCGCCCATGAGGGCAGCGGCTGCGATGAGTCCCCCTGCCAAGGTGCCGATCTTACGTCTACGCAACGTGATTCCCCTTCTGAGACACCCAGTCCGTCCGACTGGGACGGGCCATGAACCTCACGCTAGGGATCGGCGGTATATAGCTGGTATGTCTGGGGTTGAGGGACCTGCGGACAGCCGTTGGCGGCACCCGCAAGTAACTTAACTGGACGTTCCGACAGAGCCCTCGGCCGGAGTGAGCGGGGGCTTCGGCCAGCCGGGCAGCGCGGTTCGGATGGCGGCACGGCTCACTCCATCTGCTTCACCGCGTGGGCGAGGGAGCGGTCAGGAGTCACCCGTCAGCGAGATGATCGCCGCCCACTCCTCAGTGAGCAGCAGCCGCTCGGTCCACACCGCCGCGTACCAGCCATTGGGTCGGAACTCCACCGCGTGGACGGAGCGGGTCGGGCCGAGCGTCTCGGCGATCAGCTCCAGCGCGTACTGAGCCAGGAACTCCGCCTCCGCACGTTCTGCGGCCTCGCCGATGTCGGACACGCCGTACTAGGAGCGTATCTGCGCCACGACCACCTGCGGGTCCTCGGGCGCCGCGACGGACTCGACCGTTCCCGCCCGTCCGTGCGCTCGGTAGAGGTCCCGGGCCAACTCGAACACCTCCCTGTCGCGCGGCACCGGCCCGTACAGCGCCAGCGATACCACGTGACGGGTGGGCATCGTCGCCTCCAGGGCATCGCTGACCCGTTCGATCTCACGGCCTAGCCCGGTCAGCACGTCTCCAAGGATTGCCCCACGCCATGCGCCCGACTGAAGCTTGGGTGTGTGCCTCCAGACTCCCAGGGGCTCGGCTGTTTGCCGCAACGGGGCCGGCATGAGCAGCAGATCCATCGCGGGCAGCAGGACCCGCGTGGCGGCGACCCGCAGGAGCGGGTTGGTCAGGCGGCGTTGCCACGTCAGTGCCGGGACTGCATCCTGGACGGCCTTCGGCGCGTAGCCCAGCAGGCGTTCCTGGTAGCGTGCCAGCGCCCGCGCCACCGACCCTCGCGACGGACCGGAGGCCAGGTCCTCAGCGAGGTGGACGGCGTCGATGATCGTGGCGAGGCGCCCGCTCCCGCGGTGGGAGGCATCGGGTGGATGGCACCCTCGAGCAGCGTCACCCGTTCGGCCTGCCAGGGGGCGAGGGCGGCGGGGAACCAGAATGGAAAGGCCGCCACAGCGGCGGCATCGGTCGCCTCGATCAGTCTGCCGTACAACGCCGACCAGCCCTCCAGCAGGTGATGCGCCTCCCGCAGCAGGCTGGGCGGGGACAGCGCCGAAGGGTCGATGGAGAACCGGCGCAGCTCCGCGGCCACCGACCACGCAGCGACGGTCCAGTCTGAAGCTTCTGGTGCGTTCAGCGATGGGAACGCGTGGGAGATGGAGCGACAGGAACAGGCCCACCCCGGGACGACCCGCGGGGCGACCGGTGAGTAGGGGTGTCAGACGCGAGCGTGTCCCGTCGGCGGCGGGGCGGTCGGCCAGCTCAACGCTCACGCCGTCGGGCTTGGCCTGGTAGCCGGTGACCGTGTGAGTCCACCGCACGAGGCCGGTGAGCTCACGGGTGAGGATCGGGCGTAGCGGGCCGCGCCCGATCCTCAGCAGGTCGCGGTGGTGGGCATCGGCAGCCGAAGCCGGGTCCGCCCGTGATGGTCCAGGATCGAGAACCGGGAGAAGGGCTCGAACCCGCGCCGTTGTCTCGCAGTGCTGCCAGCGTCGATGCGGGAAGCGCCCGCCCCACAACTGCCGGGCGAGCTGTCAGGGCGTCGGGTGGGAGGTGCAGGCAGTAGCCCACCGTGTGTTCCGGGCGGTGGTGACGTTCGAAGACGGCCGGCTGGATGCCGTGAGGGAGGAGGACGTTGGCCAGCGTCAGCCCGCCGATCCCGCCCCCCGGCGATTCCCACCCGCACGGTTCCCGTCTCCTAGCAAGATCACATCGTGAGGTTGGGCCGGAGGATCTGTGCCAGCGCGTCAGGGTCGCCGACGGTGATGGTCAGCCCCGGATGCCGCAGCAGACCGGTGGGCTCGCCACCGCGCACCGGCTGGTGGAAGGTGAGGCACAACCCACGCCGGGTGTTGGTGCCGAAGCTCAGCCCGCAGTCGGCGAGCGACAGATGCGGGCCGATGCCCCTGAGGGCGTGGTAGGGGCCGGTGACCTGGACAGAGCGCAGGTTGTCCAGGCCGGTCGCCACCTGCCACGGGCCGAACCGGACCTTCAGGCCCCGCTCGGTCACCAGCAGCACCTGCTCCGGCAGTGCGAGACACCACGGGCGTCCTGGGCCGCAGCCCTTCCCCGGACCTGCTCCGCCACGTTCCCGCACGACCCGTACCAGCCGCTCGAACCGGTTCATCCGCAGCCCAGTGAAGGTCTCCACCCACAAAGATCAGCTCGTAACACCCCACCCATATGCGAAAGATGCCCGCTCAACTACTTTCTGCAACAATCTTTTAAGGCTCTTGCAAATGTATTCCTTGCGACCCAACCGCTCGTGGACGGCGTTGCGCCCCACGGCGGCCAGGGGCAGCGCCGGCAGCCGCCGCTAGCCGGGACCGGTGTGCAGCGGAGAGAGTCTGCGCTGAGCTTGAAGCAGCCGGGCATAAGCACCGTCGCGGGCGGTGAGCGCTCCTGGGCTGCCGTACTCCACGATCCGTGCCTGATCCATCACCACCACCAGGTCGGTGGGCTCCAACCGAGGGATGCCGCGGTGACGGCGAGATAGGCATGAGCGAGCATGGCCAAGGTGATGTGCCGGTACCAGGCTTCGGCTGGGGACTCGATGGCTGCGTGGTCCGCAGCGGCGGCCAGGAATCGGTAGGCATAACGTGCATCGCATGCGTACACGGGTGTGCCCAGGGCACACCCGTGTACTCAAGGGTTACCCACGCCCCTGATAGAGCCTGGTCACATGATCGGCGCTGAGTTCGTAGGAGTACAGCCGGAAGTCGTCGATCAGCCCGTCGAAACGATCGTCACCCCAACTGGTGCCACCGATGTAGTTGGCCGTGGTGTTGCCGCCCACGCCCACTTCACCGATGGTGATCGTGAAGTCGTTACGGGTGGCCTGTAGTACGCCATTGAAGTAGATCTTCCCGGTGGACCCGTTCATGGTGAACACCACATGCGTCCACGCACCGAGCGGTAGATCTCGTCCCGAACCGAGCAGCAGCCGCTCCTGGGTGGCGACCCCCGGCTCCTTGAAGGTGGCGCCGAACCCGGTGGTGCCTCCGTTCGTAGCTGATTGGAGCAGGAAGAACGTGTCCGTGCTGCTGCCGATCTGAACCAGGGGCACCCAGTTGGGCAAGGTGTCCGGACGAGCCCAGAAGGACACCGTGAACTGGTTGGTCAAACCGGCCTCGATGTTGTCCGCCAGCCGGACCTGGTTGCTCGTGCTCGCCGCGCCACCTGGCAGGGAGAGCGCTCCGCCGTACTGGCCGGTTGGGCTCCACGACGTGGTTCCCTGCAACGTCGCCGCGCCGATCGTCGCCTTCGTTCCGGTGTTCGCGGCGGTGGTGCCCGACCCCTCGTCGAAGGTGTGGCGGATCGACACGCCTTGGCCGTACATCGCGGCGATGTCGGCGGTGGTCAGCGTGGATGTGTACAGGCGCACGTCGTCGATCAGTCCGTCGTAGGCCGCGTCCGGGTAGCCGTTGCGGCCCAGCCAGTTGTTGGTCGTCGGGCCGACTTCTGCCATGCCGACCGTGAAGTTCGTCCGGGTCGCGATCACTTCGCCGTTGAGGTACAGGGTGCCGATCGGACCTGTGCGGGTGAAGGCTATGTGGTTCCACTGGTTGGCGACCACGTCGCGCGTCGGAGCGGCGTAGACCCGCTCCTCGGGGCCGGTCTTGCCCTTGAAGGTGACGGCCAGCCCGGTGCTTCCGGAGGCCTGGGTCTGCATCTGGATCTGGTAGTAACTTCCCGCCGAACCCAGCCCGTCGCCGATGTGGAACAGACCTGTCCAGTTGTTCTTCGTGTCGGGGCGGACCCAGAGCGAGGTGGAGAAGTTGGCCGCGCCCAGGAGCAGGTTGTCAGGCAGGTCGACCGCGTTGGCGGTGGAGCCGCCGGGCAGGTTGACCGCCTTGCCGAGCACGCCGTTGGTGGACCAGCCGGTGGTCCCGGTCAGGACGGCCGGGCCGGCCGAGGAGAAAGTGCCGGTGTTGGCGGCGGCCGTGCCGGTGCCTTCCTCGAATTCGTACCGGATGGGGATGCCGGTCGTGGGCGGCGGCGGGTTGTCGCCCACGATCACCAGGTCGTCGATCATCGTGCCGGCGCCGGTCCCGGCGGCGGCCGCCAGGGTGAGCTGCTGCGAAGCGGATGCGGCGGTGAAGGTGCCGCTGTACGTGGCGTAAGCTGCGGTCGACGGCTGGGCCGTGGTGGAGGTGAGTGTCACGCTCAGCCCGCTGATCGACAAGGTCGCCGTCGCCGGGGCGGTGCCCGCCGACCGGGCGTCACGGGCGTGGCGCAGCGAGACCCGGTACGACGTCCCGGGGGTGAGATCGCTGATGGTGCGCTGGATGCTGCCCGACGTGCCCAGCGCGAGCTGGTAGCCGGTGAAGCCGAGACCACCTTGACCGGTCGCGTTGCCGCGCACCAGCTGGACCTGGCTCACGACGTTCCACGGCACCATCCGGGTGTTGCCGGCCGCGACGTCGACGGTGGCGGGCGGGTTGTTGGTACGCCACTCGGCGGGCAGCCGCGGGTACTCGAACTGGTCGACCACGCGCGGGTTCAGCTGCGTCATGACGACGGCGGGGTCGATCTGCAGGACCTTCGCCACCGACGGAGTGCCGGTGTTGTCCCAGAGGAACAACATGTACGAGCCGGGCGGCGCGTAGTTGCCGTTGAGCGGCGAGGTGATGTTCACCGTGCTGCCACTCTGGCTGAACGTCAGGTCCTGGAAGTTCTGGTCGTTGTTGAACCCGTGCGTCACCGAGCCGTTGCGGACCAGGGTCACGCGCGAGATGGTGCCGGTGGAGGTGACCTGGAAGGTCCCGTTGTAGCCGACCTTCTGCGGTGCGGCACTGATCACCGGGCGAGGGGCGTCGGCGTTGCCGTTGAACAGGTAGCCGGGGGAGTAGTACTCGACGTCGGTGTAGTTGCGCGGGCCGGGTGTGCCGCCGCCGCCGACCATCACACGGCCGTCGGGCAGCAGCAGAGCCGTGGAGTGGTAGAGCCGGGCGTGCTCGTGCGGCAGGACGACCTCGGTCCAGGCACCGGTGGCCGGGTCCCAGATCTCGGGGTTGGTGACGTAGCCGTCGTTGCCGTTGTTCACCCTGCTTCCGCCGGTGACCAGAACTCTGCCGTCGGGCAGGAGCGTGGAGGTCGCCCAGTGGCGCTGGTACTTCATCGGCTGCGTCGCGGTGATGACGGGGTTGGCGGTACCGCCGGTGATGTCGATGACGAAGCCGGCGCGAGCGCCGTCCGGGCCACCGCCGTTGCCCCACCAGCCGCCGCCGACCTGGAGGATCTTTCCGGGGCGGAACATCGTGGCGGTGGAGGTCGCGCCGACCGGGTTGCCGTTCGCGCCCTGGTTGGAGATGTTCGTGGGTAACGTGCCGCGGAGGGTCACCTGCCCGTTGCCCGCGGGGTTGAGCTCGTACATCTGTGTGCCGGTGAGGTTGAACAGGGTTCCGGTCGTGGGGGCGACGAACGCGCGCGGATACCACCAGCGGTTCTCGTCCGCGCCCGCGTGGTCGGCTCCGCCGTCGCCGTACGCGGCCGGGCTCCTGGCGCCGTCGAGCTTCTTCCAGCCCGAGCCCGCCATCGGCGTGTAGATCTCCGGGGTGAGAACACCGCGTCCGCCGGGCCCGCCGGTCAAGCTGCCGCCCTGAACGACGACGGACCCGTCGGGCATGGTGGTCCCGGTCGGGTACCACCGCGGGAAGTTCATGGGCGCCTTGTTCTGCAGCCCGTTGTTCGTGGAGTAGCCGGTGACGCCGACCGACCCGTCGTTGGGCGCGTTCCCGCCCATGCCGTCGTCGCCGCCGACAGTCATGGTGGAGTGATCGTGCGGGTTCTGCACCTGCATGGCGCAGAACAGGTCGGTGTAGGTGGTGTTCGGGAGGATGCCGCTGTTCACGTTCGACAAGGTTCGGGGCTGGGCGGGGTTCCAGACGTCGATCTCCATCTGTCCGCCCTGGGTGACCGTGTCGTTCCCGGTCCAGTCGTACGGCGTCGCGTCGGTCGACCAACCGCCCACGCTACCGAAGGACTGCACCCGGCCGTCCGAAGTCAACGACATGTTGATCGGGACCAGCGGCCACGGCGTGACTCCGCTCCAGGCTCCGGCCTGGTCCTTCACCGGCGGCGTGCAGTCGGCGGCCAGCAGCTTGGTGGCGTAGGCCAGACCGTTCTTCATCTGGGCGAGCATGTACGGCTCGGCGTAGGCAGTGCCCTCGTGGCCCATCGCGGTGTACCAGGAGCGACCGGAGTCGATCTGCTGGCACCAGGTGATCGGGTGTGAGGAACCCTGCCTGCCCATGCCGTACGAGGACTCGTCCGCTTGAATCAACGTGCGCACCGAGGGCGCCGGGTTCACGACCCAGTCGTACCACTCGTCGCTGCGGGTGATGCTGGCGGCCACGCCTTGCACCAGGGGGTGACCGGAGTTCGTCACGAACACCCGGCCCGGCCGGACCCCGGGATTCTCGGGGTGTCCTTCGGAGACCGCGCCGACCAGGCGGGCGTAGAACGGGTTGACGTCGTGCTCGCTCTGGCCGACCGACCAGCCGGTGTAGTGCAGGCCCATGAAGCCACCGCCCCCGCGGATGTAGGACTCCAGGGCGGCGCGTTGCGCGGTGTCGAAGAGCACACCGCCTGTCTGGGCGAAGACCACGGCGTCGCGGACGGCGAGGTTCGCGGTGGTGAAAGCCCCGGGGTCGTCGGTCTCCTGGATGTCCACCGGCTGGTTGTACTGCGCGCCGAGCTGGGTGGCCAGATCGCGTACGGCTTGCCGGGCCTGCACGTTGGAGGCGTGGAAGTTGGGTTTGTAGAACAGGAGGATCCGCAGCTGCCCGTCGGTGTCGGGGGCGGCGAAGGCCGGAGCCGGGACTGCCGTCAAACCCGCGACGACCAGCAGCAACGCAACCAGTCTCGCGATGGATCGAAGAGGAAAGGGGATTGACCTGCGGGGCACTTCCATACAGAGCTCCCATGAGGGTTCGGACAGACCCCCCGACGCCCAGAACGTATGACGGTGGTAAAAACACTGTCAAGAATGTGTTTCATATATATGAACCAAAGTGACAACAGGTTCGCATATGTGAACTCGAGTCGCACCGTGTGTAATCGTTAGTGCGCGGCCAGTCAGGTCGATCCATCCATGTGAACGTGGTTTAGTCTGGTATAAGAGCTCGACACCATGACAGACGGATGAGGAAGCCCTGTGGAAGCAGACAAGAAGGTCGACGGCAGCTTTCCCGGCCCTCTTGTCAAGTCCGCTGGGCGCGTTCTTGACATCCTGGACGACATCGCAGCCAACGGCCCCAGCACCCAGCTGCAGCTGGCCACCCGATTGGGCATCCCGAAGAGCAGCCTGCACTCGCTGTTGCGCACCATGTGCGCCAGTAACTGGCTAGATACGGACCAGACGGGCACCACCTACAGGCTCGGAGTGCACACGCTGACGGTCAGCTCGGCCTTCATCGACGGCGACCCCGTCCTCATGCGTGCAAGCACGATCCTGGACGAGATTTCGGCCGCCACCGAGGAAACGGTGCACCTGGGACGCCTGGACGGCACGGAGATCATCTACACCGCCAAACGTGAGTCGAAGTACCCGCTCCGCATGTTCTCGGCCATCGGCCGCAGACTCCCCGCCTACAGCACCGCACTGGGCCGGGCGATGCTCGCGGAGATGCCGGAGGAAGCCCGCGAGGCGTTCGTGCCCGAGCAGATCAAGGCGATCACCCCCCTCACGATCACTGACCGTGGCGACCTGCTGACGATCATCGACAAGGCCGCCCAGCTCGGCTACTCAGAGGAGAGCGAAGAGTCCTGTATGGGTGTGCGCTGCTTCGGCGTTGCGCTCCCCTTCTCCCACCGGCCGGTGGACGCGCTGAGCGTCTCAGTGCCGATCAGCCGGCTCAAGCGTGGCCGGGAGGACATCATCATCGAGACCCTGCTGAGCGTGAAGTCCCGCCTATCGGCCATGCGCAACAACAGCCCAGCGCGCTGACGACCGGGACCGGCTGCACTGCGCCTGACGCTTGTCTGGCCAGGTCATGGCCTTGTGAAGCTCTGCACGGCGTGGGCGGTCTCCACTCGTTCCGTGGAGGAAGACCGGTGCGGCAGGAAGGCCGTTCGTGCCTCTTCGTCTGGCCTATGACCGCAGCGCTACAGCCATTGCTGATGAGCGATCGGGACAAGGATGCCGAGATTCTCGCTCTGCGTCATCAGATCATGGTCTTGGAATGGCATTCGGTGCCGATGTGCAGGTGAGGTAAGGCGGTCGATGCTGCCTGGCTCTGCTGGATCTGCTGGTCACTATCGAGTTGCTGGGCAACGCCGAGACCGCCGCGGGCAAGGAGCGGGCAGGCAGGCAGCCCAACCTGGCCAGGCACTCGGCTACCTCGCCGCGGCCGCCAAGATGCTGCTGAAGGTGACCGAATTCGGCGAGGAGCTGCGCCTGGATCAGATGTAGGAGGCAATCGACGCCATGGTGCCGCAGCGGGATCTGCGCGCGGCGGTCGCCACGGTGACCGAGATGTCAGCGCCCGCGTCTCGCCGTCGGCATCGCCGTGGGCAGCCGCGCAACACGTCGGGAGTGGCTCAGCGACGCTGCGGCTACTCGTTGTCGGACGTGCTGACACCAGCCGGGCGGCCCGACGTGAGGACCGATGAGGCACTCGGGGTTCGTGTTGAGTAGGGGTTACTCACGCCCTGACTCCCATGCGCGATCACGATGGGACATCAAGACGGCTTGGGCGGGGAGTCACGGGATCAAGGTCCGTGCTCCGCCCACGTCTGATGGCGAGGGGCAAACGCTCCCGCGCTACGCAGGGGAGGGGTTGAAGCGGTACAGGTTCTCCATAGCAGTCTGCTGGCGTGGGGTTGGAGGCCCTGGACGAGGGCATCGATGTCGGCCTGTTCGAGATGGTGACGGTCGAGTACCCGGCGCAGGCCGATGTCCCTGGGGATGGTGAACCAGCTGGCGGAGGGCGGCGAGCTCGGGCATGGTCGCCTGCGGGAGCATGTGCCGGGGTCGGTGACGCAGTTCCGGAAGGTGTTCGCCGCGCTGGGGCCCGCCCTTGGAGCGTTGGAGGACCGTCGAGGGGTGCTGATCACGGCTGCCGGGCATGGCTTCCCCGTCGAGCTCTCCTGGCGTGGTCTTGTCGCAGCGGTGGAGTTGGAGCCAGTGGCCCTTCCGGCCCGCGCGCCTACTCCGTGCCTGAGCTGGGCGAGTAACACATTTCGCGGCGGCGGCCACTCACCGGTGTCAAGCAAGATCGAGGGGAGTCGCCGATGGAGATCGCGGAGATCAGGTCGATCGGGACGGATCCGGCGGCCTTCGCCGGGTTCTACCGGGCTCACGTGGAGGAGGTGACGCGGTTCGTGGCCCGGCGGGTGGCCGATCCGTACCTTGCCGCCGATCTGGCCGCCGAGGTCTTCCTGGCCGTCATCGAGGGAGCCGCGGCATATCGTGGCTCGTTCGGCGGGCCGCGCACCTGGCTGTTCGGCATCGCGCGGAACGTGGTCGCCGCCGAACTCCGCAGGGCCGTCCGGGCACGCCGGGGCGAGAGCCTGTTCGCCGGACGGCGGCTGCTGGAGCCGGACGACATCGACCGGATGTCGTCGAAGATCGACGCGGCCCGGGCCGTGCGGAGACTGCACGAATCCCTGCGGGCCCTGCCGGACGGCGAGCTGGCCGTACTGGAGCTGGTCGCCGTCGACGATCTCACGGTCGCCGAGGCCGCCGCGGCGCTCGGCATCCGCCCGGTCACCGCCCGGGTCCGGCTGCATCGTGCTCGCCGGGCATTGCGGCTCCCCTTGTCCGCGCAGGATATGGAGGTTTTGGCATGAGCACCTTCGAAACAAGGCTCGAAGAAAAGCTGATCCGTGTGGTGGAGGCCCGCGCCGCGGACGCCCCGCCTGTGCACCCGCGGCGTCGGCGTCGGCAAGCGATCCGGATCGGCGCCATCGCCGCGGTAGCGGCCGGCGTGATCACCGTGCCGACGCTGCTCAGCGGTGGTACGGCTCCGGCGTACGCCGTGGCAGAGAACGCCGACGGCAGCCTCACCATCACCGTGAACGAGATCAAGGACCCGGCCACCCTGGAGGCCAAGTTGCGCAGCCACGGCGTGCGCAGCAAGGTCACCATCGGTCAGAGATGCGGCACGCCCGACACGGCAGCGCATTTCCGCACCGAGCCACACCAGGACGGCCAGCGCTCGGGAATGGACAAGGAGACGGGGAACCTCGTCGAAGTCCACGACAGGAACTTCCGCGTCGACCCGATCGCGATCCCGGCCGGCGCCACGATCGCGATCGGATTCGCTCAGTTCGACTCGGACCGTGTCCCCTTCGCGGTGTCGATCGCGCTGGTCCCCGCGGCGCAGAAGCTGACCTGCGTGCCCTGGCCCTAGTGAGAGCGTGGCCTGGCCGGTTATCGGCAGCTCAGGACTGCTGTTCGAGTGCCTGGATCGGTTCGAAGGTGATCTCGTACGGGGTGGAACCGAGGATGGTTTGAGGCGCGGGGAGCGAAGGGCCATCAGGTCACTCAGTGGATCAGGCCGACCAGCGGGGGCCGTGCCGGTTGATACTCGGGTGATCAGCCTGGCCGCTCCCTGGCCTTCAGACTGGTGCGTCGGCGGAACCTGTGGCAGATCAGCCGGAATCTGGCCAGCTCTCAGATCCCTGCCCTGAGCCGTCCGCGGCTGTCGCCTCCTGACCGCCCTGCCATGTCGGTCGTGGCGATCAGCCGCTCGGCTACGACCGGTGCGCACCACCGGCCGCGAGGACGTGCCGTTCATGCTCCCCCTGGCCGATGGCGCCGAGCTCCACGCCAAGGCGGTCATCGACGCCACACGCTTGCCCTCGTAGGCGTCGCGGTCGGCTCCCAGCACGTCGGCGGGCGTGGTCGATCAGGTCAGCGGCTTCGACCTCGTCGTACGGGTGTCGCCCCAGACGAGCAGCCGGCCGGTCCCGCTGCTGACCTCGTAGACGGTGTGACCAGCGGTGTGACCAGGGGTCGGGAGGGCGACGGCGCGATCGTTGAGCGCGATCTGGCTGGTGATGGGGACGACCCGGTCGCGCAGCGGCGCGAGCCGGCCGGAGAAGACAGACGCGTCAGCCGCACCGATCCATACGCGCTCAAGTTCGGGGAGGCTGCGGGCGCCAGGTGCCGTCGAGACGAACTCCGGCGGCCGCCGCGATCCGGTCGCGGGAGGCGATCAGCCGGGACTGCAGCGCGGGCAGGCCCACGCCCACCAGGGCTCCGTCGCGCTTGACCACGCGGCCGGCGACCAGGACGGTGTCGACCAAGCCGGGGTGGCCGGCCGAGACGAGGCTGCCGACAGGGTCGGTGACCGGGAAGATGGTCGGGTCGTCGGTGCGCACGATGATGATGTCGGCGTCCTTGCCGGGGGTGATGCTGCCAGTGCGGGCGTCAAGGCCGCATGAGCGGGCGGCGTCGATGGTGGCGAAGGCCAGCAGGTCCCGCGCGCGCAGGCCGCCGTCCAAGCCGCGCTGGGCGGCAAAGGCGGCGCGCATCGCGGAGAACATGTCGCCGGCGACCGAGGGGACGACGTCGATGGACAGGGTCGGGCGCAGGCCTGCGGCCAGGGCGCGGCCGGTCATCGGCGCGCCGAAGCCCATTTTCAGCTCCACGTCCGGGCTGATCGAAATCGAACTGCCGGCGTCAGCGAGCATCTGCAGCTCGTCATCGCCGATGCCGTTGGCGTGCACGAACGTCGTTGTGTTCCGCAGCAGGCCGTGCTCGTGCAGCTCGGCGACCGGGCGCGTGGTGCCGTCGGAGACGATGTGCAGACTGGTGCGCAGGCCGAGCTCGTCGGCCAGCATCACCTCCCCTGCGACGATGTCCACGCTAGTGTCCTCGACCCCGCGCAGTCCCCAGGCCATGGTGAGCAGGCCGGAGCGGTCCGCAGTGGTGTCGGCCAGGGCGGCGTGCACGCGACGGATGTCATCGTCGACTGGGCGGTGATCGGCCCAGCCGGCGCCGAGGCAGAAGATCGAGCGGCCGGGCGCCTCGCGCAGGGCGGCGATGGCCGCGTCTTCGTGTTCGGGGCCCTGGGCTACGTGGTACCAGTCCAGCATCGTGGTGATGCCCGAGTGCAGAGCCTCCAGCCGGCCGAGCAGGGTGGCGACGTGAACGTCCTCGGGTGTGTAGTGGGGTTTGACGGTGCCGTGCATGGCCAGCGCCCACTCAGGGAAGGTCCAGTCGGCGCCGACGCCCCGGTAAGCGCTTTGCCAGCTGTGGCGGTGGTTGTCGACGAAGCCGGGCATGACGATCTGACCGCCGGCGTCGATCACCTCCGCGTCGGGAGCGTCTATGCGCTCGTCTACTTGGGTGATCACGCCCTCCTCGATGAGCACGTCACCGCGGGGCAGATCGCCGACCGCTGGGTCCATGCTGATCACGATGCCACCAGCAATTAGGCTCTTCATGGGACAGCTCCTTCACGTACACGTCAGCAGTTCATGATCATGGATGGTGTGGCCGGAACGCTGCCTAAGCGAGCACCGCATCGGCTGCGGCGATCAGGTCGGCGACCAGGTCGGCGGTGTCCTCGATGCCGATGGCCAGCCGGACCAGGCCCAGGGGTAGTGCTGCGGCGATCTGCTCCTGGCTGAGCATGCCGCGCCACATCGACGCCGGATGGACCGCCAGCGACTCCACACCGCCGAGGCTGGCTGAGCGGCGCGGGTAGCGCAGCCGGCCGAGGAAGGCATCAGCCATCTCGTAGCCGCCGGTGAACTCCACACCAAGCACTCCGCCGAACCCGCTCATCTGCTCGCAGGCCAGCTTGTACTGCGGGTGTGACGCCAGGCCGGGGTAATGCACCTTGGCCACCGCTGGATGCTCGGCCAGGGCCTGTGCCAGGGCGAGGCCGTTGGCGTTGTGACGCGGTATCCGCAGCGGCAGCGTGCGCATACCGCGCAGCAGCAGCCAGGCGTCGATCGGGCCGAGCGTGGCGCCGGTGAGCAGCCCGGTCTCCCAGACGCAGTCCAAGAGCTGCGCCGGGCCGGCCAGCGCTCCGGCGGAAACGTCGGAGTGACCGTTGAGGTATTTGGTGGCGCTGTGCATGACCAGGTCGATACCGAAGTTCAGGGGCCGCTGGTTCAGCGGGGTGGCGAAGGTGTTGTCGGCCATGGTCAGCGCGCCGTGGTCGCGGGCCAGGTCGGCGACGGCCCGCAGGTCGGTGATCTGCAGCAGCGGGTTGGACGGTGTCTCCACCAGGATCAGACGGGTCTCATCCCTCAGTGCTTCGGCGAACGCCCCAGGGTCGCTCTGGTCGACCAGAGTGCTCGACACCCCCAGCCGCGGCAGTAGGTTCTGCAGCAGGGAGGCTGTCCCGCCGTAGGTGGACTTCTGCCCGATGACGTGGTCGCCAGCCGAGACCAGGGCCAGCACGGCGGTGGTGATCGCGGCCATCCCGGACGCCGTGACCATGGCCGCCTGAGCCCCCTCCAGCTCGGCGATGACGGCGGCGGCTTGCACGTGGTTCGGGTTGCCGAACCGGGTGTAGAAGTCTTTGCCGCGCGCTTCGACGGCGGCTTGGGCGAACACCCCCATCCTCGGCTGAGAACGTCGCCGTCTGAAAGATCGGCGGCGACACGGAAAGACTGGGGTGGACGTCGCGATCGGCGTGCACGGCGATGGTGCTCTCGCCAGGCATAGCTGCCCCTTCCGTGGACTGCGGCCTACACCTCCAGGATTACCGATGGACCGACTGACCCAACCGAGCCGGAGCAACATATGGCAGCAAATTGCGCTCTGTGACGCCATCCAGTTGTGCTAGCAAGGATCAGTGAGCAATATTATTGCTGGCATGGACAATGTGGACCGCGCGATTCTGGCCGTGCTCGAACACCACGGGCGGATCAGCAACAACGAGCTCGCCGCCCGGGTCGGACTGTCACCGTCGCCCTGCTTGCGCCGTGTCCGCCGCCTGGAGGAAGCCGGCGTGATTCGCGGATACCGGGCGCTTATCGACCCCACCGCGATTGGCCGCGGTCTGCGGGTGTTCGCCGCGATCCGGCTGATCCGGCACACCCGCACCGACGTTGCCGCCTTCGAACGCGCGATCATCCGGCTACCCGAAGTCGTCTACACCCACCACGTCACCGGCAACTACGACTACCTGCTCCAAGTCGACGTCGCCGACCTGCCCGCCTACGAGCACTTCCACGCCCACCGGCTCGCCGAGCTGCCCAACGTCGGCACCGTCAGCAGCTACGTCACCATGAAGACCCTTCCGCACGAGATCACCTGAGAACGGCCGGGATCGGCCAGCGGAGAAGATCGGAGCGGCCGGCGTACCACGCTCGTGGATCTTCGCCTCGGTTGATCACGCCGGGCCGTCGTGCTCACTGGCCATGCCCGTCAACCCTGACATGGCGGTCGGTAGCAGCGGTACCCATGAAGCGATACGAAGGCGCCACTCCCGGCGCGTCGAGGTGTCAGGAAGACGATCGCTATGCGAACCCTTCCTCGTGGTGCTTTGTTAGGTGCAAGGGCGGCCGAAGCTGGCAGGTCGGGACATCGACCGGTCCAGGCGACCAGCATGGCCTGCAGTTACTTTGACGATCATGTGTAGAGCGTCAGGCTGCCCCGCTGCTTTTGGGTGGCTCAACCGCAGCTCTGTCCGGCGCCAGAGACCGTGGACGAGCTCGCCGACGGCCTGGCCGAGACCTACGAGCACCACCCCTGACCGAGCTCGGCGACCGCGATCAGGCCGCACGCGCCACGATCGCCGAGTTCGGCGACGCCGACACGATCACCGGAGCGACAGGACTTGTGGCGCTTCTGAGACGTGGTGCTGGCACGGATGCCTGATCGGGTGCGGCGTGTCACGATCGGGAGGTGACCCGCAGGGTGCTGATCGTCGACGATCACGCAGGCTTCCGGTCGTCGGCGCGTGCGCTGCTCGAGGCCGATGGTTTCGACGTGGTCGGGGAGGCAGCGACCGCTGAGGAGGCCCTTGACGAGGTCGCCCGGGTACGTCCCGGTGTGGTTCTGCTCGACATCCACCTACCTGACGCGGACGGCTTCGCCGTCGCCTGCGCGCTGGCCGGTACCGCGCAGCCGCCCGATGTGGTCCTGATCTCCAGCCGGGAGGCTGTCACGTTCGGCCCGCGCCTGCCGGAGGCGACGACGCGTGGCTTCCTCCCCAAACACCGGCTCTCCGGTGCGGCCATACGCGCCCTGCTGGACTGAGCCGTGGGCAGCACGCTGAATCTCGTAGTCGGCCCGGTCCTGATCAGCTCCGGTCTGGTCATGTGGCCCGTGGGCCGCGGCACGGCCATCCTGGCGGTCGCGGCGGGCCTGGCCTGGTTCGCCGGCGATCTCGGAGCCCCGCTGGCGTCCTGGCACCGTGGACCGCTGACGCATCTCCTCATCGCCTTCCCCGGGTGGAGACCAGCGTCCATGGCGATGCGGGTGGTGATCGCGGCCGGCTATCTCGCCGCTGTCCTCCCGTCTGACTGGGTAAGCCCGGTGCTGAACGTGGCGCTGGTGACCGTGCTCCTCGCGCTGCGCTTCCGGGCCGGCGGCGGGCGGCGCGAGCAGGTCGCCGCATGGGCCACCGCCGCCTTTGCGGCTGTCGTGTACGCCGCCGCGGTCAGCCGTCTGGCTTTCCCCGCGGGCGAGGTGGCCAGTGCCGTCAACCAGGCATACCAGGTCGTGGTGGCCGGCCTGGCCGTGGCCCTGGCCAGTACGGCACGGCGCAGGCACGACGAGGCGGTCACCGACCTGGTTGTCGAGCTCAGTCAGCAAGGGGCAGGGACCATCCGTGCGGCGCTGGCCGCCACGCTCGGCGACCCCGGCCTGCGTGTGGGCTACTGGCGCGACGGGCGTTACCTGGACCAGGCCGGCGCTCCGGTGGACGGCGAGGTCGCCACCTTCGTCGCGCAGGAGGACGGCCCGCTCGCGGTCATCGTCCACGATCGTTCGGTGCTGACCGACCCGGCCCTCGTGGCGGCCGTGGGCGCCGCCATACGGCTCACCGCGGCCAACGCCGCACTCCAGGCCGCCCTCCAGGAGAATCTGGCCGAATTGGCGGCCTCGCGGCGCCGGCTGCTGGTGACCGCCGACGATGAGCGCCGCCGCCTGCGGGAGCGTATGCACGAAGGGCCGATCCGCCGCCTGGAGTCCCTGCTCGCGGTGACGCCTTGCTCTCCTCATCTGAGGCAGGCCGTCGAGGAGCTCTCTGATCTCGCGCGCGGGCTGCACCCGCGCGACCTGTCGGCGGGCCTGGCCCCCGCGCTGGCGGTGCTGGCCGACCGGTCCACTGTGCCAGTTCGGTTACGGGTCGACGGCGATCGGCAGCCCGCGGACTGGAGGCCGCCGTCTACTATGTGTGCGCCGAGGCGCTGGCCAACGTGGCCAAACACGGCCGTGCCTCGGCTGCGGCGATCGAGGCTGGGCCGTACGGCCTGGGCTGGCGGGTCGTGATCACCGACGACGGTGTGGGAGGCGCGGACCCCTCTGCGGGCAGCGGCCTGCGTGGCCTGGCCGATCGCGTCGAGACGTTCGGCGGCTGGCTCACCATCACCTCGGAGCCTGGCCTGGGCACGCGTCTGATGGCCGAGTTCCCTTCCCCCTAGCCGATCTTCTCGAAAGGGCGGGAGGTCCACAGCGTCCAGCCGAACGGGTCCTCCGCAGCAGTTTTCCGTCGCCCTGCTCGTAGTCGAGGAAATGCAGGGCGGTTCCGTCCAGGCGCCAGGCCGCACTGAAGATCCACCAATCCGTGGGACCGCAGGCGGCGTCGAGCTTCAGTTTGATCCTGCCGTTCGTGACGGGCGCGGCCCGCCGCAGGTGCGCTCCCCGCTCGGCAGGCGCCACTCCCAGGAGCCGCGCTCGACGATCAGCGTGTTGACCCCGCCGTGCATCCGTGCGTCGTGCGCCTTGGCGCCCGCCCTGAGGAATTCCTCCTCGGAGATCTCGACCCGGTAGACGCCTTCGGGGAAGGCGTCCGGCGTTTGACCCGGCGAGCCGGTCTTCGGCGTCCGAGTGACCCCGCAGGCAGTTGTCCGCGACGCGATGGGCAGGCCCGATCCCAGATGCCGGATCAGGCCGATAAGCTCCCTGGTCTCGGCATCTCGCCCCAGGTCGGCATAGACAGGTAGCGCAGCTCGCTCCAGGGCCCGCAGATCGGAGTCAGTGGCCAGCTGCACGCTGCCGCCTTTGGCACAGAACCGCTCGGCCTCCTTCGCCTCGTCAGGAAGTCGTCCCAGCGACCAGGCGGAGACGGCGGCGGCCGCCTCCATCAGCGCTGTGCGCTGTTCGCCGGGCAGCCCTTCCAGCACATCGTCTCCGATCACCAGCGAGTTCACCTTGGGGAAGAAGGTGACGTTGCCCGACGCAACCATCCACCCGTGATCGGCGGCGAGCCAGTAAGCGGATTCCATCCCTCGTAGGGACTTGTCGGCCAGTGCCTTGTCCGCGGCCGTGCTGTCGCCGGCGTAGTCTTCCGGCGACAGCAGCGGCCGATGGTAACCGAACGGCCGCCGCATGCCTTCTGGGAGCAACGCCAGCCCGGTGAGCCCGACACCGTCCAGGCCCTTCATCATGCGCCGAGGAAGGCCGCCGGACAGGACGCGGCGCAGGTGTTCCTCAGTGGTGATCAGGAATGGGGCGTTCAGCGCGCGCAGGCTGGTGACGCCCTCGGTGTCCCAGGCTCGCGCGGGGATGACCCCCATGTCCAACCGGCCATCGATGACCTGGCGCGCGACCTGCTGGTCCCAGTCGTCGGCGATCTCTCCTGCCGCCTTCCAACGCGGCTCGATGCGCAGGCGGCCATCGGTCCTCGTGCTGACCTGCCGGGCGAACTCCTCGACGGCGTCGGCGGCCGGACGTCCCGGTACGTCATCGGTGCCGATCGTCAGCGTCCTGACGCTCGTCCCCGCCCCGGCCTTGTCCAACTCACCCTGCGGCGCTGCGCACCCGGCGAGCGCGATGATCAGGCCGAACGCCGCTGCTCTGATCTTCATGCCGGCCCTTCCCCTTCTCCTACCGATGACCGTACGGGTGCGGGTGCCGGCGCGCATCGCCGCCAGCCCCCAGCGTGGCCGGGGCTTATCACCGTGCTGGCACGATGGTGGCCGGGCGTCGGTGGTGTGACAATCGGCGGGTGCGAGCTGGGTTCGTGCTCCCGATCGTGGCGTTCGTGTACGCGGGCGCGACTATCGTCGTGTTCGCCGACCTGCACGGCTCGCACACGACCTATGCAGCGCAGTCGCAGGTGGCCACGGTCGCCGCCTTCGCGGCGGGAGGGGGGCTACTGGCCTCCGGCACGATGCTCCGGAGCGGCTCGGCGGGAGTGGCCGCGATCGTCGCGGGCTTGGCGTGGCTGGCCCAGATCTGGGCGGGCTGGTTTGAAGGGCTGCCGCTGGTCAGGATCCTGGGTGCGGCGGCGTCCGCGTTCGTCCTTCCCGCGATCGCGCAGGTGGCGCTGCGCGGACGTGCCGTGCTCGCCGGCTACGCGGTGACCGCCGTCCTCGTCGTCGCGCGGACCCTGATCTACGATCCATTCCTGGATCTGTACTGCTGGCGGACCTGTTCACGCGAGAACCCGCTGCTGTTGCACCCGTGGCCGCACGCCGCTGCGGCGCTCGATCTGGCGCTGGCGGCCTTCGCGGTCGTGTTCGGGCTAGCGGCCGCCGGGCTGGCCGCCGTCGCCGTCGCACGGATGAGCCCCGTTGCCCGCCGTACAGGAGGGGTGGTTCCGCTGTGGTGCGCAGTGGCGCTGGCCGCGTGGGCGGTTGCCGAAGGGGTACGGCTGGCGGGGCCGCCGCAGAGCGCTGGCGCCCCGCTCCATCAGGCGGCCTTCTTCGTGTAGTCGGGCGCACTGATGCTGGTATCCGGCGCGATCGGCTGGTCGCTGGCCCAAGCATGGTTGCGCCGCCGCGCCGTGATGCGCCTGGCACATGAGCTGGGCACCGCACCCCCGCCGGGCGCGTTGGAGGCGGCGCTGCGCAGGATGACCGGAGACCCCGCACTGACCGTCGCCTACTGGCTGCCGGTCTCGGGCCGTTACGTCGACTCCGCGGGCGCCTCGGTGAGCGCCGAGCCGCGTCCTGACCAAGTGGCCACCTCAGTCGTTCGGGACGGCGCCCCTGTCGCGGTGGTTTGCCACGATCCGGGTGGAAAAGAGCTGACGGCACGCATCGGCGCCGCCGCCCGTCTGGCGATCGAGAACGAACGGCTGCGCGCGGAGGTTCTGGCCCAGGTGGCGGACCTGCGCCTGTCGCGCAAACGGGTGGTCGAGGCCGGTGACGAGGCACGCAGGCGGATCGAGCGCGACCTCCACGACGGCGCGCAGCAACACCTGCTCGCCCTCACCTACGACCTGCGGCTGAGCTCGGCCGGCACCCCGGACGATACCGCCGTGACGCACGCTCTACAGGAGATCACCACGGCGATGCGGGAGCTGCGCGAGCTGGCGCACGGCATCTTCCCCGCCATCCTGCACGAGGCAGGGCTCGGCCCGGCGCTGTGGTCGCTGGCGGACCAGGCGCCCGTACCGGTTGAGATCTCCGAGGTCGTGCAGGAGCGGTTCGCACCGGCCACGGAACAGGCGGTCTACCTGCTTGCCGCGTGGGCCTGCGAATCGGCGACGGGGCCGCTGGGCGTCTCGGTGACGCTGGACGGCGACCTGTTCGCCCTGCGGATCCAAGGCCGGATCCCGGCCGTCCCCGCTCACCTGTCCGATCGGGTGGGGGCACTGGGCGGGCGGCTGGAGCCTACCGCGGAAGGGCTGGAAATTCGGCTTGGCCGGTGACCTCCAACCAACTACGTTGGACCCCATGCGTGTCGTGGTGGCCGACGATTCCCTGCTCACTCGGGAGGGCATCTGCCACCTACTGAGCCGCGCCGGGTGGACCGTGGCGGGGCAGGCCGACAACGGCGACGCGCTGCTGGCGCTCGTCAACGCCGAGCAGCCCGACCTGGCGGTGGTCGACATCAAGATGCCGCCCACCCACACCGACGAGGGCCTGGTCGCGGCCGAGCGGATCAGAGCCGCCCATCCCACGGTAGGCGTGCTCGTCCTGTCCCAGTACGTCGAACCCGGCTACGCGCTGCGACTGCTGCAGGACTACCCCGAGCGGGTCGGCTACCTGCTGAAGGAACGCGTCTTCGACCCGGCTGTGCTGGTCGACGCGTTGCGCCGGCTGGCTGACGGCGAGACCGTGATCGACCCGACGATTGTGGCCAGGATCATGGCACGCCGCAGGGTGCAGGATCCGCTGGAGCGGCTGACCGAGCGCGAACGGCAGGTGCTTGGCTTGATCGCGGAGGGCTTGTCGAACAAGGGCGTCGCGGCCCGGCTGACCATTACCGAGCGCACCGTCGAGGCGCACGTCGCCCAGGTCTTCGCCAAGCTCGGGTTGAGCGACGACACCGCCTCCCACCGTCGTGTCCTGGCTGCCCTGGCCTTCCTCCGCTCGGCGGGCACCGGCTGAGCTGACGTGGTGGCACGGGGTCGGCCCGGGCCAAGGTCGGTGCTAGCTCTGATGTGGCGTGCCGGGGCGCGTTCTAGCTTCTGAGCAGGCATTTACCTCGGAACAAGGACATGATGATGAAGCTCCGCAACGGCCTGCTCGGCGCGACGGTCGCGACCCTGGTCCTCACCGGCGGCGGTGCCGCTCACGCCGCGGCCGACTACTACCAGTTCAGCGCCACACACAGCGGTAAGTGCCTGGACGTCGAGGGCGGCGCCGGGCACAGCGGCGCCCGCACCCACCAGTGGCAGTGCCTGAACGGGGTCAAGAGCCAGCTCTGGCAGCCCAGGAAGCTCCACAGCGGTTACCTGATCGTCGCCAAGCACAGCGGCAAGTGCCTGACGGTGTTCGGCGGCAGCAGCAAGGATGCGGCCTCGGTGATCCAGGCCACCTGCAACTACGGTGACCACCAGCGCTGGTCGTTCAAGAAGAACGCCGACGGCACCTACCGCGTCGTCGCCAAGCACAGTGGCAAGTGCCTCGACGTGGCCTGGGCTGGCCAGGAGGACGGCACCAGGATCGTCCAGGCGCGCTGCTGGGGCGGAGAGAACCAGAGCTGGCACCTGTCCTGAACACCGGTAACTGGTCCCGTCATGCGGTATCGGCGCGACCCGGCGGCCGAGGCGGCCCGCGGCTACTTGTACGGCTGCCTCTACACCGGCACCATCGCCCGCCTCGCCTACGCCTACACGAGCGGACTGGTTCTCCGGTGACCATCGTGGAGGAGATCCCTCGTGCCCGCGACATCTTCCCCTGGCTGCCTAGCTTGATGAGGCGGCGCACATCAGCGGGTTCGTTCAGCACGTACGGATTGTGGATATGGCGTCCGCGGTCTGGTTCGTGCGGCGGCGGAAGTTCAGCGCGGCGAGCTGGGGTGCAGGACCTTCGCCCTGCCTGCATCCCACCGCCGGGATCCGGTTTGTCACCGGCTTCGGACCCGATCAGGACTGGGCGCACCGTACCTGGATCTCGGCCGCGTCACACCGGGTTGACGCGCATGGGAAGAACGTCGTGTCGGTGCGCGATGACTAGGCAGCCGACCTGCCGAATGCCAAGATCAGACATCATGGACGTGGACGGCTTCTGGGACTTGGTCGAGCGCTCTGCCCAGGAGAGCAGCAATCGCGAGGACCGCGTCGCGTGGCTCGAAGATCAGCTTTCCCGCCTGCCTGCTGAGGAGATCGTCGACTTCAAGGCGTGGTTCACCCTCAGCGCCAACCGCGCCTGCACCTGGGAGCTGTACGCCGCCTGCTGGATGATCACCAATTCGGGTTCCTCCGACGGATTCGAGTACTTCGTCGACTGGCTGATCAGCCTCGGTCGCGACGCCTTCGACGCTGTCATGGACTGCCCCGACCACATCATTGACCTCCCGGAAGTCCAACGGCTGTTCGAGCTGTCACGCACCTATACCCGCCGGCAGGTATCGCTGTCCAAGGACGGCGGCATCCGCCTCATCCGACTGACCCGGATGCGGCGGGTCTGCTGGCCCGACGAGGACTGGCCCGGGTTCGAACGGTTCTCCAACGCCGCCACCCGCGCCTACCGGCAGGCCATGGGCAGCGACCGTGCACATCCCGCCGAAGCCCTCCGGGCACGGGGAATCACCAGCGCCTTCCCTTTCCTCAGCTTCATCGCCCAGCCCAACGGCGAAGAATGGGACTTCAGCGACTCGGTGGAGCTCATGCGTCGCCTTCCCCGACTCGCCCGCCACTACGGCATCGCCGACGAAGCCGTCGCCGAACTTCCCGCCAAGGCTGATACGCCCACGGACGGTCGCCGCTACACGCCCTGGCCACACCAGGTGCGGCTATATGACGAGGGCCCACGCGCCTGGTCATTCCGCCGTCCTCGCGCAGGAGGGCGCCCGGTGGCCAGAGCGCTCAAACCATAGGGCTGCTCCGCCCTCGGCACGTCGATCAGCACTCCTATGGTGACGAAGGCTTCAGCCAGGTCAGGGCGGGCTCCGGCTGAACGCGCCTTGCGTCTGGATCTGGACCAATGTGTCCGAGACCTCGGTGGACACTCCGCCGCGGGTTGGCCGGCTCCCATAACTCGATCCGCATGTGGCTGCGTGACGACTCATGGCGTCGAATCCAGGCTGAAATGGCGGCTGTCGGCCCGGCGGTGATCTCTCGCGTTGAAGATGGACCACTCTCCTGTCGCTCTGGGCCCTACTTGGTGATCTTCGTCTGTGTCAGGTCGCGTGAGGGGCCACACATGGGCGCCTTAATCACGCATGAGCATTGGTCCCATCAGAGTCAGATATCAACGCGCCTTCTTGGGCTGTTGAGCGTCTTGGTAGGTCAGCCTGTTGACGCTCTGACAGGCCTGTCAGGCAAGCAGGCCGGTGGATTCGGGGGTCGAGGTGTAGCGGAACGAAAACGTACGCCAAGCCTGTTCTCGCAGGTCACCTGTGACGGTTGAAGGCGGGATCTACCGGACATGACGATCACCCGCTCGCTGCTGTTGTTCGCCCTGGCCGCGATCGGCGGCGCGTGGCTGGTCTGGCACGGGTTCGCGAAGACTGCGGCGTGCCGGGGTGATCACGCTGGGTCTGTACGGGTCCGTTTGCCGCCCTGCAGCCGGACGACAACTTCGGCCGCATCGTGGCCGCCTACGGCGGCGTCTTCGTCGCCGGCTCCTTGGCCTGGGACATGGTCGTCGACGGGTTTCGGGCCCGACCGGTGGACGTCATCGGCGCGCTGGCTTTGCCTGGCCGGCGTCGCCGTGATCATGTACGCGCCTCGCGGGTGAACCCGTGGTCACATTCTCAAAAACGCTCGTTTGTGAGAGGAGTGTGCGACTGCCGCGAACGCCGACCCCCTGCGTACGCGCACAGGCAGAACACCTAGTGAGTGCTGGGACCGAGATCCTCAGCAGTGGCGGCGAAGGCGCGGATGAGGTTTGTCTCGGCGGCGGTGCGCCAGACGAGCGCCCAGCGGCAGGCAGGGGCGTCATGGATGGGGACGGTGGCGATGTCGGGGCGCGCCAGGAAACGGGTGGCTTGAGCCTGGAGCGGCGACACCGCCTCGCCGCTGGCGAGGATGGGAATCATCTGCTGCGTGTTGCTGACCTGCGGCCCAACGTGGATCGGCCGTCCGCTGGGGGTGCGGGCAGGAACGAGTGCCTCGCGCCAGTAGTCGGGGCGAGCACCACCCATGACCGTCACGTCTCCGAGGTCTTCGAGGGACACCGACTCCTTGTTCGCCAGGGGATGGGCAGGTGAGAGCGCGAGCACGATGGGCTCGGTGGCGACGATGGGGCCGACAGTAAGGTCGGGTTCCTCGACCGGGAGCCAGATCACCGCAATGTCGATCTCTCCGCTGCGCAGGGCGCCGAACGGGTCGCCGAACTCAAGACTACGGATCCGCACGTCAGATGCGGGATAGCGGTCCTCAAAGGCGTCCAAGAGGGGACGGAGAGCTTCGTAGTCCCAGCTGAGCATACCCAGGTGCACGATGTCGGTCTTGCCGCGGGCGGCCTGAGCGGCCCGTTCGATGCCCCTGTGCAGCCCTCGGTACATCGGCCGGAGGTCGTTGAAGAGTTGCTGCCCGATCGGTGTCAGCACCACCTTGCGGTTGTTGCGCTCGAACAGGGCGGCGCCAATTCGGCGCTCCTGCTTCTTGATCGCCTGACTGACGCGCGCCGATGTCACATGCAGTCGCTCGGCTGCCCTACCAAAGTGCAACTCCTCGGCCAGCGCCAGAAAGATCTCGATGTCCCGAAGCTCCACGCCATACCTCTCTTCGTGGTTAAGCGACAGGTTAAGGCATGTTGTCCGATTCGCCGTTGTTTTGAGGGGGATCCGCAACCAGACTTAGAGGCCATCCGGAAAAGTGCTATTCGTACTCGAATCGAGTCGATCGACTCACCTCTCGTAGATTGGAACGGCTTATGGCTACCGTGATCGTCCACGCGACCATCACTCTTGACGGGTTCCTTGCAACCGAGGACGGCGGCGTCGACTGGATGTTCGGCCGACCTTCCGCACCCGAGGATGACGCCGTCGTCCAGACAGTGATCAGCCGGATCGGCGCGGTGGTCGGCGGCGCGAACAAGACCCAGACCATCGAGGACGGCGAGATCCCGTATGGCGGCATGCTGAAGGTCCCGGTCTACCTGATGACCCACAGCGCTCATGAGCCGATCGAGCGCGACGGCACCACGTACAACTTCGTCGTCGACGACATCACCGAGGCCGTCAGGCTGGCCACGCAAGCGGCCGGGGACGGCTGGGTCAGCCTGCTCGGAGGAACCATCTCGCGACAGTGCCTGCAGCTCGGTCTCGTCGACGAACTCCACCTGCACGTTGCGCCGGTCCTACTTGGCGATGGCATCTCGCTGTTCGCAGGCCTTGGGCGGCACATCGAGCTTGAGCGCCTCGATACATCAGCCTTCGCGAGTGAAGCTCATCTTCACTACCGAGTCCTCCGTTAGCCAGAGTCGCAGGTCCTCTGAGCTATCGGGTCCGCCACGAGCCCCTCGTCACTCGTCCGAGCCCCGCCCGCCCCGACCCTAAGCGGGTTCCGGCCCCCGCGTCCCGCGTGTGCCCGAACAGCCGGTGCACCAATCCCTCCAGGCCCGGCACCGGATGCCCACCAGGCATCCCCAACCGTCGGTCAGGACCCCGCTTCGACGTCGGCAAGCCGACAACGTGTTCGTCCCAGCCCATCCAGATGAACAGGTTGGGATCCCAGCTTCGGGCATGGTCGCCGTCTGCATGTGGCTGTGTTTGCCGGCAACGGTCATGTTGAAGCCGGTGACGAACCCCGTCACGGGGTAGACGCTCAGGTGTCCGTCCAGCTGTCACGGCTGACCTGCGCAAACGGGCTTAGCGTACGTTTCGTTCCGCTGCACTTCGACCCCCGATTCGATGGCCCGGACAGGGATGCTCGGGCATGCTGAAATTATGACTGATGATCAAATGGCGCCTGTCGAGCAGGGCAGGCGATGCTCACGCACCGGACGACGAACCGAGCGTGGCCAGCCGTGAAGGGCATGCTGGGCCTCGGTCTGAGCGAGCCGGTAGGAACGGCGTGCCGGTGTCGATGATGGCGGCGTTGAAGGTGAGACAGTCGACGATCGCGGCGCAGTGAAGGTCTTGGTCCAGCCGCCTGGGCTGGCACATGTTCGATTTCAGGATCGGCCCCTGTTGTCTGTTCGGGGCAGGTGGGCTCATGAGTGATCGGGCTGGTGACCTGTCAATGCCGCGGTGAGTTTGGCGAGGTCGTCACGCAGTCGCTCCGACTCCGCCGCGGCAAGGGCCGCAGCACGCTCGGCGTCGGTGCGGGCCTGCTCGGCAACGGCAACGGCAACGGCCGCGTCGGTGATGGCCTGCTCGCGCCGTTGTTGTTCGGCGGCCAGGTCGTGGCGAAGCTGGTCGGCTTCGTGCGCGTGGGCGGCCGCTGCGCCGCGGGCCTGTTCCCGCTCGTGCTCGGCTACCGCCACGGTGGTGACGGCCTGCTCGCGGCGCTGTTGTTCGGCGGCCAGAGCCTGACGGAGCCGGTCGGCTTCGTGCGCGTGGGCGGCCGCTGCGCCGCGCGCCTGTTCCCGCTCGCGCTCGGCCTCGCGGATCTGGCTCTCCTGCTCGGCAAGCCTGCCTCCAAGCTCGGCAAGCTCACGGAGACGTGCTTCGGCCTGCTGCTCCAGCTCGGCGACGCGGGCGGTGGCGGTGGCGTTCAGGGTCGCCAGCTGGGTGCTGTGTTCTTGGGCGGCGGCACACGCGGACTCGGCGTGACGTTGGCGGGACTCGGCCTCAGCGGCGGCCCGTTCGGCCTGAATGCGGGCGCCCTCGTGCTCGCCGACCTGGCGCCAGGCTTCCTGCTCGCGCTCTTCGGCGCGGTCGCGGGCCGCCTCGGCCTGCTGCCGGGTGTGGTCAGCGGTGGCGATCCGTGCGGCGGCTGTGTTGGCCGCGGCGATCGCTTCCTGTTCGGCGGCCGCGGCCGCCGCGCGTGCTTCTTCCGCGGCCTGTTCGGCCGCCTCGACCTGGGCGAGGGCACCGGTGCTCAGTGCGGCCAGCTGGGCGCGGAGCGCATCCTGCGTGCTCTGCCAATGGGCGCCTGCGGCCAGCAGCGGGGCCAGCAGATCCTCAACGCGCAGCAGCGCGTTGGCGACCGGGGCGGCATGGGCGGTGGTGCGCGCCCGGTAAGCGGCAGCTCGGCAGGCGTCGCTGCAGTACTTGGCGCGGCTGCTGCGGCCGGGCAGGGTCTGTGCGCACCCAGGGCCGGCGCACCGCGGCTCCACCGATGATGAGGCCGCTGGTGAGGCTGCTGCTGATGGCTCTCCGCCGGGGGCGGAGGGGAGTGCGGGATCGGCAGCCTGCACGGTCGCGCGCGATCTGTCGTCAATTCCAGCCCGGTCGGTTGTGCCGTGCGGTGGGGTAGTGCGCTGATCTCTCACACGGCTGATCTTAGCGTTCGCTTCGTTCGAACGTTGCTGGTTCGTGCGATCGCAAACGCAATGTGTTGCTTGGCTAACCCGTGATAACCTTCCTTATCGCAGGTTAGAATCGGCGTGATCGCCATCCGCCGAGAAGGGACGGAACGGACATGGGGGAGCGGGTTCGACCTCCGGCCACGGGGGAGTGGCCACAGCGTTCCCGCGAGCCACAGGCAACCGAGCTACGACCAGCCGCACCAGCGCCCGGCTTCCTGCCCACGACCACCCCTGCAGCGGGGCTTCCGGGTGGAGACGGAACGGGTCATACGAATACTGACTTTGCGCTCAGCGCCGAGACGCGGCGTCTCATCGCCGAAGGCGTGCCCGCCAACACCCGCCGTGCCTACGCCCGCCAATGGAGCGCCTTCGTCGCCTGGTGCACCGCCCAGGACCGGCAGGCCCTGCCCGCCACCGGGGAGAGCCTGGCCGAATATGTCGCCCAGCTGTGCGCCGCCGGCCGGGCCCCCGCCAGCATCGAGCAGGCGCTGGCCGCGGTGCGGACCATGCACCGCCTGTCCGGACACACCGGCCAGCCCGCCACCGAGGCCGCTCGCCTGGTGCTGCGCGCCTACAAGCGCCAACGCGCCGAAAGCGGCCATCGGGCCCAGCGGGAAGCCCCGCCGATCACCATCGACGCCCTGCGCGCCATGATCGCCGCCTGCGACCTGACCACTGTGATCGGGACGCGCGACCGGCTCCTGCTGGTCCTCGGGCTGGCCCTGATGGGCCGCCGCAGCGAACTCGTCGCCCTGAATCGCGATGACGTGCGCGAAGTCGCTGACGGTCTGGAGGTGTCGATTCGCACCTCCAAGACCGACAAAGACTCTCGCGGCGAGACCATCGCTCTGCCGCGTGGCACCCACCCGCTCACCGACCCGGTCGCCGCCTGGCGCGACTGGCTCGCCGTCTTGGACCAGGCTGCATTGACTGACGGGCGGCTGCTGCGACGGGTCAACCGGCACGGCGGCCTCGGCCCTTCCCTGGGAGCCGACGCCGTCAACGTCATCGTGCGCGACCTGGCCCTGCGCGCCGACGTCCCGTCAGCCGAGACGGTCACCGCCCACAGCCTGCGCGCCGGCGGCGCCACCGTCGCTTACGCCGCCGGTGTGCCGGTGGCCGTGATCGCCAAGCACGGCCGTTGGGCGCCCACCTCGCCGGTGGTGCTGCGCTACATCCGCGCCGTCGACCGCTGGCGCGACAACGCCATGCGCAACGTCGGCCTGTGACGCGCTCAACGCCACACTCCATGACCACTCAACATGCCGGTCACACGTACCATGCCAGCCTGGCCAGACGGGCTCCTGCTGGGCCCCTACGTCGGCTCGGCGTCGAGATTCCGGTAAATGGTGGCGCGGCCAACACTATGCCGATCCGCGATCTGCTTGACGGTGTCCTGCGCTTTCCTTCTTGCCCCTTCATCTCATACAGCGCTCGGGCCATCTCGATTCCATCTGCGCCCAGCGTTCGCGGCAAGCCACCGACACGGCCGTGAGCTCATGCAGATGCCGGCCCTTCGAGCACGCCCTCGACGATGAGCTCACGCAGGAACTCATCGAACACCCCGAACGAGTGAAGCTGCAGCCGCCAGGTCGGGATGGAGGTATCGATGCCTGATTGAGCACCATCAGGTCGACCTCGCGCCTGCGCAAGTCGGCCGCCGGTCCAGCAGAGGGCGACGTCCAGCGTCTCCGTTGCACTCCGTCCTTCGGCGGGACTCATGTCTTCTGCGCGCCCAGTTTCGCCACCCTCGCCCTGGCCCAGGCCAGCCGCGCCACATGGGGTGCCGTGAACGGACGTGTCACCAGCCCCAAACGAGCGGCCTTTTACGAGGTTAACCATCTCTGAGTAGAACTGAGACGAGGCCTCAGCCCGCCACGACCTCCGCCCGATCAGCGAGGCTGCATCTCCCTGAGCACCGCGAAGTCGACGTGCGCCTGCTCCACAGCCTCGGGATAGGCGCTCGTCTTCTCGTGCTCGGCCAGGGCCCGGTAGACGCTGGCCAGCGAAGGGTTCTGCCCTCTGTTCTTACCGGTCGGGATGATCAGGTCCTTGCGGTTGTCCTCCACCTTCTCGCCGGCGGCTTTGCGGCGCAGCACGGTGTGCAGCATGTCGCTGGTGATCACCGGGCGACGGCCACCTTGGTTGCCCTTGCGTGCGGCGGCATCAAGGCCCTCCAGAGTGGCTTCGCGGATGGCTTCGCGTTCGGTCTCGGCCATAGCGGCGAAGAACGAGAACAGCATCCGACCCGGATGCTTGCACGATTGCGCCGACCGTCATCGGCGTCCGGCGCCGGGCAAGCAGCGACACGATCTGGATGCGGGTGGCGTCGGCGAGCGCCTTGAACCAGCTCGCGTACTCCTCGACCTCGGCCCGGCCCAACGGCTCCTTCTCATTCATCGTTAATCGGCGATAGTCGATGATCTGAGAACGGGAAAGAGGTGTGCGCCTCCTGGGCGTCGATCCGCAGGCGAGCGAGAGCGAGCACGATCATCTATTGATGGGCGGTCGGACCGGACGGTGAAGACCGTGCGGGGGCGAGACCTCCACCCTGGCGCCGGTCCTGACCGCGTTCCTGGACGGGCGTGGTTTCCGATGCCGGCACCGCCCGGCCCGGATCGGCGGGCTCGGGCGGTTCCGGTTGGTTGCAGCCGGGTGAGTGCCGGCAACGCCGTACTAGAAGTTTCCTCTCGGACAGAAGCCGGTCCGGGTGGCGCTGGCGCGCCGGCCGGCGGCATCGGTGACAGTGGCGGTGACCGAAGTGATCTGGTACGGGAAGCACGAACCGGTGACACGGGCGTAGTTCTGGTCAGGGTAGGCAGTCACCGGGCCCTGCCCGCCATTGGTGCTGACCGTGACCTGCTCGGGGCCGGTGCCTCCGCTCCAGGTCAGGTCGCAGCGGAAGGGCGCGGTGACCGTGCCGTACGCGGAACAGTTGAACGCGGTGACCGCCGGCGGTGGGCTGGGGCACGTGATCGGCGTGTCTCCCACCGCGGGAATGAGGTCGTCGGCGAGGCTGAGCGTCAACCCGATCACCAACGTCTGGCCTGGTTCGCAACTCAGCAGGATCTGCCGGATGTCATCGAACTGGGGAAGGGGCTCGTTGTCCTTCGTCCATTCGATGGACACCACCGGCCGGTTGTCGAATTCCGCAGGGACGGCGCACACGATGTCGGGTGTGTTGGTGAACGCCGGTCTGCACACAGGGTCGGCCGCGGCGGCGTGGGCGGTGCCTGCTGTGACCAGCAAGCCTGCGAGCACTGCAGTCAGTAGCACGACTACAGCACCCAATCGTTGTCGCATCTGATCTCCTCAGTAGACGCTGATCGATGAGTCGCCCGCGCGGACTCAGGTGATTCGCGCACGGGGGTCACTCAGATGACCGGTTCGGCCTCGGAGGAGGATCGGAGCGGATTCTCCCCGGACGAGCCGACATGACATCGAAGATCACGCCCGGCGGCTTGCGCTGATGAGCGGCAGGTGGCGGGACGTGGCGGTGGAGCCGGCGAGAGATCTCCGCAGACGTTTCACAAGCGACCACCTATGAAACACCGCTTCCAGCTCTGGATCGAGCTGCCCCGCCCGGCCGCGGGCGGCCCCGGGCCCGCAGGGCGGGTGCGGATCGGCTACGCCCGCGCCTCCACCATCCGCCAATCCTTCGACGCCCAGCTCGACACCCTCCAGGCCGCCGGCGTCACCCGGGTCTTCTCCGAGAAGATCTCCACCCGCGCCCTCGTCCGCCCCGAGATCGAGCGGGCCGTCGCCCTGGCTCGTGAGCTGCGCTCGGCGGGAGTGGCGGTCACGCTCGTGGTGCACGAGCATAAACCGCTCGGCCGCGGCCTCGATCTGGCCCCCTGGCCGAGCAACTGCGCGCCGCCGGCATCGGCCTGGAGTTCCTGTCGGGCGAACTGCAAGGTAGCCACGACCCGTCCGGGGTGGTGTTCACCGTGCTGGCCGCGCTGTCGGGGATGGAACGCGAGTACATCCGCGACCGCACCCTGGAAGGACACGAATCGGCCCGCGCCCGCGGCAAGGCCATGCACCCACGCGGCCAGAACCTCAGCCTGCGCGACATCGCCGCCCGCCTGGTCATCACCCACGGCAAGAAGAAGGACCAGCACCCCTCACCAGCGCCGCCGCCCTCGCCCAGCACGACCCCAGCCCACGCCGCCCGTAATCCTCAGCCGCCCGTAATCCTCAGCCGCCCGCATCGGACCCGCCAGTGGCGGTAACGAGGGCCCGGACGACTCGCTAACGCCACTGGCCGCAGGGTTTGGCGTTTTTCTATGCCGGGCCTGCCGATGAGGATCACGCCGACGCCGGTGCGGTCGTGGTGGTCGCGGAGCTGTTCCAGTGATCGTGTTTTGAGGCGTTCTGCCTCGTCGACGACGATCAGCTCGGCGTATCGTCCGAACTCGGTGAAGTTGTTGTCGTTCTGGCCGCGGGTGGGGTTGAGCATGAGCTCGACGCTCCAGTCGAGCCGGTCGTGCAGGTAGGAGAGTTCCTTGGCGACACGGGCGGGGGTGTCGTCGACGGCAGGGGTGTAGATGATGGCGCGGGCGGACAGGGCGTTGGGGGAGGGGTGCTCGTTGCCGGACGGGGTGTTGCCTGCGCCGCCGTTGAGATGCGGCTGGAGGGCGTCCCAGTGGGTGTACTTCTTGGCGGACTCGGACTTCCCGACTCCGGGCTGCCGTAGCACAGGCCGATGTAGCGTTCGCGGCGGACGGCGTCGGCGAACTCCTTGAACAGTTTGTGTTCTTTGGTTTCGAAGTGCCCGGTTCTGGGAGGGTCAGGATCGTCGCCCTGATCGTCCGCGGGCGGGGCCGGGTCGGAGCGGCGGGCCGGTTCTGCCGACAGTTCTGCGGGACATGGGGAGTTGGGTTCGGCCTTGCCGGGCTCATCTGGGGAGGAAGGTTCAGCCACGAGCAAGGTCCTATCCCGGCGCGGTGATCGCTACTCGTTGAGATAGCCCTTGAGCTGGGAGGATGCCGGTTTTGGTGCCTTTTCTCCGAGATCTCCTCCGCTGGGCTGGGCTGGGTCGAGAGGATATGGGGACTCCAGCGCCAGTCCGGGCGGTTCAGGAGTGTGGGCGGCGATGAGGCGGTCGACGACGGCGGTGCGGCCCTTGAGCGTTCCGCGCTGTTCCTTCCGGCGGGCGTTGCGGGCGGCGGTGATGTCTTTGAGGCTGACGGTCTGATCGGACAGCTCTGGGCAGATCGCCCGGCAGAGGTATTCCTCGTCGCCGGTGGAGCCGCGCAGGTAGACGCGGATTTCTGCGATGTCGCGTGGGTCGTAGCGGATGGTGGTCTGCGCGCTACATAGTGGGCCAGGACGGGGTAGAGGAAGCGCACCGACTCGAACTGAATTCCGTCGGTGTGGATCTTGCGGGATTTCGCAACGGTGAGCAGCAACAGGTCGAGTTGTTCGAGGGACTCGGGCATCCATGGGCAAGAACCCGCCTGCCTCCCAGCGGGCCTGGGGTGCCAAGCTGGTCTCGCCGTGGACGCGGTTGTTGTAGGTGCCGGTGAGGAACGCGCCGATCGCGGCGTCGAGTTCGGTGAGGGTGAGCTTGGCCGACTTCTTGCGGTGCCGGATCGCCGAGGTCCACGCGCTGCTGGAGGAACTCGCTATCCACCTGAGCCCGCAGGTCCTCGCCCGGCTTCGGGAATGATCAGCGGTACACTCCAATCTGACCAAGGACATCGGTCGGCGCTTCTTCTCTAGCGTCCTCAGCGCGGGTACTCTGCACACAATCTGATCGCTCTTGGCGCATCCAGACTCATGAGGTGGCCCGAACCCACCTTCAGATCATGGTCAGTTGATCACCGAGTGGAGCCGAGGAGAGCGACGGTTTGTCCCCGAAGCTCGCCGACGTCCTCCACGCACCGTCCCCGGTCGACCCAGCAGATCTACGAAGGCGTGGACAAACTTCGCCGTCCAGCCGGTCTGACCTCCCCGAAGAACAGATGAAACGAGAACGGGGAGGTTTCAATGAACGCCGGTTTTTTTGTGATCCTCGTGTTCGGCGCGTTCATCGTGGCCGGCATGGGGATTCTGCTTGTCGACGTGGTTGTACGCCAGCTCAAAGACGGCGAACTGCACAACCTGCACGGCCGACACCGCTGAGGTGCATCCACCGGGCACTTTCAGAACGGAGACCATCGTGGGAGGGCCTACGGGAGGAAACCATGGTGGACTTCGCGGTGGTCGGGGGTGGCCCGGGCGGCATGATGCTCGCCTACTTGCTCGCCCGCGGCGGGGCATCGGTGGCGGTGCTGGAGTCACACGGCGGCTTCGATCGACGCTTCCGCGGCGACTCGATCGCCCCAGCCGTCCTGGACTACCTGAACACGCTCGGACTGGCCGATTACCGCCGTGCCAGTTGTCGGTACCCCTACTACGCGTTGATCCCCAAGCTGCCTTCCTGCCCTACCTCGCGCGCAAGGCCTCCGCTTACTCCGGCTTCGAGCTGCGCCTACGCTGCCTGGTCAACGCGCTGTTGCGCGATGGGGATGGGCGCGTCATCGGCGTCTCCTACGGCCAAGGCGATGAGCGCAGGCTGCTGAAGGCACGCCTGGTCGTCGCGGCCGACGGGCGCAACTCCAGGCTTCGAGAGTGTGCTGCCCTCGCGCCGTGGGGCGCGAAGGGGAAGTCTTTCCGCGATCGAGCTGTTCCAGCACGGCTGGGTCGGGCGAACGAGATCGGACGGTATACGAGACGCTCTTCCTCGTATTGCAGCTGGACCAGCTCCAGGTGGCTCACCTGCTCGGTGGAGGCCGCCACCATGGTGAGCGTGAGTGCGTGCCGCCGGGGTCACAGGAGCGCCGCGAGCTCGGTACGGCCTTCGGTTTGGGCGACCGGGGAGCAGGAGAAGGGTGCAGGCGCGTTCGAAGCGGGCGCCGACGCGTTCCCAACAGGTGACGGGCTCCCGCAGTGCGTCAAGGTCAGCGTGGAGGCGGCCGTGGGCTCGGGCGAGGCAGGCGGCCGCCCAGTCGTTCTCCCGCGCGGCCGTTGCCGCCTCTTCCAGGCGCTCCTGGGCGCTGGGCAGGCCGGCGACGACCGCCAGTTCCGCTCCGGCGGCACGGGCATAGGCGAGGTAGCGGCCTCTGGGCAACTCGGCGAACGCTCTGCCCACCTGCTCCTCAACCTCACCCCCTTGGCCGGGAAGATGGTGGTGGATGGCCGTTCTGGCCTCGACGAAGGCGGTGATCGAGGCGTAGCGGGACCCATCGGTACCGTCGTGGACGGCGGCGACCTCCGCCAGGCGAGAGCGCCACTTCCGGTATTCGTGCGGCTCAGCGCGCAGGCCGTGCACCAGAGCGACCCCGGCCACCGCGGGCAGCAGCCACCACGCGGCGGGCCGACCCGCCCGCTCCCATCCCGCCCACATCGGCCCCGCCTGCGCCAGCGCACCTCGGAAGTCACCCGTCAGGACCAGCACCTGCACGAGCCTGCTCGCCGACACGTAGGAGTGCGTTCGGGTCAGGTCGTCGGCATCGATCAGAGCGGTCACGGCGGCCGCGGTGGGCAGGTCGCCCGCTTCGACGGCATCGACGTATGCCGCCCCGAGCGTGTCCACGATCTCCACAGCGGCGGCCGGGTCGTGGCGATTCATCGCCGAGAGCAGTGCGATCCGCTCGCCGCTCAGCCGGTTGGCCGCACGCCAGCGACCTGCCCTGGCCTCGGCGCCGGTCAGCGCGTCAAGGCTGGCGCTGAGGAGCACCGGGTCACCGGTGACGCGCGCGGCGGCGACGGCCTTTTCGGCCAGTATCGGGTCGGGGGTGAGCTTGTGGGCGTTCGCGTTCCAGGCGGCGGCGCGGGACAGGTGTGCCCCTACCAGCGGATCGTCCGGGTCGCCCGCCTCTAGGGCGCGGTCCAGCAGGGCGCCGAGGCGCTCATGGGGGATATCGCCGGGGAATCCGGCGGGGAATCGAGTGGCCATCTCCACCGCACGCGCCAGCGCGATCGCCTCGGCATCCCTGTCGGCGGCGGCGCGGGCCTGGTCAGCGGAAGCCAGGAGCAGATCGAAGGCCGGGTATCCGGAGAAGGTGGACACCAGCGCGCAGTCGGCGGCGCTGCTCAGGTCGCTGGCCGCTTCCCCTGGGGTGGGCGCCTGCGCGGCTGCCCGCTCGAACCACTCGCGCGCCTCGGTCAGGAAACGCCGTGCGTAGGTGAGGCGGCCGAAGGAGCGAGCCAGCCGGTGGGCGGGCACAGCAGGGGCGGGGCAGGCGGAGTGGGCCGTGCGCAGGTCGGCGGCGACGAGGTCGAAGTCGTCGCGCCAACCGCTGTGCTCGAAGTCTTCCACGCTCGTCCCGATACTGCCCAGGCGGGATTCCAAAGCCGTGGCGGTGACGAGTGCCCAGCCGAGGTGGCGGCGCCGTACCTCTGTGTGCTCTCCTTCGGCCTCGAGCCGGTCGGCGGCGAAGGCGCGAATGGTCTCCAGCAGCCGCCAGGTGCTCCGCTCCCCCTGCCGGTGCACGACCAGGTTCTTGTCGACGAGGCGGCCAAGGACGTCAGCCACGACGGCGCGGTCCCCGACTGCGCTCACCGCAACCGCGGCGTCCAGCGTGAACCCGCCGGCGAACACGCTCAACCTGCGAAACAGCGTCTGCTCCTCCCCGTCCAGCAGCTCATGGCTCCAGTCGATGACCGCTCGTAGCGAGCGATGCCGTACGGCGGCGCCCCGGCCACCGGCGAGCAGCCGCAGGTAGTCGCCCAGCCCGGTGAGCAGCCCCGCGGCCCCGAGCGAGGCGCATCGCGCGGCGGCCAGCTCGATCGCCAGCGGCAACCCGTCCAGCCTGGCGCACAGATCGGTCACGACCTGCGGCGCTGCGGCGAAGTCCGGCGCGACCGCCAGCGCCCGATCGCGGAAGAGGCGCTCAGCGTCCGAAACTCCTGCACTGCGGCCGGAGGAGAGCGCGTCGGGGTCGGTGCTCAGAGGTAGGGGACCGACGGAGACGACGCGTTCGCCCGCAACACCGAGACGTTCGCGGCTGGTGGCCAGGATGGTGGCGGCGGGGCAGGCCACCAGGGTCGTCTCGACGAATTCGGCGACGGCGTCGAGCAGGTGTTCGCAGTTGTCCAGGACCAGGAGCGAACGGCCCCGGCCGAGCCGCTCCGCGATAGCGTCGGCCAGCGGTTGCCTCGGCTTCTCCGTCACCCCCAGCGCCGCTGCCACGCTCTGGCCGATGGTCGCGGCACCGACCGGGACCAGATCGACGAAGGCGCCGCCGAAAGGGAAGGCCGGCCCGGCCGCTTCCGCGACTGCCGCTGCCAGCCGGGTCTTGCCGGCTCCGCCGGGTCCCAGCAGGGTGACAAGGCTCTCCTTGTCCAGCGCGGCCTCGATCGCCGCGTGTTCCGCCGCCCTGCCGACGAAGCTGGTGCGCGCCCGTGGCAGGCCGCTCAGCCGGCCGACCGAGGGCGGGGAGCCGTCGCTGACAGTGGCGGCCAGTTCGGCCAGCGCCTTGCGGTCCGCGACGCCGTACTTGCGCAGAAGGGAGGAGACGTGGCCTTCCACCGTGCGTACGGAGACGTGCAGGCGGCCTGCCATCTGCGCATTCGACAGCCGCAGGCCGAGCAGGGCCAGGACCTCCGCCTCGCGAGCGGACACCTCGACGGAATCCATCGCTCCATGATGGCCGACATCTTCCTGCCCGGCACGTGGTGAGCGCGTGGTGGCCAAGTGGTCACCACCGATGCGACCAAGTGGCCCGGAGCGGGAGGCTTGAGCCATCACAACAGAGCAGAAGGAGCAGCACATGTCCGAGAACTTCGAGATGCCGGTCCCCGACCCCGCCCTGCGCCGCCTGGACTTCCTCCTCGGCACCTGGAACCTGACCGGCTCCACCGTCGAGGGGCCGATGGGCCCATCCGTGCCGATCACCGGCAGCGAGACGTTCGAATGGATGGAGGGCGGCTTCTTCCTGGTGCACCGCTGGCAGAGCACGTTCGAGGCGGGCGGCGTCAGCGTGGTCGACACCGGCTACGAGTTCCTTGACTACGAGCCCGGCACCGCCCGCTACCGCACGCATTTCTTCAACAGCCTGGGCCCCTACGACCACGACGCCAGCAAGTATCACGGCGGCTTCGAGGGTGAGGCGCTGGTGGTGACCGGGCCCGCCCGCATCGTCAGGACCCCAGGCCAGGACGGCAGCATCACCGTCGAGTCGCTCGTGCAGATCGGCGACGACGAGTGGGCACCGATCATGACCTACATCCTCACCAGGGCCTGACGGTTCCGGGTGGCGTCAGCGGGTCAGTACGGCCCGGGTAACCGCCATCCAGTGTTCTGACGCTGGTGAGGCGCAACGAAACGCCGTGCGAGGCTCCCGAAGGCGCGGCGAGCGGCGCGACCCTGAGAAGATCAGAGCTCAAGATCATCATTCTTAGTCTGTGCCATCAGTCCGGCGCCCACCTGTGGTTCACGTTCTTCCACGAGATCGCCCACCTCCTCCTCCACACAGACCGTGTCCGCATCGACATGGCCACACCGGACTGGGCTTGATCCGGTTTGACTGACATCCGAGATCAGGGGCTTGTCCCCGAAAGGATGTCCATCATGGAGAGCATGGGGAAGAAGCCTCGTCCTCGCCGCTCGTTCACGCCGGAGTTCAAAGCCGAGCTTGTCGAGTTGTGCCAGCGCGGTGACCGCTCGGTCGGGCAGGTGGCCAAGGACTTCGACCTGACCGAGACCGCGGTGCGACTGTGGGTGCGTCAGGCCGAAGTGGATGTCGGCCAGCGGGACGGGCTCACCAGCGGCGAGCGGCAGGAACTGGAGGCGCTGCGGCGAGAGAACCAGCGTCTTCGCCAGGACGTCGACGTGCTCAAGCGAGCGACGGCTTTCTTCGCACAGGAGACCCGGTGAGCGCGCATCCGTTCATCGAGGCGGAGAAGCAGGGCGGCCCTCTCCAGCTTCGGCTGGATCGCCAGCCGCTCGCCCGTCGACTTGCGCCGCGCCGGCGAGATCAACCGGATGGAGATCAGTAGTGCGAACAGGTCCAGCGCGTCGTCGATCGCCTCGGCCTCCAACGACCGGGTCACCCCAGCATCGTGGCCATTTTACGCGGCTCGTTCAGGCGGGCCAGCAGCGGCGCCTTGGTGCCCGCCCCGTACTTGGCCAGCGTCTTCATCCGCCGCACCGGCACCTTGTCCACTCGCACCCGCCCCATCCGGAACGCCGCGATGTCGTCGACCCGCTTGAGCGCCTTGGCCATCTCCGTGCCCGACTGCCGCTTGGGCGCCTGCCGCAGCAGCTCCAGCTCGAGATCCGCGCCCCGTCAGGAACGGCTCACCAGCGACCCGACCACCAGGCGGATGCGGTCCCGGGGCCGATCGACGCCAGACGCAGTTTCACGCCGCCAGATTTAGGCATCGTCCGCCTTCCCCTGCGCCTACGAGATCCTGTCGCTGGACATCGACGATCTCGACCTGGCAGGGTCGCTGGCACTGGTAGTGGGGCTCGCATCGGGGCCTTCGCTGGCTACCTGCACGTGGAGTGTGGCCAGTTCCCCAGTGGAGGCATCGGGTGGCCGGGGAGTCACTCGGGTCAGAGCGGGCAGCCCTGCTCGTGCCGTGCAGGACTTGACGACCAGGCCGATGCCTTGGGCGGACATCGGCAGGTCGGGCGAGGGCTGCTCACCGGCAGGAGGCACGGTGCAGAAGCTGGGCCCGGCGGGGAGCTGGAAGGCTGGGATGTTCTGCCGCGCGGCCCGTAGCCGAAAGTAGGTGCGTAGGGGCAGAGCGACAGCATCTGGCAGGTCGGTGAGTGTGTGGGCTGGTCTTAGCTCACCTGTCCAGATACTGATGGTGCCGAGGCCGCGCAGGCCGACTACGTCGGTGAAGCAGAGCCGTGCCAGGGTGGCGGCAGGTAACGAGGTGTGGAAGAGCCGGCGAGGAGGCAGTGGTCGCGCCAGGCTCGCTCGGAGCCGAAATGTTCGGCCTCTTCCCGCGACAACTCGACCAGGACCGCGCTGGCAGCGCAGGGCAGGGCCGCTGGGCGTGATGAGGGTGGGCGGCCGGGGGCACGGACGCGGACTGTGGGGTTGACCTGGCAGGCCCCGTGCCGGACCAGGTGTGTGTACCACGACCGGAGAATCCTGAGGTTGCGGGTGAGGGCCTGTGGCGGCGGTAGGAGTTCGTGTAGTGAGTGCGGGGTCGTGTGGTCAAGCCATATCTCCACCCATTGCGCGTCGACGTCGAGGGCGTCGTCGATGTCTTTGCCGATGAATTTTAGCCAGGACGCGAGTACGGCCAGACAGGCTGGGCGGCTGTTGGGGCGATGTCTGCTCAGCCACGCGATGGTGAGGCTCCTCCGGTCGGAGACTGGTGTGATCTCCACGCCTCCTGGCGTGTTGGGCTCGGGCTCGCGGGCGGGCCAGGCGCTGGGTGAACGCGCTCGGAGGATGCGGTCGAGGAGTTCGGCGGATGCGGGGCCGAGGTCTAGGGCCGTGAGGTGATCAGGTGCGACGGATGGGGCGTCGTGCGAGTGGGGCATCATGGCGCTTCGCAGCGGTTGATGGTGGAGCGGCGGCGGGGGAGATGGCCGAGGCCGAGCGCGTACAGCAGGTCCGGGTGGGGGATCAGCTGGGCCCGTCCGTCTGGCTCGTCGCATGGGGGCAACGCGGCTCGTTTGATGGCGAGAGCTTCCACAACCTGCCGGGGAGCGCGGGGCATGTCCGAGAGGGGCAGCGCATGAGTGCGGAGGGCGACGGTGAGGAACAGGGTTTCGTGCGGATACCAAACGTCAGCTTCTGAAGCACGTCTCACACCGCGATCACCGACTGAGCGTCCCCGGCTTCTGGGGGCGCCCGTGGGAGTCGAGGCTGGTCGGCAGGCCGAAGGTCGCGAAGACCTCGGGGTCTTGGAACACGGAGTTTCTGGCGATGCCCGCGCAGGTGACGGTGAAGATCTGCAGCGTGTGCAGCACGTACCCCTCCCCGGATCGCACGTAGGCGGCGAACCCGGGCTGGCCGCCGTTGGCCGTGACCTCCTGGAGGTGCCAGTCCTTCCCTGCCGCCGCGAAGACCCACTCCATGAACCGTCCGTAGTTGCCGCGACCTGCGAACCAGTTGAGCATCGGCGGCATCTCCATGATGACGTCCTCGGTCAGCAGCCTCTTGAGGCCCTCGACGTCGGACAGCTCGAAGGCCTGCATGTAGCGCTCGACCCAGGCGCGCTGCTCGGCCGCGGCCGGCTCGCTGACCCACTCCTGCCGGGCGCCGACCTCCTTCATCCTGCTACGCGCCCGCTGCAAGGAACTGTTGACCGACGCCACGGATGTGCCGAGTACCTGCGCCGTCTCGGCACTGGAGAAGCCGAGCACCTCACGCAGGATCAGCGCGCCGCGCTGCCGCGCCGACAGGTGCTGGAGCGCGGCGGCGAAGGCGAGGCGCAGGCTGCTGCGCTCGATCACGGTCCCGGCCGGATCGCCGGCGGCCAGCGCGGAGTCGGGAAAAGGCTGGAGCCAAGCGGCGTGCTCCCCCCGGACGAGGGGACCGAGCGGGTCGGCCGCGGCCACCGTGCCTGCGGGCAGCGGCCTGCGCCCCCGGGCCTCCAGGGCGGTCAGGCAGACGTTCGTCGCGATCCGGTACAGCCAGGTGCGCAGAGAACTGCGGGTTTCGTCGTACTGCTCGCGCGCCCGCCATGCCCGCAGGTAAGTGTCCTGGACCAGGTCCTCCGCGTCGTGGGCCGAGCCGAGCATCCGGTAGCAGTACGCCAGCAGTTCCGTACGGAACGGTTCGACCAAACGGTCGAAGCCCTCTTCACCCGTCGTCACGCCATGCCCTTTATCCGCTGTTGGTGGACCGGAAAGCTTAGTGCCTGGGTTCGGCGAGAGGCCCCCGGCGGGGCCCCTCGTCCTATTGGGCCAGCACCGGGCTGTTGTGATAGGCCGCGATCAGCCACCGGCCATCGCGTTTCTCCAGGACCCAAGTCGCGTTCACCTTGCGGCCGTCCTCAGGAATCCCGCTCTCGCCGGCGAACAGGATGCCCGACTCGCTGATGACGATCGCGCCGTCCCTACCGACAAAGCGGATGCTGAGCTGCTTGTTGTAGGTGGAACTGCCCTTGAGCGGCCCCGCGAAGCCCTGGGCCATCTGCTGGCGGATCACCTCACGGCCGTCACGCAACGAGCCGGTCATGATGGCGGTCGCGTCGGCGGTGTAGCCGGCGACCATGCCCTCGGCGTCGCCCTCCGCCCACGCCTTGTAGGAGTCGGTCAGCACGGCTTGGATGGCGGCCACGTCGTCGGTACGGATATCTGACATCGGGACTCTCCCTTGTGATCGGCTCGTCATTCGTCGAGCTCGGCCGTACATACCGGCGGGGAGGTGCGGACTCATCGCGGCGCGGGAGAAATTCTCGCCCCGCGCGTCAGCGGTGCGACAGACACGGCGCAGACACGGCAGGTTGAACCCGGCCAGTCCCCGCGACCCGCAGTTCGCCGAAAACATCCGCCGCATCTACAGGCCGGGGAAGGAGGCCCTGGGTGTCCTGGCATCGAGACCGATCTGGTCGGGCAGCCCATCGCCTGATTTACACCACGACAGAGCGGCGACGACACGGCCCCGTCGGGTACCGCCGCTCTGCCTGCATATGTAGGTCACGGTGGGGGCTTAAGCGGCGAGGCCGAGACGGCGGTCCATGGCGATGTCGGTCCGTCCGTAGAGGGTGGCGTTGGGCCAGAACAGAGGTGACAGGCTGCGCCCAGGCGGGGTTGAGGGGCGCTGGCGCGGGGTGCCGGCGCGGCCGTAGAACGGGTCGGTGTTGGCCGAGTTCCAGTTCTCCACGATCTGCGGGCCATCGTGGATCTCCCGGCGCAGCTCCGGGGCGGCGACGTCCTCGGCGACGAAGATGCTCTTGGCCGCCTTGCCGAGTTCTTCGATGGCCCTGCAGGTGTGCCGAACCGCAGTCCCCGCACACTTCCCTCCAGGCGCGCATCGCCACCTTCGAGGTCTCGATGAACACCGTGGCGTCCAGCGGCCGGCGCAGGTCTTCTCAGTGGTTGTCCTCGAAATCGGCCGGGAGGTCTTCCTCGGGATTGCGCCGGCTGCGGGCGCCGGCGACGTAGATCTCACGGCGGCGCAGCGCGTCCTGCAGTGACACGATCACGCACAGCTCGTAGGAAGCCCGCTCCGTTTCCAGCCGGCTTCGGGAGACGAAGCCCCTGCGAGCTGTCGATCCCCTCAGGCGTGGTCGGGAAGGCCGGTCGAGCGTGGGGTGACCAGTCCGACCTCGTAGGCGAGCACCACCGCCTGGACGCGGTCGCGGAGGTTCAGCTTGCCCAGGATGCGGGCGACGTGGGTCTTGACCGTGGCCGGGCTGAGGACCAGCCGGTCGGCGAGTTCGGCGTTGCTCAGCCCGGTGGCCATCAGGCGCAGCACCTCCAGCTCGCGAGGGGTCAGGTCGGACAGGTCGCGGTGGATCGCCTCGTCGGGGCGGGCGAAGCGTTCGACCAGGCGGCGGGTGACGGTGGGGGAGAGCAGGGCGTTGCCTGCGCGTACCACCCGGACGGCCGCCACGAGTTGCTCGGGGGTGACGTCCTTGAGCAGGAAGCCGCTGGCGCCTGCGGTCAGGGCGGCGTAGACGTACTGGTCGAGGTCGTAGGTGGTCAGGATGAGGACGCGCGTGTTGGGCGCGTCGGCCGCGACGATCCGCCGGGTGGCCTCGATTCCGTCCATTTCGGGCATGCGGATGTCCATCAGGACCACGTCGGGGGCGGTTCGCCGGACGGCGGCGACGGCTTGGGCGCCGTTGGCCGCCTCGGCCGTCACCTCGATGCCGTCGGCGGTGAGGATCATGCCGAATCCGCTGCGTACGAGGGCCTGGTCGTCGGCGATGACCACGCGCAGGGGCTCGCTCACGTCGTGCTCCATGGCAGGCGCGCCGCGACTAGATAGCCGTCCCCGGCGGGCCCGGCGCGCAGGCTGCCGCCGTAGATGGCCAGTCTTTCCCGTAGTCCGGCCAGGCCCCGGCCCTGTCCGGCTGCTGCTCGCGGTGTGGGTGTTCCGCCGGTGTCGGCGATCTCGATCTCCATCCACTGCCCGGGGTAGCGGATGGCGACGGATGCCGTCGCGCCGTTCCCGTGCTTCATGGTGTTGGTCAGGGCCTCCTGCACCACGCGATAGGCGGCCATTTCCACCCCTGGCGGCAGTGCGCAGGGGGGCTGCGCCACGTCTGCCTGGATCGGTACGCCGGTCGCGCGCACCCGGTCGATCAGTGAGTCGAGTTGGTCGAGCCCGGGTTGCGGCTGCAGCCCGTCGTCGGGACTCTCCGCAGGTTCGCCGGCGAGCAGGCCCATGACGTGTCGAAGCTCCGCCATGGCCGCCCGGCCGCTGGCCTCGACCGCGAGCATGGCCTGCTTCGACCGTTCCGGCGCCGCGTCCATCACTTTGCGTGCGGCTCCGGCCTGGATCACCATCACGTTCACGTTGTGGGTGACGATGTCGTGCAACTCGCGCGCGATCCGGGAGCGCTCCCGTTCTACGGCCCGGCGCGTGGCCTCTTCCTGGGCGCGGCCGGCTTCGTCCAGCCGTCGCCGCCACAGGCGGACCGTGCCGGCCACGACGCCGGCGCTCAGCAGGACGGTGAAGGGGCCCAGCCAGTTCGGCAGGCTGCCGACGGAGTCGTGGAAGGCCACGCCCGCCAGCACGGCCGCCATCGCGAGCCCGGCTGTCGCCCAGGTCACGTGCCGGCTGTGCGCCATCGCGCTGTAGGCGGCGATCGCACATGCCAGCACGGTGATCCAGGTCGCGTCGTCGTGCGTGGCCAGTGCGGCGAGCAGCACCACCCAGAAGGCGCCGAGCGGGCTGAGCCGCCTCGCCGCCAGCGGCAGGGTGGTCGCGATCACCAGCAACACGAGCAGGACCTGCGACGGTTCCGGCGTGGGCACGACAGGGTGCGCGTCGACGGCAGGCGAAGGGATCACGGGTTGCAGCTGCAAGGACTCGGCCAGCGGGACCTTGTGCGCGCCGTCCGGGGTGGAGGCGGTCGCCGTCACCGCCAGGGCGGTCAGGGCGAGCGCCACCAGCAGGTCGGCCACGAGCGCCCGCTTGGACGGAGGAGGACGCCGCTGGTCGGGACGCGCGAGAGTCAGCCATCGTGCTACCACCCGAGCATTGTCCTGTATGTCCCATAAGGGGCGCGTCGGCCTGCGTGACTACATCGCCATGATGACCCGGCCCGCGCAGATCGGCACGGCGGCCGACGCGGCGGAGAGCCGCCCGCGCCTAGCGTCGCCGTCGTGGAACTTCGAAAGATGGTTATCGCGGCCGGAGTGCTTGCTTCGGCGATCACCGCGTGCGCGCCGGTGTCCGGTCCCGAGGCCGGGAGCGGCTCCGTGGATCGGCCGTCGCGCAATCCCTCTCCGGGCGTCTCCGCCGAGCCTCCCAAGACGGCGCGAGACACCGTGCTCTCGCTCCCGGAGCCGACCGGTTCCCAGCCGGTCGGCACCACCTCGCTGCACCTCACCGACACCTCGCGCCCCGATCCCTGGGACGCTGGATCGACGTCCAGGGAGCTCATGGTCTCCTTGTGGTACCCGGCCGCGAGGGCGGGTGGGCAGGCGGCGCCGTACATGAGCGCGGTGGAGTCGGAGCTCACCTTGAAGGACGCGGGTGTGACCGGTGTGCCGGCCGACCTGCTGACCCGGACGCGCACGCATGCCTTCAGCGACGCCCCGGCGGCGGGCAAGGCACGCGAGCTGCCCCTGGTCGTGCTTTCCCCTGGCTTCGAGAAGACGCGCAGCTCGCTCACCGGCCTCGCCGAGGATCTGGCGAGCAGGGGCTACGTCGTGGCCTCCATCAGTCACACCCACGAGAACATCGCCACCGTCTTCCCCGGCGGCCGGGTGGTCACCTGTACGGCCTGCCAGGTCCAGCCGCACGACCAGGCCTTCTGGGACAAGGTGGGCGCCACCCGCGCCGACGACGTCTCGTTCGTCGTCGACCAGCTGACCGGGCCGCGGCCCGGGTGGAAGGGGGCGGGGCTCATCGACCCTGCCAGGATCGCCATGGCCGGGCACTCCGTGGGCGGTGCCAGCTCGGTGGCGGCGCTGCTGAAAGACTCCCGGATCAAGGCCGGGGTGAACGTCGACGGACTGGCCGTCGTGCCCGTGCCGGCGAGCGGGCTGCGCAAGCCGTACCTGCTGCTCGGGTCGCAGGCGACGCGCACGCCGGGAGGCCGGGAAGCCGCCTCGTGGCAGGCCGCCTGGCAGCACCTCACCGGGTGGAAGCGCTGGCTGGTGGTCGCCGGCGCCGGGCATGCCTCGTTCACCGACATCTCGGTGCTGGGGGAGCAGGCCGGTCTGGATACCGGCGCGACGCTGCCTGCCGCCCGGTCGATGGAGATCACCCGCGCGTACGTGGCCGCCTTCCTCGACCTGCACCTGCGCGGCACGCCGCAGCCGCTGTTCGATCAGACGTCGCAGACGTATCCCGAGGTCACGGTGTGCATGACGACGCCTGCCTAGGTCCGGGCGTCGATGCTGCCCGCGGTGAAGTCGGTCAGCGCCTCCACGGCCTCGGCGACGGTGGTCCGCCCCCGGTTCAGCTCCGCGGCGATCGCCTCCGCCGCGCCCAGTGCGCCCACGCAGCGCAGCCGGAGGGCTTGCCGGGTGAGCCGGGAGTACGGTCGCAGAGCGGTGGCCATCAGGTCGGTGTAGCCGTCGAGCAGTTCGTGCTCGATCGCCTCCATCTCCTGGTTGCCCTTGAGGGCGGCCGAGATGGCGGTCCACTCGGGCATGTCGGTGGCGCAGGCGAAGTAGGCGGCGCTCAGGACGCGGGCGATCTCGCGGGGGGCGGGCGGGGCGTCACGCAGGGCCTCCTCCGAGGCGGCCCGGTGTCGCTGCTCGAGTCTGCGGTAGAGGGCGATCAGCAGGCCGGGGCGGGTGCCGAAGTGGTCGTAGACGATCGGCCTGCTCACCCCCGCGGCCTCGGCCAGGGTGAGCAGCGTGAGGCCCTCGGTGCCGTGGGCGCGCACGATCGCCAGGGCGGTGTCGAGTAGTTGTTCCCGCCTGGCCGGCTTGGACAGACGAGTCGATCCCGTGGTCATCGGCCTCCCCTTGTGTTGCCTGCCATCATAAGCTACAAAATGTAAGTTACATAATGAAGCTTAGTGGGAGGGCATCACCGTGGAGCACTCCGTACTGATCATGGGCGGGTCCGGCCAGGCGGGCGCGGCAACCGCCGCGCTCCTGCGCCGGTGGTATCCGGAGCTGCCGCTGACGATCGCGGGCCGGGATCTCGGCCGCGCCCGGCGGGTCGCCGACGAGCTCGGCGGGGCGACCGCCGCGACCATCGATCTGCGGCGAGGCGACCTCGGCCTGCAGCAGGGCGGCAGCTACTCGGCGGTCGTGGCCATGGTGCGAGACAGTCACCTGAACGGACTGCGTTACGCGCAGGACCGCGGCCTGCCGTACGTCAGCATCTCCAGCGGCCTGGTCGACATCGGCCCCGAGGTCGTCGCCGCGGGACTGCGGGCCGGCGCGGCGCCGATCCTGCTGGCCAGCCACTGGTACGCCGGGCTCGTCGTCCTGGCGGTACTCGACCTCGCCAGGGAGTTCGACCGGCTCGACGCCATCGAGGTCAGCGGGGTGCTGGACGAGCAGGACAGCGGCGGGCCCGCGGCGGCGGAGGACATGACACGCCTGCTGGCCGCCACCTCCAGCGGGCACGTGCGCCGCGACGGAGTCTTCGACTGGGTCAGCGGTCCTGACGCGCAGGTCATGGTCACCAGCGTCGATGGAGCCGTGCTGCCCGGACAGATCGTGCCCATCCTCGACGTGCCGAGCCTGGCCGTCGCGACCGGCGCGCCCAACGTGCGTTTCGCGTTCGCGGTCGGTGAGTCGGCGGGCAGGCGGGCAGGCGGGCCCGCGTCCACGGAGATCAGGATCGACCTCGAGGGCGTGGACCGCGCGGGCGCCCCGCTCAGGACCAGCCGCTACCTTCTTCACCCGGAGGGGCAGCGTCCCTTGACGGCGCTCGGCGTCGCCCTCGGCCTCGAGCGGCTGCTCGGCCTGCGCGGCGACCCCGTGATGCCTGGGCTTCACACTCCCGAGGCGTTGATCGACCCCGGCTACGCGGCCGAACGGATGGCCGAGATCGGCGCCACCCTGATGTGATCCGCGGCGACGACGTGGCGTCCCCTCGCCTCGAGGGGACGCCACCGTGGAGCTACTTCAGGTACGGCCCCGCCGTACCGATCTTGACCGGCGCGGGCCTGCCCGGAACCGCGCGCACGTAGACGCGGGCGTTGCCCTTGCCGGGCGCGGCGACCGTCAGCGTGCCGTTGGTGACCGTGACGCTCTGACCGGTGACCACGTCCACGTAGGTGCCGTTGGGCACGCCGGTGAAGGTGGCGCCGTCGGTGACGGTGACCAGCGCGAAGCTGTCCACGTCGCCGCTGGTGTAGCGGCGCTTGAACGCCATGTTGCCGCTGACCCCGGCCGTGGAGTACTGGCCCTTCTGCAGGGCCGGCACCGCGCGCCGGATCTGGTTGAGCCGCTGGACGTGCTGGGCGAGCGGCTTCCTGAGCGTGTCCGCCACCGCCCCCGAGGACTCGGTGACGACGCCGAAGTCACCGGCCCGCACCGTGCCGGCGAGGTGGTCGCCGTAGTAGGCGCGGCCGGTGGTGGCCAGCGGGCACGTCGGACCGCAGTCGATGGGCCTGCCCTTCTGGAACTCGATCTCCGAGCCGTAGTAGAGCGTCGGGATGCCGCGGAAGGTCCACATCAGCGCCATGTTCTCCGCCCACGCCTCGGTGCCTTCCGCGTAGCGGACGGTGGACTTGTTCGGGCCGTAGTCGTGGGAGTCGACGTAGACGGTGTTGTAGGTGGCGTCGTTGTAGCTGTCGTCGCTGTCCTTGCCGTTGTGGAAGGCGTTGGAGGCCTGGCCGAAGTTCATGTGCATGCGCATGTCGATGACGTTCATGCCGGAGAACCTCGAATGGTCGGGCGCGTGGTAGTCGTTGCCGCGAAGGAAGGCGTTGTCGGTGGTGGGCTGCTGTGCCGTACCCATCAGGTTCTCGTAGTCGTACTGCTCGACCACCGCCTTGGCGTCGTCGGCGTCGTAGTCTCTCCGTTCCTTCCAGGTGTAGAACTGCGGGCTGTGGTTGACCGAGCCGCGGTTCCACTTGTCGTGCACGAAGGCGGCGACCTCGCCGAAGACGTAGAAGTCCTTGGCCTTGTCGCCGTGTACGGCCTGGGCGTGCTGCTGGATGGCGGGCAGGAAGTGCCGGTTCCACATGAGCCTGGAGATGTGCACGGCGGTGTCGATGCGGAAGCCGTCCACGCCCATGTCGATGTAGGTGTTGTAGACGTCGATCAGGTAGTCCTGGACCGCCTTGCTCTCGGTGTTGAGGTCGGCCAGGTCGTCGTGCAGCCAGCAGCTCTTGGAGTCCGAACCCTCCCAGTTGCCGATCCAGCACTGGTGGTAGTACTGCGCGGGGAACATGCCGGTCGTGGGGCTGGGCCACTGGCAGTGGCGGATGAGGTAACCCTCGGGGGAGCGCTGACCGTTGGGCGTGCCGAAGTTCGGGCAGGTGTTGCCGGCGGGCGCGGAGGTGTGCCAGAGGTCGCCGTTGTACGGCCGGCCCTTGGCCCTGGCGTTCTCCGCCGCGCTCATCGCCGGGTCGTCGCCCTGGTGCTCGTCGAGCGGGTTGTACTCCTTGCCCGCCACCTTCTCGCTGTACATCCACCGCCACTCGGCGTCGCGCGCGCCCCACACGGGCGGGACGAACAGGCCCTTGGCTCCCCAGCGGGAGCTGTGGTTGTAGACCACGTCCTGGTAGATCTTGATGCCCTTGGCGTGCGCCTGGTTGATGAGGTCCTGGTAGGTGGCCTGCGGCGACTCCAGGCGCGGGTCCACGCGGTAGAAGTCCCAGCCGTGATAGCCGTGGAAGTCGTAGTCGGAGCGGTTCAGCACGACCGGCGTGATCCAGAGGGCGGAGAAGCCGAGGCCCTTGATGTAGTCGAGCTTGTCGATCAGGCCCTTGAAGTCGCCGCGGAACATGGGGTCGTCGTTGGCGGCGTTGCCGGACTTGACGTGCTGGCTGCCGCCGCGGTTGTTGGAGGAGTCGCCGTCGTTGAAGCGGGCGGTCATGACGAAGTAGATGCTGTCCTCGCGGGGGTCGCCGCCGAGCGGTGTGCCGGGGACGGGTTGCGGGGCCGAGCCCGTCTCGGCGCTGGCCGGGGCGCTGGCGGGTGAGGCGTTGGCGGCCGCGTCCACGGCCCTGACCGTGTAGGTGTAGGTCGTGTCGGGGTCCAGCCCGGCGTCGGTGTAGACCGTGCCGGTCCCGGTGGTCAGGGTCTGCGGGGCGCCGGAGCCCTTCGTGCGCGAGATCCGGTAGCCGGTGACGGCGACGTCGTCGGTGGACTCGGTCCAGCTCAGCTTGATCGTGGTGCCCTGGGCGGTGGCGGTCAGGGAGGCGGGCGTGCTGGGCGGCGTGGTGTCGGGGGTCTGCGGGGCGCAGGGGTCGGCGGCGCCGGCGGTGACGGCGCCGTCCTTGACGGTGGTCGTGCCGAGGCCGAGGGTGTAGTCGCCTCCGCCGTTGTTGTCCCAGGTGCCGGAGCCGTTGTTGAAGGCGGCCTTGAGTCCGGTGGCGGTGCCGAGGTCGATGGTCTTCTTCTTCCAGCCCGCGCAGGCCGTTTCGCCCATGGGCAGGCCGGGGGCGGTGGTCCAGGTTCCGCCGGTGGGGGCGTAGTGGATGTTGGCCGTGGTCCAGGTCGTGGCGTAGAAGACGGTGACGGAGGTGGCCGCCGAGGCGGTCGGGGGAGGGGAGAGGGTCGCCACCAGGCTCGCGGCGGCGAGCGTGGCCAGGCGCGCGGTCACACGCATGTCTGATCCCTTGGGCAGCAAATCGGGGGTGTTGCCCGGAAATTACTCAGAGGTTGCGGCGATTGCAATGATCTGCTGAAAATTGCTGAAATTTCTTGCGAGCCGGGTGCAGGCGCGGAGGTGCTGGCCGAGGCGTCCCCCGGCCAGCACCCGTGGTCACGCGCCGAACCACCGGCAGAGGTGCTCGTCCAGCTCCCCCTGGTCGTCCCCGACCCAGGCGACGTGACCGTCGGGCCGCAGCAGCACCCCGGGACCGTCCAGCGCGACCGTCGGATCGGCGAGATAGTCGACCCGGTCCGACCAGGTGCCCACGTCCAGGCGCTCCGTGCGGTCCAGCACCAGGCCGCGCCCGCCACGCAGCACGTCGTACAACCGCCCCTGCTTCAGCTCCAGGTCGGGCAGGCGGCGGCCGACCAGGTCAGGGCCCGGGCCGAAGTCGTAGCGGATGCCGGTAGCGGTGATCTTCTCCAGCAGGTGGCGGTTGACCTCGTCGAAGTCCATGAGCTCGGTGAGCAGCCGCCGTACGGCCTGCGGGCCCGGTTCGGTGGACAGCAGTTCCGTCTGGGCGCGCGTGTTGTCGAGTACGGCCTCGGCGACCGGATGGCATTCGGCCTCGTAGGTGTCGAGCAGGGTGTCCGGCGCCCAGCCGCGCACCTGGGCGGCCAGCTTCCAGCCGAGGTTGAACGCGTCCTGGAGGCCCAGGTTGAGCCCCTGCCCGCCGATGGGCGGATGGATGTGCGCGGCGTCTCCCGCCAGCAGCACCCGCCCGACCCGGTAGTGCTCGGCCAGCCGGGTGGCGTCCCCGAAGCGCGACAGCCAGCGCGGTGAGTGCACGCCGAAGTCGGTCCCGGCGACGGCGCGCAGGTGGTGGCGGAAGTCCTCCAGGGCTGGCGGTTGCGTGCGATCGGCCACACCCGCGACGGGGACCACGACGCTGTAGACGCCCGCGCCGAAGGGCCTGAGCCAGAACCGCTGGTGCGTCGCGCTGACCTCGGCCACCTTGGCGGCGATCTCCTCCTGCGGCGCGGCCGCCTCCATCTCGCCCATCAGCGTGTCGTTGCGCGAGGGCTCGCCGGGGAAGCCGACGCCGAGCAGCTTGCGCACCGTGCTGCGCCCGCCGTCGCAGCCGACGAGGAAACGGGTCCGCAGCCGTTCGCCGGAGTCCAACTCGATAGTCACGCCGTCGTCGTCCTGCTCGAGCCCGGCCACGGCGCGACCGCGCCTGACCTGCGCGCCCAACGCGAGCGCGTGCTCTTCGAGCAGGCGGACGATGACCGGTTGCGGGATGCCCAGCAGGTAGTTGTGCGCCGAGTCGATGCCCTTGGGCGCGGGCTTGTTGATGGCGGCGAAGAATCCGGCGGCCGGGCGCCGCCGTCCGTGCTCGAGCAGCCGCTCCAGCAGGCCGCGCATCGCCATCAGCTCCAGGCTGCGGATGTGCAGGGCGACGATGCGGACGAACGACGCGGGCTCGGTGTCCTTCTCCAGGACCAGGACCCGCACCTCGTGCAGTCGCAGCTCGGCGGCGAGCATCGCGCCGGTCGGGCCGCAGCCGGCGATGATCACGTCGTACGGCTCGGCGGTAGAAGGCGAAAAGTTCATCGGTGTTGCCTTTCGGGAGTGCCTTGTCAGGAAGGCGCCCCCGGCGACACCTACGTCAGTCGCCCGGCCGTGATCCCAGAGGGGAGCACCCACGTCGGTCCAGCGTTCATGGGTCCCACCTCCTCGGGCGATGTCACGGTCTGCTTCAACGCTACAAGCCCTGACCTGGTCGCGTCCAACTAATATCCGATCATGAACGAGTCACCGAGGCGTACCGTGGCCCGTGCCCTGCTGGCCGTACAGACGCAGGACCTGTCGGTGCTCGTGGCCGACGCGGCCGACGGGGCGCTCGTCGCTCTCGACGGGCTCCCGGCGATGCCCGATCCGCGGCTGCTGGGCCTGCCTCTCCTGCACGGTGGACTCCGACCAGGTGCTCGACGTCGAGACGGGGGTCATGACGGACGGCGGCATCCGCCCGCTCCTCACCTCGCACGAGTCGTTCGTGGCGATGTTCACCGCAGCCAGCCCGCTCTGGCAGGGTGCCAGCGGATGACGCCTGCCATGGCCTTCCTGTCCTCCGTCGACGTTTCGTCCGTCACCGGCCGGGACCTGGGCCCGGGTCTCAGCGTTTGAGCCGGGCTCGCAGCCACTCGACTCCCGCTCCCAGCAGGGGCGGGATGGTGATCAGCAGGGTGAGTGCTTCGCTGCGGCTGCCGGCGTCCAGCACCAGCCACGCCAGGGGCGGCGTGAGCACGGCCCAGGTGCGCAGGTTGGAGCGCAGCAGCCATCGCAGCCACCGCCCCAGCGCCGCGCGCGGCGCCGACAGCGGGGTGCGAAGGGCGGCTGCCAGGCGGGGCATGCTCGCCAGCAGCTGCAGCGTGTAGAGCAGCCGTTCGCGCCGCCCGGGCAGCCGGTGCAGGTCGCTCTGCCACTCCTCCACGTACCTGTCGCGGGCGTGCGCGGGCAGCAGCACGGCGCCGGTGCTGACCGCCTGGAAGGCCAGCCCGCCGTCACCCTGGCGCGCCGTGGCGAGGGCGTCGAGCTCGTCGCGTAGCCGCCCCAGGCCCAGCTGCTGCGCCATGGGCACGAACACCTCGAGTGTCTCGCGCGCCTTGAGACGCGCCTTCTCGGCGGGCAGGAAGTCGGCGGTGCGCATGTTGTGCAGCCGGTCGGCCAGCTTGAGCGTGCGGCAGCGCTCGCTGACCGGTTGCGAGGTGTCGTAGGCGAAGCCCTGCACCTCCAGGACCAGGTCCGTGATCTCGTCGCCGAACTCGGCGCGCAGCTGCTCCTGGGGGCAGGCGGTGTCGTCGAGGACGTCGTGCAGGAGGGCCGCGCAGATCAGCACGGTGTCGTCGCCGGCGCCGAGCTCGGTGAGGATTCGTGCGACGGCCTCCGGGTGGGTGATGTACGGTTCACCGCTCTTGCGCAGCTGCCCCCGATGCCAGTAGGCGGCGACTGTGTGGGCTCGTCGGACCAGGTCGTTCATGCCGGCACCCAGGAGGGCGGGGGCTGGCGGCGCTTGCCGTACGCCCGGTTGACGGCCGCCGGGGCGGCGGCGCGGCCCTTGTCGGTGATCGTGTAGTAGCGGCGCCTGGGGCGGCCGGACCCGTCGTAGTCGGCGCTCGGCTCCCAGGCGCTCTCGACCCAGCCGCAGCCTTCGAGCCGGGCGAGGATCACGTAGATCGTGCCGGAGGGCAGCGCGGTCGCGTTGCACAGTTCCAGCCCGTAGCGGACCCGTGCGGGGTCGGCGAAGAACACCTCCAGGACCGCCTGGAGCTGGAGTGTCATCCGGGGTTCACCCATGCTCGAACTCTACATAGCCCCGGGCTTGCCGCGGGGCCACAGTTGTCAGCCCTCGCGAGCGCGCAGGTAGGCGTCGAGGGCGGCCGCCCCGCTGAGCATGGCGCGGCCCCGCGAGGACAGGCGGGCCTGCCAGTCGCGCAGCGCCGACTCCAGCGGGCCGACGCCTCCGGCCGCGCGGACCTGGGCGATCAGCGGGGCGATCTGCTCCAGCAGGTAGCCGCCGCGCCGGAGCTGGTGGGCCAGCCGGGCGTCCCGTACGTCGGTGGCGCTGTAGACGCGGTAGCCGGTCTGCGGGTCGCGGCGTGGCCGGATGAGCCCGGCCTGCTCCCACTTGCGCAAGGTCGCGGGGCGCAGGCCCAGCCGCCGCGACAGCGGGCCGATGAAGGTCTCCCCGCGTTCCTGCGGCAGCGGCGCCAGGTCGCGCAGGGCCGCCTCGACGGCCTGGAGGGTTCGGCGGTCGTCGAGGAGCAGGCCGTGGCTGTCGTCGATGACGCGCAGCGCCTCGTCGACGGCGCCGCGGTGGACCGCCCGCATGATCGCGGCGGCTGTCTGATGGCCGTGCCCTGGGGCCAGGGCGAGGAAGGCGCGCAGGGCGTGGGCGTGCGTGGGGGTGTAGCTGCGATAGCCGCTGGCGGTGCGCGCGGCGGCGGGCAGGATGCCGGCCTCCTCGTAGTTTCTGATGGCCTGGGTGGACAGGCCGTGTTCGCGCGCCAGGTCCACGGGTCTCACAGGTGCACCACCGATGGAGGGTTCATGCCGATAAATCAGGCCAAACGGTGGTCCAAGTTTACACCGAATGTTCAACGATAGCGTTGAAGGCATGGATATCAAGGACATCGCCTGGCAGCTCGACGGCGCGGGCATCTCGGCGTTCCTGCGCTCGCTGGCCTCCCGTCCCCAGCTGCTCGGCCTCGGCGAGGCCAGGCACTTCGTGGGCGAACTGGGCGAGCTGCGCAACGAGATCTTCCGTCACCTGGTCGAGCACGAGGGCTACCGCGTGTTCGCCATCGAGAGCGACTGCCTCAAGGGCCGCCTGGTCGACGCCTACGTCACCACCGGCGAGGGCAGCCTCGACGACGTCATGGAGCGCGGCTTCAGCCACGACTTCGGCACCGTCGCCGCAAACCGCGAGCTCGTGCGCTGGATGCGGTCCTACAACCAGGACCACGACGACAAGGTGCGCTTCCACGGCTTCGACGGCCCCCTGGAGTACTGGGCGGCGAGCCCGCGCGAGGCGCTCACCGGCCTGTACGCCCTGCTCGACGGCCCGCTGCGCGAGGGGATCGTCACCGCCGAGGCCCTGGAGGAACTGCTGGGGGCCGACGAGCGGTGGTCGAACCAGGCCGCCGCCATGGACTCCTCCCAGTCGATCGGCAGGACCGCCGAGGCCCAGCGGCTGCGCCTGATCGCCGACGACCTGGCGGCCCTGCTCGAACTGCAGGCGCCGCAGCTGACGGCCGGGGACAGGGAGCTGGCGGCCCTGTACGCGCGCACCGCCACCGGCCTGCTGCGCTACCACTACTGGATGGCCGACGACTCCCCGCTGCGCTGGAGCCGCCTGTCGGCCCTGCGCGACGCGATGATGGCCGCCAACCTGCGCGCCACAGCGGAGCACGGCCCCGCCCTGGTCTTCGCCTCCAACCTGCACCTGCAGCGCCACCTGACCGTGATGTCCTTCGGCGACCACCAGCTGCGGTGGTGGAGCGCGGGAGCGATCATCTCGGCGGGCCTGGGCGAGCGCTACGCCTTCCTGGCCTCGGCTTTCGGCGCGGTCGCCGACGACGTCCCCGCGCCCGACACCGTCGAGGGCGCCCTGTCCACGCTGCCTTGGGAGCACGCGCTCGTCGACGCCCGCCGCCTGCCCGAGGTGGCCGAGACGCCCTCGCGGCGCACCACCGGGGATTTCGCCTACTTCCCGCTGGATGCCGCCCATCTCGACCAGGTCGACGCGGTCGTCTTCCTGCGGCGGGTGAGCGACGTCCGCAAGGTCGGCTGACGCTTCTGCGCTGGGACTCGCCAGTTCGTTGATTGTTGAAGTAAGGGCTGTCCAGCTGGCGGACGCCTTCTTACGATCAAGGAACTTCCCCCCTTCGAAGGAGAGTCCATGCGAGCAGTCGTGGTGCGCGGCTACGGTGGCCCCGAGGCGCTGGAGGTCGCCGACCTCCCGTTACCCGAGCCGGGCCCCGGCCAGGTCCGGGTCCGGATCGAGGCCGCGTCGGTCAACCCGCTCGACGTGTTCGTCCGCACCGGCGGCATGCAGGCCGCAGGGATGGCCGAGCCGCGCGAGTCCACCGGCCTCGGCGTCGACCTCGCCGGGGTCGTCGACGCGGCCGGGCCGGAGGCGGGCGGCCTGCGGCCCGGCGACCGCGTGATCGGCCTGTCGCTCAACCTCGCCCACGACAGCGGCACCTACGCCGAATACTGCGTCGCCGACCCGGCCGTGCTCGCCGCCGCGCCGCAGCGGGCGAGCGCTCAGGAAGCGGCCGGGCTGCCGCTGGGCGGCATGACCGCGCTGGTCTGCCTCGACCACCTGGCGCTGCAGCCCGGATCGACGCTGCTGGTGACCGGCGCGGCCGGGAACGTCGGCGGCTTCCTCACCCAGCTGGCCTCCCGGCGCGGCATCCGGGTCGTCGCCGCGGCCAGGCCATCCGACGAGGACCTGGTGCGCGGGTTCGGCGCCGCCTACTTCGTCGAGGGCGGCGACGGCCTGGCCGATGCCGTACGGGATGTCGTGCCCGGCGGCGTCGACGCCGCCGTCGACCCGGCCGTCGTGGTCGGCCTGGCGCACGCCGCGGTCAGGGACGGCGGGCAGTTCCTGTCGCTGGTCATGCACGGCATGCCCGAGGAGGGGCGCGACATCAAGAGCACCGTCGTCTGGGCGCACCCGGACCCGGCGCGCCTGGCCGAGCTGTCCGCCCTCGTGGACGAGGGAGCGCTGCGGCTGCGGGTCGCGCGCACGTTCCCGCTGGAGGAGGCCGGTACGGCTCACGCGCTGCTGGAGCAGGGAGGGGTGCGCGGCAAGCTCGTCATCGTGCCCTGAGCCCGGCCAGCAGGCCGTCCAGCGCATCGGTCAGGGCGCTCGCGTTGGCGGCGTCGAACCAGGTGGTGCGGATCCGCTCGTTGCTCCCGTTCGGGGTCTCGTGGTCGGCCGCGAGCTGCTGCAACGATCGGGTCCCGTCGCCGAGGGAGCGGCCGACGCCCTGGAACAGGCCGCGCACGTAGCCGTCGGCGACATCGGGGGCGATGCCGTGCCCGGCCGCCCACGACGCGAGCGTGGCGAGGTAGGCGTAGTGGGTGGTCAGCGTCCCGGTCAGCGCCGACAGCACGTCGAAGGCCGCCTCGTCGGCGACCGGCAGCGCCCCTCCCAGCCTGTCGAACAGGGCGTCGGCGACCGGGTGCGAGGGGTGGGTCACGGTGACGGAGCGGCGTTCCCGTACGGCGGGCAGCGGGATGGCCCGCACCAGCGCGGCCTTGGTGCCCAGGATCTGGCGCAGCTCGCCTAGGGAGACGCCGGCCATCACGTTGATCACGGTCTTGTCGTCGGCCACGTGCAGGCCGTCCAGCGCCTGGTGCAGGTCCGGGCGGCGGACGGCGATGATCACCACGTCCGAGGCGTCGGCGACCGCCTGGTTGCTGTCGCAGACGCGCACGGTGGCGTAGCGCCCGGCCAGCCGCGCGACCGTGGCGGCGCCGCGCGGCGACAGCTGGATCGCCGGCGCTCCGCCACCGTGCGCGTCTAGGCCCTCGTGTGGGCCCTCGTGTGGGCCCTCGCACAGGCCCTCGACGATGGCCCGGCCGATCTCGCCGACGCCGATGATCCCGATGCCCGGCATGATGTCTCCCTTGTCGTCCGGCGCTGTCAGGACGAGCATGCCGGTCCGCCCCGCGCGCCCAAGATCCGGGTCGCCGGTCCCGTCGAAGCTCAGGTGCCGAGCACGAAGCGAGTCAGCAGCGGTCCCAGGACTTCCGGTGCGGCGACGTGATGCTGGCCCGGCATGACGTGATGACGCCCGTCGGGCATGGCGGCGGCGAGCTGGGCGGCGCTCTCGATCATCCAGGGAAAGCTGTCACCGCCGCACAGCAGGAGCGTGGGGATGGACACGGCGGCCGCCTGCTCGGCCGGTGTGGCACCACCTCTGCTGGCGGCGCTGACCACCTCGTACGGGTCGTGCGGCAATGTGTGGGCGACGGCCTGGACGGCGGGGTCGTTGCTCATGTGCTCGACCATCTCCTGCGGCATGCCGGTGGGCGCCAGGAACGCCGCGATGGCCTCGGCCTTCCGGCCCTGGGCGAGCAGGGCTCGAATGGTTTCGGCCTCCTCCCGTCCGGCCCGCTCCTCAGCGGCCTGGCTCTCGTGCGGGTCCTGACCCTCCTGAGCGGGAGTGAAGGGCGGCTCGTGCAGGATGAGCTTGGTGATCGGCAGCCCGGCGGCGGCCGCGTGCAAGGCCAGGGCCGCCCCGGAGGAGTGGCCGTACACCGCGGCGTTGCCACCGGCCTCCTCGATGAGGGCGGCGAGATCCTCGATCTCACGCTGGAGAGTCCAGTCGCCGAGGCCGCCGCTGCCGCCGCGTCCGCGCCGGTCGTAGGTGATCGCGGAAAGCTCGGGCGCCAGTTGCTCGGCCAGCTCGGTGGACGCGGTGCGGTCGCTCAGAGCCGCCGTGATCAGGATGAGCGGTGGGCCGTCGCCGCCGAAGCGCTGGTAGGCGACGAGTGTGCCGTCTGCCGAGGTCACCTTGGACATCATGATCCTCCGGTGGTGATGGACTTCGGGACATGCGGGGATTCTGCTCAGGGACGTCAGCGCTGCGGTCGGTCGCTGCCGTAGGCGGCCAGGAACACCCTGATTCCCTCGTCGGCGTAGTACTCGAGGTCGGCGGGGGAGTGGTGGTCGTCGTCGGTGCGGAACATGGCCTGGTTCAGCGGGATCGACAGGATCAGCCAGTTGAAGTGCTGGGCCGCCAGCTCCGGGTCGGCCGCTCTCAGCAGGCCGCGCTCGGCCAGTGCGGTGAAGACCCGCGCCAGGGTGGCGTGACCGCGGCCGGGGCCTTCGGCCTGCCAGACACTCGCCAGGTCGGGGAAACGCTCGGCCTCGCCGATGATCAGCCGGCGCAGCCTCATGAGGTGGGGCTGGATGACGTCCACGATGTGCCTTCGGGCGAAGGCACGCAGGTCGGTGGCGAGGTCCTGACTGGTCGCCAGCGCCTCGACGCTGTCGTGCGAGCGGTGTTCGGCGGCGTCGATCGCCTCGGTGATCACCGCGGTGAACAGCCCCTTCTTGTCGCGGAAGAGCCCGTAGACGGTGCGCTTCGAGGTGGAGGCGAGTGCGGCCACCTCGTCCACGCTGGCTCCGGCGAAGCCCTTGTCGAGGAACACCGACTGGGCGGCGTCGATGATCTCCTGCCGTTTGCGGACCGATCTCAGTTGCGCCGGGCTGCTCATGGGCACCTCTTTCGCCGCCTCCTGGAACGGTACCGTACCGTACCGCCCATGGGAAGTCCCCGTACCTGCGCCATCAGGGCCTGTCGTTAACGAAGCTGTCACCAGGTACCGGGATGGTATTTCCCTGGTCGCCGAGGCGTTGAGAAGAGCCTTCCCAGGATCTTCGGAGATTGCGGGACGTGCCGGACCGTGTGCAGTATGTATTGGCCCGGATCTCCGGGGATCGGTCTGTGGCAAGCGGGCGCGTCGCCCTGACTTCCCTGGCCCCGCCTGGCTTGGGCGGGCGTCACCCATCGCCCCGGGCCGGACTACGACACACATACCCGGGATGTCACAACTGTGCGTGCTGGATCGTCCTTGTGGCATGTATGTCGCCATTACGCTGCTGACGGCTGCGGTCGTCGGCATGGCCGCCGTCGCCAATCTCGCCCGGCACCCCTACGGGCGGGCGCAGGCCGAAAGGCAAGGTGTTCCGGTCTCCTGGCAGGTCCCGCTCGGGTTCGTGCTCGGGGCGGGGGCCGTCGGGCTGCTGGTGGGGCTGGCCGTGCCAGTACTCGGGACGGTGGCCGCCGCCTGCCTCGTCGCCTATTTCGTGGTTGCGTTCGTCCCTGAGGTGCGGGCGCGCCCCCTGCGGATCGGCCCGTGGGCCGTGTACTTCGTGCTGGCCGTGGCCTCGCTCGTCACGAGCCTGACCGCGCGGTGAACCAACCCCGGCCACGGCATCGCTCTTGAGCGGCACGTCTCGCACATGACGAACGTGCCTGACGACACCCCTAGATAACGGGTGAGGCACGTTCCTTGCGCGCCCACTTGCCTCACATGCCTGACGCTTTCCCGGCACCCCTGATCATCCCCCCGGCGCCCCGCATGCCGTACTGGCCGACGGGACGATCCATCGCGGCGACCTGGTCGTGGGGGCCGACGGCACCCACTCCTTGGTCGCCCGCCACCTGGCTGGGGGCCCGACGAGCTCCTCCGCTGGAATCGTCGGCTTCTCCGGCCGTACGGCTGCCGCCGACCTCGGCCCGCGCGAGCGGCGGCGGCTCGGGCCCCGCTCGGGAATGGTCATCGCTCCCCATGGCGCGGCGCTTTACGTAGGCTTCCTCGACCCCGTGGGCAACGCCGTACTTGACGCTCCCGAGGGACGCTGCGCGGTCACCACCGGACCCACCTACATCTGGGGCGCGATGTTTCCCGAAAGCGCCGAGACCGACGCGTTCCGTGCGCTGCGAGAGGAGCACCTGCGTGACGCGCTGCTGGCCAGGTTCCGCCGCCACGGGTGGACGGAACGCCCGCTCGAGGTCATCGCCGCGGCCGATCCGGGCAGCGTCGCCGCCTTCCGCTTCAACGCCGCGCCCTCACGGGTGCGGGATCTCGCCCCTTGGCCCGCCGGTCGCATCACCGCCCTCGGAGACGCCGTGCACGCCACTCCGCCGACCGCCGGGATGGGAGCGGGTGCGGCCATCCGTGATGCCGCCGGCCTGCTGAGCCACCTGTGTGACGTCACCGACGGCTCCTGCACTGTCCCCGTGGCGGTCAGCCGGTTCGAGGCGGACATGCGGGTGCGCGGAAGCGAGGTTCTCATCCTGGCCATGCGGACCGTCCGCTGGATCCTGGCCACCGGCACACCGGTGGGCGCGGCCGTCGTCACCGCGGCGGTGCCTGTGCTCGCGGCGGCCAACCGGCTCAGGCGTCGCCGTTGATCGCGTCGCACCGGGTGGTCGATGGAGACCACCCGCGCGTCCGTGGCCGCTTTTCTCGGCTCTCTACCAGCTGACCGACAGGTGCGGGCTCAGGGCCCGCAGGAAGTCGGCCGCGTCGAACATCGCCCCGGCCGAGGCCACGCCGGTGGTGCGGCCCCGGCCGGTCAGCAGGCGCTCGACCGCCTCCACCGCGAGCGGGGCGCTGATGGCGTAGATGTCCTGCCCGCGCGCGACGGCCCGGCGCTCGCGGCCCGCGACGCGGACGCGCACGTCGACGACGAACGTCTGGTCCGAGCGGCCCTGATCGTCGGCGGCCCGCGGCGCGGGGGTGCCCTGGTCGGCCAGGTCGCGGGCGGCCTGCACGATCATGGAGGTGCGCACCTCGGGGACGTCGACGTGGCTGGGAACGGTGACGATGTCGGCCATGCTGAACTCGGCGATCACCGGGCGCCGCCCCAGCGGCTGGGGGAAGTCCCAGTCCTGCTGGACGGGGGCGTCGTCGTGGTACTGCAGGGCGCCGCCGGTGTAGCGCACCCGGCGGCCAGCGCGGCGCTCGTGGGAGACCTGGCCCGCGGTCCGGGTGCCGGGGGTGGGGTGCCAGCTGCTCAGGCCGTAGGCGACGTGGACCTCCTCGGCCGACGTCGCGCCGTCCAGGGCCGCGGTGGCCAGCAGGTCGCCCAGGCCGCCGTAGAAGGCCATGGCGGGCACGACCTCGACGCCCGCCTGGCGGGCGGCTTCGGCGTGGGTGGCGAAGGCGGCGGCGTTGGCCTCGATCTCGGCGGCGACGTCGACGTACGGGATGCCGGCGCGCAGGGCCGCCTCGATGAGCGGGCCGCCGGTGACGGCGAACGGCCCGGCGCAGTTGATCACCGCTGCCGCTCCCGCCAGCGCCGCGTCCAGGGCCGCCGGGTCGTCGGCGGAGGCCGCGGCTACGGCGGGAAGGCCGTCCTGGCCGCCCAGTTCGGCCGCCAGCTTGTCCAGCCGCGCCTCGTCACGGCCGGACAGGACGGTCGCGATACCGCGCCGCCGCAGTTCGGCCACGACGAAGCGGCCGGTGTGACCCGTCGCCCCGTACACCACCACCGGGCCAGTCGTGCTCATCGTTCAATCCGTTCATCGAAGGTCTGAAGTCACCCCAGTCTGGCGGGCGGCCCGGCTCGGCCGTGATGGTCCGAAACGCCATCATGCGTACACTTTCGGACATGCCGGTTGTCGCCATCGTCGCCGCGGGCGACCTGCTGCACTTCGAGCTCGGGGTCGCCTGCGAGATCTTCGGCAACCCCCCGCGCGAAGCCACCCAGGGCTGGTACGAGGTGCTGCTGTGCGGGCCCGCCCCGGTGCGGGTGGGGCCGTTCCTGGTCGAACCCGATCACGGGCTGGACCGGGTGGCCTCGGCCGACCTGGTGATCGTGCCCGCCAGCGCCGACGTCGACGTGCCGCCGCCGGCCGAGGTCGTCGAGGCGGTGCGGGCGGCGCATCGGGCGGGGGCGCGGGTGGCTTCGCTGTGCACGGGGGCGTTCGTGCTCGGCGCGGCCGGGCTGCTGGACGGGCGGCGGGCCACGACGCACTGGGCGCACGCCGAGGAGCTGCGGGCGCGCCATCCCCTGGCCGACGTCGACCCGGACGTTCTCTACACCGACAACGGCAGCGTGCTCACGGCAGCGGGCAAGGCGGCGGCGGTGGACCTGTGCCTGCATGTGGTGCACCTCGACCACGGGGCGGCGATCGCCAACTCGGTGGCGCGGCGGCTGGTCATGCCGCCGCACCGGCCGGGCGGGCAGGCGCAGTTCGTGGCGGCGCCGGTGCAGGTCGAGGGCGAGCACGTGCTGGCTGAGCTGATGGCCTGGGCACTGGGCCGGCTGGAGCGGCCGTTGAGCGTGGCCGACCTGGCGCGCAGGGCGAACATGAGCCCGCGCCATCTGGGACGGCGGTTCCGGTCGGTGTCAGGGCAGACGCCGTTGCAGTGGTTGCTGGCCCAGCGGGTGCGCCGGGCGCAGGAACTGCTGGAGAGCAGCGAGGAGAGCGTCGAGTCGGTGGCGCGGGCGACCGGCATGGGCACGGCCACGACGCTGCGGCGGCAGTTCAAGCGCGTGGTGGGGGTCACGCCCGACGCCTACCGGCGCTCGTTTCGCGGCGTGCTCTGATCCAGCGCGCCCCGCACGATGGCCTCGGCGATCGCCTGCGCCCCGTCGCGGCTGACGTGCTCGGGCGGCATCGTCACCAGCGTGAACAGCGCCCCGCCGTACAAGGTGACCAGCGTGGGCACCGCCGTGGCGGGGACGGCCAGCCCCAGCTGGGCGTGGTGGTCGGCGGTGAAGCGCAGCGACACCTCCTGCAGCCCGGCCAGCGCCTGCGCCAGGGCCGGGCGCCTGCCGGCTTCGAGCTGCAGCTCGAAGATCGCCAGATAGCGGCCGCGCAACCTGGTGGCCGCGCCGTGCAACGACCCGGCGATCAGGTCGGCGAGCTGTTGTTCGAGGCTGGTACGGCCGGCGGCGTCGTGGTGTTCCGCCGCCTGATCCATGTCGGCACGGTGCAGCTCGACGATGCGTTCGGCCGCCGCCAACAGCAGCGCCTCGCGGCTGCGGAAGTAGTTGGAGGCCGTCCCCGTCGGCAGGCCGGCGGCCTTCTCGACGGCCCGGTGGGTCACCCCGTGCACGCCGGATGCGGCCAGCAGCTCGATGGCGGCGTCGGCGAGGGCCCTGCGACGGGCGGGGTTGGTCGGCGGCACCCTTCCATGATATAGCAGTAAGCGTACTAGTACCAGCGTAGTGAATGGAGGTGGTGACCATGCGCGTCGCAGTGGTGGGCGCCGGGCTCGGCGGCGTGGCGGCCGCGGTGGGACTGCACCGGCACGGCCACGAGGTGACCCTGTTCGAGCGTGCCCCCGAGCTGCGTGAGGCGGGCACCGCGATCGTGGTCCTGCCCACCGGCGTCCGCGCGCTCGACGAGCTGGGCCTGGCCGGCCACCTGCGATCGTTGCCGACGGCCACTGGCCACGGCGGGCTGCGCGACTGGCGTGGCCGCCCGCTGCTGGTCACCGACCTGAGCGCGGCCCAGCGGCAGGTGGGCGCGGCCGTCACGGTGAGCAGGACCGACCTGCACCGGGCCCTGCGCGCCCCGCTGCCACCCGACCTGCTGCGCACCGCCACCGCCATCGACGACCTCCATGACGATCCCGGCATCGTGCGGCTGGTCAGCGGCGGCCGGGACGTCGCCCTCGCCGACGCGGTCGTGGTGGCCGACGGCATCGGCAGCGTGCTGCGCGCCCGCCTGTTCCCCGCGCATCCCGGTCTCAGGCGGGCCGGGCGGCTGGACCTGCGCGGCACGACACGCCTGCCGCCCGGCCTGGAGGCGGACGGCCTGATGACCAACATCCTGGTCGACCGGCGCACCGGAGCGATGTTCGGCCTGTTCCCGCTCGGCGGGCGCGAGGTCTACTGGTTCACCGACTGCGCGCTGAGCGGCCCGCCTCCCGCCCCCGAGCAGGCGCGTGAGCAGATGCTGGCGCTGATGGCCGACTGGCACCCGGCCGTTCCGGCGATCATCGCCGCCACCGCGCCCTCCGACGTGTACGTGGACGCGATCGCCCGCCTGGCCGTGCCGCTGCCGACGTTCGCCGTCGGGCGGATCGCGCTGCTGGGCGATGCCGCCCACGCCATGACTCCCGACCTGGGGCAGGGCGCCAGCCAGGCTTTCGAGGACGCCGCCGCCCTGACCCGGCACCTGGCCGGCGCCGAGGCGGGCGAGGTGGCGGGGCGGCTGCTGCGCTACGACGCCGAGCGGCGCCCGCCCACCAGCCGCATGATGGAGGCCTCCTCGCGCCAGGGGTGGCTCATGTCCCGCACCGGTGTCATGGCGTGGGCGCGCGACACCCTGCTGCGCGCGGTGCCGCGCCGCCTGGCCACCCGGCGACTGGCCACCATGTGGCAGATCCCCACATGACGGAGCTCGCCCGGCCCCGCCCTGCCCCCGCCCTGCCCACCGCGCCGCCCCCCCCGCTCACGACCCGACGGCATGCCGTACCCCCGGCACCACCTCGCGGGCCCAGGCCGCGACGGTGTCCTTGGCCGCCGCCTCGTCCGGGGCGAAGTAGATGAACCCCGAGGCGCCGTGCTCCAGCACCGCGCCGGTGAGCTCCTCGATCCACTGCTCGGCCGAGCCGCCGATCCAGCGGCCGTCGTGGTCGCGGGTGGCGGCCAGCGGCCGGGGCGTTATCACGCCGGGCAGGTTGTAGACGGTGCGGACCTGGCCCGGCTCACGCCCGGCCTCCTGGGCGGCGCGGTCGATGATCGGGCGCGAGGTGCGGTAGCGCTCGCTGAGCCAGTCGGCGGCGTGCCCGGGGATCCAGCCGTCGGCGACGCGGCCGGTGGCGGCCAGCGAGCGCGGCCCGTTGGAGCCGGTCCACACCGGCGCGGCGGGCGCGGCGGCCGGTCGCAGCCCGTCGACCCGGTAGAACTCGCCGTCGAAGGTGACCGGGCCGCCCCCGCCGGACAGCAGGCGGACCAGGCGGATGCCCTCCTCGAAGGCGCGCACCGCCGCGGCCGGTTCCAGGCGGGGCACGCCCAGGCGCACGATCTCGTCCCAGGCGCCGCCCGCGCCCATGCCCAGCACCAGCCGGCCCTGGCTGAGCGCCGTCAGCGAGGTGACGGTGCGTGCCAGCATCGGCGCGGGCCGCAGCGGCAGATTGGTGACGTTGACCAGCCCCGCGATCCTGCCGGTACGGCCCAGCGCCATGGCGACCAGCGCGTAGGCGTCCAGCCGCGAGGCGACGTAGGGGTGGTCGGAGACGGAGAACAGGTCGAGCCCGTCGCGGTCGGCCTGCGCGGTCAGCTCAAGGGTCTGCTGGGCGAGCGCGACCGCGGAGGACACGCCGGCGCCGAAGGTGATCGTCATGTCAACCCCACAATAGAAGTTCGTGCCACGAACCATATTAGTTCGTGGCACGAACCGCAACCTCAGGTGCCGAGGACCTGCCCCACCGGGCGGCGCGCGCCCATCCGGGCCGGCAGCGCCGTCAGCGCGGCCAGCGCCACCACGCACCCGGCCACCACCAGCGCCAGCTGCCACCACGGCGGCACGCTGACCGGGTCGTCGTCGAGCGCCTCGGCCAGCCCGATCCCCATCCCCGCCCCCAGCAGCGCCCCCGCCAGCGCCGGCAGCACCTGCGCCGCGGCAAGGGCGGCGCTCACCTGCCCGGGACCGGCTCCCAGCGCGCGGGCCAGCGCCGCCGAGGCCCGCACGTCCAGCGCGGTCGCCCACACGATGCACACCGCGTTGACCGCCGCCTGCACGACCAGCAGCACGACCACCACGCCCAGCACCTGGTTGAGCACGATGCGCGGATCGTCGCCCGGCGCCTTCTCGGCCAGCCGGTGCGCCTGCGTCGACAACACCGCCACGATCCCGCCCACCGTGACCGCGACCGCCGCCATGCCCAGCAGCGCGCGGCGCGGCCGGCGCGCGGCCAGCCGCAGCCCCAGCAGCAGCGGCACCGGCAGCCGCGCCGACAGCGCGATCAGCCGCGAGGAGCGGCGCGGCGGCGGCGGGGCGTCGGCCAGCGCGCGCACGGTGCTGGTGCGCGCGGCCCGCACGGCGGGCACCAGCGTGGCCAGCGCCGCCATCACCAGCGCCGCGCCCACCACCACGGCGGCCGTCAGCGGGCTCACCGACAACTGCGCGGGGCCCGCCACCAGGCCGGGACCCGGATCCACCAGCAGCGGCGCGGCCAGCCGCCCGGCCACGAGCCCCGCCGCCGCGGCCGCCAGCCCGATCGCCAGATGCTCGGCCAGCAGCACCGCCGCCACCAGCCCCGGGGTGCCGCCGACGGCCTTGAGCAGCCCCACCCGGCGCATCTGGTCGGCCATCCTGCCTCCCGCCAGCACCGCGATGCTCGCCAGCGCGATCATGCCGAGCAGCCATCCGGCCACGAACATGGCGTTCTGCTTCCACTCGGCGACCCTGGCATGGCCGTACAGGATGTCCTGCGAGGTCACCACCGACAGCTCCGAGGCGCCCACTCCCACGTGCGCCGCGGCCAGCGCGAGGGCGGCCGACGGGTCGGCCAGCCGCAGGTGTGCCACCTGCCCGACCGCCTCCCGGCTTCCGGCGACCCGCCACAGGTCGTCCTCGGTCAGCCACACCAGCCCGCCCATGCCCGGCAGCGGCGCGAACGCCGGCTCGGCCTCGTCGGCGGACGGCGGCCCCAGCCGGGCCTGCTCCAGGGCCTCGCCGTAGCGGCACGGCGCGAAACACGTCTTGGGGTAGGGGTCGACGGAGGCGCTGAGCGCGATGCCGCTGACGGTGAAGGCGCGCCCGGCCAGCGTGACCTGCCCGCCGACGCGCACGCCCAGCGCCTGCGCGAAGCCGGACTCCAGCACCGCGCCGCCCGGCCGCGCCCAGCCGCCCTGCGTCACCAGGGGCCGCTCGACCTGCGCCTCGGGCGTGTCGCGGCCGTGGACCCACGCGGGGACCGTGGTGCCGCCCGCCGTCAGCCTCGTCTGCGTGTACGGGAAGGGCCCGCCGCGGGCGGTGACCGCGGGATCCTTCAGCAGCGCCTCGAGCGCGGGGGAGCGCGGCTGCGCCACGCTGGCCACCACGTCCGGTCCCGCCGTGGCCCGCCGGGTGGCCGCGTACGGCTGGGCGGTCACGCCCTGCAGCACCAGGGCGATGGTCAGCGTGGCGGTGGCGGTTCCCATCGCCACCAGCAGCAGCGCCGCCTCGGCGGGCCTGCGGCGCAGATCCCGTACGGCCAGGCGGCCCAGCAGCAGCACCCGCCCGAGCGCGGGTAATCCGTCGGCATTCACGAGCCCTACCTAACCGTTAGCCCCATAAGCTAACCGTTAGCCATCGCGGGGGCCGGAGAGTGACTCCCTGGCCCCCGCGCCCCTCATCCGGCCGGGGCGTAACCGGCGGGCCTGGTGGTGAAGGTGCCCCGGCCCTGGCTGCGGCTGCGCAACCGGGTGGCGTACCCGAACACCTCCGCCAGCGGCACCAGCGCGCTCACCACGACCGCGCCGGGACGGCTCGTGGTGCCCAGGATGCGGCCGCGCCGCGCCGCCAGGTCACCCAGCACGCCGCCCGCCCACTCCTCGGGCACCGCCACCGTCACCTCCGCCACCGGCTCCAGCAGCACCATGCGGCACTGTTCGAGCGCCTGACGCAGGCCCAGCCGCCCCGCCGTACGGAAAGCCAGCTCGGAGCTGTCCTTGACGTGGGTGGCGCCGTCGGTGAGCGTCACCCGCAGGCCCTGCACCGGGTGGCCGCCCAGCGGGCCCGCGCCCAGCGCGTCGCGGCAGCCGGCCTCCACCGCGCGCACGAACTCGCGCGGCACCCGGCCGCCAGTGACCGTCGAGGCGAACACGAAGTCCTCCTCGGCCGGTTCGACGTCCAGCACCACGTGGGCGAACTGGCCCGCGCCGCCGTCCTGCTTGACGTGCCGCACCACCAGCCCGCTGACGCCGGAGGCCGGCCTCTCGCGGTAGGCGACCTGGGGCCGCCCGACCGCCAGCTCCAGCCCGGCGCGGCGCATCGTCTCCACCGCGACCTGCAGGTGCAGCTCGCCCAGGCCCGACAGCAGCCGCTGCCCGGTCTCGGCGTCGGTGCGCACGGCCAGCGACGGATCCTGCTCCACCAGCCGGGCCAGCGCCGTGGCCAGCCGTTCCGACTCGCCCGCCCGCCTGGACTCCACCGCCACCGACACCAGCGGCTGGGCCGCCTGCGGCGGTTCGAGCAGGATCGGCGCCTCGGGCGCGCACAACGTCGTGCCCACCCGCACGCCGCGCAGCCCCGCGACCGCGACGATGTCGCCGGCCTCGGCCTGCTCGGCCTCGGTGTGCCGGTCGGCCTGCACGCGCAGGATCCGGCCGATGCGTTCGCGCCGGCCGGTGCCGGCGTCCAGCACCGTCTCGCCCCTGCGCAGCGTGCCGGTGTAGACGCGCACGAACGCCAGGCGTCCGGCCAGCTTGAACACCAGTGCCGACAGCGGCCGCCCCGCATCGCCCTCGGGGGCGGGCAGGAAGTCCGCCACGGCGTCGAGCAACGGCTCGATGCCGCGGTTGCGGTAGGCCGAACCGCACAGCACCACCACGGCCGTCCCGGACAGGGTCAGCTCGCGCAGCGCCGTGCGCAGTGTGGCCGCCGACAGCGCGCCGGCGGCGTAGAACTCCTCCAGCGCCTGCTCGTGCAGCCCGGCCACCGCCTCCTCCAGCGCCGCGCGGCGCCGTACGGCCTCGGCGACCAGCTCCGGCGGCACCGGGCCGTCGTCCAGGACGCCCGCATCGTCCCAGCGCAGCGCCCGCATCGTCAGCAGGTCGACGACGCCGGTGAAGCCGTCCTCGCGCCCGATCGGGAACTGCACCGGCAGGGGAGCCGGGTGCAGGCGTTCGCGGATCGAGGCGAGGGCGGCGTCCAGGTCGGCGCCGGCGCGGTCCATCTTGTTGACGAACGCGATGCGGGGCACGCCGTGCCGGTCGGCCCGCCGCCACACCGCCTCGCTCTGCGGTTCGACGCCGGCCACGGCGTCGAACACCGCCACCGCGCCGTCCAGGACGCGCAGGCTGCGCTCGACCTCGTCGGAGAAGTCGACGTGGCCGGGGGTGTCGATGAGGTTGACGCGCAGGTCGCGCCAGGTGCAGCTGACCGCGGCGGCGAAGATGGTGATGCCGCGTTCGCGTTCCTGGGCGTCGAAGTCGGTGACGGTGGTGCCGTCGTGCACCTCGCCGCGCCGGTGAGTGGCGCCGGTCAGGTACAGCACGCGTTCGGTGACGGTGGTCTTGCCGGCGTCGACGTGGGCGAGGATGCCGATATTTCGTACATGTTGGACAGCACGCATGGCTGTGACAGGTCCTCTCGAAAAGGATCTGGACAGGACAGCGCGATTGACGGCCCCCTCGAAACGGGGGCCGAGCCGGTGTCGGCCGCGCAGCCGCTACCGGGCTGCCGGAGAGATCAGGATCACCTCGTGGCGATGACGGGAAACGCGGACGATGCTCAGGTACGGCACGGCGTTCTCCCTCCCGCTCGGCCACGGATGATCAGGGGGCGAGCATAACCACACCCGCCCCGGCCGGGAAAGCGAATTTAGCGGGCGTCCAGGGCGTGCAGCGTGGAGGCCAGCAGGGCGGCGCGGTCGATCCCGGCCAGGCGCAGCGCCCGCGGCACCACGCCGGTCTCGGCGCGCACGATGCCCAGCAGCACGTGCACCGGCGTTCCCCGGCGGCCGGCGCGCGCGGAGAAGCCGCGATGCAGGGCCGTACGCGCCGTGGCGCCCAGGGCGGGGCGGCGCGGGGCGGCGGGTCTGGGCACGTGCAGGCCGCCCAGGGCGATCCCGGCCGCGGCCAGGCTCAGCTCGAACTCGCGGTCCAGCGCCTCGCGCAGCCGGTCGTGGTCCAGTTCGAAGCCGGCCAGCACCTCGGCGGCCGCCCCGCCGGGAAGCGCCGTCATGGCCAGGAGCAGGTGCTGGGCCTCGATGGTGGGCGCGGACTCGGCGCGCGCCTCGCTCTCGGCCTTGGCCAGCATCGCCCGCACGTAGATCCCGATCGCGCTCATGTCGTCAACCGTAGATGACGGACTCCACGCTCGTCAACTTTAGTTGACGTCAAGCGTTACGTACGATGTGGGTGATCCTCGCCCGTCATGGGGCAGGGGAGGACCGCACTGCGGTTTTCCTCAGGATGAAGACGGAAGTACGCCCCATTACCCCTGGATCACGGAATTTCTAACGTCATCACATGAGCAATTCAATCGCCGACTGGGCGACCGGACTGATGGAGAGCCTCGGCGCGCCCGGGGCCGGACTCGCGATCGCGCTGGAGAACCTCTTCCCGCCCCTGCCCAGCGAGGTGATCCTGCCCTTGGCGGGCTTCACCGCCGGGCGCGGCGGCATGAGCCTCGTCGAGGCCCTGGTGTGGACGACGCTCGGCTCGCTGGTCGGCGCGCTGGCCCTGTACGGCATCGGCGCCGCGCTGGGCCGCGAGCGCATGCTGCGCATCGCCGACAAGCTGCCCCTGATCAAACCCTCCGACATCGAACGCAGCGAGGCCTTCTTCAACCGCCACGGCGGCAAGGCCGTCTTCTTCGGCCGTATGATCCCCATTTTCCGCAGCATGATCTCCATCCCGGCCGGGCTGGAACGCATGCCGTTGCCCCGCTTCATCCTGTTGACCACCGCCGGCAGCGCCCTGTGGAACACCGCCTTCGTCATGGCCGGCTACCTGCTGGGCGAGAACTGGGCCCTCGTCGAGGGCTACGTGGGCATCGCCACCAACGTCATCATCGGCCTGGTCGTCCTGGCCATCCTGGTCTTCGTCGGCGTGCGCCTGTCCGAGCGCAGCAAGGGCGAGCATGCCCGCCGCGACTAGGCTGCTGGCCTCCGTCGCTCTGGGCGCCCTGACCACCCCCCTCGACCTGCTGCTGGTGCTGGCCGGCCTGCTCCGCCCCCGGGCCCTCGCCGGGCCCGCGGGCGCGCTGGCCGGCTGGCACCTGCGCCGCCTGCGCCTGGACGACGACCTCGGCACCGGCTCCGCCGGCCAGGTGCGCGAGCAGGTCCGCCGCTACCTGGCCATGCGCTGGCCGGTCGGCCTGCTGGGCGCGATCGTGCTGGCCCTGCTGCTCGTCGGCCTGGCCACCGCCGCCCAGCTCACCTGGGCCTGGGGCCGCGGCGAGGCCATCGACGGCATGCGCTTCAGCCCCGGCCTGGCCGCCTACGTCGCCGTCGGCGGGTTCGTCCTGCTCTTCCTCAACGTCTGCGGCCTCGTCGGCGTGCACGCCCTCGACACCGAGCTGGCCCGCCGCCGCCTGGGACCCTCCTCGACCGAGGCGCTGCAACGCCGCATCGCCGAGCTGGCCCACACCCGCGCCGCCATGCTGGCCGCCGTCGACTCCGAACGCCGCCGCATCGAACGCGACCTGCACGACGGCCTGCAGCAGCACCTGGTCGCCCTGGCCATGCTCATCGGGCGCAGCCGCCGCCCCTCCTCCGACCCCGCCCTGCTCGCCCAGGCCCACGAGCAGGCCCAGCAGGCCCTGGCCGAGCTGCGCGAGGTCGCCTGGCGCATCTACCCCAGCGGCCTGGACAGCCTCGGCCTGGCCGACGCGCTGCAGGGCATGGCCGAACGCACCCCGCTGCCGGTCACCGTCCGCTGCGACCTCGGCGCCCTCGACACCCTCGACACCCTCGACGCCCGCCCGCCCCGCGCCGTCGAGGCGGCCGCGTACTTCGTCGCCAGCGAAGCCATCACCAACGCCGTCAAACACGCCGGCGCCACCCACCTCACCATCGACGTCACCACCCCTTCGCAGAACGGGACCGCCAGCGTGCACGTGACCATCCGCGACGACGGCCGGGGCGGCGCCGACCCCTCAGGCACCGGCCTTTCCGGCCTGGCCGGACGCGTGGCCGCCCTCGACGGCGCCTTCCACCTGTCCAGCCCCGCCGGCGGGCCCACCACCATCACCGCGGTGCTGCCATGCGCGTGATCCTCGCCGAAGACTCCACGCTCCTGCGCGAAGGCCTGGTCCGCCTGCTGTCGGAGGAGGGCCACCAGGTCCTGGCCGCCGTCGGCGACGGCGAGCAGCTCCTGGCCGCCGTCGACTCCGAACAGCCCGACATCGTCGTCGCCGACGTGCGCATGCCCCCCGGCCACACCGACGAGGGCCTGCGCGCCGCCCTGCAGATCCGCTCGCGCTGGCCCGGGGTCAAGGTCCTGATGTTGTCGCAGTACGTCGAGAAACGCTACGCCGCCGAGCTCATGAGCTCCGACGTGTCCGGCGTCGGCTACGTGCTCAAGGACCGCGTCGCCCAGGTCTCCGACTTCCTCGACGCGCTGGAACGCGTCGGCGCCGGCGGCGCCGCCTTCGACCCCGAGGTGGTACGGCAGCTGCTGTCGCGCACCACCCAGACCGATCCCCTCTCGCGCCTGACGCCCCGCGAACGGCAGGTGCTGGAGCACATGGCGCAAGGCCTGACCAACGCCGCCATCGCCGAGGCGCTCACGGTGTCGCAGAGCGCCGTGGAAAAGCACGTCAACGCCGTCTTCGACAAGCTCGGCCTGGCCCACACCAGCGGCTACAGCCGCCGCGTCCTGGCGGTGCTGCGCTTCCTGGAGTCGTGACCGCCGCTGCGTGCGCCGGGGCGTGCGCCGCTGTGGTGCCGCTGTGGGTGCCGTTCCTGTCGGTGCCGCCTCCTAAGGTGGCAGCGTGACCTCCGCCATCGGCCTGCGCGCGCTCAACCGCGCCACCCTCGAGCGTCAGCTGCTGCTGCGCCGTCACCCCATGCCCGCCCTGCAGGCCATCGAACACCTCGTCGGCCTGCAGGCCCAGGCCCCCTTCCCGCCCTACTTCGGCCTGTGGTGCCGCCTGTCCGGCTTCGACCCCGACCACCTGTCGCAACTGCTGCTCCAGCGCCAGGCGGTCCGCATCGTCCTCATGCGCGGCACCGTCCACCTCGTCAGCGCCGACGACTGCCTGTTCCTGCGCCCGCTCATGCAGCCGCTGCTCACCCGCTACCTGCAGTCCGCCTACGCCACCCGCCTGGCCGGCGTGACCCACGAAGAGGTCCTGGCCGCGGGCGAGGAAATGCTCGCCACCGCCCCCGTGACCGCCGCCGCCCTGGGCGCCGCCCTGGCCGAACGTTTCCCCGCCGCCAAGGCCGCCGATCTGGCCCAGATCATGCGCAGCCTCGCCGCGCTGGTGCAGGTGCCGCCGCGCGCCGTGTGGGGCAAGGCCGGCCAGACCCGCTACGCCACCGCGCAGCACTGGATCGGCCGCCCCCTGCACGCCGACCCCACGCCCGAACAGCTCGTGCGCCGCTACCTGGCCGCCTTCGGCCCGGCGAGCGTGGCCGACATGCAGGCCTGGTCCGGGCTGAAAGGACTGCGCGAGATCTTCGAACGGCTGCGCCCGCAGCTCATCACCCTGACCGCACCCTCCGGCACCGAGCTGTTCGACCTGCCCGACGCGCCCCGGCCGGGCGACGACGTGCCTGCACCGGTGCGGCTGCTGGCGCCCTTCGACAACCTGCTGCTCAGCCATGCCGACCGCACCCGCGTCATCACCGACGCCCAGCGCCAGCGCGTCATCACCATCAACGGGCAGGTGCTGGGCACCGTCCTGGTCGACGGGTTCGTCGCCGGCACGTGGAAACGCGACAAGGGCGTGCTCACCGTCGAACTCGACGACACCCAGCCGCCTGCCGTCGTGGACGAGATCGCCGCCGAGGCCCGCGCCCTGCTGGCCTTCGCCGAGCCCAAGGCCGCCCACGAGATCCGCGGCCTGGCATGATGGTTGCCTCATGGAGGAGCAGGTGACCAACAGCGCGGTGGTGGCCGCCGCCGTCGAGACCGACGCCGGCGCCGAGCGGGTCTTCGACGTGCTCGTCGACTGGCCGCGTCACGCCGAGTGGATGTTCCTCACCTCCGCGCAGGCGTTGACCGGGGCCGGGCGCGGGGTGGGCTCGACCATCGAGGCCTTCACCGGCCTGGGGCCCGTCGGGTTCTCCGACCCGATGACCATCACCACGTGGCGGCCGCCCGAGCTGATCGTCATGGAGCACACCGGGCGCGTCGTGCGCGGCATCGGCGTCATCCGCGTGCTGGCCCTGCCGGGCGGAGGCTCGCGCATCATCTGGGCCGAACGCCTGCACCTGCCGTACGGCAGAGCGGGCCGGGCGGCCTTCTCCCTGGCCAAGCCCGTCATGCGCGCCCTGGCCGTGCACTCGTTGCGCAAGCTCGCCCGCCTGGCCTCCTGAGCCCCCCGGTCGCCCGCCTGGCCCGCCTCGCGTCCTGATCCCTGGTCGGGCGCCTGGCCTCGCCTGCCTGGCCTCGCCTGCCTGGCCTTGGCGGCGTGGCCTTGGCGGCTGGCCTTGGGCGCCTCGGTCGGGCGGCTGAGGCAGCGGCGCTCGGGTGGGTCTGGGACGGCAGGTCTGAAGTCGGGCTCGGTGGAGCGGGCTCGGTGGAGCGGGCTCGGGCGCGGCGGCTCATGCCAGCGCGGCGGCAGCTCAGGTCAGCAGCGCGGTGGCTCAGGCCGGCAGGGCGGCGCCGGCGTTGTGGCGTTCGGTGGCCGCGGCGGCGAAAGCGGCGATCAGCGGGTGCGCCCGGTGGCCGTCACCGGCCAGCTCGGGCTGGAACAACGTCAGCACGTAGAACGCATGCCCCGGCAGCTCCGCCGCCCGCACCTCGCCCTCGTCGTCGTGCCCGACGAACAGCAGCCCGTGCTCCTGCAGCACCGGCAGGTAGTCGGCGTTGAGCCCGAACGCGCAGTGGTAGCGCTCCAGCGTCCGCTCCCCGCCCATCAGCCGCGCCAGCCGCGAGCCCGGCGCCAGCCGTACGGGGGCCTCGTGACCGACCAGCGAGCACGCCAGCGGCCGGATCAGCAGCCCGTCGTCGCCCTCCGGCGTGTTCTCGGCGTGGTCCACGCGCAGCCCGCACACGTTCCTGGCGAACTCCAGCACCGCGTGCTGGAAGCCGCCGCACGTGCCCAGCAGCGGGATGCCGAGCTCGCGCGCGGTCCGCGCGGCCTGCACGGCGCCCTGCTCGCTGCGGTACGGGCTGCCGGGCACGATCCACACCCCGTCGAAGCCGGACAGGTCGCCGACGGCGTCGGTGGGGATCCAGTACGCGTCCAGCGTCAGCCCTTCCTGCTCGCGCAGGGCTTCCAGCAGGACGGGGATGCGGACGTGGGCGCGCACGGCGGGGGAGCGGTCGCCCACCAGGGCGATGCGGGGCTGTGTCATGCCTCTATCCTGGCCACACCTGCCCGATCAACTCCAACGATGATTCGCCATCCGCCCATTAGGAGCACTGATGGAGACGCACCTGCTGCGCACCTTCGTGACGGTCGCCCGTCTCAGCTCCTTCTCCGCTGCGGCCGAGGAGCTGGGCTACACGCAGTCGGCCGTCTCCCAGCAGATCGCCGCGCTGGAGCACGATCTGGGCGTGGTGCTGCTGACCCGCAGGCCTGTCGCGCCGACCGCGGCGGGGGAGCGGCTGCTGGAGCACGCCGGGCCGCTGCTGTTGCGGGTGCAGGCGGCTCGCGCCGACGTCACCCGCGCCACCCGGCCGCACGGGCCGGTCCGGCTGGCCCTGACGCCGCTCGCGCTACCCCAGCCCACCGCCTCTCAGGCCCTCGTGCCCCGCGGTGTCGCGATCAGTGTGCACGTCACCGACGCCGACCACGCCGCCCGCCTGGTCGCCTCCGCCGAGGCCGATCTGGCCCTCGTCGACGGCATCGCCGCTCCCACCGACCCGCTCCCCGCCCCCGCCACCGCGCCCCTGCACGCCCAGGGTGTCGCCGAGCACCCCCTGGTCATCGCCCTGCCCGCCGCCCACCCCCTGGCCGGACGCTCGGCCCTCGACCTGGCCGGCCTCATCGACGCGCTGTGGATCGACGCCCCGCAGATCTGCGGCCCGCTCACCCGCCTGCGTGCCGCCTCAGGTTTGGAGGGCTTCCGCACCGGCCTGCACTACAGCGGCTGCGACACGCGGACGCTGCTCACCCTCATCGCCGCCGGCCACGGCCTGGCCGTCCTGCCCGCCCACCTGGCCCCGCACCTGCCGCGTGCCGTACCTCTGGCGGGACCGCGCCTGGTCCACCGCGTCGAGCTCCTGCACGGCCACCTGCCGCCCGGCCCGGCCGCCACGCTCGCCCGGCACCTGTCGTCCGCCTTCGGCTGAGATCAGCGCGCCGGGGAGGCGTCGAAGGCGTCCAGCAGCAGCGTGTTGGCCGCCAGGTCGGCGGTGACGCCCAGGCGCGGCACCGCCTGGGCGCCGGGCCAGGTGTGCCCGGCTCCGCGCAGCGTGAACAGCTTCACGCTCACCCCGCCCCGGCAGCCCGACCACCCCGAACCCGCCTTGCGGCAGCCCATGGCCTTGGCCCAGTCCGCGACGGTGTCGTTCACCGGCCGCAGGTTGATCATCTTGCCGAGCTCGCGCAGCCGCCCGGTCCGCTCCGAGAACGGATGGCCGCCCTTGAACGGCACGATCGTGTCGTCGGTGCCGTGGAAGGCCACGATGGTCGTCGGCCGCGCCGTCGCGCACGGCGGGATGATGTTGACGCCCGCCACCGGCGCCACCCCCGCCAGCCGCCCGTCCAGCCCGCAGATCAGCCCCATCGACATGCCGGCGCCCATGGACATGCCCGCGGCGAACTCCCGCCGCCCGTCGACGCACAACCGGCGCTCCAGCAGGTCCAGCACCGCGCCGAGGAAGCCGCTGTCGTCGGGGCCGAACAGTCCGGGCAGCCCCCAGCCGAGCCGGTCGGGCGCGGCGTCGGGGGTGGCGACGATGTAGCCGCGGGCGGTGGCTTCGGCGGCCAGGCGGCTATAGCCGTTCTGCTGCTGGGCGTTGCTGCCCAGGCCGTGCAGGTTGAGGATCACCGGACGGGGGCCGTCGTGACGGGGCAGGGCCAGCAGGAAGGTGCGCTTGACGCCGTCGTGCTGGATCGTGTGCCGCCCGGCCTTCAGCCCCTGCCCGCCGTCGCACCCGCCAGGGGAACTCTGGGGCATGACCACAGCAGACGGCTGCTCTTTCGGCTGTGCTGTCACCTCGCTCGCGGTGCATCCGCTCAGCATCACCAGCGCCACGACCGGACCCAGCAGCATGCCGTACCGCACGTCCCGACCTCCCCATCGTCTGCTTGCAGTGTGCACCGTCCCGGCGAAGATCGCGCCGCTCGCCCTATCCTGGAGCGCGTGCAGCCCGAGCGTCCGCGTCCCGTCCAGCTCAACGCGATCCTGGAACGCATCACCTTCCAGAGCGAGGAGACGGGCTACACCATCGCCCGCGTGGCCACCGAGCGGTCGGGCGCCGACCTGCTCACCGTGGTGGGTCCGCTGCTGGGCGCGCAGGTGGGCGAGTCGCTGCGGCTGGAGGGCCGCTGGGGCTCGCACCCCAAGTACGGCCGGCAGTTCGAGGTGTGGGCCTACCAGACGGTGCTGCCCGCCACCATCCAGGGCATCCAGCGGTATCTCGGCTCCGGCCTGATCAAGGGCATCGGCCCCAAGATGGCCGAGCGCATCGTCGCCCACTTCGGCACCGACACCCTCGACGTCATCGAGAAGACCCCCGAGAAGCTGGTCGAGGTGCCCGGCCTGGGCCCCAAACGCACCAAGATGATCGCCAAAGCGTGGGACGAACAGAAGATCATCAAAGAGGTGATGATCTTCCTGCAGGGTGTCGGCGTCTCCACCTCCATCGCCGTGCGCATCTTCAAGCAGTACGGCGAGGCCTCCATCACCATCGTCAAGGGCCAGCCGTACCGTCTCGCCGACGACGTGTGGGGCATCGGCTTCAAGACCGCCGACACCATCGCCCAGGCCGTCGGCATCCCCCACGACAGCCCCGAGCGCGTCAAGGCGGGCCTGCGCTACACGCTGTCGCAGGCCGCCGACGACGGCCACTGCTACCTGCCGGCCCCCAACCTCGTCGCCGACGCCGTCAAGATCCTCGACGTGCCCGCCGACCTGGTCTCCGCCTGCCTGGAGGAGTCGGTCACCGCCGAGGAGGTCGTGCGCGAGAGCGTCCCGGCCGGCGACGGCAACGTCCCCGCCATCTACCTGGTGCCCTTCCACCGCGCCGAGCAGAGCCTGGCCTCCACCCTGCTGGCCCTGCTGCACAACCGCCACGACCGGCTCAAGGCCTTCCACGACGTCGACTGGGCCAGGGCCGAACAGTGGCTGCACGGCCAGACCGGCGCCGACCTGGCCCCCGAGCAGCGCCAGGCCGTACGGCTGGCACTCACCGAGAAGCTCGCCGTCCTGACCGGCGGCCCCGGCTGCGGCAAGTCCTTCACCGTGCGCTCCATCGTGCTCATGGCCCGCGCCCGCAAGGCCAAAGTCATCCTGGCCGCCCCCACCGGCCGCGCGGCCAAGCGCCTGTCGGAGCTGACCGGCCACGAGGCGACCACCGTCCACCGCCTGCTGCAGCTGCGCCCCGGCGGCGGCGCCACCTTCGACCGCGACAACCCGCTGCAGGCCGACCTGATCGTCGTCGACGAGGCGTCCATGCTCGACCTGCTGCTGGCCAACAAGCTCGTCAAGGCCGTGCCGCCCGGCGCGCACCTGTTGTTCGTCGGCGACGTCGACCAGCTGCCCTCGGTCGGCGCGGGCGAGGTCCTCAAGGACCTGCTCGCCGCGCCCGACATCCCCCGCGTGCGGCTCACGCAGGTCTTCCGCCAGGCCGCGCAGTCGGGCGTGGTCACCAACGCCCACCGCGTCAACGACGGCCGTCACCCCGTCCTGGAGGGCATGACCGACTTCTTCCTCTTCCCGTGCGACGAACCCGAGGACATCGCCGCCCTCACCGTCGACGTCGTCGCCCGCCGCATCCCGCGCAAGTTCGGCCTCGACCCGCGCCGCGACGTGCAGGTCCTGGCGCCCATGCACCGCGGCGCCGCCGGGGCGGGCGCGCTCAACCTGGCCCTGCAGGAGGCCCTGACCCCCGCCCGCGACAACCAGCCCGAACGCCGCTACGGCGGCCGCGTCTACCGCATCGGCGACAAGGTCACCCAGCTGCGCAACAACTACGACAAGGGCGCGGCGGGAGTCTTCAACGGCACCGTCGGCGTCGTGGTCGACATCCGCCCGGAGGAGTCGAAGCTGACCGTCCTGACCGACGAGGACGAGAACGTCGACTACTCCTTCGACGAGCTCGACGAGCTCACCCACGCCTACGCCGTCTCCATCCACCGCTCCCAGGGCAGCGAGTATCCGGCCGTCGTGGTGCCGCTGGCCACCAGCGCGTGGATGATGCTGCAGCGCAACCTGCTCTACACCGCCATCACCCGGGCCAAGAAGCTCGTCGTCATCGTCGGCTCACGCCGCGCCCTGGGCCAGGCGATCCGCACCCGCGGCGCCGGCCGCCGCCACACCGGCCTCACCCACCGCCTGTCGCCCGGCTGACCTCCCGCTCGCCCTCCCGGCTCACCTGCCGGCTCACCCATCGCCGGCCCAGGCGTTGCGCGGGCGCCTCCACCCACCGCCACGTCAGCGCGCTCAACCCCAGCAGCGCCGCCACCACCGCCGCCAGCACCGCCAGCCGTACGGCCAGCGGCCCGTCCTCGGCCACCACCTGGCGCGAGGCCTGCAGCAGCAGCGGGTGCAGCAGGTACAGCGAGTACGACACCACGCCCAGCCACGCCGTCCAGGCCGGCACCACGCGCCGGCGCAGCCCCATCGCCGCCGCGAACGTCACCCACGCCGCGGCCACCGCCAGCGCCTCGGCCATCCGCTCCCGCCCCGGCGGCATCAGCCCCCACCCGAGCGCCAGCGTCACGCCCGCGACCGGCACCAGCAGCGTCCACGCCGCCCGCCGCCACGGGATCTGCCCCGACTCCGCGCGCCACAACGCCGTGCCCGCGAACATCGTCGCCAAGATCAGCAGCCCCGTGTGCGGGTAGGGATACTCCTGGTTGACCCCCAGCACCACCACCAGCGCCCCGATCAGCACCAGCGCCCCCGCCTGCCGTACCCTCGCCCCTCCGGCCAGCACCGCGGCCAGGCCCGCACCCAGCACGCCCACCACCGCCAGCGTCGTCACCAGCATCCGGCCGGAACCGCCCGCCGACAACGCCGCCCACGGCAGCCCCGCCGCCGCGCCCGCCAGCGCCGCCCCGCCCAGCGCCAGCGCCCACGTCACGCTGCGCCCCTGCAGCCCGAGCGTGAACAGCGCCGTCACCAGCAGGTAGAACACCATCTCGAACGACAGCGTCCACAGCACGTTGACCAGGTTGGCCCGGTTCAGCAGGTCCTGCAGCATCGTCACGTGGCCCACCGCCAGCGCCACCGGCCGCTGGCCCCACCACTCGTGCACGCCCACCCAGCCCAGCGCCCCCAGCAGCACGCTGCCGGCCACGCACACCGCCCACAGCGGGTACAGCCGCATCCCCCGCGAGATCCAGAACCCGCGCACGCTGCCGCGCCGCTCCAGCGACGCCGGCACGATGTAGCCGCTCACCAGGAAGAACACCATCACCCCGAAGGTGCCGAACGCGAAGCGGTCCTTGGGCACCTCGCCCAGCAGCGGGTCGATGGCGTGCTCGAAGACCACCACCAGCGCCGCCATCCCGCGCAGCGCGTCGAGCCACGCCAGCCGGCTGGTGCGGGCCGGGGCCGAAGGGGGAGCGGCAGTCAGCATCCGGTCATCGTAATTGACCTTGCCCTGACTGCGGCGGGTGATCGAAATGTGACTGAACTCTCCAGAAGCTTGCAGCGTCACACAAATAGGAGCATTAAGGTTTGGCATGCACATGGCATGCCTGGGGGAGAGGGTGGCAGTGAAGTTTGCGCACGGTTGGCGGAAAGGCGTCGCTCTGATGCTGCTCGCGGCAGCGACAGCGGCGTGCTCAGGCACCAACGCGGCCACCGGGAACGGTCCCGGAGCCGCGGGCCAGGCCGCAACCTCGACCCCCACCCCGCAGGGCCCCGTCATCAAAATCAGCCCCGCCGAAGGTAAAGCCAACGTCAACCCCGAGAAAAAGGTTGTCGTCGCCGCCACCGGCGGCCCGCTCGACGACGTGAGCGTCCAGGCCGACGGCCAGAGCCTCGAAGGCGCCTTCAACACCGACCGCACCAAGTGGGTCTCCAAGACGCCGCTCAAGCCGTCCACCAGCTACACCGTGGCCGCCACCGCCGGCCCCACCACGCAGCAGGCGACGTTCACCACCGCCAAGCCGGCCCGGTCGCTGACCGTGATCGACGTGACCCCGGCGGTCAAGGGCGAGAAGGTCGGCGTGGGGGCGCCGATCATCGTGCGCTTCAACACCGCCGTCACCGACAAGAAGGCCGTCGAGCAGGCCCTGCAGGTCGAGGCCGAAAAGCCCGCCGACGGCGCCTGGCGCTGGGTCGCCGACGACCAGGTCATCTACCGCACCGCCAAGTACTGGCCCGCCCACCAGACGGTCACCTTCACCGCCGCCATCACCGGCGTGCGCGGCGGCAAGGGCCTGTACGGCACCGCGGACATGACCAAGACCATCGAGATCGGCGCCAAGCGCATCTCCACCCTCGACGTCCGCAAGAAGGTCATGTACGTCCGCGAGGACGGCAAGCTCGTCCAGACGATGAAGGTCTCGGCCGGCAACGCCACCACCCGCGAATACACCACCACCTCCGGCGTCCACCTGACCATGGAGGCGGTCAACCCGGTCTGGATGGAGTCGCCCGGCCGCAAGAAGGGCGACCCCGGCTACTACAAGGTGCTCATCAACCACGCCGTGCGCATCTCCAACAGCGGCGAGTACGTGCACGCCAAGGACAACGTGTGGGCCCAGGGCGTGCGCAACGTCAGCCACGGCTGCGTCAACGCCCGCCCGGACCAGGCCAAGTGGTTCTACTCCAACAACCAGCGCGGCGACGTCGTCGACATCAAGGGCACCAACCGCAAGCTGGAGTGGAACAACGGCTGGGGATTCTGGCAGCTGTCGTTCAAGGAGTGGAAGAAGGGCAGCGCCCTCGACTAGCGGTCATTACAGCTAGCTGGCGAAGAAGCCCGCCAGCAGCGTGTTGACCTGCTGCGGGGCGTCCTCGTGCACGTTGTGCCCCGCTCCTGGCACGACGTGCACCGTGGCGCCGGGGATGCGCCGGCCGTAGTCGCGGGCGTAGGAGGCGGGCAGCCACTGGTCCTGCTCGCCCCAGATCACCAGGACGCGGGCGCGCAGCCGGGCCAGACCGGCGTCGGTGGCGGTGTAGTCCTGGGTGCGGGCGAGCCGCACGAACGCCTCGCGCTTGTCGGGGCGAGACAGCCAGTGCCAGGTCTCGTCCACGACCTCGGCGGTGACGCGCTCCTGGCGGGCGAAGGCGCTGCGCAGGCTCTTCTCGAAGTCGGAGCGGCCCATCAGCTTGACCGCGAGCTCGCCGACGACCGGGACGGAGAACAGCCGCGTCTGCGAGGCCAGCGGCTTGTCCAGGCCGGGGGAGTCGAGCAGGGCCAGCCGGTCGACGCGGCCGGGGTTGTGCTCGGCGTAGTAGAGCGACCAGGCGCCGCCCCAGGAGTGCCCGACCAGGGAGACCGACGGCAGCCGCGCCGCGTCCAGGAACGTGCCGAGGGCGCGCGCCATCGAGGGGATGTCGTAGGCGAAGTCCCCCTTCACCGTGGTGTAGCCCTGCCCGGGAAGGTCGACGGCGTACACGGTGTGCTCGCGGGCCAGCGCCGGGATCGTGTCGCGGTAGGAGTAGAGCCACTGCGCGCCGCCCGCCACCAGCACCACCGGCGAGCCGCTGCCGGTCTTGCTGTAGTGGAAGCGCGCCAGCGAGGTGTCGAGGTAGCTGCTTTCGTACGGCGAGCGGTACCCCTGCACGGCGGCCGGCTGCCAGCCGTACGCGCCGAACAACGCCACGGCCACCAGCGCCGCGACCACGACCGCCGCCCATCGCACCCAACGCCTCATGATCATCCTTAGGGGTGAGGAAAGTGTCACCTCGTCAGGACGGGCCGGGCCCCGCGATTGTGACAGCACTCCTCGCGCCGGCCGTCCACGGCCGCAGCTTGTCGGGGTTGCGCACCACCCAGATGTGCCTGATCCGCTCACCCGCCACGTCGAAGGCGTACACGGCCACCGTCGTGCCGCCGTGCTGGGCGACCAGGCCGGGCCGGCCGTTGACGGCGTGCTCCCGCATCGTCAGGCCCGGCGCCGCGGCGGCCAGGTCGATCAGCAGCCGCGCCACCCGCTCGCGCCCCTCGACCGGGCCGGGCACGGCGCTGACCAGGCCGCCGCCGTCGCCGGTCGCCGTGACGGCGGGGTCGAGGATGGCGATGAGGGCGGCGATGTCCTTGGCCTGCCAGGCCCGCTTGAAGGCCGCGACGAGGCCCGCCTGGTCGACGGCCGCGTGGACGCCCCTGGGGACGCCCTGGTGGACGCCCCGGTGGACGCCCCAGTGGACGCCAGCGTCGACACCGGCGGGTGCGGCCGGGCGTGCGTCGCGGACGCGGCGGCGGGCCGAGGAGGCCAGCTGGCGGCAGGCGGCCGGGGTCCGGCCGACGATCTCGGCCACCTCGGCGAAGCTGTAGCGGAAGACGTCGTGCAGGACGAACGCCACCCGCTCGGCCGGGGTCATCGCCTCGAGCACGACGAGGAAGGCCATGTTGACCGACTCGTCGAGGGTGACCTGGTCGGCCGGGTCGGCGACGGGCCGTTCGCCGGGTTCCGGCAGAGGTTCGGGGATCCACTGGCCCACGTAGCGCTCACGCCGGGAGCGGGCCGAGGCCAGCAGGTTCAGGCAGATGCGGCTGGCGACGGTCGTCATCCAGCCGCCGACCGACTCCACGGCCTCCTGCTGCGGCCGCGACAGGGCGTACCAGCGGACGTAGGTCTCCTGGACGACGTCCTCGGCCTCCGACAACGACCCGAGCAGCCGGTAGGCCAGGTTGATGAGCCGCCGCCGCTCGCTCATGATCGCGCTCAGGCTCGGATCGTTCGTGGGCATGGCTGTCCCGGCCTCCCGGACGTCGTGGTCGCTGACACCTCTACGACAAAACGGCCGCCGAGAATGTGAGCCCGCCGCCTGACATCGGGCCGGGCTGTCTTGTCGTAGAGGTCGCAAGCGTCCACACCACCGAACCCGGAAGGACCACGGCGACCATGGAACCCGTCAACGCCGCGATCATCTACTACAGCGCCACCGGCACCGTGCACACCCTGGCGCTGGCCGCCGCCGAGGGGGCGGAGAAGGCCGGCGCGCTGGTGCGCCTGCGCAAGGTCGCCGAGAGCGCCCCGCCGGAGGCGATCGCCGCCAACCCCGCCTGGGGCCGCCACCTGGACGACACCCGTGAGGTCGCCGTGGCCGGCCACGACGACCTCGACTGGGCCGACGTGGTGCTCTTCGGCACCCCCACCCGCTTCGGCAACCCGGCCAGCCAGCTGCGGGCCTTCATCGAGACCACCGGGCCGCTGTGGTTCCAGGGCAGGCTCGCGGGCAAGGTGTACTCCGCCTTCACCGCCTCCAACACCCCGCACGGCGGGCAGGAGTCCACCCTGCTGGCGCTCGGCAACACCTTCTACCACTGGGGCGGCGTCATCGTGCCTCCCGGCTACACCGATCCCGTCCAGTTCGTCTCGGGCAACCCGTACGGCACCTCCCACGTGTCCGGTGACGGCCCGCCCACCGACGTGATCCTCTCGGCGGCCCGCCACCAGGCCGGGCGCGCCGTCGGCATCGCCGCGGCGCTCAAGGCCGGCCGTCCAGTCTCATAAACAAATCTCGGTATCATTAGTTTTTGAGATGGCGGTACATGGTCGCCCTCGACACCTCGAACCGGGCGGCCACCTCCTCCACCCCCAGCCCGCCGTCGTGCAGCGCCCTGGCCTGCGCGATCTGCTCGGGCGACAGCCGCGCCGGCCGCCCGCCGTTGCGCCCCCGGGGGAGCCCGGCCACCCGAGGCACGGGCGGCGCCTCCAGCAGCGCCCTGGCGCCGTCCAGGATCAGAGCCCGCAGCCGCTCGGGCGGCTCGTCACGGAACAGCAGCACCGGATCGGCCAGCCCGGCCACCACCTGGCAGGCCCGCACCCGCTCCTCCAGCCCGCCCCCCGCCGCCACCAGCTCGTTGGCCAGGGCGATCGCGGTGCGGAACCGGTCGGCGATCGGCGCCTGCACCAGCAGTGTCATGTCCCTGACCAGCATGGTGAGCGTGTCACGGTGGCGCAGGTGCACATCGACGTAGCCCTCGATCGCCCGCCACCGCACCCGCTCGGCGTCCTGCCCGGACTCGGCCTCGGCCAGGACCTCCTCCAGCTCGTCCAGCAGCGGCACCGTCAGCCGCCGCAGGATCTCCTCCTTGGAGTCGAAGTGGTAGTACAGGGCCGCCTTGGTGATGCCGACCTGGTCGGCGATGGACTGCATGGACGTGGCGCGGTAGCCGCGGGCGGCGAACAGGGTGCGCGCCGCCTCCAGAATCCGCTGGGAGGTCATCGATCTCACTTACCTACGGTCAGTTCAGTCGCTAGAGTACTTACCGGCAGTCAGTCTATTTCGCCCGAGGATGATCTGTATGCCCTCCGACGTGTCCTTCACCGCCGACGGCGTGCGCTGCGCCGGCCGCCTCTACCTTCCCGCCCACCCCGACCCCGACCCCGCCCCGGTCGCGTGCGTCGTGCTGTGCCACGGATTCAGCGGCACCATGGACCGCCTCTACGACTACGGCGAACGCTTCGCCGCCGCCGGACTGGCCGCCCTGGTCTTCGACTACCGCAGCTTCGGCCAAAGCGACGGCCGGCCGCGCCAGCTTCCCGACATCGACGGCCAGCTCACCGACATCCGCGCCGCCATCGCCTTCGCCCGCGCCCACCCCCGCGTCGACCCCGCCAGGGTGCTGCTGTGGGGCAACTCCCTGGGCGGCGCGCACGCCATCACCGTCGCCGCCCACGACCCGCAGATCGCGGCCGTCGTCGCGCAGATCCCCTTCAACGGCTTCCCCAAGAAGGTCGAAGGCCGCTCCACCGGCCAGACCCTGCGCCTGCTGGCCGCCATCGCCTGGGACGCCCTACGCGGCAAGCTCGGCCTGAGCCCCCACTACATCCCGATGGTGGGACACCCGGGACAACTCGCCGTCACCGCCACCCCCGAGGCCGAACGCCACATCGACACCCTCACCGGCGGGCAGCAGAACACCCAGTGGCGCAACAGCGTCGCCCCCCGCGCCCTGCTGGCCATGATGCGCTACCGGCCCGCCGAATCCGCCGCCCGCCTGACCTGCCCGCTGCTGGTCTGCGTCGCCGCCGACGACCGGGAGACCCCGATCGAAACCACCCGCGAACTGGCCGAACGCGCCCCGCACGGCGAACTGCGCGCCTACCCCGGCACCCACTTCACCTTCTACACCGACCCCGCCTTCCGCGACCGCGTCGTCGCCGACCAGATCGACTTCTACCGCCACGCCACCGCGAAAGTGTGATCGCCATGGACCCCAGCACCACCCTCCTGGTCGGGCGCCAGGCCGAACTGACCGTCATCGACGACCTGCTCGCCCGCCGGACCGGCGTGCTGGTCGTCCGCGGCGAGGCCGGCATCGGCAAATCCGCCCTCCTGGCCCACGCGGCGGCCACCGACCAGGCCAGGGTGCTGAGGGTGACCGGCGTGGAGTCCGAGGCCGACCTGCCCTTCGCCGCCCTGCACCGGCTGCTGCGCCCGGTCCTGCACCACGCCGAATCGCTGCAGCCCCAGCAGGCCGGCGCCTTACGCGGCGCACTCGGGCTCGGCCGCCCCGCCCAGGGCGACCGCTACCTCGTCGGCCTGGCCACCCTCAGCCTGCTCGTGGACCTGTCGGCCGAAGGCCCGGTCCTGTGCCTCATCGACGACGCCCACTGGCTGGACGGCGAGTCGGCCGACGCCCTGCTGTTCGCCACCCGCCGCCTGCACACCGAACCCGTCATGGTCCTGCTCGCCGCCCGAGACCCCTTCCCCCCGACCGACCTGCCCGAACTGCGGCCGGCCACGCTGGAACCCGACGCCGCCCGGCAGCTCCTGGCCCGGAGAGCCCCCGACCTGCCGCCCGCCGTACGCGACCAGCTCGTCGCCGAAGCCCAGGGCAACCCGCTCGCCCTGGTCGAACTGCCCCGCATGCTCACCCCCGAGCAGCGCGCCGGCGCCCCGCTGTTCCTGTCCGCCGGTTCCGCGACGCCCGTGACCGACCGGGTGCTGGGCGGCTTCCGCGACAGGATCGCGGCGCTGCCCGAGGCCACCCGCTCCTGCCTGCTGGTGGCCGCCCTCGACCACCGTGATCTCGACCACCGTGCCCTCGACCACCGTGATCTCGCTGGCGGCCTCGCTCGTGACACCCTCGAACGCGATGGCCTCGACCACCGTGCCCTCACTCGCGACGGCCTCGACCGTGCGGGCCTCGAACGCGACGGCCTGGACGCGCTCGCCCGCGCCGCCGGCCGGCTCGGCGCGTCACTGGACGACCTCGCCCCGGCCGAACACGCCGGCCTCGTCCGCGTCACCACCGCCGGCGTCGCCTTCCACCACCCGCTCGTGCGCCGGGCCGTCCTGCTGGCCTGCGACATCGCCGCCCGGATGGCCGCCCACCGCGCGCTGGCCCAGGCCGCCGACGACGACCGCCGGGCCTGGCACCTGGCAGCCCTCACCCCGCACCCCGACGAGGAGGTGGCCGCACTGCTGGTGGAGCTGGCCGTACGCGCCCGGCAGCGCGGCGGTCAGACCGCCGTGTCCGCGGCCTACGCGCGGGCGGCGCAACTGTCGGCCGACCCCGCCCTCGCCGCCGGCCGATGGACGGCGGCGGCCGCGGCCGCGGTGGAGGCGGGCCTGTGGCGGCGCGCGGCCGACCTGGCCGACCAGGCCGTGCACCTGACCGCGACGACAACCGTCCCCGGGTCCGTCACCGCCGAACTCGCCGCCGTCCGCGCCAAACTGGCCGTCGAAGCCGACCGCCCCCTGCAGGCCGTCCGCCTGCTGCACCAAGGCGCCGAAGCGAGCACCGACCTGCCCACCCGGCTGTCGCTGCTCGGCCTGGCCGGCTACTACACCTGGGCCAGCGCCACCCACCCCGACCAGCCGGTCCTGGCCCGCCGCACCGAGGAACTCACCCCGGCAGGGGAAGGGCTGCCCGCCGTGGTGCGCTCCATCAACACCGCCTTCCGCCTCATCCTCGAAGGCCGACCCGTCGACACCCACGCCCACCTCACCCCAGGCCCCGCCGACCACGTTCCGCCCGAGCTGCGGTTCCTCATCGCCTTCCAATCCCTGCACCGCGCCGACCGGACCGGCATGCTCGCCGACGCCGCCGACCTCGTCGCCGGCTGCCGCGCCCAGGGACGCCTGGGACGCATGCCCCAGGCGCTGACCCTGCTCGCCATCGCCCAGCTGCTGGACGGCAGACATCCGGCCGCCCGCGCCACCGCCGCGGAAGGCATCGCCCTGGCCGCCGACCTGGGCCAGCCGTACTGGCGCGGCTACCTGGCCGGCGTCCAGGCCTGGCTGTCGGCGCTCGCCGGAGACGACCACCAGGTGGCCGAACTCGCCGAGCAGGCCGTCCACGCCGCCGACCACCGCAACTGGATGCCCGGAGCCTGCTGGGCGCAGTGCGCGCGAGTGATGCTCGACCTCGGGCAGGGCCGCCACGACGCCGTCCTGGCCCGGCTGGACGAGGCGATGACCGGACCCACCCGCCACGCCTTCATCTGGCGCTACCTGTGGCCCGACCACATCGAGGCCGCCATCCGCGTCGGACAGACCCGCCGGGCGGGGGAGCGGCTGACCGCCTACACGCAGTGGGCCGAGGCCACCGGCCGGGCCACCCCGCTGGCCGTCCTGCACCGCGTCCGCGCCCTGCTGGCCACCGAGAACACCGCGCCCGCCCTCTTCGAACGCGCCCTGACCCTGCACGCCGACGAGCCGCAACCCTTCGACGAGGCCCGCACCCGGCTGCTCTACGGCGAATGGCTGCGCCGCCACAAGAGCCGCGCCGAAGCCCGCACCCACCTGCACGCCGCCCTGGAGACCTTCGACCGGCTCGCCGCCACCCCCTGGGCCGCCCGCGCCGCCGCCGAACTGCGCGCCGCCGGCTACGCCCTGCCCGACCGCCCCCGCCCCGCCGGCCCGCTGGCCGTCCTGACCCCGCAGGAACTGCAGGTGGTACGGCTGGCCGTCACCGGCGCCTCCAACCGGGAGATCGGCGCGCACCTGTTCCTGAGCCCGCGCACCGTCGCCTCCCACCTGTACAAGGCCTTCCCCAAGCTAGGCGTCACCAGCCGCGCCGAACTGGCCCGCCTGATCGACCGGCTCGAGCCCCAGAGCACGAGCAGCGGCCCAGGCCCGCGCCAGACCGAACTCCGCCATCCCCCGAAACAGATCCCGCAGGGTCTCCTCGCCGGCGCCCGCACCCCTGGCCAGCTCGGCGTGCAGGCGCAATGACTCGCCCAGCGTCTGGTACAGCACGTCCACCGCCACACACGCGATCGCCCGCTCCCGGACAGTCAGCCCCGGCCTGGCCCAGCGCTGGGCCAGCTGATCCTCACTGAACGCCGCCAGCCCGGCGTCGACCCGCTCCAGCTCGCGTACGGCACGCGCCAGCACCCCGTGCAGCGGCACCGGCTCGATCGGCCCGGCCTCGGCCGCCTCCGGCAACCCGAGCTCGACCAGCCGCTGAAAACCCGAAACGACCACCGGATAGCCCACATACGGCGCCAGATGCCGAAACAGCTCCCGGATCGACTCCGGCTCCACCCCCTGGTCCAACGCCATCCGCACATGCATGGCCAGCGGCACCCCCAGATGCGGATGACACAGATCCGCCGTCAGGCAGACGAACGCCTTCTCCCGCACCGTCAGATGCGGCAACCCCCACAGATGGTGCCCGGCCCCCACCGCGAGCCTGGCGAACACCGGATCCAACGAGACCAGAGACTCAGCCCCGGCAAGTGATGTCACGAAACGCTCCGTTCAGGACAGACCGAGCGCCCGCAGGCGCAACCGGTCGAGGGTGTACTGCGGGACGACCCGCCCCAGCGTGCTCATCAGCCGCGACTTCCTGCCGACCGGATAACGCGAGCGAGGCCGGCGCGCGGTCAACGCGTGCAGCACCGCCCGCGCGACCACCTCGGGGCTCGACCCCGCACGCTCCTCCTTCAACCCGGCGGCGACCATGGTCCGGTACGCCGAGCCGTACAGCCGCCTGCCCTCCGCCCCCAGCGAAGCCAGCCGCGGCTCCAGCTCGTCTTCGAGCTTGTCGACGGCATCGGTGTGAATGGAACCCGGCTCGACGAGCACCGCGGCCACGCCGAACGGCTTCAGCTCCATGCGCAACGCGTCGTTGAGCGAGCGGATGGCGTGCTTGGAGGAGCACAACGGCCCGCCGAACGGCAGCGTGATCCAACTGCCCACCGAGCCGACCGTGACCACCCGCCCCTTGGAAGCCCGCAACTTCGGCACCATCACCTGCGTGACGGCCACCTGGCCGAAGACGTTGACCTCGTACTGCCGCCGCAACGCCTGCAGCGGCACGAACTCCACCGGGCCGGTCACCCCGATCCCGGCATTGTTGACCAGCGCGTCGAGCCGCCCGATCCGCTCACCGGCCTCGGCGACCTGCTCGCCGTCGGTGACATCGAGCAGGACCGGCACGACCCCGGAGCCGAGCGCCGCGGCGTCGGCCTCCTTACGCACCCCGGCGTAGACGGTGAAACCCTCCCCGGCCAGCATCAGCGCGGTCGCCCGCCCGATACCCGTCGAGGCGCCGGTCACCAGCACGGACTTGCCCATGAGCCCTCCTCTGCCATCGGTGCATCGATCAGCTTCATGCCGCCGACGCTAGAACCCGCCCCCGGCCCGCCGCCTCCGTCACCCGACTGAACTCCCGCGCCGTCACACCAGTACGGTGACGGTGATCACCTCCTCGCCCCGGTCCCCGGACACCGTGATCGACAGCTCCCACACCCCGTCCATCGTGAACACCTCCCGCGTGGCCACGAACACGCCGGGCCCGGCGAGCACGGTGGCGACCGGCGGCAGCGCGTGACCCATCGCCGGCATGACCGCTTTCTACCGTTCCGGCCATGACCCGACGACCTGAACCCTATTCGGCGATCGTGATGGCCATCCTGGCCCTCGCCTTCTGCGCCTGGGCCCTGTCCACCCTGCCCCTGCAGGGCGCGGCGATCCTCGTGGTGGCCAGCGTGCTCGGCTGGAGCGGCTGGATCACCTTCAGCTACACCCGCCCCGTCCGATCCCGCAAGGTGATCGCCGTCTACCTGTGCGCGGTCGGATTCCAGCTCATCCACATGGCCGAGGAGTACACCGGCGGCTTCCCTCACGAGATCGTCGAACTGTTCGACTCGCCACGCGACTGGCCCGAGAAGGAGTTCCTGCTCGTGTTCGTCTTCGGGTTCGGCGCGCTCTACTTCTTCGCCGGCGCCGGCGCCCTCTACCGCATCAGGGTCGCCAACTTCTTCCTGTGGTGGTACGCCCTGGGCGCCGGCCTGCTCAACGGCATCGCGCACTTCGTCTTCCCCATCATCAAGGGCGGCTACTTCCCCGGCCTCTACACCGCCGCCGGCCACCTGATCATGAGCGCCCTGCTGATCACCTTCCTGGTCCAGGAGCACCGCCGCCTCAAAGCCGAGGTGTGACACACCTCGCACCGCACTCCCGTCACACCACCCGCCGCGGCGGCATCTCCATGAACGCCAACACACCGCCGAACGGCAGGGACCACCATGAACCAGCCCAGGATCGCCCTCATCACCGGAGCCGCCAAGGGCATCGGCCGCGCCGCCGCCGACCTGCTCGCCGCCCAGGGGGTCACCGTCGTCATCGGCGCCCGCGACCCCCACCGCGGCGAGCAGGCCGCCGCCGCCATCCGCGCCGCCGGCGGCCATGCCCACGCCCTCACCCTGGACGTCACCGACGCCGCCACCGTGCATGCCGCCGCCTCCTGGATCGACGGCCGCTTCGGCCGCCTCGACATCCTGGTCAACAACGCCGCCATCACCGGCTCAGGCAACGCCGCCCCAAAGGACGCCCTCGACCGCGTACCCAGCGCCGTCGACGTGGACCTGGTCCGCGCCGTCTTCGACACCAACGTCTTCGCCGTGATCACCGTGACCAACACGATGCTGCCCCTGCTGCGGCGATCCCCGGCCGCGCGCATCGTCAACCTGTCGAGCCACTCGGCCTCCCTGACGATGACCGCCGAAGCCGACGGCCCCCTGTCAGGCCTCGTCTCGGCCGCCTACTCACCCTCCAAGGCCGCCCTGAACGCGCTCACCCTGCAATACGCCAACGAACTACGCAAGAACACCGGCATCCTCGTCAACGCCGCCGCCCCCGGCTACGTCGACACCGACATCAACGGCCACACCGGCGTGCTCACCCCGGCCCAGGGCGCCGCCGTGGTGGTGCGCCTGGCCACCCTCGGCCCCGACGGGCCGACGGGCGCCTTTCACAGCCAGGAAGGCCCCCTGCCCTGGTGACGGCGCCGCCCGTGAGGGCCCGCGATGCGCGCGGGCCCTCACAACTCCATGCGCAACACCATGCCCGGCCACTGACCCACCGTGAACGGCTCCTCCCGTACGAACCCGCACCCCTCGTAGAAGCCCACCAGTGCCCCGTCGTCACCGGCATAACAGTCCACCCGCAACACCCGCTTGCCGCGCGCCCTGGCCTCCCGCTCGGCCCACTCCAGCAACCCCGCACCCACCTTGCGCCCGGCGAACGCCCGGTCGATCACCAGCGCCTGCACATACAACTCCGGCTCCGGCGAGGCCTTCACATACGCCGGCGGCACCTCACCCACCGTCACCGTGCCCGCGGGCAACCCGTCGAGCACCGCGATCCGCATCCCGCCCGACTCCGCCCACGACCGCACCTGCTCCTCACGTTTGGCGTTCCCGGTGAACGGCTGATCACCCCACTGGCCCGTACGGCCCCGCGCCACCATCCACGCCACCGCGCTGTCGAACATCGCCAGCACCGCGGGCACATCGCCCACATTCCCCTTACGAATTTCCATCCGCCGACCATACTTGGACGGATGGAGATCCATCACCTCAACTGCGGCTCCATGCGGCCTCGCGGCACCAGCCCCACCGTCTGCCACGTCCTGCTCATCGAACACGCCACCGGCCTCGTCCTCATCGACACCGGCATCGACACCCACATCCCCCTGGTGTCGAAATGGCTGCTCAACCCCGCACTCGACCCCGACCAAACCATCACCGCCCAGCTCAAGACCCGCGGCATGAACCGCACCGACGTCACCGATATCGTCCTGACCCACCTGGACTTCGACCACGCAGGCGCCCTGCCCCGCTTCCCCCACGCCCGCATCCACCTGCACGCCGACGAGCACACCGCCCGCACCCACAGCCGCTACCAGCCCGCCCAATGGGCCCACGACCCCCGCTGGACCACCTACCACGGCACCGGAGACCCCTGGCTCGGCGACCTCACCGCCCTACCCCTCGACGGCCTCGACGACCTGCTCCTCATCCCGCTGCCCGGCCACAGCCCGGGCCACTGCGGCGTCGCCGTCCACACCGGCGGCCCCACCCCATGGCTCCTGCACGCCGGCGACGCCTACTTCAACCGCCACGCCGACCGCCCCACCCGCCTGAGCGAAGCCATGGTCGCCACCCACCACCGCACCCGCCTGGCCACCCGCCGGCGACTCGACCACTTGCCCGCCGACGCCGTACGCGTCTTCAGCGCCCACGACGCCGGCGAACTGGCTACCCTCGCAACGCCCGCGCCAGCAGATTCGACCCCTCCGCCACCACCGGCTCGGTGAGGAACACCGGCGACTGCGCCATGAACCGCGGCACCCCGCCCCGATGCTCATCGGCGGCGTGCACCGTGAACGGATGCACCAGGAACACATCCCCCGGCTCACCCGTCGCATAGGCCACCGGAAAACCACGACTGGCCTCGTCGACCACCGGACCGGCCTCCATCGGATCCAGCACCCGACCCGCGAGCGCCTCCGCGACCGCCCGATGCGAACCCACCCGGATCCGCGTCGGCGCGTCGTCGGCACCCACCGACGACAACAACGTCAGCAACAACATCGTCTGAGGACGCCCCCCGGTCGCATACCCGCCGTCCGGCAGCACCACATTCGCATCCACGTGCCAGCCCCGGTCATCGACGACCGCCTTACCCGGGAACCGCACCGGAATCATCCCCAGCGCGCCCCGCGGCGCCCAGCCGCCCTTCCCGCACACGACATCCAGCGCCTCGGCCACCAGATGACTGCGCGCCACCTCACCCAGCGGCCCCTGACCCGTCATGTCCGACGCCCACACCACCGGCTCGTCCCACCCGGAAACATCGTCGGGGGAGCGGCCGATCTGCGCCCACAACTGCGCCCGCGCCGCATCGGCCAGCTCACGCGGCGAAGCCCCCGCCAGCTTGACGAACCCGTCACGGACGAACGCCTCAACGTCGATGATCTGCATGCCCACCACCGTAGCCACCAGGTCAACCGAATTCCGGCGACCCCGATCTCAGACCAGGCTCAGCCTCAGAACAGGCCCCTCTCAGACCAAGCCCAGCCTCAGACCAGGCTCAGCCTCAGACCAGGCTCAGCTGATCGAACGGCCGCTCCACCACAGGCTCACCCACCGGCGCCATCCCATACGAGGCCGCCAGCTGCGCGATCTGCCCCACGATCCGCTCCTCATACGCCGCCGACGGCACCCCCGAACGGTCGTACAACTCCTCATACCGCTCCACCAGCGCCGGATGCCGCTCACCCAGCCACTGCAGGAACCACTGCCGCGTCCCCGACGGCAACCGCAACACCACCGGATGCACCCCCGACGCCCCCGACGCCGCGATCCGCCGCACCGTCGCCGCCAGCTGATCACCCGCATCCGTCAGCAACGGCAACACCGGCGCCATCAGCACATGCGTCGCCACCCCCGCCTGCGCCAGCGCCGACACCAGCTCCAACCGCGCCTGCGACGACACCGCACCCGGCTCCGTCGCCCGCCGGATCCGCTCATCGACCGACGCGATCGACACCGCCACCCGCGTGCCCGCCCGCGCCAGCACCTCCGCATCACGCAACACCAGCGGCGACTTGGTGTACACCGTCAACGCCACCCCGGCCCGCGCCGCTGCCGTCACGATCTGCGGCATCAACCCGTAGACGCGCTCCGCCTCCTGATAGCAGTCACCGCTGACCCCCACCGCCAGCGGCCGGCCATCCCAGCGCTGCACCTCACGCGCGAACCGCGCCGCCGCATTGGCCTTCACCACCACCCGCGTGTCGAAGTCACGCCCCGCATCCAGACCCAGCCGCCGATGACCACCCCGCGACACACACCCCAGACACGCGTGCGCACACCCCCGATACGGCGAGACCGCCCACCCCTGCGGGATCCCCGCCCAATCCGGCACCCGCTCGATGATCGTGCGCGCCTGGGTCTCGAGAAACCCGCCACGCAGCACCGACCGCCGCTCGATCAACGGCCGATCGTCTCGAGCCTTCTCCACAAGCGAAAGCGCGTCCCAACCCACACCACCCAATGGAACACGCATTCGAGCAACCCCGCAAGCTAATGTGCACAACCATGGCCTGGTTCCTGCTCGCCGTCGCGATCGCCACCGAAGTCCTCGCCACCACAGCCCTCAAACTCAGCAACGGCCTGACCAACTGGTGGACCGCCGCCGTCATCCTCGGCTACGCAGCCTCCTTCACCCTGCTGTCCCAAGCACTCAAACTCCAGCTCGAAGTCGGCACCGCCTACGCCGTCTGGTCCGGCGCCGGCACCGCCGCCATCGCCGTCATCGGCGCCCTGTTCCTGGGGGAGAGCCTCACCCTGGCCAAAGTCGCCGGCATCGTCCTCATCATCGGCGGCGTCGTCGTCCTCAACCTCGCCGGCACCTCCCACTGACCCGAAAACCCCTTCGCACCCCCACAAACCCCCTCCATAGACTCGAACGCGTGCTGAAGCCCGAATACCCCATCACCACCGAGCGCCTCACCCTGCGCCCCTTCACCCCCGACGACCTCGACGCCATCCACGCCTACAGCAGCCGCCCCGACGTCGCCCGCTACCTCTACTGGGAACCCCGCGACCGCGCCGCCGCCCAGACCTACCTCGACAAAGCCGTCACCCGCACCACCGTCAACGCCGAAGGCGACATCATCGACCTGGCCGTCACCCGCACCGACACCGGCCACGTCATCGGCAGCGTCCTGCTCATCCTCACCAGCCACACCCACCGCCAAGGCGAAATCGGCTACATCCTCCACCCCGACCACCACGGCCACGGCTACGCCACCGAAGCCTCCCGCGAAATGCTCCGCCTCGGCTTCGACGACCTCCACCTCCACCGCATCGTCGGCCGCCTCGACGCCCGCAACACCGCCTCCGCCCGCGTCCTGGAAAAACTCGGCATGCGCCGCGAAGCCCACCTCATCGAAAACGAACAGGTCAAAGGCGAATGGTGCGACGAAGCCATCTACGCCATGCTCAGCCGCGAATGGCACGCCCGATGACCACCACCCCCGGTGACCCCACCGGCCCCAGCGACTCCACCGACCCCACCAGCTCAGCCGGATACAGCCACCTCTTCGACGCCCACCCCGGCTACCTCAACACCGCCAGCTACGGCCTGCCACCCCGCACCGCCACCGACCACCTCACCACCGTCCTCGACCAATGGCGCACCGGCTCCACCGACTGGCACCCCTGGGACGCCACCGTCGGCCACGCCCGCACCGCCTTCGCCCACCTCATCCACGCCCACCCCGCCGACATCACCATCAGCTCCACCGCCAGCCAGATCATCTCCACCATCGCCACCGCCCTGCCACCCCGCGCCAGAGTCCTCATCCCCGACATCGAATTCACCAGCAACCTCTACCCCTGGCTCACCGCAGGCGCCACCGTCGAAACCGCCCCACCCGACCGCCTCGCCGACGCCCTCCACCCCGGCATCGACGCCATCGCCTTCAGCCTCGTGCAATCAGCCACCGGCCACGTCGCCGACCTGACCGCCATCACCACCGCAGCCCGCACCGCCGGCGCCCTCGTCATCGCCGACGCCAGCCAAGCCGCCGGCTGGCTCCCCATCACCACCACCGGCATCGACGCCCTCGCCTGCGCCGCCTACAAATGGCTCCTGGCCCCACGCGGCGCCGCCTTCGGCTACCTCTCACCAGCCCTGCGCGAACGCATGACCCCCCTGGCCGCCAACTGGTACGGCACAGCCGACCGCGACAACGGCTACTACGGCCTGCCCATGCACCTGGCCCCCGACGCCCGCGCCTACGACCTGTCACCCGCCTGGTTCAGCTACGTCGGCGCCGCCCCCGCCCTCCACCTGCTCAACCACATCGGCGTCCCCGCCATCCACCACCACAACCTCACCCTGGCCAACCGCCTGCGCACCGGCCTCGACCTGCCACCCTCCGACAGCGCCATCGTCAGCCTCGACATCGACGGCACCCGACTGCACCGCGCAGGAATCCGCGCCGCCACCCGCGCCGGCCGCACCCGCCTGTCCTTCCACCTCTACACCACAGAAGCCGACGTCGACGCCGCCCTGGAAGCCCTCACATGAACTCCCGCACCAGCCACGTGATCTACCACCTCGCCTACGCCACCCACTGGGCCGACGCGGGGGAGACCTACACCCACTCCACCCGCGGCCGCACCCTCGCCGACGAAGGCTTCATCCACTGCAGCACCGACCTCGACCAGCTCCGCGAGGTCGTCACCCGCTACTACACCGACGTCGACCCCACCGACCTCATCGTCCTGCACATCGACCCCACCGGGCTCGACATCCGCGTCGAAGGCGGCTTCCCCCACCTGTACGGCCCGCTGCCCCGCTCAGCCGTACACACGCACAGCACCCTCTGATCAACCGCACAGCACCCGCTGATCACGCATATGAAACCAGCTGATCACGCCGCGTAACGCCCGCTGATCACGCGCACAGCACCCGCTGAATCCGCCGCGCCGCCAGCCACAACCCCGCCGCCACCATCACCAGCAGATACGCGGCATGCCCCAGCAGACCCCACCCGACCTGCCCCAGCGCCAGCCCACGCACCAGCTCCACCGCATGGAACAGGGGAGTGGCCGCCACCATCGCCTCCAGCACCGGCGGATACGCGCCCACGGGGGAGAAGGTGCCGGAAAACAGGAACAACGAGAACTGCGCCGCCGTCAGCAGATCGAAATCCTGCCACCCCCGCATGAACGTCGACGCCGCCATCCCCACCGCGCCGAACGCCAACCCCACCAGCAACGTCGCAGGAAACGCCGCCAGCGCCCACCACGGCTCGGCCAGATCGAAGGCGACCATCACCACCAGGAACGCCGCCGTGTAGAACGCGCTACGGATCATCGCCCACGACAGCTCACCCAGCGCCACCTCGAACGGCCGCACCGGCGTCGCCAAAATCGCCTCGAACGTCTTGGCGTACTTCATCTTGAAGAAGAAGTTGAACGTCGTCTCCGCCAGCGCCCCGTTCATCGCCGACGCCGCCAGCATCGCCGGGGCCACGAACACCGCATACGAGATCACCTGCCCATCACCCAGCGGAATCTCACCCACCAGCGCACCCACGCCGACACCGATCGACAGCAGATACAGCAACGGCTCGAAGAACCCCGACAACAACACCAGCCAGTACGAGGCCCCGCTGCGCAACGCCCCCACGTTGCGGTTGACCACCGCACCCACCCGCCGCGGCGACACCCCCTGATCCAGGCTCCGCACCAGCCGCCTGGCCACCGCCACCGTCATCATCGCAAGCCCCTCATCACGCGCTCATCGCCTGCCCTCATCCCCGCGCCCGCCCTCGTCCCCGCGCCTGCGGCTAATCCCGCAGCCGGCGACCGAACGCCACCCGCGCCCACCACAACCCGCCCACCACGAACGCCCCCAGCACCGCCACATGCGCCCACGCCGGCCACGGCGTCACCTCACCCAGCGTCGCCCACCGGCACAACACCACCGCATGCCACAACGGCGACACATACGCCAGCACCCGCAACCAGCCCAGCTGCTCCACCGGGAAGAACACCCCAGAAAACAACGTCGCCGGAATCATCACGAACCGGAACAACAGCGCGAAGTAACTGTCATGCTCGATCGACGCCGCGAACGCCGTCACCGGAGCCGCCACCGCCACCGTCAACACCGCCGCCACCAGCGGCGTCACCAACGCCCACGCCGAGGCCAGCCCCCCGAACGGCCACACCACCAGCAGGAACACCGCGACCGCGATCTGCACCCGCACCACCAGATACAGCAACCAGCCACGCAACATGTCCCAGATCGACACCCGCGTCGCATACATCGCATGCGCCGAACGATCCCACTTGAACGACCCCAGCACCGGATACGTCGACTCACCCAACGCCATCTGGAACGCCGTCGACGCCAGCACCCCCGGCACGATCCACTGCGCGTAACTCACCCCGCCGAGCTCGCCCACATACTGCCCCACCCCCAGCCCGATACTGGCCAGGAACAGCAGCGGCAACGCGAACGACGAGAACAACGACGCCCGCCACAACCGCTTGTACAGCACCATGTAGCGCTCGAACACCGCATACGTCGCCGACGCCATCAGTCGACCAACGTCCGGCCGGTCAGATGCAGGAACACATCCTCCAGCGACGAACGCCGCACCAGCACACTCGACGGCGTCAACCCCCGCCGATGCACCTCGTTCACCGCCGCGTCGCCGTCCTTCGCGTACAACAGCAGCCGGTCGGGCAACGGATCCACCCGCTCACCCACACCCTCCAGCAACGGCACGAACCCGGCCAGCTCATCGAGCCCGAACCTCAACTCCACCACCTCGGGGGAGGAGTAGGCCTCGATCAGCTGACGCGGCGACCCCTCCGCCACGATGCGGCCCCGGTCCATCACCACCAGCCGATCACACAGCTGCTCGGCCTCATCCATGTAGTGCGTCGTCAGCACCAGCGTCACACCCCGCTGCTTCAACCGGAACAGCCGCTCCCACAGCAGATGACGCGCCTGCGGATCCAACCCCGTCGTCGGCTCGTCCAGCAACACCAGATCCGGATCGTTGACCATAGCCCGCGCGATCGTCAACCGCCGCTTCATCCCGCCCGACAGCGGCTCCACCAGCGACGACGCCTTCTCCGTCAGCTGCGCGAACTCCAGCAGCTCCTCCGCCTTCGCCCGCGCCTGAGCCCGGCTCAACCCGAAATACCGGGCATACGTCGTCAGGTTCTCCCGCACGTTCAGATCGGGATCCAGATTGTCGAGCTGCGGACAGACCCCCAGCCGCGCCCGGATCGCCGGACCCTCCACCCGCGGATCACGCCCCAGAATGCGCAACTCGCCCGCCGACGGCATCGACACACACGAGATCATCCGCATCGTCGACGACTTGCCCGCCCCGTTGGGCCCCAGGAACCCGAACGCCTCCCCGGGCGCCACCTCGACGTCGATCCCGTCGACCGCCGTGAAATCACCGAAGCGTTTGACCAGCCCACAGGCATGGATAAGAGGTTCAGCCACGTTAGGAGAGACTAAACGTCGCCCCCGACACTTCCGCAACCAGATAACCACCGAGGGAACACCCGATGGATCCCCGCACCGCCGCCCAGCACTTCGCCGACACCTGGCAACACGGCTGGACCCACCACGACGTCGACGCCATCATCGCCCTCTACACCGACGACGCGGTCCACACCTCGATGCCCTTCCGCCCCCCGCACACCGGCAAAACCCAGATCGCCGACTACATCAGGCGATCCTTCGAGGCCGAACACTCACCCCGCGTCGTCTTCTCCACCCCGCTCGTCGACGGCCCGCACGCCGCCATCGAATACCACGTCACCGCGGGGGAGACCACCCTGGCCGGCTGCGTCTTCGTCACCTTCGACAACGACGGCATGGCCGTACGGACCCGCGACTACTGGCACGAAACCCCCTGACCCGCCCCGAAGGCCGGGGGAGAGGCCCCTGCGAGCCCCGAAACGTTCCAGCCCGTTACAGCGGCACGCGCACCGACGGAGCGACCTGCGGCGCACCCATCGGGGGAGCCTGCATCGAGTTCTGCATCGGGTTCTGCTGCATGGGCGCGGGCATCGGCCGCACCATCTGCCGCGTCGTCTCCTCGGCCGGCGAAACCGGCATGGGACGCTGCTGGGCGCATCCGCCACGGCAGTATCCGTTGGTGACGATGAGCCGGCCACGCAGCGGCGTGTAGGAGTCACGTCCCGTCGCCGGAAGAACCCCCTGGCACGCCTGGCACAAGATTGCGTCGTTCCCCACGGGTGTACTCCTTTATCCAGATGTAGCTACTGCCAATCAGACTAAAGAGGTACATCACAGAAGTGTCGCAATTCCACGAGCCGTCAAGAGACCGGTCAGAAACTTCTACTTGACATAACGTCCATTATCAAGCAAATACATGATCACGTACGGCGAGCCGCCCACCACACCGGCATAGGCTGTGCACCATGAATCTGGGTCCCACCGAGATCCTCCTCTTCCTCGCCATCCCCACCATCATCATGGGATTCGGCGTCGTCCTCGTCGCCAGGAGCGCCAAGGCCAGAAGCAGAGCCAGCATCCCACGCCGACACCTCGACCCACACGAACTCGACACAACCGTCCAGACACTCGTCACCGACGGCCAGCACATCCAAGCCATCAAACTCGTCCGCGAGAACACCGGCATGCGCCTCGTCGACGCCAAAAACCTCATCGACGGCGTCGCCCGCGGCCAATCCCTGCTCCAGCACCCTGCCATCCAGCGCCTCGCACCCAGGCAACCCCACATCGCCCCCCATGGCCCCGACCTGGCCACCCGCGTCCGCGACCTCAAGGCCGCAGGCCGCACCGAACAGGCGATCTTCCTCGTCCGCGGCGAAACCGGCATGGACGAAGAGGCCGCCACCAAGTTCGTCGACATCCTCTGATCACAAGAACGCTCACAAAGACCCTGACCGCGCGGCATCGCAGCGCGTTACGATCGAGTCATGCCGAGCCTGGCGATCTCCACCACGGGCCTGATCCTCCTCACCGTTCTGGTGACTTTGGCGATCATCGCCCTGATCCTCCTGGCGGTGCGTTTCGTGCACCACCCCCGCAACAGTCTCACCGTCAGCGAGCACCTGATGGACCAGGCGCGCGAGCTCAAGGCCCATGGCCGGATGGACGACGCGGTGTTCCTGGTGCGCGGCGAGGCCGGGATGAGCCATCGTGCCGCGGTCCGCTTCGTCCGCCGTCTTTAGCGCCTCAAATCCGGAAATATACCGAAACCATACAGAAGGTGGATTCTGTCTGGTTTGGAATACCTTTCGTTGACCGTGACCCGACCGGGCGCCGCCCGGCGTCTGAGCCGCTGTGAAGCTGTCACGGCTCGTCACCCTCCTCCTGTCGGCTCTCGCGGCGGTCGCCGTGATGACGCTCCTGGTCACGACGCCTGCCGTACCGGACCACGGTCCGCCGCCGCCGTGCCCCTCCCGCTGGGACGGCGACCGGTTCGGCGGATGGGTCCCCGAGACGCCCCGTCTCGCTGGCGTGGAGGACCTGCTCGTGCCCGGCTCCCCCGCCGAGGTGCTGTTCTGCGCCTACCCTGGCGAGAACTACGAGACCCACCGCCCGCTCGGCGGTTCCCGCCGGGTGTCCGGTGCTGACCGGCTGGCCCGTGATCTGTCCTTCTTGCCCGCAACCCCGGCTGTCATGGGCTTCCCGGCCTGTTCCGTGTGGCGTTCGGCTATCCGGAGGGTCCCCCGGCCGGGGTGACGGTGCGGGGCGGGTGCCCGCGGGGGGCGTTCAACGGGCTGCTCGTGGCGGGGGTGGACGAGCCGGCGGGGCGGGAGGTGCGTGCGCTGGCCCCGCGCGGCTAAGGTGGCCCCTCTCCCCCGTCCGGCGCATGTGAACCTGGTGCATCTCATATGTGAGATATGGTTGCCGGTTATGGCAGACGACTACCTGGGCCGCATCGGCCGCCTGATCCGTGACGCACGTCAGCACCGTGGCTGGACTCAGCTTCAGCTGGCGGATGCGCTCGGTACGTCGCAAAGTGCGGTGAACCGGATCGAGCGCGGCAACCAGAACATCAGTCTTGAGATGATCGCGCGGATCGGTGAGGCGCTCGACAGCGAGATCGTGTCGCTGGGGTATGCGGGTCCGATGCATCTGCGGGTGGTGGGTGGTCGCCGGTTGTCGGGGGCGATCGACGTGCGGACGTCGAAGAACGCGTGTGTGGCGTTGCTGTGTGCGGCGTTGCTGAACGACGGGCGGACGATTCTGCGCAGTGTGGCGCGGATCGAGGAGGTGTACCGGATCCTGGAGGTGTTGTCGTCGATCGGGGTTCGGGCGCGGTGGGTGAACGGGGGCGATCTGGAGATCGTTCCGCCGTCGCGGCTGGAGCTGGAGGCGATGGACACCGAGGCGGCTCGCCGTACTCGCAGTGTGATCATGTTCCTGGGGCCGTTGATGCACCGGTTCGAGCAGTTCACGCTGCCGTATGCGGGTGGGTGTGATCTGGGGACTCGGACGGTTCAGCCGCATATGACGGCGCTTCGGCAGTTCGGGCTCGAGGTGGCGGCGACGCAGGGGTTCTATCACGCGCAGGTGGATTCGTCGGTGTCGCCGACGCGGGCGATCGTGTTGACCGAGCGGGGCGACACGGTGACGGAGAACGCGCTGATGGCGGCGGCGCGGCACGACGGGGTGACGGTGATCCGTAACGCGTCATCGAATTACATGGTGCAGGATCTGTGCTTCTTCCTGGAGGAGCTGGGGGTCAAGGTCGAGGGCATCGGGACGACGACGTTGACGGTGCACGGGATGCCGGTGATCGATCGGGATGTCGACTACTCCCCCAGTGAGGATCCGGTGGAGGCGATGTCGCTGCTGGCGGCGGCGGTGGTGACGGGGTCGGAGCTGACGATTCGCCGGGTTCCGGTGGAGTTCCTGGAGATCGAGCTGGCGGTTCTGGAGGAGATGGGGCTCGATTGTGATCGGGGGTCGGAGTATGCGGCGGCCAATGGCCGTACGCGGCTGGTGGATCTGACGGTGCGGCCGTCGAAGCTGGTCTCCCCCATCGACAAGATCCATCCGATGCCGTTCCCGGGGCTGAACATCGACAATGTGCCGTTCTTCGCGGCGATCGCGGCGTCGGCGCAGGGGTCGACGTTGATCCATGACTGGGTGTACGACAATCGGGCGATCTATCTGACGGAGCTGACGCGGCTGGGGGCGTCGGTGAAGTTGCTGGATCCGCATCGGGTGCTGGTGGAGGGCCCGACGCGGTGGCGGTCGGCGGAGATGATGTGTCCTCCGGCGTTGCGTCCGGCGGTGGTGGTGCTGCTGGCGATGCTGGCGGCCGAGGGCACGTCGGTGCTGCGGAACGTGTATGTGATCAATCGGGGGTACGAGGATCTGGCGGAGCGGCTGAATGCCGTCGGGGCTCGGATCGAGACGTTCCGCGACATCTGATCGGGGTGCTTTCCCCCGCTGGTGTGGAGTCGGTGCTGGGTGCCCGGGTGGTGAGCTGGGTGCCCGTGCAGCCGTGGGCGGTGGCCCGGGTGCTGCTCGATGACGGCCGGCGGGTGGTGGTCAAGGGTGACCGGGGTGTGCACCGTACGGCGGGGCGGCCGGCGCGTGAGGCGGCGGCGTTGCGGTTGCTGGCGGAAGGGCTGGGGGTGGTTCTGGCTCCTGGGGTGCTGGCGGCGGGGTCGTCGTGGGTGGTGATGGAGGATCTGTCGCCGAGGGTGGCGTTGGACGGGTTGATCCGGCGTGATGGGGTGGGGCCGCATCGGGGGCGGTTGGAGGCTTTCGCGCGGGCTTTGGGGACGTTGGGTGCGGTGAGCGCGGGCCGGGTGTCGTCGTTCGGTCCGCGTGACTGGCCGCCTGCCGGGGTTCCTGCCGGGCTGCCTGAGGTGGGGGTGGCGCTGGAGGGGGCGGCGTTGCGTGAGTTCGGGCTGGCGGTGGGGGTGCTGGTCGGGCCGGGGCCGTTCGAGGGGCTGAGTCATGGGGACGCCGAGGCGAACAATGTGCTGGTGTGCGCGCAGGGTGCGCCGGATGCGCGGCTGATCGACTTCGAGTTGTCGGGCAGGGCGCACGCGGTGCTGGACGCGGTGGGTTTTCATGTGCCGGGTCCGGCGTGGATGGCGGTCGGCGGCGCGGGTGAGGTGTATCGGCGGGCGCTGGCGGCCGGGGTGCCGCAGGCCGAGGATGACCGGGTGTACGGCGGGGCGCTGGGTGCGGCGTGCTTGATGTGGGCGGTGGCGCGGTTGCGGCGCTGGGAGGTGCTGGATTGTCGTCCTGCCGGCGATGCCAGCCGGGTGCAGCTGGTGTCGACGGTGGAGGCCGCTGCCGGGGTGGCGCGGGTGTGGCGGGTGTGGCCGGCGCTGTCGGGGTGGGCGTGGCGGGTGTCGGCGTGGTTGCGGGGCCGCTGGCCGGATGCCGACGTGGATGTGGCGGCGCTGGCGCCGTACGCGGTGCGGGGGCGTTAGGCGGCGGTGTGCGCGGTGTGGTCGCGGGCGCAGGCGTCGAGGAGTCCGGGCAGGAGCTGGTCGATGTCGTCGCGGCGCAGGGTGTTCATGCGGGAGGTGCCGGTGTAGTGCTGGCGGATGAGGCCGGCTTCGCGCAGGACGTTGAAGTGGTGGGTGGCGGTGGAGCGGGCGACGGGGATGTCGAAGTTGCCGCAGCTGATGGGGTCGTCGGCGAGGTGGAGCTGGGCGACGATGCTGCGGCGGACGGGGTCGACGAGGGCGTCGAGGACACCTTGGAGGGTGATGTCGGCGCTGTCGGGGTGGGGCGGGATGCGGCTGGTCATCGGGTCCTCCTCCGGTGTGTCGATGGCCGTCGAATGTCGAAGGTTATCAAACTTCTGGGCTGTGGTCGGCGTACGGCGTAGCGGCGCGGAAACTGTCGGTGGCCGCGGCTACCTTGGGGGCGCTGAGTGGTGCTGTGCGGTGTCGAGGGTGGAGGGGGTCGGGGTTGCGCCCTGCGGAGCTGAACCGGTTGTCGGTGGCCGAGGCGGCCGATCGGTATGTGGAGCTGGTGCGGGCGCGCACGCTGACGGGGGCGTTGTCGCCGTCGACGGCGGAGGTCTATGGGCGTGACGTGGCGACGCTGGTGGAGCTGGCGGGTGCTGAGACGGTGCTCGACGATCTGTCGGGGGCGGATGTCGATGCGATCTTGCTGGCGTTCGCGCGTAGGCCCGACGGGAGGCGGTCGGAGCCTGACGGGCGGATGCAGAGCGCGTCGTCGCAGGCGCGGTTTCGGCGGTCGATCTCGGCGTTGTTCAAGCATGCGACGTTGGCGGGGTGGGTGCAGATCAATCCGATGACGACGTCGACGGTGATGGCGCGTGAGCGGGGCGGGTTGCGTGCGGAGCGGCGGGCGTTGACGCGGGAGCAGGCGCAGGGGCTGATCGGTGCGGCGGCGTCGGCGTCTCCTGCGGTGGAGGGGCGGCGTGATCAGCGGGTGCAGGTGCGTGACGGGTTGATCGTGTTGTTGCTGGCGACGGTGGGTCCGCGGGTGTCGGAGCTGGTGCGGGCGAATGTGGAGGATTTCTTCACCAACGACGGTGTGCGGTATTGGCGGATCTTCGGCAAGGGCGGCAAGACGCGGGATGTGCCGTTGCCCGGGCTGGTGGGTCAGGCGTTGGACGCGTATCTGGTGGAGGGGCGTCCGGCGTCGTCGGAGAAGGCGTTGTTGTTGTCGTGGCGGGGGCGGCGGCTGGCGCGTGGGGATGTGCAGGGGGTGATCGATCGGGTGCAGCGGGAGGTGGATCCTTCGCAGCGGCGGTCGGTGACGCCTCATGGGTTGCGACATACGACGGCGACGCATCTGCTGGCGGACGCGGTGGACATGGACGCGGTGCGCCGGGTGCTGGGGCACAGCGATCTGTCGACGTTGGGGCGGTATCGGGATGAGCTGCCTGGGGAGCTGGAGGTGGCGATGCGGTCGCATCCGCTGCTGCGGCCTCGCAAGGGCGAGTGAGCGCCCGCCGGGTCTCGGACGTCTCGGGTCTCGGACGTCTCGGGTCTCGGTCTCGCGCGTTGTCCGGGGGCAGCGCCACGCCGGGCACCAAGGGCCACCGTCCCGAAGCCGCCCGCGACCGGTGCCTTGCGCTTGGCCGGGTCTCCCCCGGCCCAGGCCCTGGCTGGGCTGAGCCCCAGCCGGCCCATTCTCTGGCTGGGCTGCCTGGCTGGGGCCTCCTCCGGCTGGGGGTGCTCCCTAGCGGGCCCCTCCGAGTGACCAGGCCACCTTGGCGACGCGCTCCTGTGGTCGAAGGCTCCCCTGGCCAGGCACCCCGCTAGGCAGTGACCCGCTCGCCGGGTGGGCCGCAGGCCGGGTCCCTGCCGGCCGTGTGGGTCAGTCCCCCGTCGAGCCGCCTGTTGCCGCGGTGTTCAGCTGCGTGGTGGTCCGGCCCGTGAGGTCCTCGAGTGACACCTCGTGCCGTGTCCCGTCCTGCAGGATGACCGTGACGCCGCTGACCCCGCCGCGAGGGGAGGCGTTCTCGCGCGCCTCGGTCGTCGGCGCGTCCGGCCACCAGGCGGCGAAGTAGCCGCCGGCGACGGTCGCGGTCACGGTGCCGCGCGCCTCCGTGACGAGCTCCACGCCCACGACGCCGTCGCCGACTCGTCCGGTGACGGTGCGCACGCTTTCCTCGCTCGTGCTGAGGACCGCGCCCAGGGCAGCGCGTGCCGATCCGGCGGGGACGGGTGCGAGTGGTCGTGCGTCGGGTCCGGGGGTACTGCCGTGTGTGCCGATGAGGTCGCCGTCGAGGAGCAGGCAGGTGATTTCGGCGAGGTGGCTGCTGTTGTCGTTGACGTAGACGAGGGTCCAGGGTCCGCGGCCTTCGGTGACCACGGGGCGGAAGTCGAGGGGGCGGCCGGTGGTGCGCTGGGCGGCGTCGTGGGCGCTGTCGAGGCACGTGGTTTGGGCGTCGGTGGCGCGGTCGCCGGTGATGGTGTGCGGTGTGGCGGTCCAGGCGGCGATCGCAGAGCCTCCGCCGAAGATGCCGGGCAGGAGGAGGGCTGCGGCGGTGCCGAGGGCGAGTCCGCCGGTGAGGGTGGCGAGGCGTCCGGTGGTGAGGACGCGGCGGCGGGTCGAGGGCGGGAGCGTCCCGGCGGGGTGGGCGGGGTCGGCAGTGGTGGCAGTGGCGGCGGGGGTGGCGCGGTCGCCGGTGCCGGGGTGGGTGGGGTCGGTGGCTGTGATGCGGGTGAGCAGCGTTTGGGCTGCGGGGTGGGTGCTGGGGTCGAGGTCGGCGGGGGTGACGGCGGGGTCGAGGCCGCGCAGGGTGTGGTGGAGGGTGTCGTTCATCGGGTGCTCCGGGAGTCCACGGTGGCAGGCGCCACGGGCTGGGTGACGGCATCGAAGCGGGCATCGAAGCGGGCATCGAAGGTTGCGTCGAGGCGGGCGTCGAGCGCGGGGCTGAGGGGTGGGGTGGCACCCGGCGCGGCGTCCCGTCCCGTGTCGTGAGTGGTGCCGTGGCCTGTGTCCCGTGCGGCCTCGTGGGCGGTGTCGGCGTGGAGGCGGAGGGCTCGGCGGGCTCGGGTGAGTCTGAGCCGGAAGGCGACGGGTGAGATGCCGAGCACGCGGGCGGCCTGCGGGGCGGTGAGGCCGTCCCATACGGCCAGGGCGAGGGCTTCCTGGTGGCGTGGGCTGAGGCGCTGCCATGCCTGGAGGAGGTCGAGGCGTCGGGCGAGGAGGTCGGGGTCGAGTCCGGTGGCCGCGGTGCCGGTGAGTTGGTGGTCGGCGATGCGGATGGTGAGGGCGTGGCGGCGTTGGTCGGCTCGTTGTCCGTTGCGGAGGGTGCGGTGTGCTACGCCGTACAGCCAGGCTCGTGCTTCGTCGGTGGCGAGGGGGATGTCGTCGAGGCGTCGCCAGGCGACGAGGAAGACGTCGGCGACGATGTCTTCTGCGTGGGTGGGGTGGACGCGTCGTTCGACGAAGCGCAGCAGCGCGGTGTATGTCTGCTGGTAGAGGTGGGCGAAGCGCTGGGTGCGCGGTGGCCCGGTGTCGGTGGCGTTCATGTGTGGGTCATGTCCGGCAGGCGCTGGGGTGTGTCGTGGTGGGCCTGGGGTGTTCCGGCATGGCGGTGTCTCCGGGTCCGTGTGGCCTGTCTGGGTGGGGACGACTTTAGGAGGCCCTGGGGACGGGTGATCGCCGGGAGGCCGTCTGGTGGAGCCTCCCGGCGATACGTCGTGGGGTCAGGTCAGGCGCTGTGGGTGTTCTTCCTGACGAGGTGGTTGCCGATGACGAGGTAGTCGATCTCGGTGCCGAGGAAGCAGCTGATCGCGTCGGCGGGTGTGCACACGATGGGTTGGCCGGCGACGTTGAAGGAGGTGTTGATCAGGCAGGGCACGTCGGTGAGGGCGGTGAAGCGGCGTAGCAGGGCGGCCAGGCGGGGGGTGTCGTGGTCGCTGATGGTCTGGACGCGGCTGGTGCCGTCGACGTGGATGGCGCCGGGGATGACGTCGGTGAATTCGGCGTGGACCGGGAAGACGAAGGTCATGTACGGCGAGCGGGTCTTGCGGCCCATGTCGAAGATCTTCGGCGCGTCGGTCTCGAGGACGATCGGGGCGAAGGGGCGGAAGGGTTCGCGGTGTTTGACCCGGGTGTTGATGACGTCTTTGATGTCGGGGAATTTCGGGTTGGCCAGGATGCTGCGGTGGCCGAGGGCGCGGGGGCCGTGTTCGATGCGGCCTTGGAACCAGCCGATGACGACTTTCTCGGTGAGGAGTTTGGCGACGTGGTCGATGAGTTCGTCGTCGCCGAGGCGGTGCCAGGCGATCTGGTCGCCGAAGTCGTGCAGGGCCTGCTCGATGGCGGTGTCGTCGTATTCGGGCCCGAGGTAGGGGGTGATGGGCTGGGGCGTCCTGGGTTGTGCGGCGCCGGCGGGGTGGTTGAGCCAGGCGTGGACGGCGGCGCCGATGGCGACGCCGGTGTCGCTGGCGCCGAAGCTGACGTCCATGTCGGTGAAGTCGGAGCTTTCGAGCAGTTTGGTGTTGTTGACGCAGTTGAGCGCGACGCCGCCTTCGAACAACAGGTGGCGCAGGTCGGTTTTGGCTTCGAGGGCGCGTAGCTGGTGGCTGGTGACGACGGTGAGCATCTCCTGGGCGGCGGAGGCGAGGTTGGCCCGGTATTCGACGGTGTCCTGCAGGGGGCCGAAGTGTTGTTCGAGGAGGGGGTCGTAGCAGCGGGCGTCGTCGAGGTCGTGGGGCACGGTGAGGCTGTAGCGGCCGTCGTCGTGGAGCTGGATGAAGTGTTCGAGGAAGGGGTTGGGCGTGGGGGGTTCGGCGAAGCCGGACAGGCCCATGATCTTGTATTCGTCGATGTTGGGGACGAAGCCCAGGTAGCGGGTGATGGAGGCGAACAGCAGGCCGATGGAGTCGGTGGCGGTGATGGCCGATTCCTGGAAGATGGTGATCTTTCCGTCGCGGATCTCTCCGATGAGGGAGGAGAACAGTTCGGCGCGGCCGTCGCTGATGAGGAAGGCGCTGTCCTTGAGTCCGGCGGAGTAGTAGCCGGTCATGGCGTGGGCGAGGTGGTGCGGGACGAAGACGACCTTGTCGGGGTCGGGGGTGAAGCCGGTGCGGGCGGCGAAGTCGGCCAGGACGGCTTCGTGGCCGAGGGCGTCGATGATGAGGGTGCCGAGGCGGCGGAGCAGGTCGAGTTTGGCTTCGGCTTTCATCGGGGTGTGGGCGAGGCCGAGGAGGAGTCCGTTGACGACTTCGGTGCTGAAATTCCAGGGAATGGCGATGAGGTCGACGTCGGAGAATTCGATTCCGGCGAACTCGAGGCACCATTTGACGGAATTGATCGGGAAGTCGGAGGTTTTCTTCTCGCGGTTGAGTCGCTCTTCTTCGACTGCGGCGACGAGTTTGCCGTCGACCAGTAGGGATGCTCCGGCGTCGTGGCCGAGTATGTAGTGTTTGTCGATGCCGACGGCGCCGAAGTGTTCAGCGAAGATTCCAGCGCCGCGGGTGAAGCCGTTGCACCCCAGGACAATCATGTTGGCCTTCCTTCTCTGCTTCTGCGCTACGCGGTTCGGAATATTCGGGCGACTTTCCTGGCCAGCGTAAGGTCGAATGTGAATGGCCTTCAATAGGAGTGCCGCACCATCGTGGGTGCGTTTCTCATGGGCGGGTGTGCGTTAGGTGATGGCGAGGCGGCGGGCGTGTTCCTGGAGGGAGCGCACGCCGACGTCGCCGCGGATCATGGCTTGGATGCCGGCGGCCGCGGCGGCCAGGCCTTGGACGGTGGTGATGCAGGGGGTGCCGCGCAGGACGGCGGCGGTGCGGATCTCGTAGCCGTCGAGGCGGGGGCCGGAGTGTCCCGGGCTGCCGAAGGGGGTGTTGACGATGAGGTCGATGTGGCCGTCGAGGATGGCCTGCACGCAGGAACGTGAGCCGGTGGGGTCGTCGCTGTGCTTGCGCAGGATCTCGGTGGGCACGTTGCTGCGGCGCAGGACTTCGGCGGTGCCTTCGGTGGCGAGGATCTCGAAGCCGAGGTCGGCGAGGATCTTGACGGGGAAGATCATGGCGCGTTTGTCGCGGTTGGCGACGGAGACGAAGACGCGGCCTTTGGTGGGCAGTTCGCCGTAGGCGGCGGCCTGGGATTTGGCGTAGGCGACGCCGAAGCTGGTGTCGATGCCCATGACTTCGCCGGTGGAGCGCATCTCGGGGCCGAGGACGGTGTCGACGCCGCGGAAGCGGTTGAACGGCAGGACGGCTTCCTTGACGGCGATGGAGGCCTGGGGTGGCAGGTTGCCGCCGTCGCCGGTGGGCGGGAGCAGGCCTTCGGCGCGCAGGGAGGCGATGGTGGCGCCCATCATGATGCGGGCGCAGGCCTTGGCGAGGGGGACGGCGGTGGCCTTGGAGACGAAGGGCACGGTGCGGCTGGCGCGGGGGTTGGCTTCCAGGACGTACAGGACGCCGGCGAACATGGCGTATTGCACGTTGAGCAGTCCTCGTACGCCGACGCCGTGGGCGATGGCGCGGGTGGCGTCGCGGATGCGGGCGATGTCGGTGGAGGCCAGGGTGATGGCGGGCAGAGCGCAGGCGGAGTCGCCGGAGTGGATGCCGGCTTCCTCGATGTGTTCCATGACGCCGCCGAGGTAGATGTCGTGGCCGTCGTAGAGGGCGTCGACGTCGATCTCGATGGCGACGTCGAGGAACTTGTCGATGAGGACGGGCAGGAGGGGGTGGTCGCCTTCCTGGCGGGCCAGGTGGGCGGCCATGTAGGCGGCCAGGGTGCGTTCGTCGTAGGTGATGGCCATGCCGGCGCCGCCCAGCACGTAGGAGGGGCGGACGAGGACGGGGTAGCCGATGTCGGCGGCGATCCGCAGGGCGTCGTCGACGGTGCGGGCGGTGTCGTGGCGGGGGGCCAGGAGCCCGGCGTGGGCCAGCACGCGGCCGAACGCGCCGCGTTCTTCCGCGAGGTGGATGGCTTCCGGCGGGGTGCCGGCGATGGGCACGCCGGCGTCCTTGAGTGCTTGGGCCAGGCCGAGCGGGGTCTGGCCGCCGAGCTGGACGATCACGCCGGCGACGGGTCCTGTGCGTTGTTCGGCGTGGACGACCTCGAGGACGTCTTCGAGGGTGAGGGGTTCGAAGTAGAGCCGGTCGGAGGTGTCGTAGTCGGTGGAGACGGTTTCGGGGTTGCAGTTGACCATGACGGTCTCGAATCCGGCGCGTGACAGCTCGAACGAGGCGTGGACGCAGGCGTAGTCGAATTCGATGCCCTGGCCGATGCGGTTGGGGCCGCTGCCGAGGATGATGACTTTCGGGCGGTCGCCGTACGGCACCTCGGATTCGACGTCGTAGGTGGAGTACAGGTAGGGGGTCGTGGCGGCGAACTCGGCGGCGCAGGTGTCGACGGTGTGGTAGACGGGCCGTACGCCGAGGTTGTGCCGGAAGTGGCGGACGGCGGCTTCGGTGGTGGCGCGGATGTCGGCGATCTGCCGGTCGCTGAAGCCGTGGGCCTTGGCGCGCAGGAGCCGCGTGGTGTCGAGTCGTCCTGCGGCCAGGGCGGCGGCCTCTTCGTGCAGGAGGTGGAGCTGGTCGATGAACCACGGGTCGATGCCGGTCGCCTCGGCCAGCTCTTCGGGGGTAGCGCCGGCGCGGATGGCCTGCTGCATGGTGCGCAGCCGTCCGTCGTGCGGGGTACGGCAGGCCTCCAGCAGGGTGGTCTTGTCGCCGGGCTCCCCCGCCCAGCTGAAGGAGGAGTCCTTCTTCTCCAGGGAGCGCAGCGCCTTTTGGAGTGCTTCGGTGAAGCAGCGGCCGATGGCCATCGCCTCCCCCACCGATTTCATGTGGGTGGTGAGGGTCTGGTCGGCTCCGGCGAACTTCTCGAAGGCGAAGCGGGGTGCTTTGACCACGATGTAGTCGAGGGTGGGTTCGAAGGAGGCGGGCGTGCGGCGGGTGATGTCGTTGGGGATCTCGTCGAGCGTGTAGCCGATGGCGAGCTTGGCGGCGATCTTGGCGATGGGGAAGCCGGTCGCCTTGGAGGCCAGGGCGCTGGAGCGGGAGACGCGCGGGTTCATCTCGATGACGATCATGCGGCCGGTGCGCGGGTCGATCGCGAACTGGATGTTGCAGCCGCCGGTGTCGACGCCGACCTCGCGGATGACCGCGATGGCCACGTCGCGCATGTTCTGGTATTCGCGGTCGGTGAGGGTCAGCGCGGGCGCCACGGTGACGCTGTCGCCGGTGTGCACGCCCATCGGGTCGATGTTCTCGATCGAGCACACGATGACGACGTTGTCGGCCTTGTCGCGCATCACCTCCAGCTCGTACTCCTTCCACCCGAGGATCGACTCCTCCAGGAGCACCTCGGTGGTCGGCGAGGCGTCCAGGCCCGCCCCGGCGATGCGTCGCAGCTCCTGCTCGTCGCGGGCCAGGCCGGATCCGGCGCCGCCCATGGTGAAGGAGGGCCGCACGACCAGCGGATAGCCCAGCTCCCCCGCCGCGGCCAGGCACTCCTGCAGGGTGTGGCAGATGAGCGAGGCGGCACTGGAGGCGTTGAGTCCCTGCTCGCGGGCGACCTTCGCGACGATCTGCTTGAACGTCTGGCGGTTCTCGCCGGCCTGGATGGCGTCGAAGTCGGCGCCGATGAGTTCGACATCGTAGTGGTCGAGGACTCCGGAGGCGTGCAGGGCGACGGCGGTGTTGAGCGCGGTCTGGCCGCCCAGGGTGGGCAGGAGCGCGTCGGGGCGTTCCTTGGCGATGATCTGCTCGACGTAGGCGGGGGTGATGGGTTCGACGTAGGTGGCGTCGGCGAACTCGGGATCGGTCATGATCGTCGCCGGGTTGGAGTTGACGAGGATGACGCGGAAGCCTTCTGCCTTGAGCACGCGGCAGGCCTGGGTGCCGGAGTAGTCGAACTCGCAGGCCTGGCCGATGACGATCGGCCCGGAGCCGATGACGAGGATCGAGTGGATGTCCTCACGTTTGGGCACGGCTCATGACCTCGCAGAAGTCGTCGAACAGGGTGGAGGCGTCGTGGGGGCCGGCGGCGGCCTCGGGGTGGTACTGCACGCTGAAGGCGGGCGCGTGCAGCAGGCGCAGCCCTTCGACGCAGCCGTCGTTGAGGTCGACGTGGGTGACTTCAGCCTCGCCGTAGGGGGTGCCGAAGGGCCCGTCCGCAGGAGCGTCGACGGCGAAGCCGTGGTTGTGGGCGGTGATCTCGACCTTGCCGGTGCGCCGGTCCTGGACGGGGTGGTTGACGCCGCGGTGGCCGTAGCGCAGCTTGTAGGTGGCCAGGCCGAGGGCGCGGCCGAGGAGCTGGTGGCCGAAGCAGATGCCGAAGAACGGGATCTTGGCGGCGAGGACCTGCTGGAGCACGCTCACGTCGGCGGTGGCGGGGTCGCCGGGGCCGTTGGAGGAGAACACGCCGTCGGCTCCGATCGCGGTGATCTGCTCGAAGGTGGCCGTGGCGGGCAGCACGTGCACCTGGCAGCCGCGCTCGGCCATGCGCTGCGGGGTCATGCCCTTGATGCCCAGGTCGATCGCGGCGACGGTGAAGCGCCTCTCGCCGATCGCCTCGACGACGTACGGCTCGGCGGCCGACACCTGGCCGGTCAGGGCGGCGCCTTCCATGCGCGGGCTGTGCCGTACCCGTTGGAGCAGGTGGGCGATCGGCTGGGCGGGGCGGGTGAAGATGCCGGCGCGCATGACGCCGCGTTCGCGCAGGTGGCGGGTCAGGGCGCGGGTGCCGCGCAGGGCGATGCCGACCACGCCCTGCTCACGCAGGTAGGTCTCCAGGTCGCCGGTGGCGCGCCAGCTGGAGACGACGCGGGAGGGTTCGCGCACGACGTAGCCGGCGACCCAGACCTTCGACGACTCCGGATCTTCGTCGTTGACGCCGGTGTTGCCGATGTGCGGCGCGGTCATGGCGACGATCTGGCGGTGGTAGGAGGGGTCGGTGAGGGTCTCCTGGTAGCCGGTCATCGCGGTGGTGAAGACCATCTCGCCGAAGGTCTCGCCGTCGGCGCCGTACGGCACGCCGTGGAAGACGCGGCCGTCTTCGAGGACCAGCACAGCCAGGCCGGACTGACTCATTGTCCGATGGTGACAGTGGCCCGGTGGCGGCCGGTGGAAGTCTTGCCGGTTTCTTTCAACCCTGCGGTGTGGGGCTCAGGCGCAGCGCGAGGTGGTCGAGGGAGACGTCGAGGGCCTCGGCGAGGGCGGCGATGGTGAAGAAGGCGGGGGTGGCGATGCGGCCGGTCTCGATCTTGCGCAGGGTTTCGGCGGAGATGCCGGCCAGGGCGGCGACCTCGACGATGCTGCGTTCGCCGCGGGCTTGGCGCAGGAGGGTGCCGAGGTGTTCGCCGCGGCGGCGTTCCTGCGGGGTCATGGGAGGTCGCACCATGTCTGCCAGCCTACCCGTCCGGGATACAAATACCAGCGGGATAAAAATACCGGTATTGTTATCGGCATGGTGGAACTGAAGACGACATCGGAGATCGAGGCGATGCGGGAGGCCGGCCGCGTGGTCGCCGCCGCGTTGCGGGCCGTGCGCGAGCAGGTGGCGCCCGGCGTGAGCCTGCTGGAGCTGGACGAGGTGGCCGCGGCCGTCATGGACGAGCACGCCGCCAAGCCCGCGTTCCTGCACTACCGGCCGCATTTCGCGCCGACGCCGTTCCCCGCGGTGATCTGCACCTCCGTCAACGAGGTGATCGTCCACGGCATCCCCACCCGGCGCCGCCTGGAGCGGGGCGACCTGCTGAGCGTCGACTGCGGGGTGTACCTGGACGGCTGGGCGGGCGACGCCGCGTTCAGCATGACGGTCGGCGCCGGGCGGGCCGAGGACCTGGAGCTGATCGCCACGGCCGAGGCGGCGCTGGCCGCGGGGATCGCCGCGGCGGTGCCGGGTGCGCGCCTGGGTGACGTCGGGCACGCGATCGGGCAGGTGGCCGCGCGCGGCGGCTGTGGGGTGCCCGACGGTTTCGGCGGGCACGGCATCGGCCGCCACATGCACGAGGACCCGTCGGTGCCCAACCGCGGGCGGCCGGGCCGCGGCATGGTGCTGCGCCCCGGGCTGGTGCTGGCCATCGAGCCGATGCTGGTGGCCGGTGGTGACGGCCGCTATCACGAGCTGGCCGACGGGTGGTCGCTGGCCAGCGTGAGCGGGCGGCGCGCCGCGCATGCCGAGCACACGGTGGCCGTCACGCAGGAGGGTCCGCTGGTGCTCACGGCCCTGTGACCGACGATGCGGTAGGCTGTACCGTATGGCGTACGGTCAAGGGTTCGGCAGCATCGAGATCGCCGGCGCCCGGGTCAACAACCTCCGCGACATCAGCCTGTCGATCCCGAAGAACCGGCTGGTGGTCTTCACCGGGGTGTCCGGCTCGGGCAAGTCGTCGATCGTGTTCGACACCATCGCGGTGGAGTCGCAACGCCAGCTGAACGAGACGTTCACCCCCTTCGTCCGCAATCGGCTGCCCCGCTACGACAAACCCGACGTGAGCGCGATCGCCAACCTGTCGGCCACGATCGTGGTGGACCAGAAACCGGTCGGCGGCGGCTCCCGCTCCACCGTCGGCACCCTGAGCGACATCTCCCCCATGCTGCGGGTGCTGTTCTCCCGTTACGGCACCCCCAGCGCCGGCTACTCCCACGCCTACTCCTTCAACGACCCCGCCGGCATGTGCCCCGGCTGCGACGGCCTGGGCCGCAGCCTGCGCCTGGACTTGGAGGCCTTCCTCGACGAGGAGCTGTCGCTGGATCAGGGCGCGATCCGCTTCCCGCCGTTCGGGGTGGGCACCTGGCAGTGGCAGATCTACGCCCGCTCGGGCACCTTCGACCCGGCCAGACCGCTGCGCGCCTACAGCGCGGCAGAACGCGACAAGCTCCTGCACGGCGAGGGCTTCACGGTGCGGGTGCACGGCAAGAACGGCAGCGTCAACACGATGGCCTTCGAAGGCCTGGTCACCCGTTTCACCCGCCTGTACCTCAAACGCGACACCTCCGCGCTGGCCGCCCGCACCCGCGCGCAGGTGGAGCAGGTGGTGAGCGAGGGACGCTGCCCCGGCTGCGACGGAAAGCGCCTCAACGCCGCGGCGCTGGCCACCAGGATCGGCCCGCACTCGATCGCCGACTACGGCGCGATGGAGGTCACCGACCTGCTCGCCGTCCTGCGCGGCCTCAGCGATCACGGAATAGGCGATCACGGGCTCGGCGATCACGGGCTGGGCACCCGCGGCCTGGACAATCCCGCGGTCGACGGCGCGGTGCGCGGCCTGGAACGCCTGGAGGCGATCGGCCTGGGCTACCTGTCGCTGGAGCGGGAGACCTCCACCGTGTCGGGCGGCGAGGGCCAGCGGCTGAAGATGGTGCGCCACCTCGGCTCGGCCCTGACCGGCATGACCTACATCTTCGACGAACCCAGCTCCGGCCTGCACCCGGCCGACGTCGGCCGGGTCAACCAGCTGCTGCTGGCCCTGCGCGACAAGGGCAACACGGTGCTGGTCGTCGAACACGACCCCGACGTGATCGAGATCGCCGACCACGTCATCGACCTGGGGCCCGGCGCCGGAGTCCACGGCGGCGCCGTCGTCTACGCCGGAACCGTCGAGGGCCTGCGCCGCTCCGGCACCACGACCGGCCGCCACCTGGCCGCCCGCCGCCCCCTCAAGACGCCGGTCCGCGAGCCGCGCGGCCACCTGGAGGTGGCCGGCGCCGACCTGCACAACCTGCGCCAGGTCAGCGTGCGCCTGCCCCTGGGCGTGCTCACCTGCGTCACCGGCGTGGCCGGATCGGGAAAATCGACGCTCATCGGCCGGGTGCTGCCCGCACAGCACCCGCACGCGGTCGTCGTCGACCAGGGCGCCATCGGCGTGTCGTCCCGCTCCAGCCCCGCCTCCCACATCGGCGCGCTGGAACCGATCCGCAAACTCCTGGCCAAAGCCTCCGGCCGGCCGCCCGGCCTGTTCAGCTCCAACGCCGCCGGAGCCTGCCCGGCGTGCGAGGGACGCGGCCTGGTCCACACCGATCTGGCCTTCATGGACCCGGTGACGACCGTGTGCGAGGCGTGCGGCGGCACCCGCTTCTGCGACGAGGCCCGGCGCCACCGCTGGAACGGCAAGACCATCGTCGACATCCTGGCCCTCGACGCCGAGCAGGCGTGCGCCTTCTTCGCCGGCCAGCGCGCCCTGGCCGCGAAACTGTCGACGCTGGTGCAGGTCGGGCTCGGCTACCTCACCCTCGGCCAGCCGACCAGCACCCTGTCGGGCGGCGAACGGCAGCGGCTCAAACTCGCCGGCGAGCTGGGCGCCAGCGCGAACCTGTACGTGCTCGACGAACCCACCACCGGCCTGCACCCGGCCGACGTGCACGCGCTGGTCGACCTGCTGGAGCGGCTGGTCGAGCAGGGCAACACCGTCGTCGTCATCGAGCACGACGTCGAGGTGATCAAACGCGCGGACTGGGTGGTGGACCTGGGGCCCGGCGGCGGACGCCACGGCGGGCAGGTGATGTTCGAGGGCACCCCGGCGCAGCTGCTGGCCGACGCCGGCTCGGTGACCGCCCGTCACCTGCGGCGATCGGTCGAAGGGCTCACTCCTGCTCCAGCGCCACCATCAGGTGGGTGACCAGCTCGCCGGGCGGGGTTCGCGCCGGATCGGAGACGTACACCTCGCGGATCGGCCCCGCCGCCGGGACGCCGCGTTCGGCGCACCAGGCCAGCAGCGCGTGGGCGGTCAGGTCGATCTGGTCGTACGGCCCGACGTGCGTGGCGGCGGCGAAGGAGCCCCCGGGCAGGATCCGCTCCCCCGGCCCGGCGGCGACCCCGGCAGTGACTCCGGCGGTGACCCCGGCGGTGACCCCGGAGGTGACCCCGGAGGTGACCCCGGAGGTGACCAGGGCGACCTCGACGGTGAGCGGCTCGCTCAGCTCCACCGGGAACAACCCGATGAGCTGCGGCCCCCCTTCACCGACCTCATGGGAGGCCAGGAGGCGGGCGACGGCCGCCGAGGTGGCGCGGGCGATGTCACCCGGCCCGGAAGCCTGCTCGGCGGCGACGACGACCGGGCGGGGCGGTTCGTGGACGATACGCACCCGCGCCCGCGGCAGCCCGTCGGCCATCACCCGCTCCAGCGTCGCCAGCGCCCTGCGGCGCCGCTCCAGCTCCGCCTCCAGTCCGGCCCGCACCCCCGCCAGCGCGCCTGCCGTACCCGACAGCACCTGCGCCACCACCGGCAGCGGCACGTCCAGCGAGCGCAGCAACCCGATCGACAACGCCTGCCTGGCCTGCCCGGCCCGGTAGTAGCGGTAGCCGGTCACCTCGTCGACCCGCGCCGGGCACAGCAGCCCCAGCTCGTCGTAGTGGCGCAACTGCTTGACGCTCAGCCGCGCCAGCCGGGCGAACTGCCCGATCGTCAGCAGCTCTTCCCGCATGTCCCCGTGCATGACACCACCCAACCAGGTTGCGTCTGACGTCGCGTGAGGGTTCATCCTGGAAGGCATGAGCTTCTCCGTGGGACAGGTCTCGCGCCTGGCCGGGATCACGGTGCGTACCCTGCACCACTACGACGAGATCGGCCTGCTGTCGCCGACGATGCGCACCAGCGCCGGCTACCGCCGCTACACCGACGACGACCTGGTACGGCTCCAGCAGATCCTCTTCTACCGCGAGCTCGACTTCGGGCTGGAGGAGATCGCCGTCATCCTCGACGACCCCGGCGCCGACGAGCTGACCCACCTGCGCCGCCAGCACGAACTGCTCCTGCGGCGCCGCGACCGCGTCCAGGACCTGGTCGCCGCCGTCGAGCTGGCCATGCAGGCATGTACCCGGCACATCAGGCTCACCCCGGAGGAACGATTCGAGGTGTTCGGCACCTTCCGCCCCGAAGACCACGACGCCGAGGTGGAGCGGCGCTGGGGCGGCAGCAAGGAGTTCGAGCAGTCACGCCGCCGCGTCGCCTCCTACACCAAGGCCGACTGGCTGCAGCTCAAAGCCGAGGCCGCGACCCTCAACGACGACCTGGTGGCGGCGATGAAGGCCGGGCTGCCCGCCGACGACGAACGCGTGCTCGCCCTGGCCGAACGGCACCGCGGCCACATCAGCCGCTGGTTCTACGACTGCTCGCACGACATCCACGCCTGCCTGGCGCAACTGTACGTGGACGATCCGCGCTTCACCGCCTCCATCGACGCGGCGGCGCCGGGCCTGGCCGTCTACCTCAGCCAGGCGATCACGGCCAACGCAGCGAACGCAGCCAGGCGCTCAGCGCGGCGTTGACCTCGGCGGGGCGCTGCAGCGGCGGCAGGTGGCCGGTGCCGGGCAGGTCGACGCGGCGCGCCCCCGCGATGCCGCGCGCCAGCACCGCCGAGACCTCCTGGATGGCGGGCACGTCGTCCAGCCCGTTGATCACCAGCGTGGGCGCGGTGACCTCGCCCAGGCGAGCCTCTGCGGCCAGGTCGTGCTCGACGGGGGCGGGCGCCGACCACTGGCGGGTCAGCAGCCGGGTCAGCATGTCGACGGCCAGCTCCCACACCTGCGGGTCGAGCTCGGCCGGGTCACGGTCGGGGCCGGCCACCTGCCAGGCGGTGTGCGCGCGAGCGTAGGCGGCCACGTCGGCGGGCCGGGGTACGGCACGGCGTTCGCGGTAGGCGGCCAGCCGTTCGGCGGGGACGACGGCGTGCACCCGCTCGCGCACCTGGGCGATCATCTCGGGCGGCCAGGTGTGGCCCGACAGTCCGGAGCTGATCAGGGCCAGGCCGCGCACCCGGTGCGGCTGCGCCAGCGCCGCCTCCACCGCGTAGGAGCCGCCCATCGAACAGCCCACCAGCGCCGCCCGCTGCACGCCGAGCGCGTCCATGACCGCCAGCAGGTCGAGATGGTGGGTGACGGGGCCTGGCGGGTCGTCGGAGTCGCCGTGCCCGCGCCAGTCGTAGGTGATCACCCGGTGGGTGGGGGCCAGGTGGGCGACCTGGTGGTGCCACATGCGCCGGTCGGCGATCCCCGCATGGACCAGCACCACGGCGGGCCCGTCGCCGTGTTCCTCCACCGCCAGGCCGTCGATCTTCTTCATGCCGCCACGCTAGGCCCTGCCCGGCGCCGGCGCGGGACGTGCGTGAGGGTTTTTCAGGCGGCGTGCAGGCCCAGCGCCGCCGCCGTGAGCGGCCTGGCCAGGGAGGGCCGCGTCAGCAGATCCACCGAATCCGACAACTGGTCGGCGCACCCCACCGGCGGCAACGCGGCGATCACCGGGTCGGACACCTGCGCCATCAGCGCCTCAGCGAACCGGTCACCGCCGATCACCCGGAACGGCCGGTCGTGGAAGGGCCGCACCGCCACCTCCAGCGGCTCGGTCAGCTTGATCCGGTTGTGCAGTCCCGCCAGGCGTTCGTAGGCGGCGCACAGGCCCGCCTCCCGCTCCCGCCACGACCGGGCCGCCAGCGCGGCGCCCAGGGCCTCGGCCAGTTCCGCCGAGCCGGGCACCCGCGCCAGCGCGCTGCCCAGCCATTTGGCGTAGGGCGGGTAGCGGCGCCGCATCAGCAGCGCCAGCCGCATCACCTCGCGAGCCAGCCGCGCCCCCACCACCGCCGAGCCCGCCTCGTCGCCCACCTCGCCGCACCGGCCGGGGAAGGGCTCTTCCTGGGCGATGCGCCGCCACTGGCAGGCCAGCACGTACCGCCACACATCGCCGGGATACCAGCGCAGCCGATGCCGTACCGCCTCCAGCTCCCCCAGCCCGTCGTGGAAGACCTCGCCGAGCGTCACCTCCGCCAGGCTCTGCCACGTCGCCGACAGCCAGTCGACCAGCCCCATGCCCTCACGCGGGTCGAACCCGAGCCGCTCACGCAACCACGGCCCCAGCTCCGCCACCTGCACGCCCGGCCCGCGCTGCTCGTGGTAGGCGAAGGTGGTGGGAAAGCCGCCGAAACGTTCGGGCAGGCGGGTGACGATCTGCTCGCGCACCTGCTCCACCGCGCCGGGCTCGACGAACACCAGCACCCTCGGCCCCCAGTCGTGGTCGACCGAGCGCGGGGTGTCGAAGGCCAGCACCTCCGAGCCCGGCCCGATCAGGGCGGCGCTGTGCGGGTACGGCTCGGCCAAGGGGGCGACGACCTGCGTGTAGAAGTCGCGGGACAGATCCATGCCAGGAACGAAACGGTTCATCACCGCCTCACTGTGCCTCGCGGGCATGCCCGGCTTCACCAGGTTTTTCGCGGCGCCGTCCACCACGAGGCCTTCCGGCGTCCGCCAAGGGCGGGCCATGGAGGTCAACTCGCCCGCCGGCGCGCGTCAAGGCACGTCAAGCGGGCACCTGCCGCCGGTAGGGTGCCCGTCAGGTGCCGGGCACCCAGGCGGCGCCCACCCGGCGGCGCACGAAACCGATCCGCTCGTACACCCGCAGCGCCGCGGCGTTGCCGTCGTCGACCATCAGCGCCGCCCTGCCGTACTCCTCGGCCAGCCGCGCCGCGACCCAGCCGCACAGGCGTCCGGCCAGCCCGCGACCACGGACCGAGGTGTCGGTGGCCACCCCCGCCAGCAGCCCGACCGACGGCGCGCTCCACGCGTCGGCCGCGACCGCCACCAGGCGCCCCTGCTCGCGGATGCCGGCCCAGCGCCGCACCCCGGATCCGCCGGGCACGGCGTAGGAGTCGGGCGCGTGAACGGCCAGCAACGCGGCCACCTCCTCGTCGGCCGAGGCGGGCAACCACCCCACCCCCTCGCCGGAGACGGGCGCCGCGGGCCGCGCGAGTGACATCCAGGAGAAACCGGCAGGGCCGTCCAGCGCGTCGAGTTTGCGCACCACGTCGGCGACGAGCTCGGCCTCGCCCAGCGGGCGATACTGGGAGCCGCCCACCGCCAGGGCGTGCTCGACCAGCGGGCACACGTCAGCGGCAGGGCCGTACAGGCCGAGCCGGTCACGGCGCGCGACGTCGGGCGCGGCCACCACCAGCGCCCGCCCCACACTCCACGCCCGCACCCCGCTCGAAGGCGCGCCGAGGTCCTGGGCCAGCCACACCATCAGGTCGTCGTCACCGCACGCCGCCCGCACCTGGCCGGCCGAGGTCAGCTCCCGCATCGAACACCCGCCTCCGGCAGGTCGCGCCTCACAGGATCGCGCCCGGCCGGTAGGCGGCCGCCTGCGGGAAGCCGGCCACCAGCCGCTCCACCCGCGCCGCCACCGCCCGTACCTGGTCGGCCGCCGCACCCGTGAACGACGCCTTGTCGGCCAGCAGCCCCCGCAGCTGCGCCTCGTCCAGCGGGAAACGCTCGTCGCCGCCCAGCCGCGCCAGCAGCGTGTTGGCCGCCCCCTCGCCGCGCATCGCCAGCGCCGCCGCCACCGCGTGCTCCTTGATCAGCTCGTGCGCCTGCTCGCGGCCCACGCCCGCCCGCACGGCCGCCATCAGCATCTTCGTCGTCCCCAGGAACGGCAGATACCGCTCCAGCTCCGCGTCGATGACGGCGGGGAAGGCCCCGAACTCCTCCAGCACCGTCAGCATCGTCTCGACCAGGCCGTCGAAGGCGAAGAACGCGTCCGGCAACGCCACGCGCCGCACCACGCTGCACGACACGTCGCCCTCGTTCCACTGATCGCCGGACAGCTCGGCCGTCATGGAGGCGTAGCCGCGCAGGATCACCATCAACCCGTTGACCCGCTCGCACGAACGCGTGTTCATCTTGTGCGGCATCGCCGAGCTGCCGACCTGCCCCTCGGCGAACCCCTCGGTGACCAGCTCGTGGCCGGCCATCAGCCGGATCGTCCTGGCCAGCGAGCTCGGCGCCGCAGCCAGCTGCACCAGCGCCGAGACCACGTCGTAGTCGAGCGAACGCGGATACACCTGGCCGACACTGTCGAAGGCGTCGGCGAACCCCAGATGCGCCGCCACCCGCCGCTCCAGCTCGGCCAGCTTGCCGCGGTCGCCGCCCAGCAGGTCGAGCATGTCCTGCGACGTGCCGACCGGGCCCTTCACCCCGCGCAGCGGGTAACGCTCCAGCAGCTGCGCCAGCCTGCCGTAGGCGGCCAGCAGCTCGTCGGCGGCGGTGGCGAACCGCTTGCCCAGCGTGGTGGCCTGCGCGGCGACGTTGTGCGACCGCCCCGCCATCACCGTGTCCTCATAGCGGACACCCAGCTCGGCCAGGCGCGCCAGCAACGCCACCACCCGGTCACGCACCAGCAGCAGGCTGTCGCGGATCTGCAACTGCTCCACGTTCTCGGTCAGGTCACGCGAGGTCATGCCCTTGTGGACGTGCTCGTGACCGGCCAGCGCGTTGAACTCCTCGATGCGCGCCTTCACATCGTGACGCGTCACCCGCTCCCGCTCGGCGATCGAGGCCAGGTCGACCTGCTCGACCACCTTGTCGTAGTCGGCCACGACCCCGTCCGGCACGGCCACGCCCAGCTCCGACTGCGCCGACAGCACCGCCAGCCACAACCGGCGCTCGGCGACGACCTTCGCCTCGGGAGACCAGATACGGGCCAGCTCGGCGGAGGCGTAACGAGCGGCGAGCACATTGGGGATACGCGGCTTGGCAGTCACGTTGCCCCAGCCTACCGCCCCGCCCGCCCCCAGATCGGCTCCGGGTACCGGCCCGGCGCCGACCTAGGGCGGGGCGGGTACGGTGGGCGCCATGTCACAGGTCTGGCCGGTCATCACCGCCATGTACGACGCCTACGCTCGCGGCGACCGCGCCGGGGTCGACGCCCTGCTGCACCCCGAGTGCACCATCTTCGACTCCGCCTCGCCCGAGCTGATCACCAGCCGCGCCCAGCTGGAAGCGGTCCGCGACGCCCGCCCCGCATCCGGCCCCGCCTCTGACCCCGCCTCTGACCCCGCCTCTGACCCTGCCGAGATCGGTGTCACCCCGGGCGAACCGGTCATCCAGGAGTGGGGCGACACCGCCGTCGCCGCCTACGTCCTGCGCGTCGACTTCGCGCACGGCGAGCCGGAACTGGTGCGCACCACGACGGTCCTGCGCCGCGACCAGGGCCGCTGGCTCATCGCCCACGTCCACGAGAACACCATCTGACCTGCGCATATACTGGCAGCGCAGGGCGTGGCGCACAGCCCGCCGCGCCACCGCAGGGCGCGATGCACAGCCAGGCGGCAAGGGGGCGGTCCTATGGTTCGCGGCATACCCCTCGCTAGGAGCGCCATGACCGCCACCGGATCCGACACCAGCACCCGCACGCTGCCCATCGGCGCGGCCTTCGACCGCATGCCGTTCACCCGCCGGCACGTGCTGGCGGCCGCGGCCCTGTTCATCGCCTTCGTCATCGAATCGTGGGAACAGCTGGCCCTCATCTACGTCTCGGCCGACCTCGGCCCCGCCTTCGGCATCGACGAAGGCGGCATCGGCCTGGTGCTGTCGGCGGTGGCGTTCGGCATGATCCCCGGCGTGCTCATCTGGGGGCCGGTCGCCGACCGCATCGGCCGCCGCCCCACCTGCTTCTGGTCGCTGATCGCCTACGGCGTCATCGCCCTGGCCTCCGCGTTCGCGCCGAACCTGGGCGTCCTGCTCACCCTGCGCGTCGCCTCCGGCCTGGCCCTGGCCGGCGTCTACACCATCACCTTCCCCTACTTCCTGGAACTGCTGCCCACCAAGCAGCGCGGCAAGGCGGCCGTCTACCTGTCCATCGGCTGGCCCATCGGCATGCTCGCCGCCATCGGCGCCTCCGTCGCCCTCGGCGACCTGGGCTGGCACGTCGTCGTCATCGCCAGCGCCGCCGCGGGCCTGTGGGCCTTCGCCATCCGCGCCTGGGTGCCCGAATCGCCGTACTGGCTGGCCGCCCGCGGACGCCAGGACGAAGCCCGCGCCGTCCTGGCCCGCCTCGGCAGCCCCGACACCGGCCCCGGCACCACCTACACCGTCGACACCCGCCAGCTCGGCAACCCCCTCGGCCTGTTCCGCGGCGGCCTCGCCAAGATCACCATCGTGATGCTGGTGCTGAACTTCGCCTTCAACTGGGGCTACTGGGGCCTGCAGACCTGGCTGCCCACCCTCCTCATGGACCGCGGCCTGACCATGTCGGCCTCGCTCGGCTTCGCCGCCCTGTCAGCCCTCATGATGATCCCCGGCTACATCAGCGCCTCCCTGCTGACCGCCCGCTACGGCCGCAAGAAGATCTTCCTCCTGTACGTCGTCGCCGCCGTCGCCGGCGGGCTGTGGTTCGCCACCGCCGGCTCCACCTGGCAGCTGTACGCCGGAAACTTCGTGCTGTCGTTCTTCTCCCTGGGCGCCTGGGGCGTGTGGAACACCTGGAACGGCGAGTTCTACCCGACGGCACTGCGCGGCACCGGCTACTCCTGGGCCACCGCCGCCCAGCTCGTCGCCACCACCATCGCCCCCTCCGCCGTCGGCGCCCTGCTCGCCGGCGCCACCGGCTTCACCCCCACGATGCTCATCATCAACGCGTTCATGCTGCTCACCGCCCTGCTGGCGCTGCCGCTGCCGGAAACCGAAGGACGCGAGCTGACATGATCGGCGGCCTCGCGACGCTACGGCGAGCCACCGCGCTCGCCGTAGTCCGCGACGGCCTACCGATCCACCTGAGCCCCCACCTGAGCCCCCTCCGGGCCGATCCCGGCTCCCCTCCGGGATCGGCCACCCCCGCTTCCACCTCGCCGGCAGACCCGTCGCCGCTCGACCAGCTGTCCGCCCCGGCGCTCGAAGCCGCCCTGCGCGACACCCTCGCCCGAGCCCCCGGACTCAAAGCCGTCTGCCTGGCCGTCGACCTGCCACCCGGCCACGGGGCGCCCGTCGCCGCCGTCCGCATCGGCGGCCCCTGCCCGCCCGCCCTGGCCCCCCGCCTCGGCATCGGCCACACCACCGCCACCGGCAGCGTCGCCACCATCGTCCGAGGCGGCCACGACCTGACCGGACGCCCCCTCGCCCCGCTCGACCTGCCCGCCCTGCGCCACTTCGCGCTCACCTGCGGCCTGCGCGACTTCGCCGTCACCGCCACCGGCTCGCCCGTCCTGGCCGACCACGAACTCCAGGCCGCCGCCGCCATCGCCGACGAGGTGCCCGGCGCCCGCATCACCCTGTCCTACGAGTACGGCAGAGCGGGCCTGCGCGAGCGCGAACAGTGGGCCATCGCCAACGCCGCCCTGTGCCCCGCCGCCTCCCGGCTGGCCGACCACGTCACCCGCCTGCTCCACGGCCTGCCGCTCTACCTCGCCCGCACCGGCGACGGCCTGGTCTCGGCCCACTACTTCCGCCGCTACCCCCTCACCTGCGCCGAAGGCGCCACCACCAGCCTCAGCCACGCCCAGCAAGCCCTCGACCACCGCACCGCCCCCACCACACCCGGCGCCGGCCGTACGACACCCGGCGACGCCAGCCGTACGACGCTCACCCCCGCCCAGTGCGCCGCCTACGGAGCCACGCTCGCCGTCCCCATGGCCGGAGTCGAACGCATCGTGCGCGCCCGCGGCACCGCCGAGCTCGACCGCGCCGTCGGCGACGCCCAAGACGAAGCCCTGACCCGCGTCCTGTCCGCCGGCGCCGTCCCCGGCTCGGCCCGCGTCTCGTCGGTCGCCGTCAACCCGCTGTCGTACCTGCCCGACGGCCTGTTCCGGCTGCGAGTGCGCGCCGAGGGAGCCACCCCATGACCGACCCCACTGGCCCGACCGGCCCGACCGGCCCGACCGGCTCGTACGGCGACGCAGAGCCGGCCGCGCCCGCCCGCATCGACCGCGCCAACCTGCCCGCCTACGCCACCGGAGCCGGTCTCCTGGCCACCGGCGCCGCCGAGTCGGCCTTCGCCCTCGTGCGCGACTGGGCCCACGACATCCTGGCCACCGGCGTCCCCCTCATCACCCCCGCCGACCTGCCACCCGACGCCCTGTGCGTCGTGGTCACCCTCGTCGGCTCCACCACCGCCCTGGCCGAGCAACTGCCCACCGGCGACGAACCCGCCCGCGCCATCCACGCCCTCGAACGCCGCACCGGCACCCCCGCCGCCGCCATCGCCGCGCTCAACCTCGCCGCCGAGAACGCCATCCTGCCCCTCATCGCCGCCGCCCAGCTCGGCCTGCCGCTCGTCGACGGCGACGGCACGGGCCGCGTCTTCCCCCTCGTCGAACAGACCACCTACACCCTGGCCGGCCTCAGCCCGGCACCCCTGGCCCTGGCCGGCGCCGCCGGAGACCTCGTCCTGCTCGAAACCGGCCGCGTCGAGGCCACCCTGCGACCGGTGGTGCTGTCGATGGGCGGCTGGGCGGTCGCGGCCTGCTACCCGATGCGCGCCGACGACCTGGCCCGCGCCATCGTCCCCGGCACCGTCAGCCGCCTCCTGCACGCCGGCAAACCCGACACGCCTGGCGGCTCCGACCACACCGACCGCCCCGGCCACACCGACCGCCCCGGCCACACCGACCGCGCCCATCTCACCCGTCGCGCCGACCGGTCCCTGGCGGCGCCGTACGGGGTGAGCCGTCTGGCCGTGGGCGTCATCACCGCCGTCGACGGCGTCTACCACCACACCCTCGACGCCCCCGCCACCGGCCTGCCCTCCCTGCCCTCCAGCGTCGTCGTCCGCGAAAGCGACGGCCTGCAACGCCAGATCCGCCTCGAAGCGCACAACGAATTCGTCCTCGCCCTGGCCGACGGGGCCCTGGCCGCCACCGCGCCCGACCAGATCTGCCTGGTCTCGCTCGCCGACGGCCAGGTGATCGACGTCGACCGGGCCGAACCCGGCATGGAAGTGGAGGTCCTCGTCGTGAGAGCCGCCCCGATGTGGCACACCGAGCAGGGGCGCGCCCTCGGCGGCCTGCCCGCCTTCGGGATCACCCTGTGAAGCCGCGGGCACCCGGACGCCCATCCGGAGACCCAGCCGGGCGCTCAGCCGTACGCGCGGCCGGGTGGGAGACGCCGGTCACCGTCGCCGAACTCGTCGACGCCGGCCCGTTGACCGGAGCCCGCATGTTCGGCGACGGCGACAGCCCCGTCCACCAGGTGCGCATCGTCGACGAGCTGTCGGTGATGGCCTCCGTCGGCCCGCACACCGCCGTCGTGCTCACCGGTTCGGCGGCGCGCGGCGGGTGGGCGGTGGAGATGGCCATGCGCCGCGCCTGGGAGCAGGCCGCCGCCTGCGTCATCGCCCCCGCCGGCGCCGCCGGGGCCGGGTCGGGCGAACTGCTGGCCGAACGCCTCGGGGTGACGCTGGTGTTCGTCGAGGAGGACCCGCTGGTGACCGCCGTCCGCGTCGCCTCGGCCGCGGCCAGCCCGCAGGCGGCGCGCACCCAGCTGCTCGCCCGCTGCGCCACCCGCCTGGCCGAGGCGGGGGCGTCGGCGCGCAGCGTGCTGGGGGTGCTCAACGCCGAGCTGCCCGGTACGGCGGTGGCGCTGGTGGACGTTCACGGCACCGTACTGGCGGGCAGACGCGCCGCCGTACCGGATGCCACGCCGCACAACACGAGCGGCAAGATGCTGGCCGAGCTGCTCGTGCCCGGCCCCGACGGCAGCGTGCTGGGGCGGCTGGTGGCCACCGGCGCGCCTCGATCGCCGGTGTGGGCGCCGGTGGTCGCCGCCGTCCTCGGCCTGGCCGTCGCACCGCTGACGGCGTGGGCGGCCACCGAGCGGCTGCGCGCCGAACGTTCCTTCGCCTGGCAGCAGGCCCTGGCCGAACGCCTGCTCGCCGACGCGCACGAGGAAGACCCCCGGACGCAAGCAGAACCCGCCACGACAGGGGAGCGGCTCCCCGACGCCAGGACCAAAGCCGCCGACGCCACGGCCGAGGCCGCCGCGCTCGGCTGGAGCGTGCACGGCCCCCTGACCGCCTTCCTCCTCACCGCCCACGCCCCGCACGCCGTCGACGACGCCACCGCCCGGGCCGCCCTCACCCACGCCCTCGGACCCGTCCCGGTGCTGCGACGCGACGGCGGATGGGCCGGATGGTCGCCGCAGCCGCCCGACCGGCTGGCCGCCGACCTCGCCCGCGCGCTCGCCACGCTCCCGCACCCCGCCTCGGCGGGCCTCGCCGCACCCGCCCCCGGCCTGCGCACCCTGGCCCAGGCGCTGCTCGGCGCGCACGCAGCCGCCCTCGTCGCAGCCCCTGGCGCGGTCGCCCGCGCCGACCGCATGGGCCCGGCGGAACTGCTGGCCGCCCTGCCCGCCGCCGTCCTCGGCCCGCCCGCCCACGTGGTGCTCGCCCCGCTCCTGCAGGCCGACCGCGACGGCACGCTGCTGCGCACCCTGGCCGCGGTGCTGGGCGAGGGCGGACCGCTGCGCGCCGCCGACAAGCTCGGCGTGCACCGCAACACCGTCACCACCCGCCTGGAACGTGTCCGCGCCGCGGGCTACGACCTGGACGACCCGGCCACCCGCCTGGCCCTGCACCTGGCCGTCCACCTGCACACCAGCACGTGAGCGCCGGGATCAGCCCGCCGTGCCGTACCCGCCGCCACCGCCGGACTCGCACCGCAGCACGTCGCCCGCCTTCACCGGCAGCGCGTTGACCTTCAGCATGCGCCGCTCGCCCGCCGTCCCCGGGTTCAGGCACACCGACGGCGGCACGCCCGCGCCCCCGCCGGACAGCCCCCACGCCGGCGTCACCGACCGCTCGAACCACAACGACAACGACGTCGGCCCCAGGAACTCGTACTCACGCACCACCCCGTCGCCGCCCCGCCACCGACCGGAGCCGCCGCTGCCCGGCCGCATCTCATACCGGCGCACCCGCACCGGGAACAACGTCTCCAGCACCTCGATCGGCATGTCCCGCAGGTCGCCGTTCACGTTGTTGATCAACGCGCTCTCGCCGTCGCCGCCCTCCCAGGCGCCCCACCCGCCGACGGTCGCCTCCTGCGAGACGTACAGCTTGCCGGTGCGCGGATCGGTGCCGGCGAACTGCACGATCATCGAATCGCCGTACGAAGCGGCCGCCGCCTTGCCCGGCAGCACCGGCGCCAGCGCCTTGACCACCAGGTCGATCAGCAACCCCAGATGCGAGTAGTAGTACTGGCAGGCCGCCGGCGAGCGCGCCGCCAGCATCGAACCGGGCCGCGTCCGCACCGTCAGGGGACGGAACGAGCCGCCGTTCAACGGCACCTCGCCCGACACCAGCAGCTTGTAGGCGACCCGCACCGCCGCCACCGCCTGGGCGGCGCCGCAGTTCACCGGACCCGTCGCCTGGTCGGCGCAGTCGGTCAGATCCACCGCGACGCCGTCGCCCGCCACCGTGACCGTCACGTTCACCGGCAGCGGCGCCTCCAGGTCGATGCCGTCGTTGTCGAGGAAGCCGCCCGCCCGGTACACCCCGTCGGGGATCGCGGCGATCGCCTCGCGCTCCAGCCGCTCGGTCTGCGCGAAGATCTCGTCGCGGGCGGCCATCACCGTCTCCACCCCCCACCGCGACACGATCTCGGCCAGCCGCCGCTGCCCGGTCATCGCGCACGCCACCTGCGCCCGCATGTCACCCAGCGTCGCGTGCGGGAAACGCACGTTGCGGGCGATCACCTCGTGCAGGTCACGGCACGGCTCACCACCGGCGTAGATCTTCACCGGGCCCAGCCGCAGCCCCTCCTGGAAGATCGACGTGGAGTCCATGGACCCGCCGGGATCCTTCGACCCCATGTCGAGCCAGTGCGCCCGCGACGCCGCGAACCCCACCAGCTCACCCTCCACGAAGATCGGGCCGTAGACGGTCACGTCGTTGAGGTGGGTGCCGCCGATGTAGGAGTCGTTCAGCACCCACACATCGCCCGGCGACCACACCTGCCTGCCGTACAGCCGCTCGGTCTCGCGCGTGCACACCTCCAGGTTGCCCAGGAAGATCGGCAACCCCGACGACTGGCCGAGCACGTTGTGCTCGCGATCCAGCAACGCCACCGCGCAGTCCTTGGCCTCGTAGATCACCGGCGTGTACGACGAGCGGATCAGCGTCGTGTTCATGTCCTGCGCCGCCTGCAGCAACGCGCAACGGATGATCTCCGTCGTGACCGGGTCGATCATGATGCCACCTTGATGATGAGAAAGCCGAACTCGTCGACCGACACCAGGCACCCCGGCGGCACCACCGTCGTGGCCGTCTCCTCCACCACGACCGCCGGACCCGCCAGTTCCCCGCTCAGCGCCGCCCGCCGCACCACCGGCGTCTGGTGCTCGACCCCGTCGAACACCACCGTCCGCACCGCCGCCGCGTGCTCCAGCGCCACCGGCGGCGCGGCCTGCGCCCGGGGGAAGGACCCCAGTCCCGTCGAGCGCAGCAACACGAACTCCACCGCCGCCTCCGGCGTCGCATGCCCGTAACGCGCGGTGTGCGCCTCGGCGTAGCGGGCCGCGATCCGCTCCAGGAACCCCGGCGAGGCCGGCTCCTCGGCCGACCGCAGCGGGATGGTCAGCGTGTAATCCTGACCCTCGTAGCGCATGTCGACCGCGTGCTCCACCCGGCGCCGCTCCCCGGCCACCCCCTGACCTGCCAGCTCACGCAACGCCGACGCCTCCAGCCGCGCCAGCGCCCCCGCCATCGCCGGACCGTCCAGATCGTCCTGCTGGCGGAAATGCGGCTCGGTCAGATCCCGCCGCACATCGGCCTCCAGCATCCCCCACGCCGAGAACGCGCCGGGGAACCGCGGCACCACCACCTCACCGATGCCCAGCTCCCGCGCGATGAACGCCGCGTGCATCGCCCCCGCCCCGCCGAACGCCACCAGCGAGAACGCCCGCGGCTCGATCCCATGCTCCACCGTGATCGTCCGGATCGCCTGCGCCATCTTCGCGTTGGCCACCTGACAGATGCCCTCCGCCAGCCGTACCGGCTCCATGCCCAGCTCGCCCGCCAGCCCCGACACCGCGGCCGACGCCGCCCCCACGTCCAAGCTCATCAGCCCGCCCGCGAACCACTCGGGATCCACCCGGCCCAGCACCACGTTCGCGTCCGTCACCGTCGGCCGCATCCCCCCGCGCCCGTAACACGCGGGCCCCGGCACCGCGCCCGCCGACTCCGGGCCCACCCGCAACGCCCCCGCCTCCGCATAGGCCAGCGACCCGCCGCCGGCGCCGATCGTGTGCAGGTTCACGATCGGCATCAGCACCGGGAACCCCTCGATCGACGCCTCCGTCGCGATATCCGGCCGGCCGTCGACCACCAGCGACACATCGAACGACGTGCCGCCCATGTCCACGCAGATCGCGTTACGCCGGCCCCCCAGCAGCCGCGCCACCGCCACCCCGCCCATCGTGCCGCCCACCGGCCCCGACAGCAGCGTCTGCAACGGCCGCGCCATCGCATGAGCGGCGTTGACCAGCCCGCCCGACGACTGCATCACATGCACCGGCACCCCGAGCCCCCGCTCGGCGAAACGCGCCCCGATCCCCGCCAGATACCGCCGCACCACCGGACCCGTGTACGCCTCCAGCACCGCGCTGGAGGTGCGCTCGTACTCGCGCCACTCGCGCGCCGCCTCGTGCGACAGCACCACCAGCACCCGATCGCCCAGCTCCTCGCGCAGGATCTCGCCCGCCCGCACCTCGTGCACCGGATCGGCGTAGGAGAACAGCAGGCACACCGCCACCGCGTCGAAGCCCTCCTCCAGCGCCCGCCGCGCCGCCCGCCGCACCGCCTTCTCATCCAGCGGCGCCAGCTCCCGGCCCCGCCAGTCCAGCCGCCCGCCGGCCTCCATCACCCGCTCACGCGGCACCAGCGGCACCGGCTTGCGATAGCGCAGGTCGAACATGCGCGTACGGTTACCACGCGCGATCTGGTAGACGTCGGCGGCGCCCTCACTCGTCAGCAGCAACACCTTCGCGCCCTTGCGCTCCAGCAGCGCGTTGAGACCCTGCGTGGTGCCGTGCACGAAGAAGGAGATGTCAGCCGGATCGGCCCCCACCCTGTCCAGCGCCGCGAACACGCCCTCGGCCAGGTCGCCGGGCGTACTCGGCGCCTTCGACGCCACCACCTGCCCGGAACGCTCGTCGTAGCGGACCACATCGGTGAAGGTGCCGCCGATGTCCATGGCGACGCGAAAAGTCATGCAGCCACGCTATGGCGCGCACCCCGGTGGACGGCAGTGCCAACTGCACAACCCCCGACCCCGGAGTGGGCGACATGCCCGACAATGGGTCACGTGACGGCCTTCGCCTGCGCCGCCTGCGACATCCTCCTGACCGCGCCCCTGTCCCGCGTCACCCTGCCCGTCCACGCCCACCAACGCTGGGGACACGACCTGATGGGCGTCCTCATGGAACCCGGCACCTACGCCGTCGACCCCCACCACAGGCACGCCCCCGGAGCCATCGTCATCGCCCCGGGCGACATCCGCGACACCGTCCTGATACCGGACAGATGCTTCGGCATGTGCTGCGGGACCGACGAAGGCCACGGCCCCAACCTCGCCTGCCTCCGATGCGGCACCCCGGTCGCGGTCCGCATCGACGACTGCGGCCGATGGCAGAGCACCTGGCTCCACCCACCCGCCGTCCGCACCGTCCCAGGCCCAGAACTCCCCATCATCGCCTGGGACGACCTGGCCCCCGGCACCCCACCAGTCCACCCCTCCGGCGCATGGAACCCGATGTGGGCCGCCGCCATCGCCGAAACCCTCGCCCACATCCTGGCCCTGTCGGACGGCGCCGCGCTCACCCTGCCCCACGGCCTGCTCTCCGACACCCTGCGCATCCCCCTCGACGCCCTGCTCCCGCACAAGCCACCCGCCACCACCCCACCCAGGACGCTCGCCCTGGCCGGACCAGGCCTGCCCGCCGCCCCCGGCACCCCCGCCACCATCGCGATCGTCCCGCGCCATCCGCAGACCGGCCACCTCTGGAGCCCCGGCGACACCACCCCGGTCGCCCCGCTCGCCGCGGAGGTCTGGACCTACCTCGCCCACCCCCACGACCGCATCCCAGCCCCGATCGCCGGCACCCTGCCCGACGACGGCGGCTACACCCGCGCACGGCTGCCCTACTTCACCTTCCAGCCGGACCGGGACGTCTTCCTCGCCACCCTCGCCCGCCTGCCCCAACTCCAGCAACCCTGGCTGCGCGCCATCCACGACCAGGTCAACGTCCGGCCCTACGCCCGGCCCTTCTAAGCCCTCTAGGGTCTCACCGGGTTTCTGAGCACCTCGGTGAGGGCCGAAATGCTCTGATCGCCATAGCCCGCCTCAGCCGCCCGCCTCACCAGGCCGTGCAGCGGGGCCAGCCACGCCGTGTCGACGTTCGTCTCCTTGGCCAGATCCTCATCGTGGGATTCCCCCGCCAGGAAAAGGTTCACCGAGGAGGCGGCGTCGCCGTAGTCACCGCTGTCGATCTCCTTGGCGTAGATCGGCAACAGGGACTTGATCATGTCCAGCCACTTGCCTGCGAAACGCACCATCGTGTCCACCTCCCGCCCACGCGCCTGTACGGCGGCGGCGCCCTGGAAGAAGCCGACGAGCGCCGGCAGCAACATGGCGCCCACCGCCATCTCGTACAAGGCGGCGAGGTCGGCCTCGTCGCCAAGGTGGACGGTGTCACCCCCCAGCACCCGCAGCACAGCCTCGAACTCCTCGAAGACCGCCCTGTCGCCGCTGTAGTACAACAGGGTGTCGGCCGCTCCCACGGCCGAGGGCACGTTCTTGACCGCCCCGGCCAGGAACCGCGCGCCCTGGCCAAGGGCCCAAACGGCCATCTCACGGGCACCGGCCGGGGAACCGCTGTTGAGCGTGACCAGAGCCCGCCCACGCAACGACGCACCGGCCGGGCTCAACGCCAACCGGGTGTCCTCGAACGTGGTCAGGCAGGTGACGACCAGCGGAGCCGCCGTCACCGCATCCTCGACGGCCTCCACATGCCTGGCACCCATGGCGACGAGCGGCGCGGCCTTGGCAGCCGTCCTGTTCCAGACATGGGTCGGATGCCCGGCCCTGACGAACGACTCGGCCAGCGCCGAACCCATCGAACCCAGCCCGATGACGCTCACCGGCGTCACATTCCTTGCGATCATGTGCGAACTCCAGTCACAGAGACACCAAAGCGGTCTCATCCATGCTGGCCGGAGCACCCGCATTACCTCAAGTACCGACATTCTTGCCAGGTACTGACATGAATGTAAGCATGAGCTGGTGAAACGGACATTCACCTGCGGCCTCGACGCCGCCATCGCCGTCATGGGAGGCAAGTGGAAAGGGCTCATCCTCTTCGCACTCCAGGACGGCCCCCTGCGCTTCGGCGAACTGCGGCGCGCGGTGCCCGGCATCAGCGAACGAGTACTGATCCTGCAGCTGCGCGAGATGGAGACCACCGGGCTGCTGCATCGCGAGGTCTACCACCAGGTCCCGCCAAAGGTGGAGTACTCCCTCACCGACTTCGGACACTCCCTGAACACCGCGATGGCACCCCTCGGAGAGTGGGGCGAGCAGCACCTCGACCACATCGAAAACATCCCATGGGACCAAGCCGGATGAACTCACGAGAAACGCCCGGCACCCCCGCGAACGGGGACACCGGGCGTCTCTCGCAAAGAGATCAGCCGACCGGGACCGGCGTCTTGTCCGGCTCCGGAGCCACCTGCTTCGGCTTGCCGCCGAACCGCTCCTTCGTCCGCTCCACCATCACGTACAACGTCGGCACCAGCACCAACGTCAGCAGCGTCGACGACACCAGACCACCGATCACCACGATCGCCAGCGGCTTGGAGATGAACCCGCCCGACCCCGTCACACCCAACGCCATCGGCGTCAGCGCGCAGATCGTCGCCACCGCCGTCATCAGGATCGGACGCAACCGCCGGCGGCCACCCTCCAGCACCGCCTCCACGATCCCCATGCCCTGCTCCCGATACTGGTTGATCAGGTCGATGAGCACGATCGCGTTGGTCACCACGATGCCGATCAGCATCAGCATGCCGATCAGAGCCGGCACACCCATCGGCGTGTCCGTCGCCACCAGCAGACCCACCGCGCCCGTCGCCGCGAACGGCACCGACACCAGCAGGATCAGCGGCTGCACGAAACTACGGAACGTCGCCACCATGATCATGAACACGATCGCGATCGCCGCCAGCATCGCCAGACCCAGATCGCCGAACGCCTCCTGCTGATCGGCCGACACGCCACCCAGCTCGTAATTCACACCCAGCGTGTCGAGCTTGGCCTGCAGCGCCGTCGTCACCGCACCCAGATCGGCCGCATCCGCCTTAGCCGACACCGTCGCAGAACGCTCACCATCGATGCGCGTCACCTGCGTCGGACCGTCGACCTCCTCCACATCCGCCACCGACGACAGCTTCACCATCCCGGAAGCCGTCGGCAGCTGCAGCTTGCGCACCGCATCCAAATCCTCGGGCGCCTCACCCACCCGCAACACCAGGCTCGACGCCCGGCCGTCCAGGCTCACCTGACCCAGCGGAGCACCACGGAAGGCCTGCGCCACCGTCTGACCGATCTGCGCCTCGCTCAACCCTCGAGCAGCGGCCTTCTCCCGATCGACCCGTACCTCGATCCGCGGCGCCGACGCCTCCAGGTTCGACGACACCTCACGAAGCCCCGGCACATCCTTCATCGCCGCAGCCACACTGTCGGCAGCAGACCTCAGCCCCGCCGCATCAGCACCACGCACGATCACCTCGACGCCGTCGGAAGCGAAACCGCCACCGCCCTGACCGCCGACCGACACCTCACCGACACCCGACATCTTGCCGAGCTCCGAGCGCAGCCGCTCCTCAACCGCCGGCGTGTCCGTACCCTCAGCGACGGTCACCGAGTACGACACCCGATCGGCGCCACCACCCAGCCCGCCCATCATGGCGTTGCCGCCACCGACGGTCACCTGGTACGAGTCGACCTCGTCGATACCCGCCAGCAGCTCCTCGACCTTCTTCGCCGCCTTGTCGGACGTCTCCAGGTCGGTGCCCACCGGCATCCGCTGCGTCATCGAGATCGTGTCCTGACCGGCCGAATCGATGAAGTTCGTCTGCAGACTGCCCGCCATCCCCATCGTCCCGGCGAACACCAGCACACCGATGAGCAACGTCACCAGACGACGACGCGTCGCGAACCGCAACACCGGCAGGTACATGCGCTGCAACGGAGAACGCAGCTCCTTGTCCTGCACCGCCTGCGCCTCCGCCGGCGACAGCGGCTTGGCCTTCAGGAACCAGAACGCCAGCACCGGGATCACCGTCAGCGACACCACCAGCGACGCCAGCAACGCCACCGTCACCGTGATCGCGAACGGCGCGAACAACTCACCCACCATGCCGCCGACGAACGCGATCGGCGCGAACACCGCCACCGTCGTCAACGTCGAGGCGGTCACCGCACCCGACACCTCACGCACCGCCGTCACGATCGCGGCCCGCTTGGCCTCGCCGTACCCGAGATGTCGTTTGATGTTCTCCAGCACCACGATCGAGTCGTCGACCACCCGGCCCACCGCGATCGTCAGCGCGCCCAGCGTGAGCATGTTCAGCGAATAGTCGCCCGCCCACAACACGATCAGCGCGATCACCACCGACATCGGGATCGACACCGCCGTCACCAACGTCGAACGCACCGACAACAGGAACACCAAGATGATCAGTACGGCGAAGCCCAGACCCAGCAGACCCTCGGTCGCCAGATCCTCGATCGAGCGCTCCACGTACGGCGCCTGGTCGAAGATCACATCCACCCGGCTGTCGGAGGAGTCACCCAGCTGACGCGTCAACGCCGGAAGCTGCTCACGCACCTCGTGCGAGATCGCCACCGCGTTCCCGTCGGGCTTCATCGTGATCGACACACCCAGGCTCGCCTTGCCGTTGGTCCGCGTCAACGCGGTCGCATCGGCCAGCTTGCGCTCGATGAAGGCGACATCACCCAGCTTGACGGGCGGCAACGGCTTCGGCGTGGCAGTAGGCACGGCGGCAGGCCGCTGCTGCGTACCAAGCTGACCAGTCTGACCAGGCTGACCCTGCTGACCAGGACGCCCCTGCTGCTGAGCCGGCTGCTGCAACGACGGCTGCTGAGGCGTCAGGTACAGATCCTTCAGCTTCTCGATCGAATCCACCCGCGACCCGACCTGCACCGTCAGCGTCCGATCATCGGACGTGAGCGACCCCGCCGGAATCGGCGTGCCGTTGGCCCGCAGCACCTCGGGAATCTGCGCCGGCGACACCCCCGCCACCAACATCTTGCCCAGATCCGGCGTGATGACCACCTGCTCGTCACGCACACCCGTGACCGTCGCCTCACGCACACCCTCGATCGCCTGCAACTCAGGGATCATGATCGTGCGCAGCTTGTCGGCCATCGCCCGCTCGTCGCCGCCGTCACCGACCGCCAGCACCAGCACCGGGATGTCGTCCGTCGACCCCGCCACCACCTGCGGATCCACCGAATCCGGCAACGGCGCCCTGCTGACCGCCTGCTGCATCTTGCTCACAGCCGCGTCCATGTCGGTGCCGTAGGCGAACGCCACCTGGATCTGCGTCATGCCTTCCTTGGAGGTGGAGGTCACCTCCTCCACACCCTCCAAGCCGGCGAAGGAATCCTCGATCGGCTTGGCCACCTGCTCCTCGACGATCTCGGGAGAAGCGCCGGGGTAGGCTGCCATCACAAAGGCGCCAGGGAACGACAACGACGGGAACAACTGCTGCTTCAGCTGCGGGATGGTGAACACCCCGAACGCGCTGAGCACCAGCGAGATCAACACCACCAGGCTGCGGTTGGCCAGACTAGCCCGCGCCAATCCAGTCATGCGGGACCCCCTCCAAGAGTTCGCCCCACCCTAACACTTTGCCTTGCCCAAATATTTAGCCTCACCTGGGCTTCCTGATAACCTTCTCAGGAAGCGAGAGGTGAGAGTGAGCGACGAACGCGAAGAGCTGATCAAACGCATCGGGGAATCCCAGCGCCACCTGGCACGAGCCTTCGCCCGGCACCGTTCACCCCTGGCCACCAGCAACCTCACCATGCGCCAGCTGCACGTGCTGATGTTCCTGGCCGTCACCGGCTCGGCCTCGGGCCGCGACATCGCCGCCAGCCTCGGCGTCAGCCTGGGCACCGTCACCGGCATCGTCGACCGCCTCGTCGCCCAGGAGCTCGTCGACCGCCACGAGGACCCACGCGACCGGCGCGTGCGCCGGGTGGAGCTGACCGAAGCGGGCCGCGCGATGCTCGAAGAGATCAACAACGCCGGCCTGGAGCACTACCGCCGGATCATGGAACGCCTCGACACCGACACCCTGCGCGCCCTCGACCACGTCACCGGGAAGATCCTGGCCGCCTTCGACGAAGGTGATTTCGGCAGTTAAGAGGGGTAGTTTTCTGCCAGCCGAGCGGCTTTACTTTGTAGATTAACAAGGGGAGCGAGCAGGCACACCACCGACACCGCCGCCACCAGCACCCGGTAGTCCACCCACAACGCCAGCAACGCCCCCGCACCCACCGACACCAGCTGCCCGGCACCCGCCACCGCGTCGTAGGCGGTCGAGACCCGCCCCATCACCTCATCGGGACTGCGCCGCTGCAGCAACGTCCGCATCGCCACCCCGCTCAGCGTCAGCCCGGCACCCGCCAGCGCCATCGCCCCCACCATCACCGCCTCGACCGGCACCAGCCACAAACCGATCGCCAGGCCGTACAAGAACACCCCCGCACCCACCATCGCCGGCTCCCCGAACCTGGCCACCAGCCGCGCCGACCCCAGCCCGCACCCCACCGCGCCCACCCCCAGCGCCACCGAAGTGAACGCGGTGAACTCCGGCCCGCGCCCCAGCGCCTCGATCACCGCGAAGATCAGCGACTCCGTCGCCCCCGCCACCAGGAAGAACAGGCTCAGGCACGCCATCGCCCTGCGCAGCACCGGCTCACCCCACACGTGCCGCGCGCCCGCGCCCACCTCCACCCGCAGGCTCACCCACGCCCGGCGCGGCGGCCGCGGCACCGACGGGAGCATCGCGAAACACCCCGCCGCCACCACGAACGTCAGCACGTCGAACACCACCACCGACCACAACCCCACCCCGGCGTACAACGCCACGCCCAGCAGCGGCCCCAGCAACCGCAGCCCCTGCCGCGTCGAGGTCAGCAACGCGTTGGCCCCCGCCAGCTCCCGCGCCGGCAACATGCCCTTCAGCAACCCCGCCAGCGCCGAGAAGATCACCGTGTACGACAGGCCCATCCCCACCGCCACCGGATACACCAGCCACGCCGTCGACCGCCCCGACACCAGCGCCAGCGGCGAGACCGCCACCGCCGAGACCAGGCACGCCACCATCAGGAGCCGCCGCCGATCGACCCGGTCGATCACCACCCCCAGCAGCGGAGCGAACACCATCGGCACCGTGAAGAACAACAACACCAGCCCGGCCGCGCTGTTGGAGCCCGTCAGCGTCTTGGCCAGGATCGCCGGCATCAGCAGCAGCGACGCATCGCCCAGCATGCTGGCCGCCAGGCCCGCGAACACCCACCGGAAGTCGCGCCTGGCCAGCACAGCCATCCACCCAGCCCCCTCACGCCAGCAACGAGAACGCCCGCCCCGTCGGCAGCACCGGCACCGCGCTGTGCACCATCGAGAAATGGTCCATGCCGGGCACCACCACCGTCAGCACCGGACACTCCGCACGCGACGGCCCCCACTCGAACCACCACGCCCGCATGCCCTCGGCCTCCAGCACGTCGAGCAGCAACTCCACCTGACCGGCCACCGGCCGCTCCGGCACCACCTCCACCTCGCACGACGCCTCGAACCGCAACCGATCCAGCAACGGACCCGGATCCACCCGCGCGCACCGCTCCAGCAACGGCCACTCCCGCAAGCTCGCCAGCCGCGCCTGCAGCGTCAGATCCACCCCCAGCCCCATGTTGAACGCCGACTGCGCCAGCTCCGTCAACGCCCGCTCCACCGCGTAGGCGGCACTCAGCGACGCCCCGGAACCCAGCACCCCCGGATCACCGCCCGGCCGCGACGGCAACGCGCAGAACGCCGGCACCCCCAGATCCGAGGTGATCTCCACCACCAGGGGAGGAGCACCCAGCCGCTCACCCACCTCGTCGAACAACTGCCGCAGATCCGGCGGCAACCCCTCACGAGGTACGGCACGCAGCGGCGAACCGTCGTCGAGGTACCAGCGCAGCAGCGCGTGCGACAGGCAGTCGCGCTCGACCACCTCCAGCAGCGCGTGCAACACCGCCTCGTCACGGTCCAGCCCGGTCGCCGTCCCGTTGTCGTAGGCGTAACGCAGATACGGCGCATACACCTGCAGGTCGTCACCGGGCACCGGATGATCACGGCACGCGGGGGAGCGCGCGAAGGCGGGAAACCACACCTCCCCGGTGCCGCGCAGCGGCGAAAGCGGCAGGCAGGCCACGTTCACCTGCGCGAAGTCGTCGGCCAGGCGCGCCAGCATGCGCTCACCACGCAACGCCTCCTGCTCCACCACCCGCTTGATCGGCAGCACCCGCACCCGCGGATCCTCCGGCAGGCCCGCCTGCCCCCGATCGTGCAGCAGGTGCTGCCACGCCTCGAAGAGAGCGCTGGCCCGGCTCTGCCGCCCGGCGCCCTTGCCCAGCGACTCGGCCACCAGCTCGCCACGGCCGTCCAGCAGCGAACAGCGGTGCACGGGGTAACGCTCCGACCCGGAGGAGACGAACGTCGCCGTCAGCCCCGCATCGGCCAGCACCCGCTCGATGACCTCCAGCGCGGCATCGGTCGAGACCGCGCGCTCCCTTCGGGCGCGAACCCCCATCGCCTAGCGGGCGCCGGGCGCGTAGCGGACGGTGAAGGTCGCCTCGAGCAGCGTCTTCTCGCTCAGGGTCAGCGTGAAGTCGTCCTCCAGCAGCCGGCTGCCCGGCTTGGTCAGCAGACCGCCGTCGGAGTTGCTGTTGCCCATGCACGTGCTCCTTTCGAGGGGATGGACGATCTCCACCACAACATCAGTCACGACAAAGGTCAACATCTGGCCGTAATCTTCGCGGACCCCCTGAAAACGCATGCCAGGCGGCCAGCGCGCACACCCCCGCCACCGCCACCAGCAGCACCCGATAGTCGACCAGCGTCACCAGCAACGCCCCCGCCGCCACCGCCACCAGCTGCGCCCCGCCCGAAACCGCGTCGAACGCGGTGGCCACCCGGCCCACCACCTCCTCAGGGCTGCGCCGCTGCAACAACGTCGCCATCGCCACGCTCGTCAGCGTCACCCCGGCACCCGAGGCCGCCATCGTCGCCACCATCACCCCCTCGGCCGCCACCAGCCACAACGCGATCGCCACGCCGTACAGACCGACGCCCGCGCCGATCGCCGCCAGCTCGCCCCACCGGCCGATCGCCGACGCCGCGACCAGCCCGCCGCCGATCGCCCCCACCCCCATCGCCGCCGAGGTCACCGCCGCGAACTCCGGGCTGCGCCCCAGCGCCTCGATCACCGCGAAGATCAACGACTCGGTCGCCCCGCCCACGGCGAACATCACGCTCAGCGCCGTGCCCGCGCGCCGCAACTTCGGATCCAGCCGTAACAGGCGCACCCCGGCGCCGAACTCCTCCCGCCAGCTCGCCCCGCCCCTGACACCCCTGACCCGGCGGGCGTACGGCACCGCCGGCATCAGCGCGAACGCCAGCGCCGCCACCCCGAAGGTCACCATGTCGAAGACCACCACCGCGCCCAGCCCGAACGCGCTGTAGATCGCCACCCCCAGCAGCGGCCCGACCAGCCGCAGCCCCTGCCTGGTCGTCAGCAGCGAGGCGTTGGCCTGCGCCAGCAGCTCCTCGGGCAGCATCGCCTTCAGCAACCCGCCCAGCGCCGCGAACGTCACCGTGTAGGAGCACCCCATCGCCGCCGACACCGCGTACAGCAGCCAGAACGACTCGGCCGACACCGCCGCCAGCGGCAGCAGCGCCAACGCCGAGCACAGGCAGGTCACCACCAGCAGCCGCCGCCGGTCGACCCGGTCGATCAGCACCCCGAACAGCGGCGCGAACAGCAGCGGCAGGGAGAAGAAGAACAACGTCAGCCCGGCCGCGCTGTTGGAACCGGTCAGCTTCTTGGCCAGGATGGCCGGGATCAGCAGCAGCGAGGCGTCGCCCAGCAGGCTGACCGCCATCCCGAAGCAGACCAGCCTGAAGTCCTTGCGCCGAAGGACGGCCCGCATCAGGTGGGCCCGCGCACGAAGCAGCGGGCCCGGCCGAGGTTCCTCAGCGCCCCTCCCCCTAGTGGCGATTTTGTAGTCGAAACCTCACGGAAACACTACAAAGCGGACTGGTCAACCAGCCGGTCTTCTTTACTTTGTAGATTTCCCAGTACGGTCGGCAGCACCCCGCCGTGCGCCACCGCCAGCCTGCGCGTGGCCCTCGTCACCGCCACGTAGAGGTCTCTGGCCCCCTGCGGCTGCGCCAGGATGCCCTCCGGATCGACGACCACCACCGCGTCGAACTCCAGGCCCTTCGACTCGGTGACGGTCAGCACCACCACCGGGCCCTCCACCTCCCTGGCCTGCGGGAACAGCTCGGCCACCGCCTCGAAGGCCCCGTCGGAGACCACCACGCCGACCTGACCCTCGCCGATCGCCGCCGCCTCCTCGGCCACCAGATCCGGCAGCTGCTCCAGACCGCAGCGCACCGCCCGCGGCGCGTCGCCCCCGCTGCGCACCGACTCCGGCGGCTCCAGCGCCGGATCCACCAGATGCAGCACCTCACGCGCCACATCCATGATCTCCACCGGGGTGCGGTAGTTGACCAGCAGCCGCTCCTCGCGCCAGCGGCCCTCCAGATACGGGTCCAGCATCTGACCCCACGCCGAGGCGCCCGCCGCCGAACCGGTCTGCGCGATGTCGCCCACCACCGTCAGCGACTTGGCCGGCACCCGGCGCATCAGCGTGCGCCAGGCCATCGGCGACAACTCCTGCGCCTCGTCGACGATCACGTGACCGTAGGCCCACGAACGGTCGGCCATCGCCCGCGCCGCCGTGCTCAGCACCGCGCCGCCGCCGTCGTTGCGCTCGGCCAGCAAGTCGGCGCTCATCTCCTGATAACCCAGCTCCGCCACCCCCGACACCTCCATGACCTCGCGCGCGAACAGCTCACGCTCGGCCCGCTCGGCCTGCTCACGCCGCTCGGAGCGCTTGCGCGCCGAGTCGTCCTCGCCCAGCAGCTCCGCAGCCTCGTCGAGCAGCGGCACGTCGTCGATCGTCCACGGGAAGGCCGCCCAGTCGGCCTGGCGCCACCCCTCCGGGCCGCGACCGCCGGCCGAACCGGTGAAGGCACGATCCTGCGGCCAGCCGTCGGTGCCGCCCGCCTCGGGCACACGCAGCACATGCCACCAGCGCAACCCCTCCGGCGACAGGCGCTCCAGGGCCTCGGCGTCGCTCAGCAGCTCCCCGATCAGCTGCCCGGGGGTCAGTTCCGGCCACAACGCGTCGAGCGCCCGTCGCACCGGGGCCAGCTCCCACAGGTCACGCGCGTCGGCGGCCACGTCACGCTCACGCTGCTCGGGATCGTCGTCGGCCGGGGCCAGCTCCTCGGCCAGCTCGCGCTCGAACGCGGCGGCCTGCGCCTCCGACATGAAGTTCGTCAGCGCCGTCGCGTCGTCGAACTGCCGCGCCCGGTCGGCCGCCAGCTCGCGCAGCATCTCGGTGACGAACAGCTTGCGCGCCATGTTGTGCGCCAGCCGTACGGCACGCGCCCGCTCCCTGATACGCGCCACCACCTCGCGCGGCACCCGCAGCACCTCACCGTCGAGCACGACCTCCAGCCCATCGCCCTGCGGCAGCCGCTGGCGGTCGGCGACCGCCGCCTCCACCAGCCCGGCCATGAGCAGGTCGCCCTTGACCACCGCGACCTCCGGCGCGTCGTGCGCGACCGCCTTCACCCCCGGGAACAGCTCCCCGACCGTGGCCAGCACCACCTGGGTCTCCCCCAGCGACGGCAGCACCTGGCCGATGTAGCGCAGGAACATCGGGTTGGGCCCCACGACCAGCACGCCCCGCCGCTCCAGCGTGTCGCGGTGGGTGTAGAGAAGGTAGGCCGCCCGGTGCAGCGCCGCGACCGTCTTGCCGGTGCCGGGGCCGCCCTGCACGACCAGCGCGCCGGCCAGTCCCGCGCGGATCACCCGGTCCTGCTCGCTCTGGATCGTGGCCACCACGTCGCTCATGCGGCCCGTGCGGCCCTTGCGCAGCGCCGCCAGCAGCGCCGCCTCCCCCACCAGCGTGCGGCGGTCGCCGTCGCTCATCGCCTCCAGGTCGAACACCTCGTCGTCGAGCCCCACCACCGTGCGCTCGCGGGTGTGGATGTGGCGGCGGCGCACCACCCCGCCCGGATCGCTGGGGGTCGCCACGTAGAACGGCCGGGCCGCCGGCGCGCGCCAGTCGATGAGCACCGACTCGTGATCGTCGTCGCGCAGGCCGATGCGGCCCACGTAGGTGCTCTCGCCGTCGCCGAGATCGATGCATCCGAAGACCAGGCCGTTCTCGACCGCGTGCAGCTGCGCCAGGCGTCTGGCCTGCTCGGCGGCCATGGCCTCGCGCTCCACGCGCTCCCGGGCGATCGTCATCTCCGACCCGGCGGCGTAGGCGGACTTCAGCGCCTGCGAAGCCTTGTCGCGGGCCGCGTCGAGGCGGCCGTAGAGCATCGTCACTTTCGCCTGTTCGAGCTTGACAGCTTGACGGATCGCCATTCTGTGACTAGTCTCCTTCTTAGAGGTTTCGAGGCCTCTATTTCGCGTGCACGCGGGTATGGAAGCGTACCAGCTCCCCGCCGCATCGCCAAACCCGTTCTCCTCAGCACTCCCCCATCGCCGCGCGCACCTCGCCGACCGTCAGGGCAGGCGCCGGAAGCGCATGCGCTCCAGCCGAGCGAAGGCCGTCGAGCGCCAGGGCCAGGTGACGCCGCCACACACCCGGAGCCGTCGCGCGCGTGGCCCTGATCGTCGCCGCCACCCCCCACAGCACGAAGGCCAGGTCGGACAGCTCCACGTCGGCGCGCAGGCCGCCCTCACGCCGCGCCCGCTCCAGGAGCTCGCCCATCAGCGCGAACCCCCGATCCCCTTCCAGCGGCGCGGCGCGCGCGACCAGGTCGTTGTAGCCGAGATCGGCCGACTGCAGCTCGCACACCCCGGTCAGGAACGCGGCGAAGGCTTCCCAGGCGTCGTCCATGACCATTGCCCGCTCGGCCAGCTCAGCCACGGCGCGTACCCGGTCGGCGAACACCGCCTCCACCAGGGCCTGCCGGGCCGGGAAACGGTTGTAGAGCGTGCCGATGCTCACCCCCGCCTCGCGGGCGATCTCCTCCAGCGGCACCTCGAGCCCCCGGTCGGCGAACAGCCGCCGGGCCGCCTCCAGCAGGCGTTCGCGATTGTGCAAAGCGTCCTTGCGCATGACGGCCAGCCTAGCTAACTTGAGGTCACACTCAACTTGAGGAGACCCTCACCTTATGGCGCGCACCATCGTCATCACCGGCGGCACCAGCGGTATCGGCCTGGCCCTCGCCCGCCACCACAGCGAACGCGGCGACCACGTCGTGGCCGTCGGCAGCACCGAAGCGAGCGGTCGGCGGCTGCGCGCCCAGGCGCCACGGGCCCGATTCGTCCAGGCCGACCTCAGCTCGGTGGCCCGCACCCGGGAGCTGACACAACAGCTCGCGGCCGAACACCCCGCGATCGACGCGCTCGTGCTGGCCGCCTTCCGCTACAACCCCGCGCGAGTCCTGACCGCCGAGGGCTTCGAGCACACCTTCGCGCTCTACGTGCTCAACCGCTGGCTCATGGCCTCCGGGCTGCGCGACGCCCTCGACAAGGCCAACGCACCCGTGATCGTCAACCTGTGCGGCGTGGGACAGGGCGGGCGCATCCACTGGGACGACCTCCAGCTGGAACGCCGCTACCGGGCGCTCGACGCCACCCGGCAGGGCGCCAAGGCCGCCGAACTGCTCGGCGCCGGGTATCGCTCGGAACGGATCAGGTACGTGCTGCACAACCCGGTGTTCGTGGACACCACGCTGCACGAGCCGTTCCGGCAGCCCGTGCGGGGGCTCGTGCGCGTCGCGGCAGCGCTGTTCGCCCAGCCGGTCGGCCGGGCCGTACCGCCGATCGTCTCGCACCTCGACCGGCCACCGGCCGCGCCCCTCACCGCCTGGAGGAAGGGGCGACCGATCACGCTCGCGATCGACGCGCGGGAAGCGACACGCCTCGACGAGCGACTCCACGCCCTCACCTCTCCCACCCCGGCCTGACACCCCACCGCCACGCCCCACCCCGCCGCAGCGCCGGTGTGCCACGCCGCCCGGCGCCGCCCGACGCGCCCGACGCCGCGCCTCCACCTCCACGCCCCACCCGAGACCCCGCGCCACGCCTCCGCCTGCCCCGCCCGACCGCCTCCCACCCCCCGCCCGACCGCCTCCCACCCCCCGCCCGACCACCTCCCACCCCGTGATCGGCCGCACGATAGAGTCCCCCACCATGGCCGACTACCTGCACTCGCTGTTCGCCCTCGACGGGCGCACCGCCCTGGTCACCGGCGGCAGCTCCGGCATCGGCTACGCCATCGCCGAGGCTCTCGGCCGGGCTGGCGCCGAGGTGGTCCTGGTCGCCCGCCGCGAACCCCAGCTCGCCCAGGCGGCCGAGCAGCTCCGAGCGCTCGGCGTGCGAGCTCGCTGGATCAGCGGCGACCTCGGCGACAGCGGCGACGTCACCCGCGTGTGCGACACGGCGGGCACCGTCGACATCCTCGTCAACGACGCCGCCAACAACATCCGCAAGCCCATGCACGCCCTCACCGACGACGACTACGCCCAGACCATCGCCCTCAACGTCACCGCCCCCTACCGGCTCGGCCAGCACTTCGGCCCCCGGATGGCCGAGCGGGGATGGGGCCGCATCATCAACATCGGCTCCCAGCAGTCCATCAGCGCCTTCGGCGACAGCGGCGCCTACGGCGTCAGCAAGGCCGCCATCGCCGGGCTCACCCGCTCCCAGGCCGAGGCCTGGTCGAAGCAGGGAGTCCTGGTCAACACCCTCATGCCCGGCTTCGTCCTGACCCCGCTCACCGAGCCCGCCCAGGCCCAGCCGGGACGCGTCGAAGAGCTGGCCGCCCGCCACCTCGTCGGCCGCAACGGCCTGCCCGCCGACTTCGCCGGCGCCGCCGTCTTCCTCGCCTCCGACGCCTCGGCGTTCGTCACCGGCCAGATGCTCTTCGTCGACGGCGGCTTCTCCGTCCACTGAGGCACCCCACTAGCAAGTCCTCACCCTCGGCGCGAATCCCCTCGAAGGGCGCAGAGCCGTACACTGACTCCACTCGTGATCACGTGAAGGGCCGCCCCCATGACCACCGCCGCCTCCCGGCACGACCTCCGCCCGCAGCCGTGAAGGCCACGGCGCTGACCTTCCCGCGCGGGTTCGTCTGGGGCGCGGGCACCTCGGCCTACCAGATCGAGGGCGCCACCAAGGAGGACGGCCGCGGACCGTCGATCTGGGACGGCTTCGCCCCCGCCCACGGCGACACCGGCGAGGTGGCCTGCGACCACTACCACCGCTACCGCGAGGACGTCGCCCTCATGAAGGAGCTGGGCCTGGCGGCCTACCGCTTCTCGGTCGCATGGCCGCGCGTGCAGCCCGACGGGCGCGGCGCGCTCAACACCGGCGGGCTCGACTTCTACGACCGCCTCACCGACGAGCTGCTCGCCGCCGGCATCGCCCCCTACGTCACCCTCTACCACTGGGACCTGCCCAGGGCGCTCGAGGACGACGGCGGCTGGACCAGCCGCGACACCGCCTGGCGTTTCGCCGACTACGCGCGTGCCGTACACGACAGGCTCGGCGACCGCGTCGACACCTGGCTGACCGTCAACGAGCCGTTCGTCCAGGCCAGCCTCGGCTACGGCATCGGCCTGCACGCGCCGGGACGCGTCTCCCCCGCCGAGACCGTCTTCGCCGTCGGCCACCACATGCTGCTCGCCCACGGCCTGGGCGTGCAGGCGCTGCGCGCCGCCGGCGCCCGCCGCATCGGCATCCCGCTCAACCTCTCCCCCGTGCTCACCCCCGACCAGGTCGCCGACCCCTCGGCGACCCTGCCGGAGCCCGACGCCCGCGCCGTCGAGCAGGTCGACGCCGTGCTCAACCGGCAGTTCCTCGACGCGGTCCTGCGCGGCGGGTATCCGGCGGGCCTGCCCGACGCCCATGTACGGCCGGGCGACCTGGAGATCATCAGCGAGCCGATCGACGTGCTCGGCGTCAACTACTACGCCCCCACCATCGTGCGCGCCGAGCCTGGAGCGCCGCCCAACCCCGCCTACCCGGGCGTCGAGGGGGTGCGCTTCTCCGACTCGCACGTCACCGCCACCGCCATGGGCTGGCCGATCGTGCCCAACGGCCTGTCGCTGCTGCTGCGCCAGCTCGCCCGCCGCTACCCGGGCGTCGAGCTCGTCGTGGCCGAGAACGGCGCGGCCTTCTCCGACGTGGTCAGATCGGGCGCCGTCGCCGACGCCGACCGCACCGCCTTCCTCGACGAGCACCTGCGCGCCGTACGGCACGCCATCGCCGACGGGGTGCCCTGCAAGGGCTACTTCGTCTGGTCGCTGATGGACAACTTCGAGTGGGCCGAGGGCTACCGGCGCACCTTCGGCATCATCCACGTCGACTTCGACACCCAGCTGCGCACCGTCAAGGACAGCGGCCGCTGGTATCGCGAGGTCATCCGCCACAACGGGCTGCCGGTCAGCCGCCCCAAACGCCCCACCCTGGAGACGGTGGCGGCACGCGCGGGCGTCTCGCGCGCCACCGTCTCGCGCGTCGTCAACGGCGAGAACTCGGTCAGCCCCGAGATCCGCGAAGCGGTGCTGCACGCCGTCAACCAGCTCGACTACGTGCCCAACGCCGCCGCCCGCAACCTCGTCACCCAGCGCACCGAGACCGTCGCCCTGGTGGTGGCCACCTCGCCCGAACGCGACGAGACGGGCATCGGCACGCTCGTCATGACCGCCGGCCAGGCCATCCAGGCGGCCGGCAAACGCATCACGCTGCTGCTGGCCGACACCGAGCACAACCGCTCCGCCCTCGTCTCGCACGTCGAGTCTGGCCACGTCGACGGCGTTCTGCTGGCCCCGCACGACGGCGCCGACCCCCTCATCTCCCGGCTGTACGGCACGGCGGTGCCGATGGTGCTGCTGGGCAAGCCTGCCTTCTCGTCGCTGGTGCCGTGCGTCGACATCGACAACGCCGGCGGCGGCGCCCTGGCCACCCGGCACCTGATGGAGACGGGACGCACCCGGATCGCGATGGTGTGCGGGCCGATGGAGCAGGCGCGGGTGCGCGACCGGCTGGCCGGCTACCGGGAGGCGATGCGCGAGGCCGGGCTGCAGCCCTTCCTCACCGTCGGCGAGCACACGCAGCACTCGGGCGCCGAGGCCATGCGGCGGGTGCTCGACGACGACCCGGGCGTGCAGGCGGTGTTCGCCTCGTCGGACGTGATGGCCCTCGGAGTGTTGCGTGCCCTGCGGGAGGCGGGTCGTGACGACGTGGCCGTGGTCGGGTTCGGCGATGTGCAGGCGGCCGCCTACGCGGGGCTGAGCACGATCAGCGAGCGCGCGGGCGATCAGGCCCTCACGCTGGCGCGGCTGCTGCTGTCTCGGCTGGAGGGCCGTCCGGTGAGCTCGGCTCTGCTGTCGGCGCAGCTGATCGTGCGCGAATCGAGCCGCGCTTAGCGCCCAACCGACCGCCTTTACTTTGTAGATTACTTACGTCGCACCTGGCGCACGCCCTTGCCCTCGTGCCAGACGTCCATCACCAGCTCGTCACCCTGGACGCGGGTCCAGACGACCTCGGACAGATCGACGCGGAACAGGTGAGGCCCGTCGCCGGGCATCTCGAAGCGGGCCAGGGTCTCGGGGTCGGTGATCTCCTCCGCCCGCCCGCTCAGCTTGACGTCACCCGCCCAGTCGTCGGGTTTGTCCTGATCGGGATCGGGCGAGGTGACGTGCAGCGCCATGCGCGGATCGCGGCGCAGGTCGAGCGCCTTGACCGCGCCCGGCATCGACCCCATCCAGAGCTGACCCTCCTTGATCTCGGTCTCGGTGCCGCTGACACGCGGCGAGCCGTCCTTGCGCAAGGTGGCCATCACCTTGTGCTTGTGCGCGGCCATCAGCCCCCCGACGACGCCCGCGAGCTCCGGAGCCTGCTGTTCGAACTCAGCCCAAGAAGTCATGCCGCCATCCTTCACCACCCCACCGACAAAACCACGACGCCGCGTCAGGCCCGCAGATAGTCGTAGAGCGCCGCCGACCCCGCCAGGCGCAGGAGGCTGAGCCGGTGCAGGTCCTCGCCACGCCGGGCCAGCTCCCTGCGCAGCCGCTGCGGGCTGCCCGCGCTGTCGAGCTCGCGCATCACCGCCTCGACGGCCGGCAGCGGATAGTGCGCCCGCCGCAGCAGCGCGACCGCCTGCGCCTTGCGCACCTCGTGGGCGTCGTAGACGCGGTATCCGGTGACGCGGTCGCGCGAGGGGCGCAGCCACCCCATCGACTCCCACACACGCAGCGCCGACGCGCGCACCCCGACCAGCCCGGCCACCTCCCCCACCCGCATCACCCCAGCCGCTCCCACCCGGCCCGCCCCGGCCCGGCCCGCGCCCACCAGACCCGCGTCGGCCCGACCAGCTCCCGCCCGAGCCGTCTCCACCCGAGCCGAGGTGAGCCCGGCCAGCACCTCGGGCGCCCCCGCATCCGACCGCCCAGCCGGCGCGGCCAGCTCCTCGAAGGCCCCCAGCACCCGCGCCAGATCGGCCCGCTCCCGGCTCAGCTCCGCATGGCTGGCATCCACGAGCGCCAGCGCGTCCTCCAGCCGCCCGGCGTGCACGGCCCGCATGACCTCCCCCGTGCACTGCCACCCGTGCCCCGCCGCCATGCTCCGCACCGTCCGCAACGCGCGCTCGTGCTCGCCGGTGAAGACCCGGTACCCGTTGCCCGCCCGCTCCACGGGCGGCAGCAACCCCTGGTCGGCGTAGTTGCGCACCTGCTGCACGGAGACGCCCGCACGCCTGGCCAGCTCCGACACCCGCACCCTTTCGCCCCGATTGGCGACTTCTGCCTCCACTGATCCAGCCTAGCCCGCGTCCAAGGCGCCAAAAGTCTCACATAGGAGTTCAATGCCACGCTTGAAGGACAGCCCTGACCGAGGAGGAACTCCATGCCCCGCCTGCCGATCCGCGCCCTCGAGGTCACCCGTGTGCGCAGCCTGTCACCCGGCATGGCCCGCGTCACCTTCACCGCCGACGACCTGACCGGCCTGCCGCAGACCGGCCCCGACCAGCAGGTCAAGCTCTACTTCCCGCGCCCGGGCCAGGACGCCCCGACCCTGCCCGACCCCGACGGCGAGCTGATGAGCTGGTACGCCGCCTTCACCGCCATCCCCGAACCGCAACGACCGTGGATGCGCAGCTTCACCCTGCGCGCCCGCGGCCACGACACCGTCGACATCGACTTCGTCCTGCACGGATCCGACGGCCCCGCCTCCCGCTGGGCCATGCGGGCACGGCCCGGCGACCGGCTGGCCATGTTCGGCCCCTCGGCCGACTTCGCCCGCCCCGTCCCCCTCGACCGGGAGCTGGCCGAGTCCGACTGGGTGCTGCTCGCGGGCGACCTGAGCGCCCTGCCCGCCATCGGCACCCTGATGGAGGCCCTGCCGTACGGCAAGCGCGCCGAGGTGTTCGTCGAGGCCGGCGACCCGCGCGACCGGCAGGAGCCGCCCACCCGCGGCGCGGTCACCCTGCACTGGACCGACGGCGGCGCCCTCGTCGACACCGTCACCCGCGCCGAGCTCCCCGGCGGCCGGGTCTTCGCGTGGCTGGCCGGCGAGGCCTCCGCCGTCCGGCGGCTGCGCCGCCACCTGGTCTCCGAGCGCGGGATCGCCAAGTCGGCCGTCGACTTCTCCGGCTACTGGCGCCGCACCCTCACCCAGGACGACGCGCCCACCGGCGAGGACCTGGCCGACGCCCAGGACCTGCTCGCCCGCGCCCAGGAACTGCAGGCCCGCTCGTAGATCACCTGCGGCGGGTGAGGAGTTATCGTGGTCCCACAATGGTTAATGACGCTGTGAACGACCTCGACGCGACGCTGGCCGCCCTGGCCGACCCCACCCGCCGCAAGGTCATCGACCTGCTGCGCGAAGGCCCGCGCCCGGCGGGCGAACTGGCCGCCGCCGTCGACATGAGCGCGCCCGCGCTCAGCCGCCACCTGCGCGTCCTGCGCGCGGGCGGCCTGGTGGAGGCCGAGACCGGCAGCCAGGACGCCCGGCTGCGGCTCTACACCCTGCGCCCTGAACCCTTCGCCGCCCTGCAAGCGTGGCTCGACCAGGTCCAGGCCTTCTGGGCCGAGCAGCTCGGCTCGTTCAAGAACCACGTCGAGCGCACCCGATGAACGCGGTGCAGGCGCGGGTGACGGTCCCGATCGACGTGGCGACCGCCTTCACGGTGTTCACCGACGAGATCGACGCCTGGTACGTGCGCGGCCCGCACAGCTGGGTGGAACCCGCCAAGGCGGTCGGCATCCGCTTCGTCGACGGCTACCTGCGCGAGCTGCACGCCGACGGCGGCCACATCGAGGTCGGCAAGGTGATCGTGTGGGAGCCGCCCAGCCGGCTGGCCTGGGCCGACCTGCTCAACGACGGCTCCATGGAGATCGAGGTCACCTTCGCCGCCACCGGCGAGGGCACCGAGGTGACGCTGGAGCACCGCGGCCTCGACACGCTGCCGAGCGAGGTCGAGCGCCGCATCAGGCGCGGCTACTCGTGGAACATCGCGCTGCGCTGGTTCGCCGACGCCGTGCGCTAGCGCCTGCCGTACTTCTTGTGCACGGCCTGCTTGCTCACCTGCAGCGCGTCGGCGATCTGCGCCCAGGGCAGCCCGGCCACCCGCGCCCGCCGCACGTGCACGGCCTCGATGCGCTCCAGCTCCGCCCGCAGCGCCCGGGTGGCCTGCAGCGCCCGGAGCGGATCTTCGTCCTCGGTCTGCTGGACGAGCGCGGTCAGGTCGTTGCTCATGCGCTAAAGGTAGTCGAGAAGTGCCCTCACCGGGCCTCCACCACCAGGCGCACCCCCAGGCCGATCAGCACGATCCCCGAGACCTGCTCCAGCCTGCGGCGCACGGCCGGGCGGCCGAGGACGGCCTTGGCGCGGGCGACCGCCCAGATGACCAGGCCGTACCACACCGTGTCGACCACGACCCAGATGAGCGCCAGCGCCACCAGCGTCAGCGGCACGTTCTGCCCCTCGGGCACGAACTGCGGCAGGAACGACAGCGCGAACACCGCCGCCTTGGGGTTGGCCAGGCACGTGCCCAGCCCCATGAGGTACGGGCGGCGCCAGCCGGAGGCCACCTCGCCCTGAAGCTCGACGGCGGCGGCGGTGGCGCGGCGAGCCTGCCACAACGCCTGGGCGCCCATGACGAGCAGCACCACCGCGCCCGCGATGCGCATGATGTCGTAGGCCACCTGGGAGGCCAGCAGCAGCGCGGTCAGGCCGAAGGCGGCGGCCAGCGCCCACAGCAGGATGCCGGTCTCGTTGCCGAGCGTGGTGGCCAGCCCCGAGCCGCGTCCCGATCGGATGGTCTGGCGCATGATGATGGCCGTGCTGACGCCGGGCACCATGGCCACCAGCACGCACGCACCGATGAAGGCGAGCAGATACATGCACCCGATCCTGCCGGATCTACTGGTACATCTCCGCTAGTTTTCCGGCCTCCTCGGCCATCAGCGCGCGCAGCTCCGGGGGTCCCAGCACCTCGACCATGGCGCCGAGCCGCAGCAGCACCCAGCGCGCGTGCCTGATCGACTCGATGGGCAGGGTGAGGGTGCGCCAGCCGTCGGCGTCGGGCTCGCTCGCGGCGGCCAGGGCCCGGTGGCCGACCTCCTCGCCGACGGTGTAGCGGAACAGCCCGTCGAGGTCGGGGGCGAGCCTGATCAGCGCCTCCGCGGTGTACATCTTCTGCAGGAACTCGGCGGCGTAGGCCTGCCAGAAGGCGGCCAGGTCGAAGCCGGCGGGCCGTTCGAAGGTGCGCTCCAGCCGTTCGATCTTCAGGATGCGCGAGACCCGGTAGGTGCGCGGCGAGCTGCCCGGGGGCGCGGCCACCAGGTACCAGGAGCCGCCCTTGAGGACGAGCCCGTACGGGTCGATCTCGCGCTCGACCTCCTGCTGGCCCCACCGGCGGTAGATCATGCGCAGCGCCCGCTCCTCCCACAGCGCCTCCGACACCTCGCCCAGGTGCGGGACGTCGTCGGCGCCGCGATACCAGCCGGGCACGTCCATGTGGAAACGTTCGCGCATGCGGGCGGCGTGGGAGCGCGGCTCGGGCGGCAGGGCGGCCAGGAGTTTCAGTTCGGCGTTGGCCGCGAGCCGTCCCAGCCCGAGTTCGGCGGCGGGGCCGGGCAGCGCGGCCAGGAACAGGCCGGAGGCCTCCTCGGCGGTCAGGCCGTTGAGGCGGGTGCGGAAGCCGTCGAGCAGCTGGTAGCCGCCGGCCGGTCCGCGGTCGGCGTAGACGGGGATGCCGGCCGCCGACAGCGCGTCGACGTCGCGGTAGACGGTGCGCACCGACACTTCGAGCTGCTCGGCCAGCTCCGGTGCGGTCATCCGGCCCCGCGTCTGCAACAGCAGCAGGAGGGAGAGCAGGCGGCTGGCTCGCATGAGGTCCATTGTATTTCACACACCGATGATGTTTGTATGAACACATGGAGCGTTTGCTAGCCATCTTGAACACCTTGCGATCCCACGACAGCGTCTCGGTCGCCGAGCTGGCCGCCGAGCACGATGTCTCGGAGATGACGATCCGCCGCGACCTGGACGAGCTGGCCCGCCAGGGCGTGGTGCGCCGCGTGCGCGGCGGCGCGCTGTCGCTGCTGCTGCGCGGCGAGGAGCCGCCGTTCGGCGTGCGCGAGATGGAGGCGGTCGAGGCCAAACGCCGCATCGCCGCCGAGGTCGCCGCACTGATCGCCGACGGGGAGGCCGTCGTGCTCGACGGCGGCACCACCTGCCTGGAGGTCGCCCGCGCCCTCGCCGGGCGGCGGGTGACGGTGATGCCGCTGGCGCTGCAGGCCGTGGGCGTGCTGGCCGGCGCCGAGCGGGTGCGGCTCGTGCTCCCGGGCGGCCAGGTACGGCCCGGCGAGCTCAACGTCACCGGCCCCCTGGCCGAGAGCTCGATCAGGGGGTGCCGCTTCGACACCGCGGTGATCGGCTGCTGCGGGTTGTCGGCCCGTGACGGGCTCACCGCCCACGACCTGCCCGAGGTGGCGGTCAAGCAGGCGGCGATGGCCTCGGCGCGCCGCACGGTCGCCGTGTGCGATTCGGGCAAGTTCTCGCGTGCCTCGTTCGGCTCGGTGTGCGGGCTGTCCGGCCTCGACGTGGTGGTCACCGACGAGGGCGCGCCCCAGGAGGAGCTCGACGCCCTGGTCGCGGCCGGAGTGGCGGTGCGCAGAGTATGAGCGTCTTATCCCGCGAGAGCACCCGCGGCCAGGTGGCCGCCGTCTGCCTGCTGTTCTTGGCCGGGGGCCTGGCGATGGGCGCGTGGACCTCACGCATCCCCGCGATCAAGCACGCCCTGGCCCTGTCGGACCTGCAGCTCAGCGTCGGCCTGCTGGCCATGGCCGCGGGCGGCATGGCGGGCATGCAGGCGACCGGCCCCCTCATCGACCGGCTCGGCAGCCACCGCCTCATGATCCCCTCGGCTCTGGCGCTCGGCCCCGCCCTGCTCGCCCCCTCCCTGGCCGGCGGCCTGCCCATGCTGGTCCTCACGCTGTTCGCCTTCGGCGGCTGCTACGGCGTGCTCAACGTCTCCATGAACGCCAACGCCGTCGCGGTCGAGGCGCTGCGCGGCCGTCCGCTGCTGTCGAAGATGCACGCCGTGTTCAGCATCGGCGGATTCCTCGGCGCCGGATCGGGCGGTCTGCTTGCCGCCGCCGGCGTCACGGTCACCACGACGTTCCTGGCCGCCGGGTCCGTCGTCACCGCGGCGGCGGCCCTGACCGCCCGAGCGGCCCTGCGCACGCCGCCCGCGCCCCGCCGGCAGGGCGGTCCCGCGCCCAGGGGCGTGCTCCTGCTGGGCGTGCTGGCCTTCTGGTGCCTGGTGGGCGAGGGCGCGGCCACCGACTGGAGCTCGGTCTACCTGCACGACACGCTCGGCAGCGGGCCCGGCCTGGCCGCCGCCGGCTACGCCGCGTTCGCGGTGGCCATGACCGCCGGGCGCCTGGCCGGCGACCGGCTCGCCGTACGGCTGGGCCCCGTGCGGCTGGTGGCGGGCTGCGCCCTGCTGGCCGCCACCGGGCTGGGTACGGCCCTGCTGGCCGGTCACCCGGCGGCGGCGGTGGCCGGTTTCGCCCTGTTCGGAGCGGGACTGTCGTGCACCGTGCCGCAGGTCTTCTCCGCCGCCGGGCACCGCGACCCCGCCTTCGCCGGCCGGGCCCTGGCCAGGGTGGTGAGCATCGGCTACCTGGGCTTCCTGGCCGGACCGGTGATCATCGGCGCGATCGCCGAGGTCACCGGCCTGGCCGTGGCGCTGGCCGTACCGGTGGCCGGAAGCCTCGTCGTGGCACTCGCGGCCCCCGCACTGAGGCGGTGACCCGCGCTCAAAAGCTGACCCGCGCTCAGGAGGTGACCGTGAGCAGCCTCTCCAGGGCCGCCAGGTTCGGCAAGTGCGTCAGCAGATGCCGCATGTTGCGCTCGGCGAACCGCAGGTCCTCGCCGATGGACGCCTCCAGCGCCACCCACACCTGCCCGGAGACGTAGTTGTCGAGACTCGTCACCGCCCCCCGGAAGTCGCCGAGCTGTAGCGTTCTGGCGGGGCCGTACCCCTCCACCAGCGCGCGGGCCCCGGCGGCGTTGACGCCGCCGTCGGGGTCGACGCACCAGTTCATCAGCGCCTCGGCCAGCTCCCACGCGGGTGGCTGGCCGCCCGCGTGCTCCCACCCGGTGACCACCAGCCGCCCGTCGCGGCCGTGCCGGGCGTTGCCGGGCCCGAGGCTGTTGTGGGTCAGCACGACCACCTCGGGGGCGGGCTCACCGGCGCCGACCGTCTCCAGCTCGGTCAGGACGGCGACCGCCTTGTCCAGTTCGTCCGACCAGGGCGCGTGCCGGGAGCGCGCCTCGGCGGCCAGGCCCGGCCAGCTCTGACACCGATGACGGTGCAGGTGCCAGGGGCTGACGCGGTCGACCGGCAGTCTCAGCCCGTGCAGGATCGCGAGGATCTCGCCCACCTGACGGCACGCGGCGGCCCCGACCGGCGCCGACAGCGGGGGCCCCGAGTGCGGCCACTCGCACACCCGCCACGAGTGCCCGCCGACCTCCTCGACGAGTGCGCCGGAGCGGCCGCGCACCGGGACGGGCAGCGCCACGCCCCTGTCCAGAGCCGCCTCCTGCAGCGCGACCTCGGTCTCCGCGTCGACGATGGCGTGCCAGGTGTCCATCGTCCGTACGGCCCAGCGGCCCCGCCCGGTGCGCAGCGACCAGCGGCGTCCGCTCTCGTCGGGCCTGGCCAGCGACCGCATGGGCTCGATCACCTCGCCGAGGCCGAAGCGTTCGGCCAGGTCGCGGGCGAGCCGGGGGTCGGCCGTCTCGGCGGTGTCGCGGCGGCGGTCGACCTCCGCCTTCAGCTCGGGCCAGGACGCGAAGCCGTACTGCCCGGCGAGGGAGGCCTGCGCCCGGGCCAGGGTGGTGCCGGGCTCGCTGTCGCGCAGGCCCGACAGGAGGTCCTTGGCCTGACGGCGCAGGTGGTCGAGGTTGGGGTTGTCGGGGAGCGTCTTCATGGGAGCACCTCAGCTCGTCGCCCGGGCTCGCGCGGGCCGGACAGAGCAGGGGCGTGCGTCGCTCAGCCGAGAACATGGACGGGGGTGACTTCGAGCCTTCCGGCGAGCCGCGGCGCGCTCCCCGGCGCGCTGATCCTCACGATAACCGCGCCCGCCGCACCCCTGTCAACCTCCGTGCCGGTTCATCCCCACTGCTGCCAGGCGAGGCGGGCCACCATCGCCACCACGACGCACAGAAGCACGACGCGCACGAACCCGGTGCCCTTGCGCAGCGCCATGCGCGCCCCGAGCTGCGCGCCGCCGATGTTGCACAACGCCATGCCGAGGCCCAGCGCCCACAGGATGTGCCCCTGCCAGGCGAAGACCGCCAGCGCCCCCAGGTTCGTCCCGGTGTTGATGATCTTCGAGGTGGCCGAGGCGGCGACGAAGTCGAGCCCGAGAATCGTGGTGAAGGCGATGATCAGGAACGTGCCCGTGCCCGGCCCGATGACGCCGTCGTAGAAGGCGATCACCACGCCGGTGACGACGATCGCGGCGAACGAACGCCGCGCGGTGCGCAGGTGCGGCTGCGGCACCGCCCCCATCGCCGGGCGGAAGGTGACGAACGCGGCCACGGCCAGCAGCACCACCATCACCAGGGGCCGGAGCACCTCGGCGCTGACCGCGCTCGCCGCCAGCGCGCCCAGCCCGGCGGCGAGGACCGCCGTCGCGCCGGCCGGCACGGCCACCCGGCGGTCGATCTTCGTGGTGAGCGCGTAGGTCACCGCGGCCGAGGCCGTGCCGAAGACCGACGAGAGCTTGTTGGTGGCCATCGCCTGGACCGGCCCGACCCCTGCCACCAGCAGGGCGGGCAGCTGCAGGAGCCCGCCACCGCCCACGACGGCGTCGACCCATCCCGCTCCGGCCGCAGCCACCAGCAGCAACAGGATCTGCTCAAGCGACAGCGACACGCCACTCCCCCGACCCACGGCAAAGAAACCGCAATGAGGGTATAAGGCCACCCGAATCCCACAAAAACGTGGGGCCCGCCACGCCGGAGCGAGGCAGGCCCCACAGGGTCCTACAGGGTCCTCCAGGGCTGAACCGATCAGCTGTAGAAGAGCTTCGAGCCGCGGCTCACGGTCGTGCCGCGCTCACCCCAGTAGGTGCGCACGGTCGCCCGGTAGTAGGTGTCCTCGTAGGCGGTGGCCAGGCTCCGGCAGGTGGAGCCGGAGTGGCCGTAGTAGTTGTTGTTGTCACGGAAGGTGAACGACGGGCCGCCACCGTTGACCGGCGTGACCGTCACCTCGACCCAACGCGCACCCTCCGAGTTGTACGCCTGGGCACAGATGGAGTCGGTGCCGTCGTTGTAGCTGACGGTGCCGTCGCCGACGTTCCACGAGAACGAGGCGGCCGAGGCGGGAGAGGCCAGCAGCATGGTCGCCGCCGCCACGCCGATGCCCGCCACGGCCGTCTTGATCAGGGTCTTCATCACAGCATTCCCTCCGCAGGAACGGATCTCGGTGCCCGTTCGCAGCACTGATCTTGAACCGCGGAGCCGCTCTGACTGAAGACTTTGCGCCCAGTGTTCGCGATCTTGTCATGCTCGCGTCAGAAGGTGAACGCCGCGTGAACCTCAGGAGGCCGCCGCCCGTGCCAGGCTGCGTTTGCGGCTGGCGTAGACGTCGTCGATCACGCCGAAGGAGCGCGCCTCCTCGGCGGTCAGGATGCGGTCACGGGTCAGCTCCTTGCGGATGTCGGCGGCCGGCCGCTCGGTGTGCCGGGCCAGCAACTGCTCCTGCAGGTCGCGCATGCGCAGGATCTCGCGCGCGGCGATCTCCATGTCGCTCGACTGGCCGAAACCGCCCTGGGTGTGCGGCTCGTGCAGCAGGATGCGGGCGTGCGGGAGCGCGGCGCGCTTGCCGGGCGTGCCCGCGGCCAGCAGCACGGCCGCGGCCGAGGCGGCCTGACCGATGCAGACGGTGTGGATCTCGGGCCGGACGAACTGCATGGTGTCGTAGATGGCCGTCATCGCCGTGAACTCCCCGCCGGGGGAGTTGATGTAGAGATTGATGTCGGCGTCGGGATCGATCGACTCCAGCGTGAGCAACTGCGCCATCACGTCGTTGGCCGAGGTCTCGTCGATCGGGACCCCGAGGAAGATCACCCGGTCTTCGAAGAGCTTGGTGTAGGGCGTCATCTCCTTGACGCCGTAGGAGGTGCGCTCGGTGAAGGACGGCACCACGTAACGGGAGTTCATCGCGGCGTCACCCCCGCCGTGACGTCCTTGGCGCTGCGCACGACGTGGTCGACGAAGCCGTACTCCAGAGCCTCCTGGGCGGTGAACCAGCGGTCGCGGTCGGAGTCTTCCTGGATGCGCGACAACGGCTGCCCGGTGTGCCCGGCGATCAGCTCGGCCATCAGCCGCTTGGTGTAGAGCAGGCTCTCGGCCTGGATCTGGATGTCGGTGGCGGTGCCCCTGATGCCGCCCAGCGGCTGGTGCATCACGATGCGGGCGTGCGGCAGCGCGTAACGCTTGCCGGGCGTGCCCGCGGACAACAGGAACTGCCCCATCGAAGCCGCGAAACCCATGGCGACCGTCGCCACGTCGCACGGGATGAACTGCATCATGTCGTAGAGCGCCATCCCGGCGTGCACGGCGCCGCCCGGTGAATTGATGTAAAGCGTGATGTCGCGGTCGGGATCGGCCGCCGCCAGCAAAAGCAACTCGCCGCACAGCCGATTGCAGATGTCGTCGTCGACCTCCTGGCCGAGAACGACGATGCGCTCCTTGAGCAGCCGCTGACCGAGCTGCTCAGGCCAGGCGGCGGTAGGGGTCCCGGACATAATCCGATCCTTTCTCTCGAATTACCTCGACCCTACAGACGGCATTCGAAATGGAAATGCAATTTCGCCGTGCGCGCATTTCTCTAAAAGCACAATATGCCCAGAGTGAATTTCGCTCGACATATGATGGTGAGCGTGAGATGGGGCGAACTGGGCAGGCGCTGGATCTGCCTGATCTTCGGCGGGGCCGTGCTGATGCCGTACATGATGGCCGGCGAGGTGATCACGGCCCTGTACGGCATCGGCGAGGCCGGCAGCCCGCTGCTGGCCGTCCAGCCGCTGGTCTTCCTGGCCGTGCTGCCCCTGGTCTTCGTCACCGGCCTCGTCCTGCCGGTGCGCGCCCTGGCCGCGCCACCCGCCCAGGCGCTGCTCGGCGCCGACATCGCCCCCGTGCCGCGCGGGCAGCGCCGCACCTGGGACGAACGGCGGCGCAGCGCCACCTGGTTCACCGCCCACCTGGGCATCGGCGGCGTGGCCAGCGGCATGACGCTGGCCGTCGTCCCGTTCACGCTGTGGACGCTCGCGGTGCCGTTCGCCGGCGACCGCTGGCGCATGTTCGACCGCCCGATCGGGCCCGGCTGGCACCTGGCCTGGCTGCCCGTGGCCGGCCTGGCCGCCCTGGCGGCGCTCGTGGCGGTCGCCTGGCTGGCCGGAGGGCTGCTGGCCCGCTTCGCCCCCGCCCTGCTCGGGCCCTCGCCCACCGAGCGGCTCAAGGCCGCGGAAGAGCAGACGCGTGTCCTGGCCGAACGCAACCGGCTCGCCGGCGACCTGCACGACTCGGTCGGCCACGCCCTCAGCGTGGTCACCATCCAGTCGGCCGCCGCCGCGCGCATCCTGGACCGCGACCCCGGCGCCGCGCGGCAGTCGCTGGCCGCCATCGAACAGGCCGCCCGCCAGGCGCTGGAGGAGCTCGACCACGTGCTCGGCGTGCTGCGCGCCGACGACACCCGCACCACCCAGCCGCAGCCCGACCTCACCCACCTGCCCGGCCTCATAGCCGGGTCCGGCGCCCGCGTCGAGGCCGACCTCGGCGACCTGACGCACGTGCCCGCCCTGGTCAGCCGCGAGGCCTACCGCATCGTGCAGGAATCGCTCACCAACGCCCTCAAGCACGGCACCGGCCCCGTACGGCTCGCGGCCGCCGTCCACGACGACCACCTCGACCTGCAGGTGAGCAACCCCATCGGCCGCCGCCGCGCGCCCGGCGGCGGACGCGGCCTGCGGGGCATCACCGAGCGCGTCCACCTGCTGCGCGGCAGCGTCGAGGCAGGACCGCACGAGGGCGGCTGGCAGGTCCGGGTCAGCCTGCCGCTACGGTCGACGCCATGACGCTCAAGGTAGTGATCGCCGACGACGAGGACCTCATCAGGACCGGCCTGCGCGTCATCCTCGACTCCGAGCCCGGCCTGACGGTCGTCGGCGAGGCCGCCGACGGCGCCGAGGTCATCGGCGTCGTGCGCCGCGAACGGCCCGACGTCGTCCTCATGGACGTGCGCATGCCCGGCGTCGACGGCATCCAGGCCACCGCCCGGCTGGTCGCCATGGACCGGCCGCCGAAGGTGCTCGTGGTCACCACCTTCGAGAACGACGACTACGTCTACGAGGCGCTGCGCGCGGGGGCCAGCGGCTTCCTGCTCAAGCGCACCAGGCCCGACGACCTCGTGCAGGCGGTGCGCGTGGTGGCGGCCGGCGAGACGCTGCTGTTCCCGGCGGCCATCCGCCGCCTGGCCGGCGCCCATACGGCCCGGCGGCCCGCCCTGACGGGCCTGACCGAACGGGAGGGGGAGGTGCTGCGGCTGGTGGCCAGAGGCCTGTCGAACGCCGAGATCGCCGCCGAGCTGGTCGTCAGCGGCGAGACGGTCAAGACCCACGTCGGCAACGTGCTCGCCAAACTGGGCGCCCGCGACCGCACCCAGGCCGTCATCGCCGCCTACGAGTCCGGCTTCGTCAGCCCCAGCTGAGCCGTGGCTCAGCCGGACTCTGGCGACGATCGCCCCGGTATGGAAGGCTCGGCCACCGTGACCCCTCCAGAAGGACCCGACGAGCGGGCGGCCACCCGGCATCAGCAGGCCGTCGAAGGGCTGCGCAGCCTGGGCAATCTGTGCCTGATCGCCGGCGTGGGCCTGCTGGCCGGAGCCTGGCTGGTCACCAAGGGCGACCCGCCCCTCGGCCTGATCATCGTGTGCTGCACCACGGCGCTGGTGGGAATGGGCTTCCGCATCGAGGCGGTCACCCGCGAGCGACGCTGAGCCGGCGCACCTCCGGGGTGAGGATCCGCGCCGCCGGGAGCACCGAGGCGGCCGCCGCCGACGACCCGCTCTGGGCGAGGTAGAGGTCCACCAGGTGCAGCCCCACCGCGTATCCCGCCATGTCGGGGATGCCGCGCGGCTCCCCGCCGAACCGCGTGATCGCCGAGTCCCCCAGCACGTACGCGGGCGTGTGCATCATGCCCTCCAGGTCGATGGCCGCCATCGTCAGCTCCAGCGCCCGGTCGAACCTCGCCCCGGTCACCATGCCCGACCACGGCCCCATCGCCTCCGGCCCCGACAGCTCACGCACGAACGCCTCCGCCAGCCCCTCGGCCACCAGGTGCTCGCCGACGGTCACCGTCACCGGGTTCCACTCCACGTTCATGTACCGCACCTGATGGTGGAACTCGTGCACCGCGCAGTGCTTGATGCGCTCGCGCACCCCAGGCCCCGGCCAGGCCAGCAGGTACAGCCACCCGGGCGAGGAGCCCATGCCGTAGTAGCCGCCCGAGGTGCGCATCAGGTGCTCGTCGTCCGGGTCGCCCAGGACGAACATCACCTGCAGCTCCTCCGGGTGTTTCACGCCGGGCACCACCGCCTTCAGGTGCTCCAGCGCCCGCCCGATCTCCTCCTCGATCTCGCCCGGCAGCCCCGCCAGGTCCTCGATCGCGGCCAGGTAGCGCGGGTCGTCGCGGTCGACGCGAAAGCCGCCGCCCTGGTGGTGGATGTCGACGTGGTCGCCCGGCATCGGGATCAGCTCCCTGATCGGGGCGAGCATCTCGCGCAGTGCCTGCGGCCGCTCCTCCAGCGGGCGCCGCAGCAGGTCCGCCGTCGCGGACAGGGTGTCGTGAATGATGAGCTTCATGGCGGAGACGCTAGGACCTCACGCCGCGTGAGGCTCAAGCGCTTTCGCTAGATCTCGCCGTCCGGGTCCTCCTCGCCCGGCGGCAGTCCCGGCGAGGTGCCGCCCGGCGTGCTCTGCGAGGGCGTCGGCGACGGTTCGGGCTGCGGCTGCTGCGACTCGGGCGTCGGCGGGGGCGTGGGCTCGAACACCGTCGGCGGCAGCGGACGCCGCACCGGCTCGGTGTCGTCCAGCCCCCGGAACAGCAGGATCGCGATCACCACTCCCAGCAGCAGCAACGCCAGCAGCACCGCCAGCGCCAGCAGCACGCGCCGCCGCGTCTCGGTCGCCGGGCGCGGCGGCCGCCCGGCGCCCGGCAGCGCGGGCGCCCGGTCGGTCAGCCAGTAGGGCACGTAGTCGGGCCCGTGCACCTCCCCCAGCAAGATGCCGCCGACCATGACCGGCTCCAGGTACCGCTCGGCCCCCGGACGGCCTGGCTGGTACGGCGTGGCCGCCCACGGCGCCTCCCCAAGGTCCGACTCCAGCACCGCCGGCCCCGTCAGCACGGTGCCTCGCCGCGGCGAGGCCTCGCGCACCGCGGTGACGAACCGGTCGCGTGCGGCGCCGTCGAGCGCCGCTCCCCTGGTCAGCAGCGCGATCGACACCGCGCGGCCGTCGTCGGCCTGCCCCAGGTAGACGAACCCGGCGGGCATGCTGTGCAGGCGCGCCTGGATGACGAACGGGCCGAGCCGCGGCGGGTCGCCGTACTGCAAGGGGCTTGCCATATCGCCAATGTTCCCAAGGAAAGCTGTGAATACCGTGCAACGGCCGCGCTTCATGCACGAAACGCGCCAACTTGGGGAAGATGGCAATCATGAACGTCGCCGAACAGCTGCCCAGCGAGACCGACGCGACCGTCCTGCGCAAGGCGCTGGACGAAGTCCGCCGGGTCATCGTCGGCCAGGAGCACATGGTGGAGCGGCTGGCGGTGGCGCTGCTGGCCCGCGGCCACTGCCTGCTCGAGGGCGTCCCGGGCGTGGCCAAGACCCTGGCCGCCTCGACGCTGGCCACCGTCGTGGGCGGCACCTTCGCCCGCATCCAGTTCACCCCCGACCTGGTCCCCAGCGACATCGTCGGCACCCGCGTCTACCATCCCTCCTCCGAGCAGTTCGACGTCGAGCTCGGCCCCGTCTTCGTCAACTTCCTGCTGGCCGACGAGATCAACCGCGCCCCGGCCAAGGTGCAGTCGGCGCTGCTGGAGGTCATGGCCGAACGCCAGGTGACCCTGGCGGGCGTCACCCACCCGCTGCCCAGGCCGTTCATCGTGCTGGCCACCCAGAACCCCATCGAGTCCGAGGGCGTCTACCCGCTGCCCGAGGTGCAGCGCGACCGCTTCCTGTTCCGCGTGCGGGTGCCGCACCCCAGCGCCCACGAGGAGCTGGAGATCCTGCACCGGATGAGCGTCACCCCGCCGGTGCCCGAGCGCGTGCTCGACCCCGACACGCTCATGGGGCTGCAGAAGCAGGCCGAGCAGGTCTCTGTCCACCAGCTCGTCGCCGACTACGTCGTGCGCCTGGTCATGGCCACCCGCGCGCCGTCGGAGTACGGCCTGGGCGACCTGGCCGACACGATCGAGATCGGCGTCAGCCCGCGCGCCACGCTCGGGCTGGTCTCGGCCGGGCGCGCCCTCGCGCTGCTGCGCGGGCGCGACTACATGCTCCCCGACGACGTGCGCGACGTGGCGGCCGACGTGATGGGACACCGGCTCATGCTCACCTTCGACGCCCTGGCCGACGGCATCGACCCCGAGCAGGTGGTGCGGCAGATCCTGCACGCCGTGCCCCCGCCCCTGGTCGTGTGGAACCAGCAACGATGACCAACAGGGCGGAGGTGGCGCTGCGGAGGCTGGAGCTGACCATCACCCGCAAGCTCGACGGCCTCATGCACGGCATGCACCAGGGCCTGCTGCCCGGTCCCGGCAGCGAGTCGGGCGACAGCCGCATGTACGTGCCGGGCGAGGACGACGTGCGGCGCATGGACTGGGCCGTCACCGCCCGCACGACGGTGCCGCACGTGCGCGACCTGGTGGCCGACCGCGAGCTGGAGACCTGGGCGCTGGCCGACCTGTCGGCCAGCATGGACTTCGGCACCGCCGACACCGACAAGCGCGACCTGGTCGTCTCGGCCATCGGCGCGATCGGCTTCCTGTCCAGCCGGGTCGGCGACAGGTTCGGCGTGCTGGTCCTGCACGATGAGTACATCCACCGCATGCCCGCCCGCACCGGGCGGCCCGCGTTGTACGGCCTGCTGCACTCCCTCAGCGACGCGCCGCGCGGCCGCACCGTGCCGGACGCCCCCGACCTGGCCGAGGGACTCGAGGTGCTGGCCTCCACGCGCCGGCGCCGCGGCCTGCGGGTGATCGTCTCCGACTTCCTCGACGCCTACCCCAGCCTCGACCCCGAGATGGAGCGCGCCTGGGAGCGGCCCATGCGCCGCCTGGCCGCCCGCCATCAGGTGCTGGCCGTCGAGGTCATCGACCCCCGGGAGCTCGAATTGCCCGACGTGGGCAGAATCGCGTTCAGCGACCCCGAGAGCGGGAACGTACGCGACGTGCACCTCACACCGAGAGTACGGCAGGCGTACGCGGAAGCGGCCGCCCTGCAGCGCGAGGGCACCCGCATCGCACTGCGCCGCGCGGGCGTGGCCCACCTGGTGCTGCGCACCGACCGCGACTGGGTGCACGACATCGCCCACTTCACCCTCCAGCAACGGCGCATGGTGCACTCCCGCAGGCGGCCGTCATGACCTTCCTCGCGCCCGGATGGTTGTGGCTGTTCGCCCTGATCGCCCTGATCATCGGCGCCTACGTCGCCTCCCAGCTGATGCGCCGCCGCTACACCGTGCGCTTCACCAACCTGGCCCTGCTCGACCTGGTCGTGCCCGCCGGACCCGGCTGGCGCAGGCACGTCGCGCCGGCGCTGTTCCTCGTCATGATGAGCCTGCTGGTGATCGGCGCCGCCAAGCCGGCCTTCGAGGTGAAGGTGCCGCGCGACCGCGCCACCATCATGATCGCGCTCGACGTGTCGCTGTCGATGGAGGCCGACGACGTCACCCCCAACCGCATCACCGCCGCCAAGGCCGCCGCCCAGCAGTTCGCGCTGGAGCTGCCCGACCGCTTCAACGTCGGCCTGGTCTCCTTCGCCCGCTCGGCCAACGTGGTCATCTCCCCCACGACCGACCACCAGGCGGTCGCCACCGCCATCGGCAACCTGACCACCCGCCCCGGCACCGCCATCGGCGAGGCGGTCTTCAACTCCCTCGACTCCATCCGCTCCTTCGACCAGCGTGCCGCCACCGACCCGCCGCCTGCCGCGATCGTCCTGCTGTCCGACGGCGACAACACCTCGGGCCGGGGCGTCAACGAGGCCATCCAGGCCGCCACCCAGGCGCGCGTGCCGGTCTCCACGATCGCGTACGGCACGCAGGAGGGCACCGTGGAGATCGACGGCAGGCCGGTGAACGTGCCGGTCAACAAGGCCACCCTGCAGTCGCTGTCCGACGGGACCACCGGCCGCGCCTACTCCGCGGAATCGGGCACGGAGCTGCGCGAGGTCTACGAGCAGATCGGCACCTCGCTCGGCTACAAGCTGGTCAACCAGGAGATCAGCCAGCGATTCATCATCGCGGCGATCCTGGTCGGCGTGCTGGTGGCGGGCGCGGCGGTCCTGCTGGGCTCTCGCATCCCGTAACGTTTTGGCACGTGAGCGCGCACTACTTCGAGGAGCGGCCGGAGGCGGCCAGCAGGCCGGGCACGGTCGACCTGGTCCTGCCCGACCTGCACCTGAAGCTGGAGACCGACCGGGGCGTCTTCTCCCCCGAGAAGATCGACCTGGGCACCCGGATCCTGCTGGAGTCGGTGCCGGCGCCTCCCCAGGAGGGCGACCTGCTCGACCTGGGCTGCGGCTACGGCCCGATCGCGCTGACGATGGCCTCGCGCGCGCCGCAGGCGCGGGTCTGGGCCGTCGACGTCAACAGGCGCAGCCTGGAGCTCACGGGGCGTAACGCCCAGACCGCCCGCCTTTACAAAGTAAGTCCCGTGCATGCCGACGAGATGCCGCCGGAACCCCGGTTCTCGGCCATCTGGTCCAACCCGGCGATCCGCATCGGCAAGCCCGCCCTGCACGCCATGCTCACCCGCTGGCTCGACCGCCTGACCGGCGACGGGGTGGCCTACCTCGTGGTGCAGAAGCACCTCGGCTCCGACTCCCTGCAGCGCTGGCTCGGCGAGCAGGGCTGGCAGGCCACCCGCCACACCTCCCGAGCCGCCTACCGCATCCTGAAGGTGACCCGATGATCCGCAAGCAGCTCCGGCCCACCGACGTCAAGCGGCTCAACCGCACCTGGCGGCGCTCCACCGAGCACCGCCTGGCGCTGATCCTGGAGTCGGTGACCGGGCCGTTCAACGTCGGATCCATCTTCCGCAGCGCCGCGGCGTTCGGCGCCGACCAGATCTGGCTGGCCGGCAACTCCACCCCGCCGACCAACCCCAAGGCGGGCAAGACCGCCCTCGGCACCGACCGGCTGGTCCCCTGGAAGGACGGCCTGACCGCCGTCCAGGCCGTCCAGGAGGCCCGCGCCGACGGCTACACCGTGCTCGCCGTCGAACTCACCGGCGAGGCCAGACCGCTGTTCCGCGCCGACCTCGCCCGCGACGTGTGCCTGGTCGTCGGCAGCGAGGACCACGGCTGCTCCCCCGCCCTGCTCGAAGCCGCCGACGGCGAGATCTACATCCCGCAGGTCGGCAAGGTCGGCTCCTTCAACGTCGCCGTCGCCGCCGCCATCGCCCTGGCCGAGACCCGCCGCCAGGAATGGCAGACCCTCTCCCCCGAAGGCCTGTGATGCTCAGCCGCCGCTTCAGCTTCCTCGACCACCACGGCCCCCTGGCCTTCGCCCACCGGGGCGGCGCCCTTGAAGGGGCCGAGAACTCCATGGCGGCCTTCGAGCACGCCGTGCGCCTGGGCTACACCTACCTCGAGACCGACGCCCACGCCACGAGCGACGGCGTCCTGCTGGCCTTCCACGACCACACCCTCGACCGCGTCACCGACCGGCGCGGCCGCGTCGCCGAGCTTCCCTACTCGGTCGTACGGCAGGCGCGCATCGGCGGCGCCCACCCGATCCCCGTCCTGGAGGAGCTCATCGGCTCCTTCCCCGAGGCCCGCTTCAACATCGACGTCAAGGAGGCCGGCGCGATCCTGCCGCTGGCCCGCGTCGTGCAGCGCACCAACGCCTACGAGCGCGTCTGCCTGACCTCCTTCTCCGACGAGCGCCTGGCCCGCGCCCGCGCCGCGATGGGGCGCGAGGTGTGCACGGCGCTCGGCCCGCGCGGCGTGGCCGCCCTGCGCGCCGCCGCGGCCACCTCGGGCTACGGTCGGCTGTTCGCGCGCCTGTCGCGCGCGCAGATCCCGTGCGCCCAGATCCCGCTCGGCTTCCGGGGCCTTCGGGTCACCACCCGCGCCCTGGTGCGCACCGCCCACGCCCTGGGCATGCAGGTGCACGTGTGGACCATCAACGACCCCGTCCGCATGGAGCGGCTGCTCGACCTGGGCGTCGACGGCATCATGACCGACAACGTGACGGGCCTGCGCGGCGTGCTCGACCGGCGCGGCCTGTGGGAACACCGCGACAACGCCGCCTAGACGCACGAAGGCCGCCCCCTGCACCCAGGAGGCGGCCTCACGCCACGCTCAGCGAACCGCGGGCACCCGCGGGATTCCGGTCAGCCGGTTCTGCTCACGCAGCGTGCGCAGCCGGTCGACCTCGGAGGTCCACATCGCGCCCTTGGGCGTCGCCCTGGCCTTGCGGCGGGCGATCCGGTCGTCGTAGGCCTTGACCCCGAAGGTCGCGCGCTGGCCCGCCTCGGCGGCCCTCAGCGCCTCGGTGAGCGCCTTGTCCAGGGCCAGCCCGGCCTCACGCAGCTCGACCTCGTCGGCGTGCGCCGCCTGCAGCTCGCGCACCCGCTGCTCGGCCGTACGGGCCTTGTCGAGCGACTCGGGGAAGCTCTGCGAGATCTCCTGATCCGCGTGGAAGCGGACCTCGGCCTCGCGGCTGACCCGCGGACGGAAAAACGCCATGGGACTTCCTCTGCCTTTCACCTTGCCGGTACCAGGGCCGGTACCAGACAAAGCCTAGCCCTCCCCGCAGGCGGCACGTGTCGTGCCCCGGGCGAAGAGGTCACCACCGGCGCGGCGCCTTTACAAAGTAATGTCCCGGTTGGCAGGATGATCACCATGCCTGCCAAGCGACCGCCCGTCCCGCTCTCCCGCGAGCGCATCATCGACGCCGCGCTCCACATCGCCGACAGCCAGGGCCTGCGCAGGCTGACCATGCGCAGGCTCGGCGACGCGCTGGAGGTCGAGGCGATGGCCATCTACCACCACCTGCCCCGCGGCAAGGAGGCGCTCATGGACGCCCTGGCCGAGCACGTCACGGCGGTCCAGGTCGAGCGCGCCGCCACCTGGCAGGAGACGGCCAGGGCCTGGTGCCACGCCGGGCGCGAGGCGCTGCGCGAGCATCCCGGCGTGCTCGCGCTGGCGCTCACCAAACCACCCAAAGGGGCTACCGCCCTGGCCATCCGCGAGCAGGTCGACCAGCTCGACGAGCTCGGGCTCGGCGACGCCGCCGACGCCGTACGGTCGCTGCGCGCCTTCGTCTTCGGCAGCGTCGCCGTCGAGGTCCAGGCCTCCGGCTGGGCCGATCCCGAGGTCGACACCTGGACCAGGCGTGACGCGGGCGCCGACGCCGACTTCGAGCGCGGCCTCGACGCCCTCCTGCGCGGGCTCGGCGGCTGAACCGGAGCGAGCGCGGTCCAGCAAGGACTGCCAAAGAAACAGCCCGCTTTGTCGGCGTGTTGCCGTTGGAGCGGGCCTCCGGGATGGGCACTCTGTGTGTTAGGTCACATCCGCCCCGGCAAACCTCCTCCTTCAACCGTCCTAACGGACTATGTCGGGAACTGTGACCTGCGTCGCACACTTGCTAGGACCTATTGTTTCCGGGTCTGGCGCCCGGATCCATCCACGAGATATCGGAGGCACGCCGATGTGCCCGCACGACCCGGCCTGTCCGCCGGCAGACGCGCTCGACCGAGAGGCCGCGCGCACCCTCGCCTGCCATCCCGAACAGGGGTGGAGCCTGCTCTGCAACGGGGTCGTCCTCTTCGAGGACACCGGTGAGCTGTTGCCGAGCGGCGCTGTGATCGCCCCGCATCGGCCCCTGCCAGCCGCCATCTGACGGATCAGCGGGCCCAGGAGTCCATCCGGTCCGCGATCCACCCGGCGACCAGTTCGCCGACTTTTTCGGGGTTCTTCTTGAGATCGTGGCCCTCCCCCGGCAACACCACCAGACGGGTGGCGTCGGCCGGGTCGGGGATGCCGAAGGGGTCACGATCCCCATTGATCACCAGCACCTCCACCCCCGCGCCCCTGAGCTCCTGCGCCCTGGAACGTTCCGGCCTGCCGGGCGGGTGCAGGGGAAAGGCCAGTGCCACCGCTGCCACGGCCCCGACCGCCCTGGCCGTACGGCAGGCGACCCGCGCCCCGTTGCTGCGCCCGCCCTGCACCACCGGCATCCCGGGGAACCGGTCGCGCAGCGCTCCCAGCACCACGGCCCAGGCCTCGTCCTGCCGCTCCGGGCTGCCGGGCGCTCGCGCCCCGGCCAGCCGGAAGGGCTGGGTGACCCGGGCGACGCTCACGCCCGCCTTCAGGGCGGCGTCGCGCACCGCGAGCAGGTCGGGCGCCTCGACGGTGCCGGCGGAGCCGTGCGTCAGCACCAGCAGCAGGCCCGGCTCCGGCGCCTCGTCCAGGTCGACCCGCGCGGGCCCGCGCGGCGTGACGATCTCCATGGTCATCATGCTGTCACAGGGTCCTCCGAAAGAAGGATGACGGCCCGCCGAGCCTCTGCGACATTGAAGGTATGTCTGACATGCGAGGCGAGATCCGCCAGGACCTGCACGCCACCTTGGACGCCCGTCGCGATCTCGGCCCCGACTACGAACACGCCCTCGTGGAGTCCTTCGCCGCCCGCCTCGACGAGGTGATCGCCGCCAAGGTGGCCTCCGAGGTCGCCGGCCAGCGCAAGAAGGGCAAGAAGAAGCAGGGCGGCAACGCGGGGGCGGTGACGCCGGTGGCGATCTGCTCGCTGATCTTCGGCATCCCGATCACCGCGATCGCCTCGGAACAGGCCGGCCTCGTCGGGCTGATGGTGGTCTGGATCGGCATCGCCCTGGTCAACATGGCCGTGGTGTTCGGCACCCGCGACTGAGCCCCCACACCGCCGGCTAGCCGCGCTCGCGGCGCAGCCGTACCTGCTCGGCCAGTTCCTCGTCGTCGTGGTCGAGCCCGTAGCTCCACACCTGCTCGGCCTGCTCCGGGCGGCCCCGCAGCGGCAGGGTGCGCGCCAGCAGCTCGATGGCCAGCGACACGGTCTCGCGGTCGCGGCCGTCCTCGGCCGCCGCGGCGAACTGCGCGCAGGCCAGCTCCAGGTGCGCGATGCCCAGTTGCACGCGCAGCCGGGCCGCGGTGTCGTCGTCGGCGCGTTCCAGCGCCGCCTCGATCAGGTCGGCCGCCTCCCCCGGCTCGCCCCGCTCCAGGAGCAGGTCGGCCAGCCGCTGCGCCGCCGTCATCGGCCCTCCGGCCTCCAGCGCCGCGCGCAGCTGCGTCTCGGCCCCGTCGAGGTCGTTCTCCTCGGCGGCCAGGCGGGCCAGGGCCATGTGCGCCAGCGGCACGTAGTCGTCGTGGCCCACGCCGAGCACGGCCTGCCAGGCTCCGCGTGCCTGCTCGGCAGAGCCCTCGCGCTCGAAGCTCTGCGCCAGCAGGCAGGCCGCCTGGGCGGAGTACTCGGTGGGCCCGGCCGACAGGGCGATGCGCGCCGCGCGCCGGGCGCCGGGGTGGTCGCCCTGCTCCTCCAGCACCACGGCCAGGCCGACCGCGGCCTGGGCGCGCTCGGGCGCCGAGTCGTCGCCGGCCAGCCGGCCGAAGATCTCCGCGGCTCCCTCCAGGTCACCGTTCTCGGCCAGGCGCCGCGCGGTGTCGAGCGGGGAGGTGTCGAGCTCTGGGGGGGTCAAGAGGTCTCCTTCGCGTGGCTGCGAAAAGCCTAACGAAGCGCGGGTGATCATGTCCCGTCTATGCCTCCCGACGCGCGGGCGGGCACGGCGAGCGTGCCCACCCCTGTCGCGTCCGCCCCTCTAGGCCCGCTTGACGCGCAGCCGGTAGAGGGCGGCCGCCGCGGCGACTCCCGCGAGGCCGAGCGCCGCGCACCACACGAACGCCGCCCCCAGCACCGTCGCGGACCCGTCAAGCAGCAGCGCCCGCATCGAGTCGATCACCTGGGTGAGCGGCTGGCCGGCGGCGAAGGCCTGCAGCCAGCCGGGCATCGTCTCCACCGGCACGAACGCGCTCGACGGATACGGCAGGAAGGCGAAGACGAACGCGTAGCCGCTGGCCGCCTCCGGCGTCTTGGCCAGCAGCCCGATGGCCGCCGCCACCCACGACATGGCCGTCACGAACGCGGTGATCAGCGCCGCCGCCAGCAGCCAGTCTCCGGGCGCGGCCACGGGGCGGAAGCCGATCGCGAAGGCGACCGCGAAGACCAGCACGGTGGCGGCCAGGTTGCGGGCCACGCTGGCGGCCACGTGGCCGCCCAGCAGCGCCGTCGCGCTCACGTCCAGCGATCGCAGCCGGTCCATGACCGCCTCGGCCATGTCGTTGGCCACGCTCATCGCCGTGGTGCCCGCGCCGTAGGCGGCGCACAGCACCAGCACGCCCGGCACGACGTGCTGCACGTACGGCCCGCCGGTCTCGATCGCCCCGCCGAAGAAGTACACGAACAGCAGCATCATCATGATCGGCAATGCGAGCGCGGTGATGAGGGCGTCACCGGCGCGCAGGCTGAGCCGTACGGAACGGCGAGCCATGACGAGGACCTCAGACATCGGCGGTCACCTCCAGGAAGACGTCGTCGAGGGTGGCCGAGCGCACGGCGAAGCGCTCGACGAGGGTGCGGCCGGGATCGAGGGCGTCCAGGAGCTCGCGCACGTGGGCGGCGGTCCCGTCGGTGGTGACCTCCAGGGTCGACCTGACCGGGTCGCGCCGGACGATCCGGCCGCCGAGCATGAGCTCGGCGTGCTCGTAGGCGGCGGCGCCGGCCAGCGTCAGCTCCAGGCGCTCGCCCGCGACCCGGTGCTTGAGCTCGGCGGCGGTGCCCTCGGCGACCAGCCGGCCGCGGTGCAGCAGCGCGATGCGGTCGGCGAGGCGGTCGGCCTCCTCAAGGTACTGCGTGGTCAGGAAGATCGTCACCCCGGCCGCGGCCAGCCGGGCGGCCTCCTCCCAGACGGCCTGGCGGCTGCGCGGGTCCAGGCCGGTGGTGGGCTCGTCGAGGAACATCACCTCGGGCTCCCCCACGAGCCCGGCGGCCAGGTCGATGCGGCGTCGCATGCCGCCCGAGTAGGTCTTGACGCGCCGCCCCGCGGCTTCGGTGAGGTCGAAGCGCTCCAGCAGTTGCCCGGCCCGTTCCCTGGCCGCCCGGCGGGACAGGCCGGTCAGGCGGGCGATCATGCGCAGGTTCTCCTCGCCGGTCTGCTGCTCGTCAAGGGCGGCGTGCTGGCCGGTGAGGCTGATGCGCCGCCGTACCTCGGAGCGGTCGTTCACCACGTCGAACCCGGCCACGCTGGCGCGGCCGCTGTCGGGGCGCAGGAGCGTGGCCAGCAGCCGCACGGTGGTGGTCTTGCCCGCTCCGTTGGGCCCGAGCAGGGCGTAGATGGCTCCGCTTGGCACGGTCAGGTCCAGGTGATCGAGGACCGTGTGCCGTCCGTAGGCCTTGGACAGGCCCTCGGCGACGACTGTCATGAGGGGACTCCTTGTTTATGCCATATACATCTTTGTTTAGACCATACACCGCTAGGCGTATGGCGTAAACTGACGGCATGAAGAAGGGTCTGAGCCTGGAGCTGGTCGTCGAGGCCGCCGTCGAGGTGGCCGACGCCGAAGGGCTGGAGAGCGTCTCCATGAGCCGCGTCGCCAAGCAGCTCGACGTCTCGGCGATGGCCCTGTACCGCCACGTGGCGACCAAGGACGAGCTGGTGGCCCTGATGGTCGACACGGCGCTCGGACCGCCGCCGCCTCCGGCCACGGGAGGCGGCTGGCGCGAGGGCCTGGTCTACCTGGCGGAGGCGATGCGCGCCAGGCTGCTGGAGCACCCGTGGACGGCGCTCGCGCCGGTCACCGGCCCGCCCTCCTCGCCCAACCAGCTGACCTGGCTCGACCGGGTGCTGCACGCCATGCGCGACACCGGCCTCGACGAGGCCGAGCAGCTCTTCTGCGCACTCCTGCTGAGCACCCAGGTGCAGTCGGGGGTGGCGCTGGCGGTCACCGTCAACCGCAACCCGTCGGCCGCCGCCCTGGCCGCCGGATACAGCGACTTCCTCGACCGGGCGACCGCCGACGGCCGCCTGCCCGAGGTGCGCCGCCTGGTGCGGGCGGGCATCTTCCAGGGGGCGGAGATGGACATGAGCATGGAGACCGAGTTCCGCTTCGGCCTCGAGCGCATCCTCGACGGGATCGAGGCCCTCGTCAGGGTGCGCTAGTCAACAAATTGAGTAATATACGAGTTGTGCCTTTCCTGAGATATGTGGCGCTCGGCGACTCCCAGACCGAGGGGCTGAACGACGGCGATCCGCTCACCGGATACCGGGGCTGGGCCGACCGCCTGGCCGAGCTGCTCGCCGAGGCCGACGGGCAGGTGCAGTACGCCAACCTGGCCGTGCGCGGCAAGCTCGCCGCCCACGTCCGCGCCGAGCAGCTGCCCGCGGCGCTGGAGCTGCGGCCCGACCTGGTGACCGTGATGGCCGGGATGAACGACCTGATCCGGCCCAGCTTCGACGCCGACGCGGTCACCGGCCACCTGGAAGCCATGTTCGCCGCGCTCAGGGGCACGCCCCCGGCCAGCCTGATGGAGGCGGCCCCCACCGTGGTCACCTTCACCTTCCCCGACATCGGCCGCATCGCGCCCATCGTCAAGCGCCTGCGCCCTCGCCTGCTCGACTTCAACGACCGCGTGCGCGCCGCCGCCGCCCGTCACGGCGTCCTCGTCGTCGACGCCTACCCCCACGACGTGACCTGCGATCCCCGCATGTGGAGCTCCGACCGCATCCACGCCACCCCGCGCGGCCACGCCCTCATCGCCGCGGCCGTCGCCGACACCCTCGCCCTGCCCGGCAGCGACCCCTCCTGGACCCAGCCGCTCATGCCGCTCCCCCTCGTGCCCGCCTGGCGCCGGGCGGCCACCGAGGCGGCCTGGCTGGGCACGTTCGTGGGCCCGTGGATGGTGCGCCGCCTGCGCGGCCGTTCCTCCGCCGACGGCCGTACGGCCAAGCGCCCGCTGCTCCTGCCGGTGCGCGACTAAGCAACCCGCGTTGACTAAACTCGGATTAGTCAACTAAAGTTGCCCACATGCCCGGTGTTGAGATTCCCGAAGTCCAGGACCCCGCCGACGGTCTGGCGGCCGTGGTGGCCCTGCGCCGCCTGGCCGACCGGATGGAGGACGCCGCCGTCGAGCAGGCGATGCGCGAAGGCTGGAGCTGGCCCCAGGTCGCCGAGGCCCTCGGGGTCACCCGCCAGGCCGTCCACAAGAAGCACGCCAAGCGGCTCATCGCCGCCGGCGTCCAGTTGCGGAGGCGCTGATGAAGGCGTTCGACGAGTTCCTGCACCTCACCCTCACCCAGGCCGGTGACGAGGCGCGCCGCGAGGGCTCGGCCACCATCGAGGCCCAGCATGTGCTCCTGGCGATTGCCGCGGGACATGAGAGCGTCACCCTGGAGCTGCTGGCGTCGTCGGGCCTCGACTACCAGGCGCTGCGGGAAGCGCTGCACCGCGAGTTCGAGCACAGCCTGGCCGCCGCCGGCGTCCGGCTGGCGCCCTCGGGACCGCCCGCGGCCAGCCCGCACCCGTCGCGCGGCCTCCAGATGGGCGCCTCCGCCCGGACGGCGCTGGAGCGAGGGGTGTTCGCCCGCCACAAGAAGGACCTGCGGCCGGCGCACCTGCTGATCGGCATCCTCGGCGCCGAGGTCGGCACCGTGCCGCGCGCCCTGGCCCTGGCCGGCGTCGACCGGCACGCCCTGGTCACCCGCGCCCACGCCACCCTGCCCCCGGCCGCCTGACCCACCCTCCGGACTCGCCCTCGGGACACGCTCTCGGAACCCCGCCCTCGGGACCCCGCCCTCCGGACCCGCCCCCAGGCATGCCCTCGGGACACGACGGGACGCGGCGGGGCCCGCACCCCGGGAGGAGTGCGGGCCCCGGCCGAGGCGTGATGGGCCTAGTCCTCGTAGGCCTCCAGCGGCGGGCAGGCGCACACCAGGTTGCGGTCGCCGTAGGCCTGGTCGATGCGGCGCACCGGCACCCAGTACTTCCCGTCACGCAGCGAGTGCAGCGGATAGGCGGCCTCGCTCCGGGTGTACGGGTGGCTCCACTCGTCGGCCGTGACCGCCTCGGCGGTGTGCGGCGCGTTGCGCAGCGGGTTGTCGGTGCGGTCGTAGGACCCGTCGGCCACCTTGGCGATCTCGGCGCGGATGGCGGCCATCGCGTCGACGAACCGGTCGAGCTCGGCCAGGTCCTCCGACTCGGTCGGCTCGATCATCAGCGTGCCCGCGACCGGGAACGACATGGTCGGCGCGTGGAAACCGTAGTCGATGAGGCGCTTGGCCACGTCGTCGACGGTCACGCCCGTCTCCTTGGTGATCTGCCGCAGGTCGATGATGCACTCGTGCGCGACCAGACCGCCCCGGCCGGTGTAGAGCACCGGGTAGTGCGGCGCCAGGCGGCGGGCCAGGTAGTTGGCCGACAGGATCGCCTGCTCGGTGGCGGCGCGCAGGCCGTCGCCGCCCATCATGCGCACGTAGGCCCAGGAGATGGGCAGGATGCCCGCCGAGCCGTACGGCGCCGCGGAGACCGGGCCGACGGGCGCGCCCTCGCGCAGCGGGTGCGACGGCAGGAACTCGGCCAGGTGGCCGCGGACGGCGACCGGGCCGACGCCGGGGCCGCCGCCGCCGTGCGGGATGCAGAAGGTCTTGTGGAGGTTCAGGTGTGACACGTCGGCGCCGAACTCGCCCGGCTTGGCCAGGCCCACCAGGGCGTTGAGGTTGGCGCCGTCGACGTAGACCTGGCCGCCGGCGGCGTGCACCTTGGCGCACACCTCGGTGATGGACTCCTCGTACACGCCGTGGGTCGACGGGTAGGTCACCATGATCGCGGCGAGCCGGTCGGCGTGCTTGTCGATCTTGGCGTCGAGGTCGGCCAGGTCGACGTTGCCGTCGGTGTCGCAGGCCACCACGACCACGCGCATGCCCGCCATGACGGCCGAGGCGGCGTTGGTGCCGTGGGCCGAGGAGGGGATCAGGCACACGTCGCGCTCGGCGTGTCCGTTGGCCTGGTGGTAGGCGCGGATGGCCAGCAGGCCGGCGAACTCGCCCTGGGAGCCGGCGTTGGGCTGGATGGAGACGGCGTCGTAGCCGGTCACCTCGGCCAGCCAGCCCTCGAGGGTCTCGATGAGCTCGCGGTAGCCCTCCGACTGCGCCTCGGGCGCGAACGGGTGGATGCCGGCGAACTCCGGCCAGGTGATGGGCTCCATCTCGGTGGTGGCGTTGAGCTTCATCGTGCACGAGCCGAGGGGGATCATCGAGCGGTCGAGCGCGATGTCCTTGTCCTGCAGCTTGCGCAGGTAACGCAGCATCGAGGTCTCGGAGCGGTGGGTGTGGAAGACCGGGTGGGTCAGGAAGTCGTCGTCGCGCAGGAGCTCCTCGGGCAGGACCGAGAGCTCCTCGCCGTCGTGGGCGGCGATCTCGACGCCCAGGGCGGCGGCGAACGAGGCGAGCACGTCGGCGACATCGCCGGGGGTGGTCTTCTCGTCGCAGGCGATCGTGACCCGGTCGCCGTCGAGCTGCCACAGGTTGATGCCGCGCGCCAGCGCCTCGGCCACGACGGCGGCGGCCTTGCCGGGCACGGAGGCGGTGACGGTGTCGAAGAAGTGCTCGGTGACCGGGATGCCGCTGCCGGACAGGCCCTGGGCCAGGGCCGCGGCGCGGGCGTGCACCCGGCGCGCGATGTGCTTGAGTCCCTCGGGGCCGTGGTAGACGGCGTACATGCCGGCGATGACGGCCAGGAGCACCTGGGCGGTGCAGATGTTGCTGGTGGCCTTCTCGCGGCGGATGTGCTGCTCGCGCGTCTGCAGGGCCAGCCGGTAGGCCGGGTCGCCGTCGACGTCGACCGAGACGCCGACCAGGCGGCCGGGCATCTGGCGCTGCAGGCCCTCGCGCACCGACATGTAGGCGGCGTGCGGGCCGCCGAAGCCGAACGGCACGCCGAACCGCTGCGAGGAGCCGATGGCGATGTCGGCGCCGAGCGAGCCGGGCGAGGCGATCAGGGTCAGCGCGAGCAGGTCGGCGGCGGCCACGACGAGGGCGCCCTTGGCGTGGGCCTGCTCGGCGAGCGAGCGGAAGTCGCGGATCTGGCCGGTGGCACCGGGATACTGCACCAGGACGCCGAAACACTCGGGCAGCTCGGCGTCGAGGCGCTGGAAGACCAGCTCGATGCCGAGCGGCTCGGCGCGGGTGGCCAGCACGGTCTTGGTCTGCGGCAGCACGTCGTGGTCGACGACGAACACGTCTGACTTCGACTTGCCGGCGCGGCGCGCCAGCGTCATCGCCTCGGCGGCGGCGGTGGCCTCGTCGAGCAGGGAGGCGCCGGCCACGTCGAGGCCGGTGAGGTCGGAGACGACGGTCTGGAAGTTGAGCAGCGCCTCCAGGCGGCCCTGCGAGATCTCGGGCTGGTAGGGCGTGTAGGCCGTGTACCAGCCGGGGTTCTCCAGCAGGTTGCGCCGGATCACGGCGGGGGTGATCGTGTCGTGGTAGCCCAGGCCGATCATGCTGGTCAGCACCTGGTTACGGCCGGCCAGGGCGCGCAGCTCGGCGATGACCTCCACCTCGCCGGCCGCGGCGGGCAGCTTCAGGGCGTCCTTGGCCCTGATGGCCTCGGGGACGGCGACGGCGACCAGGTCGGAGACGGATTCGAAGCCCACGGCCTCGAGCATCCGCTGCTGCTCGATGTCGGACGGACCGATGTGTCGACGGGCAAAGGACTCAAACACAGACTCAACCACAGGGAAACCCTTCAGCGCGCAGGCAGGTGCCGGGTCTCCCCCTCTGTCCTCAAACCTGAGAGCTTCACCCCCGAAGGGGCTTTCACCGTCGGTGAGTCACGCCTGGCCGGCGCGCCTGCTTTCCAGAGTTGCCTCGCCCGAGCGGTACCGGGTGCCTGAGAGATTCCGGGGAGGGTTGCTCCTTCGGCGCCCCATCTCATGGATGGGGACTCTCCCGCACGGGGTCGAAAGCTTTCTGTTACCAGGTTACCGCTAGCCGATCCTGCGCGCACGTCGGCGCTGGGCGAGTTCGTCAGCTGGATAGTCGGCCGGGACGCTGGGGTCCTCGACCGACGCTGTTTCCCCCGGCAGCTCCGCGAGCGATCCCTCGACCTCGCGCCACACCCTGCCGAGTGCGATCCCGAAGACGCCCTGCCCGCCCTGCAGGAGGTCGATCACCTCGTCGGCCGAGGTGCACTCGTAGACGCTCACCCCGTCGCTCATGAGCGTGATCTGGGCCAGATCGGCGACCCCGCGGTCGCGCAGGTGCTGCACGGCCGTCCGGATCTGCTGGAGAGAGACGCCGGTGTCGAGCAGCCGTTTGACGACCTTGAGCACCAGGATGTCGCGGAAGCTGTACAGGCGCTGCGAGCCCGAGCCGTGAGCGGCCCGTATGGTCGGCTCGACGAGGCCCGTGCGCGCCCAGTAGTCGAGCTGCCTGTAGGTGATGCCGGCCGCTGCGCAGGCCGTGGGGCCGCGGTAGCCGATGTTGCCAGGCAGGGAAGCCGGCTCTGAGTCGAAGAGCAGACCCTGCTCACCGGCACGCTGGCGCGCGTCCTCGCGCCGCGCCGGATCTTCCTGGCCGGCCCTGTTTCCCTCGCCGCTGCTGACCGCCACGCGGACCTCCGGCTTTCTCTCATCCCGTGGCCTGATCTGGGGGTTCGCATGGCGACCACGGGTTTCACTTGCACCGTAGGACCGTGACCATGCTCAGTCAACGATCCCACTCGGCGAGTCGTGAAGCGTAAATGCTCTTATATGACTACCCCGCGCGGCCGAAGTCTTCCGGGGTGATCTGGTCAAGGAATTCCCTGAACTTCTCCACCTCGTCCTCCTGGTCGTCCGGGATGATCACACCGGCTTCCTGGACGACCTCCTCGCTGGCGTAGATCCTCGCGCCGGTGCGCAGAGCCAGGGCGATCGAGTCGGACGGGCGGGCGCTGACCTCGACTCCGTTGGAGAAGACCAGGTCGGCGAAGTAGATGCCGTCACGCAGCGCGACGATGTTGACCGCGCGAAGGCTGACACCCAGCGCGCTCAGCACGTCACGGAACAGATCGTGGGTGAGCGGGCGCTGCGGGGGCTCCTCGGCCGTCGCCAGGGCGATCGCCTGCGCCTCGGTCATGCCTATCCAAATGGGGAGAAAACGTTCACCACTCGCCTCCTTGAGCAGGACGATCGGCTGATTGGTGGGCATCTCCACACGAACGCCCACTACCTCCATCTGCACCACGGGCTGCTCCGAAATCAGTCACGAGAAAGCGAGCGAAAGCTCCTCCAACGTAACACCAGCCGGGCCGGGAATGTGCCCGATGCCGGGCCTGTACGGCTCAGCCCCGCAGGACGTTGCGCACCCCGGTGCGGAACATCGCGGCGTGGAGCTCCAGCAGCAGACCGGACAACTCGCGCGCGCTCTCGTGCGCCTCGCCGATGGCGCCGGGCGCGCGGCGCTTGAGCACGGGCGCCACGGTCTGCTCGACCAGCGAGCTCTCGCGCTCGGCCGAGGCCTTGACCGCGCGCAGATGGCGGGCGTGCAGCCCGAACGACGCCAGGCGGCCGACCGTGCGCGCGATGGCCAGGGCGTCGTCGTCGTAGCGCCTGGCCACCGGCGCCAGCAGCCCGTAGTCCTCGAGCTCCGCCAGCGTCTCCTCGTCGATCCCGGCGGCCTCCAGGAGCTCCTCGCGGCTGAGCCGTACCTCGTGGGACCCCCCGTGGACCGCACGCGGGCGCGAGAGCTCCTCGTGCATCTTGTCCTTGATCACGCGCAGCGGCAGGTAGTGGTCACGCTGCTCGCGCAGGATGAAGCGCAGTTGCTCGACGTGCAGGTGCGTGAACTTGCGGTAGCCGGAGGGGCTGCGATCGGGTTCGATCAGCCCCTCGCCCTCCAGGAAACGGATCTTGGAGACGGTGACGTCGGGGAACTCGGGCTTCAGCAGCCCGAGCACCTCCCCGATGCTCATGTGAGAGCGCGCGGCCTGTGCACTCATCTAGAGAGGAACACCAACCGGAACTTGCCGATCTGGACCTCGTCCCCCGAGTGGAGCGGAACCTCCTCGATGCGCTCCCTGTTGACGTAGGTGCCGTTGAGCGATCCCACGTCGCGCACGGTGAAGCGGCCGCCGGGGTGGCGGTAGAACTCGACGTGGCGCCGCGAGACGGTGATGTCGTCGAGGAAGATCGTGCTCTCCGGGTGGCGGCCGACCGTCGTCAGGTCCTGGTCGAGCTTGAAGCGGCTGCCCTGGTTGGGCCCGCGCACCACGGTGAGCAGGGCGGCGCCCGGTGGCAGCTGCTCGACGAGCTGACGCTCGGCGAAGAGGAACTCCCCGGTCTCAGCCTCGTACGCCTCGATTCCCGCGACGGAGATCGTCGAGGTGGTGTCGCCCGTGACCTCATGCCGGGTCAGCGGCGATCCACACCGGGAACAGAATCGGGCATCCTCGGGGTTGGCATGCCCGCACTGCGTGCAGTAGACGCTCGGCATCGATCGGCTCGGCCTCCTACCGCGAGAACGCGGCTTTTCGGTGCTCGGGGCGCGCCTCGCTTGCTAACGCTGTCAACATTGCGAATGCCGCAACTTACGCTGATGCGCCGCAAAGGTCAAGGCGAGACGCCGGACGACAAGATTGGACGGAGACAAGTTACCGCTGGACGTACCTCAAGGTCCATCACTGTGGGGTTTCGGAGTCCTGTTGGGAACGATTCGGAGGCGTTCCTGAGGCAATCTTGGCCAAAACTCGATCATGCGCCCGAGGACTCCTCCACGATGCGCGCCCACCGCTCCAGGAGCGCCTGGGCGGAGTCGACGTGGCGCGCCTCGGCCCACAGGTCGGTGACCGGCTCGGTGGCCGCCGGGATGATCAGCACCCAGCTGCGGTCGTCGAGCACCACGCGCACCCCGTCGGTGGTCTCGTAGTGCAGCCCCTCCTCCTCGGCCGCCTCGATGAGCGAGCGCATGACCAGGCCCTTGGCCGCCCACGGGGTGGGTACGGCCCGGCGCAGCAGCCTGGCCTGCGGGATGCGGGCGTCGATCTGACTGAGCGAGAGCCTGGTCCTGGCCACCAGCCCCAGCAGCCGCATGAAGGCCGCCAGGCCGTCGACCGTGGGCGCGAACTCCGGCACCACGAAGCCGCCCCTGCCGTCGCCCGCGAAGATCATCTCCTCCTCGGCCGCGGCGGCGGTCAGCGCGTCCTGAGCGGTGGAGGTCCACTCGACCTGCACGCCGTGGAAACGGCAGACCTGCTCGGCCACCCGCGTGGTGGTGACGGGCAGCGCCACCCGCCCGCCCCGGCGCTCGGCCGCCACCAGGTCGAGCACCACGAGCAGGGCCCGCTCCTCGCTGATCAGCTGGCCCTTCTCGTCGACCAGGGCGATGCGCTCGCCGACCGGGTCGAAGCGCACCCCGAAGTGGGCGCGCGAGGAGCCCACGAGCTCCGACAGGCGCTGCAGGTCGCGCCGCCGCTCGGCCAGGGTCTCGGTGGGCGAGGCCTCGTCCAGGCGGGCGTTGACGGTCAGGACCTCCAGCCCGACGCGGCCCAGCAGCGTCGGCATGACCAGCGAGGAGGTGCCGCCGGCGCAGTCGACCACGACCTTGAGCTCGTCGGCGCCGCTCATGTCGACGCATCGCAGCAGCTCGTGGGCGTAGTCCTCGATGGCGCGCGCCGGGTAGGACAGCTCGGCTATCTCGCCGGGGAAGGCGCGGCGGAACTCCTGGCGCGAGTAGACGCGCTCCAGTTTGCGCTGCGTGGCCGGGGCCAGATCGGCGCCCTCGGAGTCGAGGAAGACGATGTCGACGCTCTGCGGGTCGCCCGCCGTGGTGCGCAGCGCGATGCCGCCGCTCGTGGGCTTGCGGGAGGTGTAGAAGCGCGTAACCGGCAGCGGCGCGGCCTCCAGGTCGATGACGTTGATGGCACTGGCCGTCAGGGCGCTGATGACCGCCCGCTTCAGCGCGCTGGCCGCGCGGGAGGCGTCACGGGAGGTGACGACCGATTCGCCCTTCTTCAGGGTGGTGGCGTAGGCACTGGCCAGCCGTACGCACAGCTCAGGGGTGATCTCGACGTTGACCAGCCCGCTGATGCCCCGCCGGCCGAACAGGCTGGCCTGGCCGCGCGACTCCCAGATGACGCTGGTGTTGACCACCGCGCCCGCCTCGACCGTCTTGAACGGGTAGATCTTGACGCCGCTGGAGACGTACGCCTCGGCGCCGATGACGCACTCGTCGCCGATGACGGCGTTCTCCTCGATGCGGGCGCCCGTCATCACGTCGGTGCTCTTGCCGATGACGCATCCGCGCAGGTTCGTGCCCGGCCCGAGGTAGACGTTGTCGTGGACCACCGCCCGGTGCAGGAACGAGCCCTCGCGCACGACGGCGTTGTCGCCGAGCACGGTGTATTCGCGTAACTCGGCGCCCGCCTCCACCTTGGCGTAGTCGCCGATCAGCAGCGGGCCCTTGAGCACCGCCTCCGGGTCGACGGCGGCCGTCTCGGCCACCCAGACGCCCGGCGACAGCTCGAAGCCGCCGATGTCGAGCTTGACCCGCCCGGCCAGGGCGTCGGCCTGGGCCTTGAGGTAGCTCTCGTGCGTGCCGACGTCCTCCCAGTAGCCGTCGGCGACGTAGCCGTACAGCGGGGCGCCGCGCTCCAGGAGCTTGGGGAAGACGTCGGAGGCCCAGTCGACGGCCTGGCCGTCGGGCACCTCGTCGAGGATCTCCGGCTCCATGACGTAGATGCCGGTGTTGACGGTGTCGGAGAAGACCTGGCCCCAGGTGGGCTTCTCCAGAAAACGCTGGATGCGCCCGGCCTCGTCGACGATGATGATGCCGAACTCCAGCGGGTTGGGCACCCGCTTGAGCCCGATGGTGACCAGCGCGGAGTTCTCGCGGTGGAAGCGGATCATGTCAGACAGGTCGATGTCGGTGAGGGCGTCGCCGGAGATGACCAGGAAGCTGTCGTCGCGTAAGCGGCTGGCGGCGTTCTTCACGCTGCCTGCCGTACCGAGGGGCAGGTCCTCGGTGGCGTAGTGGAGGGTCATGTCCAGCTCGTCGCCGTCGCCGAAGTAGGAGCGCACCAGGGCGGCCAGGAACTGCACGGTGACGACGGTCTCGGTGAGCCCGTGCCGCTTGAGCAGGCGCAGCACGTGTTCCATGATCGGGCGGTTGACGACGGGAAGCAGCGGTTTGGGCTGGTTGGCGGTCATCGGGCGCAGCCGAGTGCCTTCCCCGCCCGCCATGACGACCGCCTTCACCCGATCACTCCTTCGTGTTCTGGACGGCTTTCGCGGCGCCTACGAGCTGTCGTACCTGTACCACATACAGCAGCCCCGCCCACCAGTACAGACCCACGCCCCAGACAGTGAAGGACCAGCCGATGATGCGGGAGAGATCGGCGTACCACGTGCCGGTGTGCGAGGCCAGGAACAGCAGCGGGAAGGCGTACATGAGGTTGGCCATCGCCGCCTTGCCCAGGAAGTGCACCTGGAGGGCGCGGTAGCCGTACTTGCGCAGGATCGGGGCGAAGCTCGCCACGAACAGCTCCCTGCCCAGGATGATCGCCACCAGCCACCACGGGATGACCTCACGCAGCGCCAGCCCCAGGATGGTCGCGAAGACGTAGAGCTTGTCGGCCGCCGGGTCGATGATGCGGCCCAGGCGGCTGGTCTGGTTGAACGCGCGGGCGATCTTGCCGTCGAGCCAGTCGGTGAAGGCCGCGGCGATGAGCAGGGCGATCGCCCAGCCGTCTGCCTTGGGGCCCAGCACCAGCCACAGGAAGACCGGGACGCCGAGCAACCTGAGGAAGCTCAGGATGTTCGGAATGGTCCACACGCGATCCTCGGCCGAAATCTCACTCACGGCTTCGACCCTACTGCGTGGGAACCCCAGGTCGAGGTGGCCGGGGTTGCCTAACCGGCGATCACCACGTTCAATATCACTCGACCGAACGCGGGAGCCCGGCGAACCGGGCTGAGAGGACGGCTGTGACGGCCGCCGACCGCTTGAACCTGATCCGGGTAATGCCGGCGAAGGGAGTTTGCGTGATGGGTGACGCGCGTTCTTCGAAGATCCACATCGATGGGGTGCCCATGCGCCGGGTGAGCCTGTCGGACGGCTCCCACCTCGACCTGTACGACACCTCCGGTCCCCAGGGGCACGACATCCGCTCCGGCCTGCCCCGGCTGCGCGAGGAGTGGATCCTGGAGCGCGGCGACGTGGCCCGCTACGTCGGCCGCCGGACGCGGCCGATCGACGACGGCTTCAAGGACCAGGACGCCTGGGCCCGCCGCGCCACCGAGACCTTCCCGGGCGACCCGCACCGACCGCTCAGGGCGACCGGCCGCCCGGTCACGCAGCTCGCCTACGCCAGGCGCGGGCAGATCACCCGTGAGATGGAGTTCGTGGCGATCCGCGAGGGTTTGACGCCCGAGTTCGTGCGCGAGGAGGTGGCCTCGGGGCGCGCCATCATCCCGGCCAACGTCAACCATCCCGAGTCGGAGCCGATGATCATCGGCAGGAACTTCCTCGTCAAGATCAACGCCAATATCGGCAACTCCGCGGTGACGTCGAGCGTCGCCGAGGAGGTGGAGAAGCTGACCTGGGCCACCCGGTGGGGCGCCGACACCGTGATGGACCTGTCGACCGGCCGCGACATCCACACCACCCGCGAGTGGATCATCCGCAACTCCCCGGTGCCGATCGGCACCGTCCCCCTCTACCAGGCGCTGGAGAAGGCCGGCGGCGACCCGGCGGCCCTGTCGTGGGAGATCTACCGCGACACCCTCGTCGAGCAGTGCGAGCAGGGCGTCGACTACGTCACCGTGCACGCCGGCGTACGGCTCGCGTACGTGCCGCTGACCGCCCGCCGCACGACCGGCATCGTCTCGCGCGGCGGCTCCATCATGGCCGCCTGGTGCCTGGCCCACCACCGCGAATCGTTCCTGTACGAACACTTCGAGGACATGTGCGCGCTGCTCGCCTCCTACGACGTGGCCTTCTCCCTCGGCGACGGCCTGCGGCCCGGCTCCATCGCCGACGCCAACGACGAGGCCCAGTTCGCCGAACTGCGCACCCTCGGCGAGCTCACCGCCATCGCGCACGCCCACGACGTCCAGGTCATGATCGAAGGCCCGGGACACGTGCCGATGCACAAGATCAAGGAGAACGTGGAGCTGCAGCGCGAACTGTGCGCCGACACGCCCTTCTACACGCTTGGCCCCCTGGTCACCGACATCGCGCCGGGCTACGACCACATCACCTCGGGCATCGGCGCGGCCATGATCGGCTGGTACGGCACCGCGATGCTCTGCTACGTCACCCCGAAGGAACACCTGGGCCTGCCCGACAAGGACGACGTCAAGACCGGGGTGATCACCTACAAGATCGCCGCCCATGCGGCCGACCTGGCCAAGGGGCACCCCCGGGCGCAGGCCCGGGACGACGCGCTGTCGCAGGCGCGCTTCGAGTTCCGGTGGCAGGACCAGTTCGACCTGTCGCTCGACCCGGACTCCGCGCGCGCCTTCCACGACGAGACCCTCCCCGCCGAGCCGGCCAAGACGGCCCACTTCTGCTCGATGTGCGGGCCGAAGTTCTGCTCCATGCGGATCACCCAGGACGTGCGCCGCTACGCCGAGGAGCGCGGCCTCACCGACACCGCCGCCCTGGCGGACGGCATGCGCGCCAAGGCGGCACAGTTCACCGACAGCGGCGGCCGACTCTACCTCGCCCTGACACCCGCCGGCGAGGCACACGCGGGTTCGCTGGCCGCGGACCGACCCGCGCCAGACCACGGCGCATTGGACGAGATCACCGCAGACGGGCCTACACGGGACGCGCCCATCGCAGGCGAGCCCACGCCGGACGCACCCACCGCAGGCAGGCCCACGCGGGACGCGCCTATCGCAGGCAGGCCCACGCCGGACGCGCCCACCGCAGACTTGGCAGCCCCGGACCTGGCAGCCCCAAACCCGGCCACCCCGGACCTGGCAGCCCCGGTCCGGCCTCCGCTGGCCTGAGCCTCCCCAAAGCTGGACCCGGCTTCGAACCCTCCCCCAGCGGAGCCGGGTCCTGAAACGCCTGTCCGCGGTGCGGCCGGGGGCCCGACGGGGGCCGGGCTCTCAGGCCGCGCCGCGGGCGGCGGCGACGAAGGCGCGGATCAGCGCACCGTCCTTGATGCCTCTCGACACCTCCACCCCGCTGGAGACGTCCGCACCCCACGGCCGCGCGGCCGCCACGGCCTCGGCCACGTTCGACGGGTTGAGGCCGCCCGCCAGCAGCCACTTCCCTGTGGCGCGGTCGCGGACCGCCGCCCAGTCCCACGGCTCGCCGGATCCCGCCCGCGGGGCGTCGACCAGCAGCATGTCCTCGCCGAACGCGCCGCACCGCAGGTCGGAGTCGAACGGCACCGCTCGCAGCAGGGGCAGGCCGAGGTCCTTCAGGTCGATGAAGTCCTGATGCGGGTGACGGCCGTGGAGCTGGATCGCCCGCACACCCGACGCCCGCGCCGCCTGCCGTACCTCGTCGGGGCTCTCCCCGTGGAAGACGCCGACGGTCAGCACATGGCCGGGCACGAGCGCGGCCAGCTCGGCGGCGCGCTCCGGCTCGACGCGGCGGGGGCTGACGGTCAGCATGAAGCCGATGGCGTCGGCGCCCGCCTCTACGGCGGCCTCGATGTGCTCGGGCTCGCGCAGCCCGCAGATCTTCACGAACACGCTGCCAGCCTATCCGAGCGGCGGTGAGGGATTCAGGGGTCATCAGCGGGGATGCGCAGCGCGAGGGCCGCCTCCGTGGCACGTGAGCCTGACGGCGTTCCCGCCCGGGCCTGGCGCTCCACCCCACGGTCGGGCCCACGCCATCGGGCCCACGCCATCGGGGACGTGCCGCCGGGCCCTGTCGTCGGGTCTGGGCCGTCGGGTCTGGGCCGTCGGATCCGAGCGGGAGGGTCCGAGCGGTCGGGCCCGTGCCGTTCGGGACCCTGCCCCTGGCGCTCAGCGCCTGACTGCGGCCCGGGGGGACCAGGACCACACCAGCAGCACCAGGATGAGGCCGAACAGCAGCACCCCGTTGGGCACGTGCACGTTGAGGCCGATGCCGAGCACGAAGTGCTGGGCGATGCCCAGGAGGAACAGGCCGAGGCTGGCCAGGGCCGGCCAGCCCGCGCCGCGGCCCGGACGCCAGTACAGGATGGCGGCGATGAGCTGCACCAGGCCGACCAGGTGGGCGACCATGCCCACCATCACGTGCGGCTCGGCGGCGGCCTGGTCGACGCTGAGCACGAACTCGGAGTCGTACGTGAGGGCGCGCCCGGCCATCGACGCGGCGACCAGCAGGGTCACGCCGTGGATGAGGATCAGGACGCGCAGGGTGTAGATGAGGCCGCCCGCGACCGGCCTGGCCGCCGCGACAGGGGCAACGGTTTGCATGTGGATCCTTCCGATAGAACGTCAGGTCCACATGGTGATGCGCGCGCCCGCTCATGGTCGTCCGCCTGCCGGGTGAGTGGGGACTACACCGGCAGGCGGATGCCTCAGGCCTGCCTGTGTACGGGGCGGAAGTCGGCGTCGACGAGGCCCATCCGGTAGGCGAGCACGGCGGCCTGGGTGCGGTTGCGCAGGCCGAGCTTGTCCATGGCGGCGCCGACGTGGGACTTGACGGTCGTCACCCCGACGTGGAGCCGGTCGGCGATCTCGGCGTTGGACAGGCCCGCTCCGACGAGAGTCAGCACGTCGACCTCGCGATCGGTCAGCGTGGACGGCACGGCCAAGCTCGCGACCTCCTCGGCGGCCACCGCCCGCTCCACCACCCGTCGCAGCACGCTCGGGGCCAGCAGCTGCTCGCCCATCGCCGCCCGGCGCACGGCCTCGACCATGAGCTCGGGCTCGTCGTCCTTGACGAGGAAGCCGACCGCTCCTATACGTAGCGCGGCGTAGACGTTGGAGTCTTCGGCGAAGGTGGTCAGGACGACGATGCGGGCGCCGGGCCGGGCGGCCAGGATGCGCCGGCTGGCCTCGAGGCCGTCGAGGCGCGGCATGCGCAGGTCCATGAGGATGACGTCGGGCAGGTGCTGCTCGGCGTGCCGTAGGGCCTCGGCTCCGTCCTGGGCTTCGGCGACCACCTCCATGCCGGCGGCTTGGAGCAGCATGCGGACACCGGCGCGCACGAGCGCCTGGTCGTCGGCGATGAGGACGCGGATCATAGGCCGCCCTCCGGTAGCAGGGCACAGGTCATGAGCCACCCTCCGGTAGCAGGGCACAGGTCATGAGCCACCCTCCGGTAGCAGGGCACAGGTCATGGGCCGCTCACCGGGAGGAGGGCCGACAGCCGCCAGCCGCCGTGCTCGTCGGGTCCGGCGGTCAGGGTGCCGCCCAGCGCCCTGGCCCGCTCGCGCATCCCGGCCAGGCCCTGTCCGGAGGAGGGCAGCACCGAGCCGGGTTCGGGTGCCGCGCCCGCCCCGACGGCCGCAAGCCGTACGGAGGACGGCGACCGGTCCTCGGGGGCCTCTGGGGCGGGGCCACCCGACGGTACGGCTACGGCGGAACGGTCGCGGGCTGCCTCTGTCTCCAGCCGCGCGGAGGCGGAGCGGTCGCGGGCGGCCTCCGCGGCGGGGCGGGCCGTGGGTGGGCGGTCGTTGGCGACTTCCACGTCGAGGCCCTTGTCCGTGGCGGCGACCCTGACGCGGACGCGGGTGCCCGGTCCGGCGTGTTTGAGCACGTTGGTGAGTCCCTCCTGCACGATGCGTGCCGCCGAGGCGCGGGTGACGAGCGGCGCAGCGGCGGTGGCGGGGTCGAGGTGGAGTTCGACGAGCAGGCCGGCGGCGCCGACCCGTTCGGCGGACTCGCGCACCACCTCGGCCGGGTCGGCGGTGAGTTCGGGCGCCCCGCCGGGGTCGCGCAGCAGCGCGAGCAGCCCGCGCAGGTCCTGGAGCACCTGGTGGCCGGTGTCGCGGATGTCGGTGAGGGCCTCGCCGACCGGCCCGTCGGGCATGGCGTAGCGGGCGGCGTTGGCGCGCAGCACCATCGCCCCGACGTGGTGGGCGACGATGTCGTGCACCTCGCGGGCGATGCGTTCGCGCTCGGCGAGCTGGTCGGCGCGCAGCCGGGCGACGGCCAGCTGTTCGCTCTCGCGCACGCGGGCGCGTTCGGAGTCGGCGGCCACCTGGCGGGCGGCCAGGTAGCGGCCGATGGCGATGGGCGCGACGCTCAGCGCCATCAGGGTGAAGACGCGCGTGGGCGTGATGTCGGTGTTCTGGCTGACGACGCTGACGGCCGCGAGTCCCGAGCCTGCCAGGTAGACCAGGACGGTCCAGGTCCAGGAGGTGACGCGCATCGCGAAGATCGCGATGGAGACCTCGACGAGGATGGTGAGCGTGCTGGTGGCGGCGGGGAAGGAGTCGTCGGAGACGACGAGCAGTGCCCCTTCGACCATGAAGATCAGCCCGGGCAGCCGCCTGGCCAGTCCGAGCGCGGATCCGGCGACGACGACGAACATGCCGCTGATCCACACGTGGGAGAAGCCGTCGTGCCAGTAGCGCCAGGTGCCCAGGACGGCGAGGGCGACGCCGCCTCCGGCCAGCAGGGCGTCGGCGGTGAAGTCGAGCTCGCGCAGGCGCGCGGCGGGGCGGCGGAGGTAGAGGCCGACGAGGGCGGGCAGCAGCGGGATGCCGACGGTGAAGATCCACGTGCCGGGGGTGAGCGCCAGCCCGGGATCGGCCAGGTTCGTCGCGGTCGCCACGAAGGCGGGGGGCAGCACGACGGCCAGGCCGCGCCATCCGCGCAGGTGGCCGGTCATGACGATGGCGACGCACAGCAGGAGCTGGGCGGTGTTGGCGGTGAACGAGCCGATCTGGTCGGTGAAGATCGCCAGCCCGGCGAGATACAGGCCGACGGGGGTAGGAAAATGTCGCAGCAACGCCATAGGCGCGCCCACCAGGACCGCGAAGAGCACGACGATCCAGGTCTGGCCAGGCACGGCGGACTTGCCCGACAGCAGGAGGTCGAGGCCGATCGCGGCCGCTCCGAGCAGCAGGTCAAGCCGCCGTCCACGCCATTTCACGCACCCAAGGTAGCGGGATCGGCGAACCGATCCGATCCTTCGACCGGACGAGCGTGCCTCCTCCTTTTGGCCGGAAAAAAGGCCGGAAGACAGATCAACAACCACAGGAGGCCCCTCTACTCTCTTGCCATGGCAAACGACGCAGGGCTGTTCTTCGGGGAGTTCGTTCGCTCCCCCGCGACGATCGGCGCCCTCGCGCCGAGCTCCCCCCGCCTGGCCGACGCCGTCTGCAAGCCCGTCCCGGAGCGTGGCGAGCCCGTGGTGGTGGAGCTGGGGCCGGGAACGGGCGCCTTCACCGCCGAGATCCAGCGGCGTCTGGGCGGTCGCGGCCACCATGTGGCCGTCGAGCTGAACGAGCGCCTGGCGGGTCGCCTGGCCGACCGTTATCCGTCCGTCGATCTGGTGCAGGGTGACGCCGCCGAGCTGCCTTCGGTCCTGGCCGCGCGCGGGCTGCCGCACGCCGATGTGATCGTCAGCGGCCTGCCGTGGGCGTCTTTCCCCCTGGAGGTGCAGCACCGTCTGATGGAGGCGGTGACGACCTGCCTGGTGCCGGGCGGGGCCTTCACGACCTTCTCCTACGTCCACGCCATCCCGCTCCCGTCGGCCAAGCGGTTCCGCACGCTGCTGGCCGAGCGCTTCGAGGAGGTCGTGGCCAGCAGGACGGTGTGGGGCAACCCGCCGCCCGCGTTCGTCTTCCACGCGCGAAGGCCCAGAATATCGTTCTAGTATGCGCGCATGGACTTCACACTCCCGGACAGCGCGCTGGCCGTCCAGCGCGGCATAGCCGACATCTGCTCCCGTTACGACCTGGAGTACTGGCAACGCTGCGAGTCCGACAAGCGCTGGCCCGAGGAGGTCTGGGCCGACCTGGCCAAGGGCGGCTGGCTGGGCCTGGCCGTCCCCGAGGAGTACGGCGGCGGCGGGCAGGGACTGCTGGAGCTGGCCGTGGCGACCGAGACCCTCTCCGCCTCCGGCGCGGCGGGCGGCTCGGCCTTCACCTACGTGCTCACGCCGGGTTTCGGCGCCATGACCTTGGCCAGGCACGGTACGGCGGAGCAGAAGGCGTCGCTGCTGCCGCACCTGGCGACCGGCGAGATGGAGACCTGCTTCGCCCTGACCGAGCCCGACGCGGGCTCCAACTCTTTGGCGATCACCACCCACGCGCGCCGTGACGGCTCCGACTACGTGATCAACGGCCAGAAGATCTGGATCACCGGCGTGCAGCGCGCCACCTGGATGCTCCTGGTCACCAGGACCGTCCCGGCCGCCGAGGCCAAGCCCCGCACGCACGGCATGACGGTCTTCCTGGTCAACGTCCCTGAGGCGGTCGCCGCCGGGCAGCTGTCGTTCCAGCCGATCCCCAAGATGGGCGCCAACACCACGCCCTCCAACATGGTCTTCCTCGACGACATGCGCGTGCCGGCCGCGAACGTCGTCGGCGAGGTCGACCAGGGCGCCGTGGTGTTGTGGGACATCCTCAACCCCGAGCGGGTCCTGCTGGCCGCCTCCGCCCTGGGAGGGGCCGAGGTGGCGCTGCGGGTGGCGGTCGCCTACGCCAAGGAGCGCGAGGTCTTCGGCCGCCCGATCGGCGCCAACCAGGCGGTCTCCTTCCCGCTCGCCCAGGTCAAGGCCAAGATCGAGCTGGCCAGGCTGATGCTGTACAAGGCCGCCTGGTCCTTCGACCGGCAGCTGCCCTGCGGCACCGAGGCCAACATCGCCAAGCTCACCGCCTCGCAGGCGGCCTGGGAGGCGGCCGACGCGGCCTTCCAGACGCACGGCGGGATGGCGTACTCCCTGGAGTACCCCGTCGCGCGCCTGCTGGCCGACGCCCGCATCGGCAAGGTGGCGCCGGTGACGGAGGAACTGCTGCTGAACTACCTGGCCACCCAGGTGCTGGGGTTGCCGCGCAGCTTCTAGCGGCCCATCGCCTTGCGGATCGCGTCACGGGCGCGATCCATGATCATCAGAGGCGGTCCCGCCAGCAGGTTGGCCGTGGCCGTCTCGGTGCCGGCGTGCGGGTGGGTCGGGGCCAGCGCCTCGGCCGCCTGCACGCCCAGCGTCATGGCACGGCGCTCGGCGTCACCCGTGTGCAGGCGCAGCTGCGGGAACTCCTCGCGCTCCTCGGCCTGCGCGTGCTCCAGCACCATGGCCTTGAGCGTGCCCAGGTTCAGCAGGAACTGCGCGTCGTCCACCCCGGCCTTCTCGAGCTGGGTGAGCATGTCCTTGGCGGCGTTCTCCTCGGCCAGGCGCTCGTCGACCACGGCGTCGCCGGTGGCCAGCAGGCGCCGGGCGTAGGGGTGCACGATCTCCTCCTCGGCCGTCTCGTGCACCGCCAGCAGCCGCACCAGCCGGCGGAACGGCTCGCCGCGCGCGTCGGCGGGCGCCGCCTCGACCTCGCCGAACAGCTGCCTGATCTGCTCGTGCTGCCTGAGCAGGTATTCGATGACGTCCATGTGCCCTCCCTGGGAACGGTGGGAGGGCCTCCTACCCGGCGACCGCGTCAGAACCGCGGCGGGCGCTTCTCGCGGAGCGCGCGCACGCCTTCGGCGACGTCGGGGCCGGTGAATCCGAGGAACTCCATCGCCAGGGAGGCGTCGAAGCTCGGCCCGGCCAGCCGCAGCCAGTTGTTGAGCGCGTACTTCGTCAGCCTGATCGCCTCGGCCGAGCCCTGCGCCAGCCGTACGGCCAGCTCCAGGGCCCTGGCGTCGACCTGGTCGTCGTCGACGCACACGCTCACCAGGCCCATCGCCTCGGCCTGCTCGCCGGTGACGGGCTCGCACAGCAGCAGGTGGTACTTGGCCTTGGCCATGCCGCACAGCAGCGGCCAGATGATCGCCGCGTGGTCGCCCGCCGCCACGCCGAGGCGGGTGTGGCCGTCGATGACGCGTGCCGTACGGCCCGCCACGGAGATGTCGGCGAGGAGCGCGACCGCCAGGCCCGCGCCCACCGCGGGGCCCTCGATGGCCGAGACGATCGGCTTGGAGCAGTTGAGCACGTTGTAGACGATGTCGCGCGCCTCGGTGAAGATGCGCATGCGGACCGCGTGGTCGCGCATCATCTCCTCGATCATCGCCAGGTCGCCGCCCGCGGAGAAGGCGCCGCCCTCGCCGCGGATCACCACGGCGCGCACGGAGTCGTCGGCGTCGACCTCGCGCCAGATCTCGGCCAGTTCGCGGTGGCCGTCCATGTCGACCGCGTTGAGCTTGCCCGGGGTGCTCAGGGTCAGGCGCAGCACGCCCTCGGCGGGCGTGTCGCGCTTCACAGCGCCTCCTGAAGGCGGGCGGCCACGTATTCGCGGGCCTGCGCCGCCTGGTCGAAGAATCCGGGCAGGGCGTAGAAGCTGTGCACCGCGCCCTCGAACCTGCGCACCTCGACGGGCACACCCGCCTCGGCCAGCCGCGCGCCGTACAGCTCGCCCTCGTCGCGCAGCACGTCGCACTCGGCGGTCACCACCGTGGCGGGTGGCAGCCCCGCGAAGTCCTTCAGCCGCAGCGGCGACAGGCGCGGGTCGTCGGGGTCGGCGCCGGCGGCGTACTGCCTGGCGAACCAGGCCATCTCGGCCGCGTCGAGGCCGAAGCCGCTGGAGTATTCGCGGTAGCTGGCGGTCTCCATGGCGACGTCGGCGACCGGGTAGATCAGCACCTGGTGGGCCAGCTGCAGGCCCGCGTCGCGCGCCTGCCAGGCGGCGACGGCCGCCAGGTTGCCGCCCGCGCTGTCGCCCACCACGGCCACGCTGCCGTTGCCCTGGTAGAAGGCGGGACGGGCGAAGATGTCGCGCACCACGCTCCACGCGTCGTCGGCCGCCGCGGGGAAGGGATGCTCGGGGGCCAGCCGGTAGTCGACGGAGACCACCACCGCCCCGGTGCGCAGCGCCAGGTCGCGGCCGAGCGCGTCGTTGCGTTTGACGCTGCCGAACACCCAGCCGCCGCCGTGGAAGTAGACCACCACGGGACGGGCGTCCTGCTCGGCGTCGGCGCGGTAGATGCGGATCGGCACCTGCTCGGCCACCTCGTCGCGCACCGAGAAGATCCTGGGCTTGGGTCCGCGCTGGAGGGCGAACCCGTCCTGCGCGCGCATCCGCCGGATGGCGTCGAGATCGAGCGTGGCCGGATCGACACCCAGATCCGACGGGTAGCTCGCGACGAAGGCCGCTGCCTGTGGGTGCATGGCGACGAATCTAGCGGGCGGCTTCGACGAGGTGCTCCACCAGCCTGTCGCCGGGGGCGCGCTCCGGGTGCCACTGCACGCCCACGCCGAAGCGGTGGCCCTGCAGCTCGATGCCCTCGACGATCTGGTCGTCGGCCCAGGCCACCGCCAGCAGGCCGTTGCCCAGGCGCTTGACCGACTGGTCGTGCGGGGAGACGACCTCGATGCGGTCGCCCACCGCCTTGCCCAGCTTGCTGGAGACGCTCACCTGGATGACGTGCGCCTGGCCGGACTCGGCGTGCCGGTCGTGGTCGACCACGTCGGGCAGCCACGGGATCAGCGAGCCGCCCTGCGCCACGTTGAGCACGTGCATGCCGCGCCCGACGGCCAGGATCGGCACGTCGGCCTGGACGGCGGCGCGGGCCAGGGCGAGCTCGAAACGGTCGCGCAGCGGCTGCGGCTCGGGCACCCGCTCGTCGGGTTCCTCACCGTAGGCGTCGGGGCCGACCTCGACGCCTCCGGCCAGGATGAGGCCGCGCAGGCCGCGCACGTAGTCGTCGACGGCGTTCACGTTGATCGGCGGCAGGATCACCGGCGCGCCGCCGGCACGCTCGACCGCCTTGGCGTAGGCGGGTGGAGACAGGACCGCCTCGCGCACCCAGGTGTCCCACCTGGCTGCTTCGAAATAGGCGGTGATTCCGATCAACGGTCGGGACATGCGCTCTCCAGAGGACCATGGCTGGGGCCACCGGTCCCCATCATGTCGCACTCTATTTCTGTTATGTCATCAAACCCAGGTATCACTTCCGTTCCGCACTGCCGATCGCGTGTAGACCTGGCGTTGACCGTGCCGCGGATGCTGGGTTCATGGAACGGATCGCCGCCCTGGTGGGCTTCGCGACCGGCGGGCCCTTCGACACCGCCGTCAAGGTGACCGGCTGGGGAGGGTTCGTCCAGGTCTTCGGCGACTTCAGCGCGGGCTGCCACCTCGCGCACGCCGTCTACGGCTACTTCCTCAACGGCGGATCCAGCTGCTACGTCGTCAGGGTCGGCTCGGAGGGCGCCGTGCGGGCCCTGGACGCCGCCCCCGAGGCGCAGACGGTGGCCGCGCCCGACCTGGCGCGGATGCGCGGCGCTCAGGAGGCCATCGCCGCGCACTGCGCGGCCACCGGCCGCACCGCCCTGCTCGACCCGCCGCGCGGCCTGCCGCCCGCCAGGCTCGGCCAGTGGCGGGCGGGGCTCGACGACGACCGGGTGCGGGTGTGCTACCCGTGGATCTCGGTGCTCGACCCCGCCTCGGGCACGGGGCGCTCCATGCCCTCCAGCGGGCACGTGGCGGGCGTCATGGCCCGGACCGGGACGCTGCGGCCGGGAGCGGCCGTGCGCGGCGCGATCTCCGTCGAGCACGTGGCCGGCCCGGCCGAGCAGGAGCGGCTGGCCGCCGAAGGGGTGATCTGCCTGGGCCCGCTGCCGGGGCGCGGCATCAGGATCACCAACCCTCCAGCGACGCCAGCGCCCTCTCGTAACGACGGCGAGCCGCGGCCAGCCCCAGGTGGTCGCCACGGCGCCGGTTCCCCTCGATGAGCAGCCGCCAGGCGCCGTCGTGGTACTGGTCGAGCTCCAGGCTGCGGGTGGCGGCCTCCACCGCCGCCGCCAGCTCGCCCCGCTCCAGCTCGGCCGCCGCGAGCCGGACCGCGGCCGTGGCCGCCTGGTGGCGCAGCATCGAACGTTCCTCCACCACCCACTCGGCGGGGCCGTCCTCCGGCAGCAGGTCGCCGCCGTACAGCTCCACGGCCACCCGGTGGTGCCCTGCCTTGACCGCGGCGCGGAACAGCGCCACGTCGCAGCCGCCGCCCTCGGGCAGGACCAGCCGGTAGGCCTCCCCCACCCGTTCCACCAGCGGGTGCCCGGTGTGCGCGGTCAGGTAGCCGCGCAGGCTGGACAGCGCGACGTGCAGCCCGCGCCGCGCGGTCGCGACGCGCTCCTGCGGCCACAGCGCGTCGACCACGCTCTCGCGGTGCACCGGCCGCCCCGCGTGCATGGCCAGCAGCCGCAACAAGGTCCTGGCCCGGCGGCGTAGCGGCGACAACTCCACCGGCTCGCCGTCGAGCTCGATCGTGAAATCAGCGAAGCACCTGACGAACAGTGTCATGCTGCCTGAGATCCACGGGCGGCCCATTTGATACACGCCAGGACTCAGGCGGCGCCGATCGCGGAGAACGACCAGCCCACCGCCTGGTGCAGCCGGTCGCCCGGCAGCTCGGCCCGCGCCCTGGCGAGCGCCTGCGCGGTGTCCATCCCGCCGCGCACCCCCTCGTGCAGGGCGAGCATGAGCGGCACCACCGCCTCGTCGTGCACCGGCACCGTGCTGGCCACGATCCCGGCCGTGCCCAGCGGCATCAGCGCCGCCGACAACCCCAGCAGCTCGTCGCCGCCGACCGGCTCCATGCGCCCCGAGTCGCAGCTCGACAGCACGATCCGGTACGGCGCGCGCTCCAGCCGCTCGACGTCGTGCACGATCAGCGGGCCGTCGGCCAGCTGCAGGGCGGAGAACATGGGGCTGTCGGCGCGGAAGGAGCCGTGCGCGGCGATGTGCGCCAGGCGGCTGCCGTCGATCTGCTTGAGCACCCGCTGGGCGTCGGCCTCGCCGCCCTCCAGCACCGTGGCGTCGCCGTACCTGCCCGCCAGGATCGGGACCTCGGCCCCTCCCCCGCCCAGGCCGGGCCCGCGCACCAGCACGACGGGGCCGTCAGGCGGCGTGATGCGCGCCGCCCGCAACCACGCCGACGCCGACGGCGCGACGCTCAGCACCTTGCCGCGCAGCGCGGGCAGCAGCGCCCACGGCACGTCGTGCAGGTGGCCGGGCGGCACCACGACCAGCCGCTCCGCGGTCAGGTGAGGTACGGCGGAGCCGAGCAGCAGGTGCTGCAGCCGCTCCGCTCCGGCGTCCAGGCCGGGCGCCGGGGCGCCGTAGGCCAGGCGGCGCAGGCCGGCGTTGGCGTGCTCCGCCTCGGCGGCCGCGCCGGCCAGCGTGCCCGCCTCGAAGGCGCGCACCCGCCCGCGCCGGCACAGCAGCACGGTCAGCCGGCCGTCGATGACGACGATCTCGGCCAGCATCCGGTCACCGAGCCCCGCCAGCAGGTCCCGCACCTCGAACGCCGGGCCGGGACCTCCCGCGGCGCCCGCCCGGATCGCCAGCAGGCGGTCCCTGATCGCCTTCTCCAGCCGCTGGCGCTCCCGCTCCAGCTGGGGGACGGCCCGGCCGCTCGCCCTGGCCTCCTGGGCGCGGCCGGCGATCTCGCGGAAGGCGGTCAGGTCGCGCAGCAGGTCGGGGTCGTCGGGCGGCCGGGCGGGAGGGACCGCCAGCGCGGTGGCCCGCCAGCGTTCGCTCCAGGCCAGCAGCCTGCGCGGGTCGCCGCGCACCTCACGTTGCGCCATCGTGGCCAGCTCGGCGCCCTGCCCCGCGGCCCTGGCGCGCAGCTCGGTGGCGCCCAGGGTCATGCGGTGCTCGTCGATCAGGTCGAGGCCGCGGCGGCAGGCGGCCAGCACGCCGCGTGGGCGCCCGGCGGCCTTGGCGAGCAGGGCTTGGGCCAGCCAGCCGTCGATGCGCGCGAAGGCCGGACCCCGGTCGCGGGCGCGGGCGGCAAGGGACAGATGGCGCTCGGCCCTGGTTGCGCCGCCCCCGTTGCCGCCGGGCGTACGCCCGGGCTCAAAGCCTGCCGTACGCCCTGGGTCGGAGGCGGCGGTGCGGCCCGCGAGCAACCACGCGCGGGCCGCGTCCGGGGACCCGAGCCCCGCCAGCTCCCTGGCCACCGACACGGCCTCGCGCTCCGGCGCCGGATCGCCCGCCGCGAACCGCGCCTGGAGCAGCACGAACCGCGCGTGTGTCGCCCACCACTGCCGCCGCTGCCCCGCGAAGGAACGCGCCGCCGCCGTGGCACGGAAGGCGGCCTGCTCGACCTGCCCGGCCGCCAGCGCCGCACGGGCGCCGACCAGGAGCAGCTCCGAGCGCCGCGACGGCGGCCCGCCGACCCGGTCCAGCCGCTCGACGGCACCGTCGGCCTCGCGCAGCGCATCGCGGGCGAGCCCCGCGGCCAGCAGCACCTCGCACCGCACCACCGGCAGCACCCACGCGGGCGTGCCCAGCTCGGTGTAGCGCCGCTCCGCCTGGTCGAAGTGGCGCAGCGCGGCGGGCAGGTCGCCGACGCGGAAGGCCGCCTGGCCGCGGTTCTGCACGGCGACGGCCTTGTCGTAGTCCTGGCTGGTCTCCTGCCACAGCGCCTCGGCCCGTTCGAGGTCGGCGATGGCACGCTCCACCTGCCCGAGCGCCAGGTACAGGGTGCCGCGCGCGCTGATCGCCCTGGCCAGCCATAACACGTCGCCCGCCCGCCGCAGCAGCGGCACGGCGACCCGCAGGTCCTCCAGGGCCTCACGGTGGCGGCCGAGCACCCACATCACGTAGGCGCGCCGGTGAAGCACGCGGGCCAGGGTGTGGCCGGTGGCGAGGGCGGCGGCGCGGTCGAAGGCGGCCACGGCCCGGCCGCTGCGGCCCGCGTGCACGTAGGCGCCGCCCATGCTGGCCAGCACGTCGGCCTCGCGCTCGGCCGAGCCGGAGCGGGCGGCCAGCCGCCTGGCCCTGCGCAGGTGTCCGATACCGGTCATCAGGTCGCCGAAGTCGCGCTCCCACAGGCCGATCACCTGGTGGGCGATGGACGCGTCGTGGCTGGCGGGCTGCGTGGCCAGCAGCGCCCTGGCCCGTTCCAGGGCCTCGCGGGGGCGCGCGAAGACCAGCGGGAGGAGGTCCGCCGCGGTTTCCGCGATCACGGATCGATGCTAGATGTGGGACGGCGCGTGCATCAACCGGCGCGCGCTCGGCTCCTTACTCACATCCACGCTGAGGAGCGCATCATGCCCGACAGGTTCAAGGAACAGTTCGACGCGATCAACGAGGCGAGCCCGCGCCCCCTGGCGTACATCCCGGGGGATGACCCGCGGTTCATCTACGAGAAGGGCACGATCCTGGCTCGCGGCGAGGACGCCGCCGAGGTGGCCGAGGCGATCGGCGCCCGTTTCGAGCGTACGGCGACCCGCGAACGCGCGGGGCTGGTGCGTTTCCAGACCAGTGATCCCGGCCGGCATCCCACCCAGGACCACCAGGTCGACGACGCGCTGGCCGCGGTGGGCGGGCGGCGCAACGGCCGCACCGGCGCCATGATGGCCACCCGCAACCACGTCATCAGCATCACCGACACCGTGTGCTGCCCCGGCGACGAGCCCGATCCGGTGCCCGACGGCACCCCGCTCAACCCCGCGCCGTCGGCGCCGCGGCTCGTGGAGGGTCTGCCGGTCAGGGTGCTGGTCGTCGACACCGGCCTGGTGAAGGACATCGACAAGACCTTCTCGTGGCTGACGGGTGTCACCACCGACGACCCGCTGGAGCCGGAGCGCGGCCTCATCGACCTGTACGTCGGGCACGGCACCTTCATCGCCAGCCTGATCAAGACCGTCGCGCCCGACGCCACCGTCGAGGTCGACAACCTGCTGCCCGCCCAGCTGTCGGGCGCGCGCCCCGAGGACGAGTTCGGCGACGACCTCCTCGCGGTGCTCGACGCCCTGCCGGGCGGCTGGCCCGACATCCTGAGCCTGTCGGCCGGCACCGACTCCGCCGACGGCGACACGCTCATGGGCCTGGAGCGGTTCATCGACCGGCTGGCGCTGGAGCGCACGCTGCTGGTCGCCGCGGCCGGCAACAACGGCTCCACCCAGCGGTTCTACCCGGCGGCGTGGGCCGACCGCGGCGACCACGTCCTCTCGGTGGGAGCGCTGCGCAGCGCTCCCGGCCTGCTCGACGCCTGCTTCACCAACCACGGCTCCTGGGTGAAGGTGTACGCGCCGGGCGAGCGCGTCACCGCGGCCTTCACGCCCATGGACGACAGCCCGCCCGTCTACCGCTACCAGCACTCCAGCTATCCCGGCCGATGCCGGTGGCTGACGCCGCAGGACGCCTACGGCACCTGCACCTGCCAGTCGCCCCGCCGTACGGGACGGCGCACGCTCAAGGACAGCGGCATGTCGCCCGCCAACGCCGACTTCCAGGCGGACCTGCGCACCTTCACCGGCCTGGCCCGCTGGAGCGGCACGTCCTTCGCCACGCCGATCGTCGCCGCGATGGTGGTCAACGAGATGATCGACACCGGCAACCGCGACCCGCGCGAAGCCGCCCGCACCCTGATCGGCAAGCAGGCGCTCAACGCGACCGTGCGTGGCATGCCCGCCAGGGCGCTGGTGCCGAGCGGATGGCAGTTCTTCACCTACCAGGCGCCCTGAGCCCGGACGTACGATGACGCCGTGGATTCCGAGTCGATCGGCCGGCTCTTCCAGGCGGCCGCCAAAGGAGACGCCGACGCCTGGAAGTCCCTCGTGGAACGGCTGAGCCCGCTCGTGTGGTCGGTGGCCAGGGCGCACGGCCTGTCCGACGCCGACGCGTCCGAGGCCTACCAGACCACCTGGTTCCGGCTCGCCCAGCACCTCGACCGCATCCGCGACCCGGAGCGGGTCTCCACCTGGCTGGCCACCACGGCGCGCAACGAGTGTCTGAAGCTCATCCGCTCGGGCCGCAAGCTCGTCGCCTCCGACACCGAGTCCTTCGAACGCATCCCCGACGACCGCACCCCGGAGTCGGCGTTCATCGAGGACGAGGAGGCGCGGAACGAGGCCGAGCGCCACCGTCAGCTGTGGCAGGCCTTTCGCCGGCTCGGCGACAAGTGCCAGCAGCTGCTGCGCGTGCTGATCGGCTCCCCGCCGCACAGTTACCAGGAGGCCGCCGAGGCGCTGGGCCTTGCCATCGGCAGCATCGGGCCGATGCGCCAGCGGTGCCTGCGCCAGTTGCGCCTGCTGATGACCGGCGGGGGGAACTCGTGACCGAGGACGACGACATGCTCGAAAACGATCTCCGCCGCGCCGCGGACCTGATGGACCCGGTCCCCGCCGCGCTGCTGCAGTCGGCCGTCGAGGCCTTCACCCTGCGCTCGCTCGCCGCCGAGCTGGCCGCGCTCAGTTTCGACTCGCTCGCCGAGACCACGACCGTCAGGTCCGGGTACGGCACGCGCCTGCTCTCCTTCGACGGCGCGACCCACACGCTCGACGTGGAGCTGAGCTTCACCGACGGCTCAGGCCGCCTGCTCGGCTCGATCCACCCGCCGGAGGAGACCGAGGTGTCGGTGGAGCGGCCCGGGCACACCCTGGTGCTGCGCACCGACCCGTTCGGGCGCTTCTCCTGCCGCGATCTGACCCCCGGGCCGCTGAGCCTGCGCTGCCGGGTCGGGGGCGCAGAACTCGTCACCGAGTGGATCACCGTGTAGGGCCGTTGACGCCACCGACCTCCAAAAGTGTTATCTTGCGGCCCATAACGCGAGGAACGGGCAGGTCGTATGGCATCCGAAGATCGTCTCGCCGAGGCGTTCCTGGGTGAGCCCCGACGCTATACCAGCCACCAGGTCGCCGAGATGGCCGGCGTGCCCGTCTACCGGGCCCGCCGCTACTGGCGCGCCCTGGGTTTCGCCAACGTCGCCGACGACGCGGTGGAGTTCACCGAGTCCGACGTGACCGCGCTCAAGACGATGCTCACTCTCGTCGAGGACGGCGTCTACGACGAGGAGCACGTGCTGCTCATGGCGCGCTCGCTGGGGCGCGCCACGGCCCGGCTGGCCGAGTCGCAGGCGGAGCTCGGCGCCGAGGCGCTCGACCACGCGGGCGTGCCGATCAAGCAGCGGCCCGCCGCCTGGCGCAAGCGGGCGATGCGCGTGGTGCCCGATCTGGAGCGGCTGATGACCTACGCCTGGCGGCGCAACCTGGCCGTGTCGGCCGGGCGCCTGGCCGACCAGGACACGCATGCCGTACGGCTCGCGGTCGGTTTCGCCGACCTCGTCGGCTTCACCCGGCTCAGCCGCCAGCTGACGGAGACGGAGCTGGCCGGTCTGGTGGAACGATTCGAGAGCCGCTCGGCCGACGTCGTCACCCTGTACGGCGGGCGGGTGGTCAAGACGCTGGGCGACTCGGTGCTGTTCGTCGCCGACAAGGCGCACGACGTCGCCGAGGTGGGGCTGCGCCTGGTCGAGTCGCACCGGCGGGTCAAGAACATGCCGCAGCTGCGCGTGGGCCTGGCGATCGGGCCGGTGATCCTGCGCATGGGCGACGTCTTCGGCACGACCGTCAACCTGGCCAGCCGGCTGACCGCGCTGGCCAACCCCGGCACGATCCTGGCCGGTCCGATGCTGGCCGAGGAGCTGGCCGACGACGCGTCCTTCCAGGTCATCCCGGTCAACCGGCTGACCGTGCGGGGCCTGGGAGAGCTGGTGCCGAGCGCGATCCAGAGATCGTAGGGTGCTGTCATGACATATCAGGACCTGGCGAAGGTTTCCGAGCGTTACTTCGAGCAGAAGATGGCCGCGGAACCCTTCACCGCGACCATGTTCGGCGTGCCCGGATTCGACGACCAGGTGGGCGACCCCAGCCGCGCGGGCGACGAGCGCCGCCTGGCCGAGCTGGAGGAGACCGCGCGGGCGCTGTCGGCGATCGACCCGTCGGGCCTGACCGGCCAGGACCGCATCTCCTACTCGATGCTGGGCCTCCTGATCAAGAACGAGCGCGCCGACATCGCCGGCCGCACCCACGAGCTGGCCGTCTCCGCGGGCATCACCGGCGTGCACACCGGCATCCTCAGCTCGATGCCCGCCACGCCGCTCACCACGCCCCGGCGCGCCGCCGACTACCTGACCCGCCTGCGAGCCCTCGAAGGCTTCTTCGACGCGGTGCTGGAGCGTTACCGCCAGGCCGGCCGCGAAGGCCGCCACCAGGTCGCCCGCAGCGTGCGCCAGGCGATCGAGCAGCTCGACGGCTACCTGGCCACCGACGTCGCCGCCGACCCGCTGCTGCAGCCCGGCCCCGACGACGCCTGGCGCGCCGAGGCCGGGCGGATCGTCGCCGAGCACGTCCGCCCCGCGCTGGCCCGCTGGCGTACGGCCTTCGCCGAGGAGTTCCTGCCCGTCGCCCGCGACGACGCCAGGGTCGGCATCTGCCACGTCCCCGGCGGCACCGAGGCCTACCTGGCCGCCGCCCGCTCGCACACCACCACCGACCTGACCCCCGAGGAGATCCACCAGATCGGCCTCGACGTGATCACCCGCCTGCGCGAGGAGTTCTCCGAGATCGGCGGGCGCGCCCTCGGCACCAGCGACGCCGACGAGGTGATGGCCGCCCTGCGCACCGACCTGGCGCTGCGCTTCGAGACCGCCGGCGAGATCGTCGCCAGCGCCACCGAGGCGCTCGACCGGGCCAACGCCGCCCTGGCCGGCTGGTTCCTGCCCTACGACATCGCGCCCTGCGAGGTGCGCGAGATCCCCGCGCTGGCCGCCAAGGACTCCGTGCTGGCCTACTACTCCCCGCCCGCCGCCGACGGCTCCCGCCCCGGCATCCACTGGATCAACACCTACGACCCGCCCTCGCGGGCCCGCTACGAGTACGAGGCGCTCGCCTTCCACGAGAGCGTGCCCGGCCACCACCTGCAGTTCGCCGTCAGCCAGACCCTCGACGACCTGCCCGCCTTCCGCCGCTTCGGCCACGTCACCGCCTTCGGCGAAGGCTGGGGCCTGTACACCGAGCGGCTGACCGACGAGATGGGCCTCTACTCGGGCGACCTGACGCGGCTGGGCATGCTCTCCTTCGACGCCTGGCGCGCCTGCCGCCTGGTCGTCGACACCGGCATGCACCACCTGGGGTGGTCCCGCGAGCGCGCGGTGCAGTTCATGCGCGACAACAGCGCGGCGTCGGAGTCGAACATCAACAACGAGATCGACCGGTACATCGCGTGGCCGGGGCAGGCGCTGGCCTACATGATCGGGCGGCTGCGGATCCTGGAGCTGCGCTCGTACGCGGAGGCTGAGCTCGGGGAGCGGTTCGACGTCAAGGAGTTCCACCACCGGGTGCTGTCGAGCGGGTCGGTGCCGCTCGACACGCTGGGGCAGATCATCGAGGAGTGGGTGGCCGCAGGGGGTGTCAAGCCCGCATCGCAGGCATAGAGTGACGTGAGAGGCTCCGGCCGCGACAGCGACGGGGCCTGGCGAGCCGGGCACTCCCAGTGATCGTCGCCCCGAGCTGGGAGTGCCGGCCACTCCCGGCCGAGCTGGACGCGTCATTGCGTCCAGCTCGCGAATTCACTGTCCGCCGCCCATGAGCGCCTGGGCTATGAGCGTGACGAAGGCGACCAGGCACAGCCCGGTCACCACGAGGAAGCAGACCAGCCGGACCAGCAGCTTGGCCGTCTCGGCTATCTGCCGCAACGCCTTCGGCAGCAGCCAGAAGCAGATCGCGGTGACCGCGAGGAGGACGCCGCGAGCGGCGAGTTCGCCCTCCATGCTGATGGGTGGGGCCTCTAAGATGACGCTGAGCACCAATGTGTTCACAGTGACTCCCGATGCGACGCGGTGGGTTGGGGCCTGGCGAGCGCGCACTCCACTCTGATCGTCTTGCCCTTTCGCCCCGATCACGGAGTGCCGCGGAGGATGCTGCCCCTATTTCACCTCCCCTAGAGAACGGCTGAACTTTTCAGCGATTACACTAGGAGATTCCCGACTAAACGCCGGTGCAACCTGGGGTTCGTCCCCTTAGGATGAGGGCTTTCAACGGCCGGACGCTCTAGCAGGAGAATTGCAGGAGCGAACTGAATTTCTACTAGAATTTCTAGTATTCAAGGCAAGGTGGACATCATGCCTGGGCAGGAACTCGCGGTACGCCTGCGACTCTTGCGCACGAAGCGATGGCCGGGATACAAGCTCACGCTCAAGGAACTGGCCAAGGTGTTCGGGACGAGCATCTCGCTCATCGCCTCGTGGGAGTCGACGACGAAGCTCACCGTGCCCACCGTCGCCAGGCTCGACGACTACGCGCGATTCTTCTGCACCCGCCGCTCGGTCGCCGACGGCGTCCACCGGTTCATCCCGTTCGACGAGCTGAACGAGGCCGAGCGGGCCGAGATGGAACTGCTGAAGGGCGAACTGCTCTCCCTGCGAGGCAAGGCCCTCGGCGCCTCCCCCGACCCGGGGTCGATGGAGGAGCTCCTGCGCTTCCCCGACGGCAACGCCGTCGCGGTGATCGTCGCCGAGGTGCCCGACGCCGTAGGGCTTCCACCGCTCTACAGCGATCCCCAGAGCCCCGACTACATCGAGGCCTACCGCTACGCCGACCTCGACTCCCTCATCGAGCTCTACGCCTACCTGCGCGCGGCCAATCCCTCGACCGCCGTCAACCGCCGCACCCACAAGATGATCGGCCCGAACGATCTGACCGACCACATCGTGCTGCTCGGGGGCAGCGACTGGAACGACGTCACCAAGGTCACGCTCGACCAGCTCGCGATGCCGATCGTCCTCGTCAACGACTGGGACACCCCTGAGGGCCCCTACTTCGAGGTCGAGGGCCGGCGGTATCACCGCAAGCTCGACGACGCCGACGCCCTCGTCGCCGACGTGGTGCTCCTCTACCGGGGACCCAATCCGCACAACCGCAAGCGCACGGTCACGATCATCGCCGGCATGTACGGCCGGGGAAACCTGGGCACGATCCAGGCGTTCACCGATCGCAAGTTCAGGGACCGCAACAACCAGTACCTCTCCGAGCGCTTCAAGAGCGACGCGGCCTTCTGCCTGCTGCTGCGGGTGACCGTGGTCAACAACATGGTCGTCACCCCCGACCTGACGCTGGAGGCCTCGCGGCTGTACGAATGGCCGCCGCGGCCATGACACTCCACCACCCCTCACATCGCAAGCTGCTGCAGCGGGCGACCGAGGCGACGCCGCCCACGACGCCCGACGCCCTTGTGGTGCCGACGATCCGCAGCCCGCATCGGTTGGAACACGCGGTCAAGCTCGCGGCGAAGCTCGAGTGCCGGCTCGTCCTGCTGTGCAGCCGACGCTGGTCGTCCGCGAGCGCGGCCGAGGCGCTCTACCGCCGTTCAGGCGCGCGGATCCTGGCCGTGGACGTGCCGGAACCCGACCAGCTCGCCCTCCCCCGCTTCCGGACCGACGCCCTGCTCCGCGGCACCGTCTTCGAGCGTCGCAGCGACCTGTCGGCCAAGCGCAATCTCGCGCTCCTGCTGGCCAAGCAGCTCGGCTGGAGGAACGTCGTCTTCCTCGACGACGACATCCACGTGCCGCGAAGCCACGACCTGCGCCTCGCCACGGGCCTGCTGAGCCGGTACGAGGTCGTCGGCCTCGACAACACCGGCTACCCGGACAACTCCGTCGTGTGCCACGCCTTCCGGGCGGTCGGCGGGGCGCAGGACAGCTTCGTCGGCGGCGGCGCGATGGCGGTCAGGACGACGAGGGTGCGCTCGTTCTTCCCCAACATCTACAACGAGGACTGGTTCTACCTCCTCAAGGACCGCGGCCTGCGCCAGGTGGGGGTCGCCGGCAAGGTCGAGCAGCAGCCCTACGATCCCTTCCGCACCGACGAGCGTGCCCGTGCGGAGGAGTTCGGCGACCTTCTCGCCGAGGGCCTCTACTGGCTTCTCGACGAGGGCAACGATCTGATCAGGGCCGACCACGGCTACTGGACGGAGGCGATCAACCGCCGCCGCGGGTTCATCGACCACATTCTCGCCAGCGACCACGGGCAGCGCCCCGGACTGGCCGACGCGCTACTGGCCGCCCGCGGCAGGCTGACCAGGCATATCACCGCCGAATTGTGCGTGTCCTACCTGGACGCCTGGCGCCGGGATCGCGAAACCTGGCGCAAATTCGTCCATACGGTCCATCGGACGGATTCACCCGATGAAGCGCTCAGCCGATGGAATATCACGACACCTGACAATAAGAGGGTGCTAACTTCGCATTAATTGACAACATTGTCATTCCCCGCTTGTTACAGACACCCCAGCGCCTGGATCGTGAATGTCATGTCGCATGTCCGCGTTCTGCAGGCCCACGACAGTCACCTAGAGGACCTGATCACGGCATTCGGCAAGAGGCACTACTTCGTCCGGCAGCTGAAGCGGCAGTACGCCGGACACGGCAAGCTCCTGGTCGCCTGGACCGACTTCACCACCCCGGCCGGCGCGGTCTACCTGTGGCTGGCCCCGGCCCAGGAGCCCGAGCTGCGCGCGGGCCTGGAAGGGGTCCCCCTCCTCACCGACCTCGAGGTACGGCCCGCGTTCCGGCGTCAGGGCATCGCCACCCGGCTCGTGAAGGAAGCCGAGTCGCTCGCGGCGGCCCGCAGCCACCGGCTCGCTTTGGGAGTCAGCCCGGACAAGAGCGAGCTGCACCGCTTCTGGCGCAACCGCGACTACCAGCCCTGGCGCCTGTGGCTCGAGACGACCCGCGACATCTTCCAGGACGACGGGACGGTCGACCGCGAGATCGACTACTGCCACGTCCTCGTCAAGGACCTGGTCGCCCAGCCCCTCGAGGGCGTGCTCTGACCGCCGCCAGCCCGTCCCCCGCGACGACCCGCGCCTCGAACCCGTGCTCGCCGGCAGCCCGCGCCACCTGCTCCGCCACCGACCCCGCCCCACCGGGCGAGTCGTACACCAGCAGCAGCTCCCCGCCCGGCTCCAGCAGCCCCGCGATGAGCTCCAGCTCGTGAGCCGGTGACCGGGTCCAGAACAGGTTCACGTTCACCGCGAGCACCTTCGTGAACCGCTCGTCGCAGCGGTAGTCCTCGATCGCCGCCGCCTCCCACCGCGCCCCCGGCACCCGCCTGCGCGCCCGCTCGATCTGCGTCGCCGACCGGTCGATCCCCGTGTAGGAGCCGCCGTCGAGCCGCCCGCAGATCAGCTCGGCGGCCACGCCCCCTCCTGGCCCGATCTCCAGGATGCGGTCGTCCGGCCGCACGTCGAGCAGCTCCACCGCCCACTCCAGCCGCCTGGGCACCGCCACGGGCAACCTCCCTGCCTTCTCGATGCGTCTGTACGGTCAACGGTTTGGAGGAACACTTGCCTGATCGCTCGATATACCCGGATTTCGTCGCCACCCGGTCCGACCGGTTACTGCGCACCGCGTTCATGCTGACCCAGGACTGGGCGCTCGCGGAAGACCTGCTGCAGGAGTCCCTGGCCAAGGCCTGGTTCGCGTGGAAGCGCATCGACGATCCCGAGGCGTACGTGCGGCGTGTCCTGGTCACCACCCACACCTCGTGGTGGAGGCGCCGGTGGCGCCGCGAACTGCCCAGCGACGCCCTGCCCGACCACGGCACCCCGGACGCGGCCGGCGGCCTCGACCGGCGCGACGCCCTGTGGCGCGCCCTGGGCCGCCTGCCCGCCCGGCAGCGCGCGGTGGTGGTGCTGCGGTTCTACGAGGACCTGCCGGCGGCCGAGGTCGCCGAGATCCTGGGCTGCCAGATCGGGACGGTCAAGAGCCAGAGCGCCAAGGCCCTGGCCAAGCTGCGGGTGGACGAGACGATCGTGAAGGAGCTGCACCCATGAGCGACCTGCGCGCCCTCCTCGACGACCACGCGGGCCCCTCGCCCGCCAACCCGGCGCGGCTCGCCGCCGTGATGACCCGTGTGCGCCGCCGCCGCGTGCGCCGCGCCGCGGCCCTGTCCGGTACAGCAGGCATGGCGGCTGTCCTGCTCGCCCTGCCGTACATCCTGAGCCCGGCCCAGGACACCGAGATCGCCACGGCGCCCGCCTCCCCCTTCCCCGAGCGCTACACCGCCGAGGACGGGGTCGACCACACCCGCCTCGAAACGGCCCGCCTGGCCGTACCGGACGACACGAAACTGTCGATCACCATCCCCCTGTCGGGAAAGCCCCTGGAAGTCGCCGTGAAATGCCGCAAGGCCGTGAAGGGCGCGCGGGTGAGCCTCGCCGTCGCCCTCGACCGGCGGCCCGTGCCGCCCGGCTTCCCTCCCTGCACGACGACCGACGTGCTCCGCTGGCCGCTGCCCGACACCCGCCCCGGCGCCACCACGGCCACGCTCACCCTCACGGCCCAGGCCATCGCCAAGCCCAACTGCGCACCGGGCAAGGGCTGCAGACCCTCGACCGCACCCCCCACCCTCGATCCGGCCGCCTGGGACATCGCCGTCTACGAATGGACCCCACCCGCCGAACCGATCATCCCCGCCCCTCCCCGCGCCTTCCCGCCGAACGCGAGCGACTGGAAACTCCTGCGCACCGACAGCGGCGTCTACCCGCGCGACAAGGAGGTGTCGTTCACCTACACCGGCAAGGGCCGGTTCGCCTTCGACAAGCTGTGCAGCGGCGCATTGTCCAGGCAACTGCGCTTCCGTGTCTTCCGCGACGGCCGTGACACGGGCAGCGCGGGCGACTGCGCGATCTGGGAGGAGGGCCGGCCGTTCCGCATGGCGATGGCCGTGGAACGAGGCCCGGCGAGGATCACCTTGAGGCTGGACAGCCCCGTGTCGCCGAACAACAGGTTCGTCAGCTGGTCGGTGGGCTGGTACGACTAGACCCCAGCATCTCCGGCGATCTTTGTGACACCCTTGCCCCCATGACGGACTTCTCCCCCACCGACCCCGCCCCCCTCTACGAGCTCGTCACAGACGTCAAAGCCAGGGCGTTCCTCCAGGCGATGGGCCGCCCCGACGGCCGCGACATGCTCTACCGCATGTCCGGCTCCGTCTACGCCCGTGTCCCCGCCGACGCCCTGGCCCCGGCGATCCGCCACGGGCAGAAGCTGTTCGGCATGGAGGGTTACAACATCCGCAGGTTGCACCGCGTGCCGGACACCAATCTCCTGCACGTGCTCACCCGGGAGTTCGTCTGCTATACCGATCCCGCCGATCCCTCCACGCCGCTGCGCGAGTGGGCCAATCCGCTCGACGGCAGGGTCTACCCGGTGGTCCCGATCAACAACGACGCGGTGAATCTGGGCCCGTTCCCCATTACCCCCGACTTCAGGGGCTTCCCGTGCCGCGAGATCCACGAGGACTGGGTGTGGAGCATGGACATCCCGCCCCGCACCGATCTGCTGGAGACGCTGGCCGACGATTTCGGGCTCAGCGAGGGCGTCTACACGACGATGGAGATGTTCGACTTCTACGTGAACCAGCAGGAGGCGCGCAGCCGGGCGGAGGGGATCCCGCAGGGCGCGATGCGGGTGCGCAACAGCTGGACGCGGAGCGGGCCGTGGGCGCCGTTCATGGGGCTGGCCGAGCGTGACACGAACGGCGGGCATCTGGTCTACCACGCCCGCGCCTGGACGCTCGACGGTGTCGACGATCTGGAGCCCTGGCTGCGCAAGGAGGCGGGGGCGTTCTTCGCGACGGCGCCCTCGGCGCCCGGCCCGAACCAGACGTCGTGGAGTTCCTTCCACGCCAAGGAGCTCGACGGCGGGCGCCTGACGTGGGCGCAGTGGTGCGAGGCGAACGGTCAGCCGGCCAGCTCGTAGCCCGCTTCCTCGACGGCGGCGCGTACGGCGTCGGCGGGCAGGGGGGCCGTGCTCTCGACGGTCAGGGTGCCGCTGGACAGGTCGACGTCCACGGCGGTGACGCCGGCGATCTCGCCGACCTCTTCCTTGACGGAGCTGACGCAGTGGCCGCAGGTCATGCCCTTGACGGTGCCGGAAAACGTGTGCATGAGCCCTTACTGTACCCCCCATCCGTATGGGAGTCCGACGTAGTTCTCCGCCAGCGTGGTGGCGGCGGCCTCGGAGGAGGTGACGTAGTCGAGGTAGGAGGTCTGCAGGCGCTGGGCGTAGGGGTCGTCGGTGTCGAAGGTGTGCAGCAGGGTGGTCATCCACCAGGAGAAGTGCTGGGCGCGCCAGACCCGTTGGAGGCAGCCGTCGGAGTAGGCGTCGAGCGCGTCGGAGGAGCCTTCACCATAGAAGCGGTCCAGTGCCGCGGTGAGGACGCGGACGTCGGCGACGGCGAGGTTGAGTCCCTTGGCGCCGGTCGGGGGCACGATGTGCGCGGCGTCACCGGCCAGGAAGAGCTTGCCGTACTGCATGGGTTCGGTCACGAAGCTGCGCATGGGGGTGATGCCGGACTCGATGATCTCGCCGGTCTCCAGCGAGAAGCCGGGCACGGTCTCGAGGCGGGCGCGCAGTTCCGACCAGATGCGGTCGGCGGGCCACGCCTGCATCGAGTCGGTCGACGAGACCTGCAGGTAGAAGCGGCTGATCGTGGGTGAGCGCATGGAGTGCAGCGCGAAGCCGCGCGGGGTGGCGGCGTAGATGAGCTCCTCGGCCGACGGCGGGACCCTGGCCAGGATGCCGAGCCACGAGAAGGGGTAGTCGCGCTCGAAGGTCGTCAGCACGCCCTCGGGGACCGACGGGCGGGTGACGCCGTGGAAGCCGTCGCAGCCGGCGATGAAGTCGCAGTCGACGCGCCCGCCGTCGAAGGTGATGGACGGCGAGTCCTCCAGGGAGTGCACGGCGACTCCGGAGACCTCGAAGCGGACGCGGGAGGGGTCGAGGGCGATGAGGTCCTTGACCACCTCCTGCTGGCCGTACACCGTGATCGCGCGGCCGGGCACGAGCTTCTCGAAGGCGATGCGGTGCCCCGCTCCGCCGTAGCGCAGTTCGATGCCGTGGTGGACCAGGCCCTCGCGCAGCAGCCGCTCCCCCGCCCCGGCCGCCACGAGGGTGTCGACGGTGCCCTGTTCGAGGACCCCGGCCCGCACGCGGCTCTCGACGTGGGAGCGGCTGTGCTTCTCGAGCACGACCGAGGAGATGCCCCGCTGGGCGAGCAGGTGGGACAGCAGCAGCCCGGCGGGGCCGGCTCCCACGATTCCGACTTGAGTGCGCATGAGGGAGAGCATCGTCCCGGAGTGGCGCGTTACAGTAGGGCGGACTTCTACTGAGTGGAAACCGATGGCAGGCGGGGCGAGAGAGGGCGGCCGGACGGTCACCTCCAAGGTGCTGGCGATCCTGGGCGCCTTCGACGGCGATCACCCGACGCTCACCCTGACCGAGCTGGCCAGGCGCAGCGAGCTGCCGCTGAGCACGGTGCATCGGCTGGTGGCCGAGCTCGAGGCGTGGAAGGCGCTGACGAGGGGGCCCGACGGCCGCTATCACGTCGGCCTGCGGTTGTGGGAGCTGGGCCGGCTGGCCCCCGGCCACCTGCAGCAGGTCGCCCATCCCTGGCTGCAGGAGCTGTTCACGGTCAGCGGGGAGAACGTGCACCTGGCCGTCCGCGACGGCATGGAGGTGCTCTACGTGCACCACCTGTACGGCAGGCGTGCCGTGCCCCTGGCCTCGCGCGAGGGCGGGCGGCTGCCGATGCACCCGACGGGGGTCGGCAAGGCGCTGCTGGCCTTCGAGCCGGAGTGGTTCGTCCAGGCCTATCTCCGGCGCGAGCTGGAGCGGCCCACCCGCCACACGGTCACCGAGCCTGGCCGGCTCATGCGCGAGCTGCAGCAGGTCAGGCGCCAGGGCTACGCGCTGACCTACGAGGAGATGACGCTCGGATCGTGCTCGGTCGCGGCCCCGGTCGTCATCGACGGCCGCCCGCTCGCGGCGGTCGGGATCGTGCTCTCCTCGCATCGTGCCAAGGAGCTTCCGCGGCTGGCCGAGCTGCTGATGGCCACCGCTCGGCAGATCGCTCAGGTCTTTCCGGGATTTCCCGGAAAACAGTGACCTCCTCCCCTTATCGTTGCGGAGTTAGCCAGCCACGCAGCGTGATCAGGGGAGGATCCGTGGGAGGGCGGCACAGTTATGCCGGTTTAGCGCAGGACAGACGCTTTCGCCTATTAAAAACACGATTCAAACGTTTGGCGATCAGCATCGTCGTGTCGTTTTTGGGCTGGTATTTCGTCTATATCATCCTTTCGGCATTCGCCCGTGACTTCATGGCGCGTCCCGCCTTCGGCAACATCAACGTCGCGCTCCTGCTCGGCATCCTGCAATTCGTCTCGACCTTCTACCTGGCCTGGCGCTACACCCGCTACGCCCGCCGCAGGCTCGACCCGCTCTCGCAGCAACTGCGCGACGAGGCCGAGCAGCACCGCGCCGAGATGGAGAACATCGAGCGCATCATGGCCGAGCGCCGCAGGATCGAGACCTGGGCCGCGCCGCCGCGCCCCGCCCGCCACCGCCGCAGCCCCGGAGGACTTCGATGACCGGCGGCCACCTGCTGACCTTCGGGCTGTTCGTGGTGTTCATCCTGATCACCCTGGGCGTCACCTTCTGGGCACGCGCCAACACCCGCAACGCCACCGACTTCTACGCCGGCGGCCGGGCCTTCTCCGGGCCGCAGAACGGCCTGGCGCTGGCGGGCGACTACATGTCGGCCGCCTCGTTCCTGGGCATCGCCGGCATCATCGCGCTGTCGGGCTACGACGGCTTCCTGTACTCCATCGGCTTCCTCGTCGCCTGGCTGCTGACGCTGCTGCTGGTCGAGCTGATGCGCAACGCGGGCCGCTTCACCATGGCCGACGTGCTGTCGCACCGGGTGCGCAGGCAGCCCAAGGTCCGCACCGCCGCGGTGGTCTCGACCGTGACCGTGAGCGTCTTCTACCTGCTGGCCCAGATGGTGGGCGCGGGCGCGCTCGTCTCGCTCCTGCTGGGCCTGGAGGGAGGCACGGCCAGGGCCGTCACGATCATCGTGGTCGGCGCGATGATGGTCTTCTACGTCAGCTTCGGCGGCATGAAGGGCACCACCTGGGTGCAGATCATCAAGGCCGTGCTGCTGATGGGCGGCACGATCGTGCTGACCGCCCTGGTCCTGGGCCGGTTCGGCTTCAACCTCAGCGACATGCTGGGCGAGGCGGCCAGGGCCAGCGGCCAGGAGAACTTCCTCAACGCGGGCAACCGCTACGGACGCGAGATCGAGGGCGACCCGGTCGCCACCATCATCAACAAGCTCGACTTCATCAGCCTGGCCCTGGCCCTGGTCCTCGGTACGGCGGGCCTGCCGCACATCGTCAGCCGCTTCTTCACCGTCCCCGACGCCCGCGCCGCCCGCACGAGCGTCAACTGGGCGATCGGCCTGGTCGGCGTGTTCTACCTGATGACCCTGGCCCTGGGCTTCGGCGCCACCGCGCTGGTCGGCCACGAGCGCATCACCGCCCAGGACCCCAGCGGCAACACCGCGGCACTGCAGCTGGCGCACGTGCTCGGCGAGCACATCGGCGGGCCGGTCGGCGGCGACCTGCTGCTGGCCTTCATCGGCGCGGTCGCCTTCGCCACCATCCTGGCGGTCGTCTCCGGCCTGGTGATGGCGGCCTCGACCTCGCTGGCCCACGACTACTTCGGCCACGTGCTGATGTTCGGCCGTCCCCGCGAGTCGCAGGAGGTCGGCGTGGCCCGCGTGTCCGCCTTCGTGATCGGCCTGTTCGCGGTGGTGCTCGCGGTGGTGGCGCGCAACCAGAACGTGGCCTTCCTGGTCGCCCTGGCCTTCGCGATGGCCGCCTCGGCCAACCTGCCGGCGATCGTGCTGTCGCTGTTCTGGAAGCGGTTCAACTCCACCGGCGTGGTCGCGGGCATCTACGGCGGGCTGTCCAGCTCGCTGCTGCTGGTCTTCCTCTCCCCCGTGGTCTCGGGCAAGGTCGACGCCAAGGGCAACAGCCTGTCGTTGTTCCCCGCGGGGATCGACTTCCACCTGTTCCCGATGGAGAACCCCGGCCTGTTCTCCATCCCGATCGGCTTCCTGTGCGCCTATCTCGGCACCAGGCTCAGCACGGAGAAGGCCGATCAGGAGCGCTACGACGACCTGGCCGTGCGCTCGCTGACCGGCACCGGTTCTCACACGGCCGAGGGGACGGGCCGCCACGCCGGCCAGAACGGCGTGCCGTCCGGCAACTCCAACGGCTCGCGGCCCTGGTAGTTGTGCGGCCCCGCCGCGGCCGCCTGCCGTACGGGGATCAACGAGCGGACTCCTTGGCGGTGGCGGCCTTGGCCCCCATGCCCACCAGGGCGTAGACGCCCGGCTGGGTCGAGCGCAGGATCAGCGCCCAGACCACGCCGATGACGGCGACGGCGGCGTAGACGAGCGGGATGATCATGGCCAGCGGGTCGCCCTCGGGCACGCCGAGCAGCGCCTCGAAGTTGGTGAAGGCGATGAAGGCCATGACGGCCAGGATCACCGCGGCCGGGACCGGGGCGATCACCCGGTGCCAGAGGCTCTCGCCGCTGGGTTCGCGGGCGAAGAAGGCGATGACGGCGACGGCGGTCACGAACAGCAGCAGGAGCACGCCCGCGCCGCCGGTCGCGCCGCCGACGAAGAAGGCCTGGATCGGGTCGGCGCCCAGCAGCCAGACCGCCAGGATGACCACGAGCGCCAGCGTGCTCTGGGCGATGGAGGCGGTGCGCGGCGCGCCGGTCCGCAGGCTGGTGCGGCCGAAGGCGGCCGGGATGATGCGCTCGCGGCCGAGGGCGAACAGGTAGCGGGCGATGGTGTTGTGGAAGGAGATGCAGGCGGCCAGCAGGCTGGTGATGAACAGCACGCGGGCGATGTCGACGACGACGCTCCCGAAGTGCGCGCCGCCCAGAACGAAGATCATCTCTGGGCCGTCCTTCTGGGCGGCCGCCACCAGGTTGGCCGGTCCGGTGGCCACCGACAGCGCCCAGGCCGACAGGGCGTACAGGCCCGCGATGATGGCGACGGAAGCGTACGTCGCGAGGGGCACCGTACGGCGCGGCTCGCGGCTCTCCTCGGAGAAGACCACGGCGGCCTCGAAGCCGACAAAGCCGAGCGTGGCGATGACGATCAGCGGCGCGACGCCCTCGGTGAACAGCAGGCCGGGCGAGAGCGTCTCCAGCGTCAGCCCGGCGGGCGAGGGGTTGATCAGGTCGCCCAGGTTGAACAGCAGGATGATGGCGACCTCGGCGGTGAGCAGGACGGCCAGCAGCCTGCCGTTGACGTCGACGCGCAGCACGCCGAGCGCGGCGACCACGGCCCAGGCCAGCAGGGCGAAGACCCACCACGGGACGGCGGTGCCGAGCCAGCCCTCCAGCAGTGCCGAGGTCTGCACGCCGAGCATGAAGAAGGCGCCGACGGCCAGGCCGTTGTAGGCGAGGATGGCGACCCAGGCGGCGGGCACGCCGGCGGGCCGGCCCAGGCCGCGGCTGATGTAGGTGTAGAAGGCGCCGGCGTTGGCCATGTGGCGGGCCATGGCGACGTAGCCGACGGAGAACAGCGCCAGCACCAGGCCGATGGCGATGAAGGCGATGGGCAGGCCGGTGATGCCGGTGGCGGCGATGGCCGTGGGCAGCACACCCGCGACGACGGTGAGCGGCGCGGCGGCCGACATGACGAAGTAGACGACCGAGGGCGCGCCTAACCGGTTGGCTGCGAGCGCGCCGGCGATGCGGTCCGGGCCTTGGCCTGAACCGCCGGATTCACGGGTGAGCATGGGTGAACGTCTCCTTGGGGGGTTTCAGGAGCGATAGGTGAGGACGGCGTCGCCCACCGCGGCGCTGACGTGCCTGCCGAGGTCGCTGAGCGGCTGCGGCAGCGCCGCCAGCACGGTCGTCAGGTAGCGCCGGGCGATCTTCCGTTCGGTGGGGTCGTCGACCACGATCTCGGTCATGCCGCAGGAGTCGACGAGCACGGCCAGGGCCATGTCGTGCGCCGCCAGCGGCTGGCCGCGGACCAGGGCCATGTGGAGCCGGGTTCTGGGCCACATGGCGTGCCCGAAATCCGGGGAGTAGTAGCGGCTGGTGCGCCGTTTGAGCAGCTTGGGCGCCTCGCGCTCCAGCCGGCTCTCGCGGATGAGGCGGCCGCTCACCTCGGTGACGGAGCGTTGGGCCAGGTAGGCCAGCCAGGTGCGGACATCGGTGTGCTGCGGCGATTCGGCCATGTCGGCCAGGACCCTGTCGCTGACGCGTTCATCGACCGGCCGCCCGTCGATGACCTTGACGAGGGCGTCCTGTACGGCGACGCGCCCGCGCATGACGAGTTCCGCCAGGAGCGCGCCGGCGAGTCCGAGGGCGATTCCCTGGACGTGCAGCCGTGGCTTACCCGAACCGGTGGTGTCCCAGGCGATCAGGAAAAGTTCATCGGCTAGCATTTATTCGCCCTTAAGGAATGACCATTAATAGGGGTGCATTCTGATCAGCGCGAAATATCTACCAGACACATCATGAAATATCTAGATTCATTAGTCTGCGGCACTCAACGAGCAATCGCTCTCTCAATGGCGCGGCCCGCTCGGCGAACGCCCGCTGGGTCGCGGCGTATTCTGTCCGGCCCTCGGCGCTCTCGATCGCGATCGGCCGGTAGCCGAGCGCCGCCAGGTCGTAGGGGCTGGCCCGCATGTCGACCTCGCGGATCTCCCGGGCCAGCGCGAAGCAGTCGGCCACCAGGTCGCTGGAGATCAGCGGCGAGAGCTTGTAGGCCCACTTGTACAGGTCCATGTTGGCGTGCAGGCAGCCCGGCTGCTCCAGCTCCACCTGCGCCTCCCTGGTGGGCTGCAGCACGTTGAGCGGGCGGGCGGGCTCGGTGAAGAAGCGGAAGGCGTCGAAGTGGCTGCAGCGCACTCCCCTGCGCTCCACCACCTCGGCGATGCGCTCGGGCGGCAGGCGCAGCGGCTGGGAGGAGTGCCGGACCTCCTCGGCGCGGTAGACCATGGCCCATTCGTGCAGGCCGAAACAGCCGAGCTGGGCGGGACGCGAGGCGGTGGCGGCCAGCAGCGCGGTGGCGTACTCCAGCAGGGCCGTGCGCTTGGGCAGGATCGCGGCCACGTCCAGGATGGCGCCCCCGGGCACGTTCACGTAGCCGGGACCGTAGTCGCTCGCCTCCAGGAGGAGCACGCCCGCGCCCGGATGCCACTGGCGCAGCCGTCCCGGGCGCTGGCCGTAATAGGTGAACAGGAAGTCCTCGACCGGGTGGGCACGTCCGGCCTTGCGGCGCTGGAGGTGTCCGGCGGTCCACCCGTCGACCCGGCGCTCGTGCGCGGCGGCCCGGTCCTGCCACTCCTGACGGTCAAGCGTTCTCACCGCACCATGGTAGGAAGCCGCAAAGGCAGCGTGTGCCATCGCGAGCCCCGCCGGGCGCGCGGGCACAGTGACCGCATGGCGATTGTGGTGGCGCTGATCGCGTGCTGCTCCACGCTCGCAGGCGGGCTGATCGCGCTGCGCGTGGGCACCCACCGGCAGGTCGTGCTGGGTCTGGCGGCCGGGGTGATGCTCGGCGTCGTGGGCTTCGACCTGCTGCCGGAGGCGCTGGAGGCGGCGGGGCAGGAGATCTTCGGCGTGCCCGCCGCGACGCTCACCCTGGTCGGCGGATTCCTCACGCTGCACATCATCGAGCGGTCGCTGGCCATCCACCGCGGCCAGGAGGACCGCTTCGGCGCCCACCGCCACGGGCTGGAGTCGGTGGGTCTGCTGACCGCCTCGGGGCTGGTCGGGCACAGCTTCCTCGACGGGCTCGGCATCGGCCTGGGCTTCCAGGCCGGCCCGGCGCTGGGGCTCTCGGTGGCCATCGCGGTGATCGCGCACGACTTCGCCGACGGGTTCAACACCTTCACGATCACCACCCTGTACGGCAACGCGCGCCACCGGGCCCTCCTCCTGCTCGCCATGGACGCCGTGGCGCCCGTGGCGGGGGCGGTGGTCGGCACCTTGATCGTGCTGCCGCCCGAGGTCATCGGGCTCTACCTGGGGTATTTCGCCGGGTTCCTGCTGTACCTGGCGACGGCCGACATCCTGCCGCAGGCGCACGCGGGCAGTTCCTCCGGGCGGACCCTGCTGGCGACCGTGGCAGGGGCGGCGTTCATGTGGCTGGTGGTGGGGCTGGCATGATCGAGAAGCGCCCAAGGGGCGTGTTCGCGCAACGGCTCAGGCGGCTCGCTGTCCGGTTCGCCGGGCCGTACGCCCTGCCGGACGTCACCGAGGAGGTGCCGGGAGCGGCCCGCGCCGCCGACTGGAACCGCGGCCTGGCCGACCTGCTGTGCCGGCTGGGCGGCGCGCTGCTGCAGGGTGGCGAGCTGACCTCCGAGGTGATGGCGACGCTCGGCGACGTCGCCGCCCGCTACGGCGTCAGGGCGCGCTGCTTCGTGGTGCCCACCGGCCTGTTCGTGCGCGTCGGCGAGGGCGACACGGCCGCGATGGACTTCGTGCCCGTCACCGGCGACCAGCTCAGGCTGGACCAGGTGCAGGAGCTGTACTCCCTGGTCCGCAGGCTGCGCGCCAGGACGGTGCCGATCGATGAGGCACGCGAGGCGCTGGCCAGGGTGGTGAACCTGCCCACCCGTCTGAGCCCTGTGACCTCCGTGGCGGGGTACGCGATCCTGACCGTGGGCCTCGGCCTGCTCCAGCATCCGACACCGGTGGCGGTGCTGGGCTGGGCCGCCCTGGGCGCGGTCGTCGGAGTGCTGCAGCTGCTCGGGGCCCGTTTCCGGGCCCTGGCCACGGCGATGCCGGTGGTCGCCGCGGCGGCGGTGACATGGACGGCCATGCGCTGGGCCGGGCCGCTGCTCGACATGAACCCCGAGGACCTGCTCATCCCGCCGCTGATCGCCTTCCTGCCGGGCGCGGCCCTGACGATGGGCACGATCGAGCTGGCCACCGGCGCGATCATCTCGGGCATGGCCAGGCTGGCCTCGGCGGCCAACGTCCTGCTCCTGCTGGCCTTCGGCATCCTCGTCGGCAGCACGCTGGCCAGCGGCGACCGCACCGCGCCGCTGCCCGCCCAGGACGGGCTCGGCGGCTGGGCGCCCTGGATCGGGGTGCTCCTGCTCGGGCTCGGCTTCCTGATCTTCTACTCGGCCCGGCCCAGAGTGCTGCCGTGGCTGCTGGCCTGCCTGCTGCTGGAGCGTGCCGTCCAGGTGGCCGGCGCCGGGGTGGCGGGCGGCTTCTTCGGCGCCTTCGCGGCGGGCCTGATCATCCCCGTCGTCACGATGCTGGTGGAGCGCCGCACCGATACCCCGTCGCAGGTGCTGTATCTGCCGTCGTTCTGGATGCTGGTGCCGGGGGCGACCGGGCTGGCCGGCGTGAGCGAGCTGATCAGTGGCCAGGACGCCACGGGGCTGGCCAACCTGCTCGAGACGGTCATCACGATGGTCTCGATCGCCCTGGGCATCATGGTCGGCGCGAGCCTGCTGCCCCGGACGAGGGTGACGGTGGCCGACGTTTCAGGTGATCAACTTCGGGGAACCTCTGACAACGCGTGATCCCCCTGCGCACCGACCGTTCCGACAGGGGGGCACATGTGGTCGTGGTTCGTTGACGCGTTGCGGCAGCACGCCGAACTCGCGATCTTCCTCACCATGGCGCTCGGCTTCTTCATCGGCCGCATCGGCGTCAAGGGGATCGTGCTGGGATCGGTGACCGGTACCCTGCTGGCCGGGGTCCTGATCGGGCAGCTCGACATCACCATCCCCGACCTGGTCAAGACGGTCGCCTTCATCGGCTTCCTGTTCGCACTGGGCTTCAAGGTCGGGCCGCAGTTCTTCGCCGGGCTGAAGAAGACCGGCATCCCGCAGGTGATCATCTCGGTGGTCGGCTGCGTGATCGGCCTCCTGATCGCCTGGGGCATGGCGGTCCTGATGGGCTACGGGCCCGGCTGGGGCGCGGGACTGCTCGCGGGCGGGCTCACCCAGTCGGCGGTGATCGGCGTGGCGACCGACGCCATCAACGCCTCCACCACCATCCCCGACGACATGAAGCAGACCTACGTCAACCAGATCCCGGTCGGCTACGCGGTCTGCTACCTGTTCGGCACGGCCGCGGCGGCCTACTTCCTGTCGCAGCTGGCCTGGCGGTTCCTGGGCTCCAAGAGCCTCGTCGGCGACTCCAAGGCATTGGAGAAGGAGCTCGGCACCTCCTTCGACCCCGACGACGCCCCCGCCTACCGCCGGCTGGAGCGGCGCACCTACCGCATCACCGCCGGCTCTGAGCTGGCCGGGACAGCGGTCAAGGACTTCGAGGCGCTGGCCGCCTCCCGCGGGCGGCGCATCTTCCTGCACCGCTACCGCCACGGCGACACGGCGGCCTTCACCACGCCGGAGACCGTGCTGCAGGCGGGCGACGTGGTGACGGTCACCGCCAACCACGCCGACTTCATCCGCGGCGAGATGACCGCCGCGGGCACCGAGGTCGACGACCCCCAGCTGCTCGACTACGACATCGAGACGCTCGACGTGGCCATCACCCGCAAGGAGGCCGACGGGCTCACGCCGTCGCAGCTGGCCGAGCACGCCGAGGCGCGCGACCTGTTCATCACCAGGATCATGCGGGCGGGCATCGAGATGCCGCTGGGCCGCAACACCCCGATCAGGGTGGGCGACACGGTCACCGTCCAGGGGCCGCGCGAGCTGGTCGAGCGTGCCGTACCCAAGGTCGGAGAGCCGCTGCGCACCAGCGACGAGACCGACTTCTCCTTCGTCGGCCTGGGCATCTTCCTGGGCGGCCTGATCGGCATCCCGACCATCGCGATCGCGGGCGCCGACATCGGCCTGACCACCAGCGGCGGCGCGCTCATCATGGGCCTGATCTTCGGCTGGCTGCGCGCCAAGCACCCGACGTGGGGCCGCTTCCCCCCGGCCGCCGAGTGGCTGATGAACACCGGCGGCCTGTGCCTGTTCGTCGGCATCACCGGCATCACCGCCGGGCCGAACTTCATCTCCGGGCTCAAGCAGGAGGGCGTCAGCCTCCTGCTGGCCGGCCTGGTCGTCACCCTGGTGCCGATGTTCGTCACGCTCGCCCTCGGCAAGCTGATCTACAAGTGGCCCTCCCCCATCAACCTGGGCGTGACCGCGGGGACCTTCACCACCACCGCGTCGATCGGCGCCATCACGGACGCGGCCAAGAGCCAGGTCCCGGTGCTCGGCTACACGGTGCCCTACGCCATCGGCAACACACTGCTCACCATCTGGGGCACGATCATCGTCGCCCTATTGTCTTAGGGGGAACTCATGGCCGACCGCGCGACCGAGACCAAGTGGGAAGCGCTCAGCCCGTTCGAGCTGAAGAACGAGCTCATCGACCTGGCCAAGGACAACAAGGCCGCGCACACCATGCTGAACGCCGGGCGCGGCAACCCGAACTGGATCGCCACCGAGCCACGCGAGGCGTTCTTCCTGCTCGGCTCCTTCGGCCTGGCCGAGTCGCGGCGCACCTGGTCGGAGTTCGACGGCCTGGGCGGCATGCCCGCGCAGGAGGGCATCGCCGGCCGCTTCAGCGCCTTCCTCGACGACAACCGGGACAGGCCCGGCGCCGAGTTGTTGCGCAAGTCCGTGGAGTACGGTACGAGCACGCTGGGCTTCGAGCCCGACGCCTTCGTGTGGGAGCTGGCCGACGCGATCATCGGCGACCACTACCCGGAGCCCGACCGCATGCTCCACCACGCCGAGCGGATCGTCCACGCCTACCTCGTGCAGGAGATGTGTGCCGGGCAGGCGCCGGCCAGGCCGTACGACCTGTTCGCGGTCGAGGGCGGCACGGCGGCCATGTGCTACATCTTCGACACCTGCGTCATCAACGGCATCCTCCGCCCGGAGGACACCATCGCGATCATGACGCCGATCTTCACGCCGTACCTGGAGATCCCGCACCTGGAGCGCTACCAGTTCAAGACGGTCGAGATCGCCGCCTCCAAGATGAACAAGGACGGCCTGCACACCTGGCAGTACGACCAGGCCGAGCTCGACAAGCTGGCCGATCCGAACGTCAAGGCGCTGTTCCTGGTCAACCCGTCGAACCCGCCCTCGGTGATGCTGGCCCAGGAGTCGCTGGACCACATCGAGAACATCATCGCCACCAGCAACCCCGACCTGACGATCATCACCGACGACGTCTACGGCACCTTCGTCAACGGCTTCCGCTCGCTGATGTCGACCGCGCCGCGCAACACCATCGGCGTCTACTCCTTCAGCAAGTACTTCGGCTGCACCGGCTGGCGCCTGGGCGTCATCGCGGTCAACCAGGACAACATCTTCGAGGGCAAGCTGGCCGGCCTGCCGCAGTCCGACAAGGACCGGCTCAGCGACCGCTACAGCACCATCAGCCTGGACCCGGCCGGCATCAAGTTCATCGACCGGCTCGTCGCCGACTCCCGCCAGGTGGCGCTCAACCACACCGCGGGGCTGTCGCTGCCGCAGCAGGTGCAGATGTCGCTGTTCTCGCTCGCCGCGCTGCTCGACACCGACGACACCTACAAGAAGACCTGCCAGGCCGTCATCGCCCGCCGGCTCAAGGCGCTGACCGAGGGCATGGGCGTGCCGCTGCCCGACGACCCGCTGGCCGCCCGCTACTACGTCGAGCTCGACATCCTCAACTACGTCGAGAAGACGTGGGGCAAGGAGTTCGCCGGCTGGCTGGAGCAGAACTTCGAGCCGGTCGACCCGGTCTTCCGCCTGGCCGAGAAGGGCTCGGTCGTGCTGCTCAACGGCGGCGGCTTCGACGGGCCCGAGTGGAGCGTCCGGGTCAGCCTGGCCAACCTCGCCCAGGACGACTACGCCCAGATCGGCACCTGGCTGCGCGAGGTCGTCGAAGGGTACAAGGCGGAGTTCGACAAGTCATGAACTGGTTCAAGGATCTCCTGCAGAGCACGCCGGAGATCGCCCTGTTCATCTGCCTGGCGCTGGGGTACGCCATCGGCAAGGTCAAGGTGAAGGGGCTGTCGCTCGGCGGCATCGCGGGCACGCTGATCGTCGCGATCTTCGTCGGCATGCTCGGCGGGATCACGCTCAACGACCAGGTGAAGAACATCGCCTTCGCGATGTTCATCTTCACCCTCGGCTACATGAGCGGCCCGTCGTTCTTCGCCAGCCTCAACAAGAAGAGCCTGCGCTACGGCTGGTTCACGCTGATCGAGGTGATCACCGTGCTGGCGATCACCGCGATCGCCATCGTCGTGCTCAACCTCGACATCGGCACCGCGGCCGGCCTCATGGCCGGCGGCGCCACCGAGTCCGCCGTGGTCGGCACCGCGACCGACGCCATCGCCAAGCTCAACCTGCCGCCCGACCAGATCGCGGCGCTGCAGGCCAACGTCGGCACCGCCTACTCCATCTCCTACATCTGCGGCCTGATCACCATCGTGCTGCTGACCTCGCAGATCGCGCCCGCCGTGCTGCGCTTCAACCTGCGCGACGAGGCCGCCAAGCTGTGGCAGCAGCTCAGCAAGGGCCACGTCGACGAGGACGCGACCACGGCGCTGCCCAGCGTCGTGGGCCGCGCCCACGAGGTCTCCCTCGCCGCCGGGCAGACGATCTCGCAGGTGGAGAGCGCGCTCGGCGGGCGGGCCACCGTCGAGCGGCTGCGCCGCGCCGGGCGGTTCGTCGACGCCACGCCTGACACCGCCCTGGACGCGGGCGACGTGGTGGTGCTGTACGGCCTGCGCTCGGACCTGGTGCAGGCCTACGCGGTCATCGGGCCCGAGGTGGCCGACCCCGCGGGCCTGGACCTGGAGCTCGACATCGCCGAAGTACTGCTGACCGGCAAGGACGTCAACGGCGTCACCCTGAGCCAGGTTCGCGCCCAGGCCGCGCAGGAGCACACCGGCGTCTACCTGACCGGCCTGACCCGCATGGAGCAGGGGCTGCCGCTCCAGCCTGGCACCACCGTCAACGCGGGCGACGTGGCCCGCATCTCGGGCGCCAAGAAGGACGTCGACGCCGCCGCCAGACGTTTCGGCGTGCGGCTGGACTCCGCGGTGAAGGCCGACTTCATCTTCATCGCCGTCGGCGTCATCCTGGGCATGCTCATCGGCAAGATCGTCATCCCGCTGGGCGACATCCCGCTGTCGCTGGGCACCGGCGGCGGCTGCCTGCTGTCGGGCCTGCTGTTCGGCTGGATCAGGGCGAAGAACCCGAAGATCGGCCAGTACGACCCGGCGGCGGCCTCCGTCATCAAGGACCTGGGCCTGGCCACGTTCATCTGCGCGGTGGGCCTGTCGTCCGGTCCCGCCGCGGTGCAGCTGATCCAGAAGTTCGGCTTCGCGCTGCCGATCACCGGCATCCTCATCACCCTGATCCCCGCCTGCATCTCGCTGTTCGTGGCGTTCAAGGTGATGAAGCTGCCCGCGCCGCTGGCCCTCGGGTCGGTCGCGGGCCAGCAGTGCTCCACACCCGCGATCACCGCGGTGCAGCAGCAGGCGGGCAACACCACGCCGCTGATGTCGTACACGATCGTGTACGCGCTCTCCAACGTGGTGCTGCCGCTGCTCGGCCCGATCGTGGTGGCGATGGCCAACGCGCTGAGCTGACAAGGGGCCGATCAGGGGCTGATCAGGGGCCGCCCAGTGCGGTTCGCAGGGCCCGGGCCACCGTTTCCGCAGTGGCTCCGGGCAGGATCGCGGCGATGTGCGCGTCCGGGCGCAGCAGCCACGCCTCGCCCGGCGCCGGGCCCTCCACCCCGTCGAGAACCGTCACCGGCTCCCGCGCCAGGTCCGGCGGGCAACCGGGGCCGCGCAGCAGCGTGAAGCCGGTGCGCGCCACCTTCCTCAGCCTCGCGTCGCGCAGCGGCATGAGCACGCCGGGAGCGGGCGGCGGCATCGCACCCTTGGGCGGCCTGCCCTCGAAGGGCCTGCTCGGCTCCGGTGTCGTCAGGGGCGAGCCGACATACCAGTACGGCTCGGCCAGCCGTCCCGAGTCGACCTGGCTCGGGTCCTCGGCCGCCCCTTCGAGGATCGTGTGCCGCCGGGCGATCTCCTCATCGGTACGCGGCACCAGGAAGCGCATGGTCGCGGCGGTGATCTCCAGGTTCTCCAGGGCGGCGGCGTGCCGTTCGGCGTGGTAGCTCTCCAGCAGGCCCTCCCCCGCCAGGCCGCGCCGTACGAACGCGATCTTCCAGGCGGCGTTCTCGGCGTCGGCCACGCCGGAGTTCAGGCCACGCGCGCCGAACGGCGCGAACAGGTGGGCCGCGTCGCCCGCCAGCAACACCCGTCCGGCACGCAGCCGGTCGGCCACGCGGGACTGGAAACGGTAGACCGAGTGCCAGAGCAGCTCGTACGGCGCGGCGCCGATGACCTGGCGGATCCTGGCGTCGAGGTCGTCGGCGGCGGGATCGTAGCCGGGCGGGACCTGCCAGTCGATCCTGAACGTGCCGCCGGGGCAGGGATGGATGAGCACCTGGCGGCCGGGGTTCCAGGGCGGGTCGAAGTAGAAGCGGCGCTCGCTCGCCCAGCGGGGCAGGTCGGCGCGGATGTCGCAGATCAGGAACTCGTCGTCGTAGGTCTCGCCGGGAAAGGCGACGCCCAGGCCGCGCCGCAACCCGTCGGCCCGGCCACCCGCGCACAGGACGACGTGGCCGGCCCTGACCGGGCCGCCCGTCCGGGTCATGACGGTCACACCGTCGTCGTCCTGCTCCAGGCCGACGACCTCGTGCCCCCACCGCACCCGGATCGCGGAGCTCTTCGCGATCTCCTCGTCGAGCAGTTCCTCGGTCCGCGTCTGCGAGATATTGACGAACGGCGGCAGGTGGCCCTCGTCGACGAAACTCCACGAGAACAGCTCGCGGTCGCGGTGGTAGGTGCGCGCCGTGGTCCAGGTCAGCCCCTCGCGCGCGATCGCCTCGCAGCCCACCGACGCCCAGACGTCGAGCACGTCGCGCTGCTGGCAGATCGACTTCGAACCGACCGCCTCACGGGCGTGGCGGCGCTCCAGCACCACGACCGGCAGCCCCCAGCGGGCCAGCAGCAGCGCGGCCGTCTGCCCCACCGGGCCCGCCCCGACGACCACCACCGGCTCGTTCATGACTGGAGTTGTTCCCACACCTCGCGATCACGCTGCGCGGTCCAGATGCGCGGCCGCTCGACACCCTCCAGCTCGTCCCACAATCGGGAGACGTCGAACGGCAGGCAGTGCTCGAAGATCGGCCATCGGCCGTAGCGGGGCTCCAGCAGGGTGTGCACGCGCTCGAACGCCTGCTTGAGCGTGCCACCGGCGCGCTGCACCGCCCCCACCTCGGTGATCATGACGTGCAGGAAGTCTCGGGTCTGCGCGATGGCCGCCTCCACCGCCTCGGCGCCGCGCGCGACCGCTCCCCGGCCGCCGACCAGCGTCTCGGCTCCCAGCTGCGCCACCCGGTCGAGCGTCGCGCCCGCCCAGTCGCGATGGAAGGCGTCGCCGGTGTAGAGCGCCGCCTGCGACTCGACCAGATCGCCCGCGAAGAGGATCCTCTCGCGCGGCAGCCAGGCGACCAGGTCGCCCTCGGTGTGGCCGCGCCCGCAGTGGCGCAGCACGAGGGGGCCGCGCTCGCCCAGGTCGATCGTCAGGCTGTCGCTGAAGGTCAGCGTGGGCCACGTCAGGCCGGGGATGGACGCGGGCTCCTTGAACAGGCGCGGCATCCTGCCGTACTCCGACTCCCAGTCCTGCTGCCCGCGCTCGGCGATCAGCGCGCGGGTCCGGTCGTGGGCGACGATCACGTCGGCGTCGAACGCGCTCGCGCCCAGCACCCGCACCGCGTGATAGTGCGACAACACCAGGTAGCGCACCGGCTTGCGCGTGTGCTGCCGCAGCACCGCCAGCCAGTCGCGGGCCGCGGCCGGGGTGGCCAGCGCCTCGAAGCAGACCAGGAAGTCGTCGCCCTCGACGGCGCCCACGTTCGGGTCGCCCTCGGCGGTGAGCGCGTAGACGCCGTCCGCGAGGATCTCCAGGGTCTGCTGCTTGGCCTCGAGATCTGCCGATGAGGCGAACGCCTTGACCATGCTCCCAGCGTAAGCCCTGGGACACTGGGGGCATGGACCTCACCCTCGTCCTGGGCGACATCACCGAGCAGGACTCCGACGCGATCGTCAACGCGGCCAACTCCTCGCTCATGGGCGGCGGCGGCGTCGATGGCGCCATCCACCGTAAGGGCGGGCCCGCCATCCTGGAGGAGTGCCGCGCGCTGCGCGCCTCCCGCTACGGGAGCGGGCTGCCGACCGGGCAGGCGGTCGCCACCACGGCGGGCGCGCTGCCCGCCCGGTGGGTGATCCACACGGTGGGGCCCGTCTACTCGGCGGCCGAGGACCGCTCGGCGCTGCTGGCCTCGTGTCACACGGAGGCGCTGCGGGTCGCCGACTCGCTGGGCGCCGCCTCCGTGGCCTTTCCCGCGATCTCGACGGGGATCTTCGGCTGGCCCGTGGACGACGCGGCCCGCATCGCCGTGCACGCCGTCCGGTCGGCGTCGACGCAGGTCGCGGAACTGCGGTTCGTGCTGTTCTCGCCGGAGGCGTACGCGGCCTTCGCCCGCGCCCTCGGGTGAGCGGCCGGGGTCGTCAGACGGTCGTGGCCTTGCGCGCTCCGGCGACCGGCGGAGCCTTCAGACGGTCGCGGCCTTGCGCGCTCCGGCGACCGGCGGAGCCTTCAGACGGTCGTGGTGCTTGCGGCGTGGCCCAGGTCCAGCAGGCCGATGGCGCGCTCGCGCATCTCGACCTTGCGGATCTTGCCGGTCACCGTCATCGGGAAACCGTCGACCACATGCACATAACGCGGGATCTTGTAGTGGGCGAGCTTGCCGGCGCAGAACTCCCTGACCGCCTCCACCGTCAACGGGGCGGCGCCCTCCCGCATCACGATCCACGCCATCAGCTCCTCGCCGTACCTGGCGTCCGGCACCCCGATCACCTGCACATCAGCGACGTCGGGGTGCCGGTAGAGGAACTCCTCGATCTCACGCGGGTAGATGTTCTCCCCGCCCCGGATCACCATGTCCTTGATCCGGCCCACCACGTTGACGTACCCGTCGGCGTCCATGGTGGCCAGATCACCGGTGTGCATCCAGCGGGCCGCATCGATCGCCTCGCCGGTCTTGTCCGGCTCGTTCCAGTAGCCGAGCATCACCGAGTAGCCGCGCGTGCACAACTCGCC